>JBBQWW010000006.1:0-95209 GCA_038210245.1 Acidimicrobiales bacterium
GTGGGATCGGGCACGGCTCCGGCATGGATCTGACGAGTTTCGAATCCCCATTCGGACATGGCGGTGGTCTCCTCGGAACGGTCCCTCGGCGTCGTTCGCCAGCACGGGTCGGCGCTCTCGGCTTCCAAGCTTGGCAAACCCGAGTGAATTGGTCAACTAGTGCGGGCGGTGGTGGCCGGCGGCAGTGTCCCCCGGGCCGCCAGCAACCGACCCCGACCGTCCCCGCGTCCCGGCCGACGGCCGACGGCCGACGGCCGACGGCCGACACCACACCGGCGCCGACCGTCGCTAGGTTGGGCGCGCCCGTGCCTCCCACCACCGACATGCCTGCATCCGATGGAAGGGACTCGAGCCCCACCGGCCAGGCCGACGCCGTGGGCCGGCTTTCGCCCGGTCGCCACCGACGACACGTGGCCCTGGCGGTGGCGCTGGCGGTGGGAATGATCGCGCTCGGTGCCCTGGTGTCATCGACCCCGGTACCCGGCAGCCTGGCCGACGGCGCCTCCGACATCGCATTCGGAGACCACCGCGCCTCACCGCCCCGGATACCGTCGACCACCGCCGAGGTGGGCCGTTGCCCATGGCTGAAGCGCTCCCTCGACCGGCACACCGCACCGGCGACCCTGGCCGCCGACGTGGTGCGGCGGATGACCGTGCGGGAGAAGTTGGGGGAGATCGTCCTCATCCACGCCGGCCCCTACGAGAACATCAACGCCGGTGTGCCCCGCCTGTGCATCCCGGCCCTGACCCTCCAGGACGGCCCGCAGGGCCTGGCCTACGGCGACGTGGGCGTCACCCAGCTACCCTCCCCGTTGGGTATCGCCGCCACCTTCGACACCGGAGTGGCCAGGACGTACGGACAGGTGCTGGGGGCCGAGGCCGCCGGCCAGGGCATCGACGTCATCCAGGGACCGACGCTCAACATCGATCGGGTGCCCCAGAGCGGACGCACCTACGAGGGGTTCGGGGAGGACCCGCGACTGGTGGCAGCCATGGGCGTGGCCGCCACCCGGGGCATCCAGTCGACCGGCACGCTGGCCATGGCCAAGCACTTCGCCGTCTACAACCAGGAGACCGACCGGGGCGTGCTCGACGTCCAGGTGCCACCGCGGGCGCTCGAGGAACTGTACTTCCCGCCGTTCGAGGCCGCCGTGAGCCAGGCCCACGTATCGGCGGCGATGTGCGCCTACCCTCGACTGAACGGCACCTTCCAGTGCCAGGACCCGGGCCTCCTGGGCCAGCTGGGCCGGTGGGGATTCACCGGGATCATCCGCTCCGACCTCGGTTCGGTGCACGACCCGGTGGTGGCCCTCACCGCCGGAACCGACCTGCTCAAGCCGGCCTCGGTGAACCGGCTCGACCTCCTGGTGGACGAGCACCGCCTGAGCATGGCCACGGTGGACCGGGCCGTGATCCGGGTGCTGGGCGAGATGTTCACCCACGGCCTGGTGGATCGCCCGGCCTCCGGCACCCCGGCCACCGCCGTCGACTCCGACTCGCACACCGACTTCGCCCTGACCGCCGCCGAGCGGTCCGCCGTCCTGCTGAAGGACTCCGGCGGGGCCCTGCCCCTCCAGGCCTCGGCCCACCGGTCGATCGCCGTGATCGGGGCCGACGCCGCCACCTCGCCGGTCACATCGGGCAACGGAAGCTCCCGGGTGCTCCCCCCCTTCACCTCCTCGCCCCTGGCTGCCATCCGACGGCGGGCCGGGAGCGGCACCACGGTGACCTACTCCGGCGGGGGCAGCACCACCGCGCCCCTGCCCCCCATCCCTTCGAGGTACCTGACTCCGGCCTCCGGCACGGGTCACGGACTCACCCTCACCCTCACCCAGACAGATCCCGACGCCACCGGACCGGTCTCGCTCGGCGCCGTCCAGCCCACCGTCGACGTCTCCCTCAGCCCCCACCCCACCACCTCCCACCTCCTGCCCACCCTCACCCGACCGGTCGCACCGGTCGACCGCCTCCACAATCCTCTGGGTCAAGGGATCGGCGAGTTCCCCTTGAGCCGCACCACCGCCGCCGCCCACTCCCATGTGGTGCTCCCGCCGGGATGGTCGGACGTCTCGGCCGCCTGGACCGGCACCCTCACCCCACCCCACACCGGCCTCTACACCCTCTCGCTGCAGGGGGTGGGCGCCGCCACTCTGACCCTCGACGGCGTGACGGTGGTGGCCGACCCGCTCAGTCACGCCCTCGGCCGTTGGGCCCAGACCGTCCCGCTCACCGGAGGCCACCCCTACCGGGTGCACCTGTCGTGGGAGCCCATCGACAACCGGACCCCTTCGGGTGAGACGGCGGTCACCCCCAGCTACCTGACCCTGGGGTGGGCCTATGTGAGCAACCGGATCCGTGCTGCCGTGGCCGCGGCTCGCCGGGCCGACGTGGCCGTGGTCTTCGCCGGGGACTTCAACTCGGAGGCCTTCGACCGGCCGTCCCTCTCGCTCCCGGGCGACGAGAACGCCCTCATCACCGCGGTGGCCGCGGCCAATCCACATACTGTGGTCGTCCTCAACAGCGGTGGCCCCGTACTCATGCCCTGGCTGGACCGAGTCCAGGCCGTACTGGAGGCCTGGTACCCGGGTGAGCAGGACGGGGCGGCCATCGCCGCCCTCCTCTACGGGGACGCCGACCCCTCCGGTCGGCTTCCGGTGACCTTCCCCGCCACCGACACCCAGACCGGCGTGAACACCACCTCCCAATGGCCCGGGGTCGACCTGACCTCGACGTACGCCGAAGGACTCGACGTGGGCTACCGGTACGACCACGCCGCCGGGGTCGTACCGCTGTTCCCGTTCGGCTACGGCCTGTCCTACACCCGGTTCTCGCTGACCGGGCTCGCCCTGGCCCGCACGGCCGACGGCTTCGCCCTGCGGGTCCGGGTGACGGACACCGGGACCCGCTCGGGTGTGGCCGTCCCCCAGGCCTACCTCTCCTATCCCGCCGCGGCCGCCGAGCCCCCCGCCCAGCTGGTGGCCTTCCGACCGGTGAACCTGGCCCCCCGTCAGTCCCGGACGGTCACCCTCGACGTCCCGGCTACCTCGTTCCGGGTGTATCTGAACGGTGCCTGGACCACCGTGCCGGGAACCTACACTCTGGCCGTAGGCCCCTCCTCGTCCGACCTGCCGCTGGCCGTCTCGGTGTCCGCTCCCTGAGTGGACCAGGGCACCGCCGGGGCCGGGATCCGGTCCATGGCTGAGCCGGTCTCCCCGAACCGGTCGGAGCCGATGTTCCACTGGCGTCCGGCCTCGGCCAACTCGTCCCGCGACCGACCCACGAAGTTCCACCACATGGCCACCGGCGACTCGACGGGTGGCCCACCGATCAGCAGGAGGCGGCAGGGCCCGCCGGCGATGAGCCCGAGCTCGGCCCGACCGGCGGCCACGTAGGCCATCTCCCCGGGGCCGATGGCACGACCCTCGAGTTCGACGGCCCCCTCCACCACCACTAGGGCGTGTTCGAAGGACACCGCCAACGGCACCTCCACCGACCCGGGGTGCAGGCGGAGGTCGACACCGACCAGCGGGGTGTCCGCCCGAGCCGGCGAGACGGTGCCACCCAGCTCACCCACCAGGACGGTGGCCCGTGCCCGGGCCCACTCCACCTGAGGTAGGACTGGATGATGCTCGAAGGCCGGGGCCCCGTGCCGGGTGGCCTCGGGTTGGGCCACCCACAGCTGGAGTCCGTGGAGGCCGCCCCCATGCCCGGCGGTGGGCTCCTCGGCATGGCTGACGCCGTGACCAGCTGTCATCAGGTTGAGCTGGCCGGGGCGGATGGTCTGTTCCGAGCCCAGGCTGTCGCGGTGCAGGAGCTCTCCCTCGAGCAGCCAGGTCACCGTATGGAGGCCGGTGTGGGGATGGGGCCCGATCCCACCCGGTGCCACGCCGGTAGGGAGGGGTCCCATGTGGTCGACGAAGCACCAGGCCCCCACGGTGCGGTGTCCGGGTTGCGGTAGGGCCCGGCGGACGTCCATCCCCCCCACCGTCGCACGCCGACTGGCCCGCACCTCGATGGCGGGAGGGTCGGAGACCGGGCCGGCGTCACCGGGTCGGGCTCCGGTCATGGTCGATACACCACCCCGTCATGCTAAGCGGCCAAGGATCGGATCGACCTACGCTGGGGGCCGTGGACACGCTCCTGATGCCGGCGGACGAGTCAGTGGCGGCCTACACGGGGATCCGTACCCGGTTGAGCGAGGTGCTGGCCGACCTCCCCGACGCACGAGCTGCGGTCATCCCGGTGCCGGCCTGCCCCGGCTGGACCGTCACCGACGCCGTGGCCCACCTCTACGGCGTGGAGTCCGACATCCTCGAGGGCAACCTGGACGGGGTCGGCACGGGCCCGTGGGCCGACGACCAGGTCCGCCGGTTCGCACCACTGGGACTCCACGGCCTGCTCGAGCGGTGGAACGAGGTCAGCCCGACGGTGGAGGGCATGGGCAGCGCCTTCCCGGCCCGCAGCGCCGCCCAGTTCGTCTTCGACGCCGGCACTCACGAGCACGACATACGCGGCGCTCTCGACCGGCCGGGAGGTCGTGACGCCTACAGCGTCAGGGTCGGACTGTCCTTCATCAGCTTCGCCCTCGACGGACTGGTGGCCGAGGAGCGCCTGCCCGGTATCGAGCTGGACACCCCGGGGTTCCGGGTCGTCCTCGGCGGGTCACCGGCGCCGGTCCGGCTGACCGCGTCGGGCTTCGAGGTGTTCCGGTCCTTCTCGGGACGCCGTTCGGTGGCCCAGTTCCGGGCCCTGGCCTGGGACGGGGATCCCGGGCCGTACCTCACCTTCTTCGCCGACTCCCCCCTCCGGCCTCCCGACCACGATCTGGTCGAGTAGCCGACGCCGGCCCGAGACCCAGGGTGCCCCGGCCGAGCCGGGACCGGGCCATCAGACCGGCTTGCCGCCCGAGCACCAGGCGTTGGACGGCACCCCGGCACACGGGTTGGGCATGGTGGGGATGCCCTTGGGCAACGGATGTATGACCACCCCGGTTCGGACCGGGTAGGTGGCCCCGGCCGGGCAGGTCCCGAAACCGGAATCGCACAGCACCTGGCCCAGTAGTGGCCCCCCGGTGTTGGCCGCTGCCGTCTTCTTGCCGCAGGTGGGCTGGGTCTGCTCGAGGTCGGCCGGCACGCTCCCGGTCGGCGCCCGGTTGCCCACGTAGCAGTTCGAGGGCTGGCCGGCGTCGAGGGTGATCTGCCCGTAGTCGGCGTTGCCGGCGTTCCCGAAGAACCCGTTGTGGGAGAAGGTGTTGTGCAGTAGGGCGTTGTTCATCGGGTCGTAGACACATCCGAATCCGGGGGTCTCCACTCCTCCCGTTCCCGAGCATGTCTGGTTGAACGAGGGTGTGTCCGAGTCGGGGAACGGCACCATCAGGAATCCCCACGCCCCGTTGTTGGCGAAGGTGTTGTCCATCACCGTGTCGTTCCGCCCGCCCGACAGCGTCATGCCGGTCCCGGTGGGCCCGGCCGCAGCGTTACCCGCCTGCGGTACGTTGGGATTGTTGTTGTCGTGCACGTAGTTGTGCATGAACACCCAGCACGAACGGGTATGGGTGATGGGGCTGATGGCGTTCTTCGGGCAGTTGCCGTTCTGGGGCGCCGGTGGGTCCCCGCCGATCTGGGTGTTGGTGTCGAACCCGTCCTGGTTGTTGTCGAACTCGGAGTTCTCCACCACGATGGCCCCACCGGAGTTGGTGCCCGAGTAGCCGAGGGCGTTGTACTCCATCCAGGCGTGGTTGATGGTGATCCCGCACTGCTGCAGGCAGGCACCGACGTACATGCCGGAGTCGTTGAAGTTGCTGGCGTAGACCTGGTTCCACAGGGCGGGGCCGCGGGAGTTGGACGAGAAGATCCCGTACTGGGCCGCCGTAGCCTCCTGCTGGTCGGCGGTGCCCTGGTTGCTGAAGTAGGTGCTGGTGGCGGTGAGATAGCTCCCCGAGTAGCCGTGCAGTCCGATGGTGGCGCTGTCGGCCCCACCGTTCCACCAGACCTCGTTGCCGGAGTCGCCCGACCCGGCCAGGAAGTTGCACGCCGTGAGGTTGTCCACCGAGACGTTGTTGGCCTTCCACACCATGATCCCGTTGCGGCCGACCGGAGTGCCGTCGGCGCCGGGAGCCCCGAAGTTCTGAGCGGTCGGATCGGCACTGCATGAACCCGGTGCGCCGTACTTGGTGCCGTCCACGATGACCTTCGAGCGGTTCATGCCCCGGAGGTGGACGTTGGAGGTGGTGACCATGACCCCGCCCATGTCCCCATGGGCCGGATCGGTGCTGACCCCCGACTCGTCGGCGTTCTCGTGGTAGTCACCCGGGGCGATGAGTATCCAGTCCCCCGGTCTGGCCGCGTCGACCGCCGACTGGATGGTCTTGTACTTCCCGGCGTGCCCGGCGAACGTCCCCACCAGCAGCACCGTGCCCCGGCCCTTTTGAGGCACGGCGGCCGACGACGTGGAGGACGAGGTGCAGGCGGCCAACAGGCCGGTGGTCATGACCAGGGCTCCCCCGGCCGTGGCCAGGCGCCGCCAGACCGTCCGCCGGCCCACCGCCGACCGGTCTCCCCTAGAACCTGTTGCTGCCTTGTGGCCTTCGACCATCGATCCTCCCCAGTTCCATCCGTGCGACCGAGGGCCGACGAACTCATCGTCGGTGATGGTAGCGGCCAGCGCGGTCCGACCCCGGGACCGGTCCGGGACGCCATCGACCTCCAACCGGCTACCGGCGGACGACCGACACCAGGGTCACCGTGAGGACCACGGCCCCGAGGACCCGCCGCCACGGGTTGACCCCTCGGATGAGCTCATCGAGGCTCCAAAAGACGATGGCCCCACTGGCCACGTCGGAGAGGACTCGGGACGCCTGGTGGTGGCCGTCGAGCAGTCGGCCGGCCACCGTGGCCACGGCGAAGACCACCAGGGCCAGATTGGGGGCCTGGGCCACGGTGATCCGGCCCGTGGCGCGGCTGGTGAACCACCACCGGGGCGAGCCCGGTCGGAGGCGCAGCGGTGACTCGAGTCCCTCGGTGACAGGCTCGCCCTCGGATTGGATGGCTCCAGTCTCCCATCTCCCCAGCTGGGGTCGATCCGGTCCCGTCGGCTACCATGGAGGGGTCGACACTGGGGCGCAGCGACCGCATTGAAGG
Organism: Acidimicrobiales bacterium; assembly: GCA_038210245.1. GTDB lineage: Bacteria > Actinomycetota > Acidimicrobiia > Acidimicrobiales > RAAP-2 > Bog-756. The sequence continues at coordinate 7,140 of JBBQWW010000006.1, forward strand.
TGGCCCTCCGCTCCGGACCCGACCAGGACGGGCCCGCATCCCGTGCCACCCAGTCCGGCCTCCCTACAGGGCCGGCCCCACCGAAGGAGTTCCCATGACCACCACACAGCAAGCCGACTTCAAGGTGGCTGATCTTTCCCTCGCCGAGTTCGGCCGCAAGGAGATCGAGCTGGCCGAGCACGAGATGCCCGGTCTCATGGCCATGCGCTCCGAGCACGCCGCCGAGCAGCCGCTGGCCGGGGCCCGGATCACCGGCTCCCTGCACATGACCATTCAGACAGCCGTGCTGATCGAGACCCTCACGGCGCTAGGCGCCGAGGTGCGGTGGGCCAGCTGCAACATCTTCTCCACCCAGGACCATGCTGCTGCCGCCGTGGCCGTGGGACCGACCGGAACCGTCGACCGCCCGGCCGGGGTCCCCGTCTTCGCCTGGAAGGGCGAGAGCCTCGAGGAGTACTGCTGGTGCACGGAGCAGGCCCTCCTGTGGCCCGGCGAGGGCCCGACCATGATCCTCGACGACGGTGGCGACGCCACCCTGTTGGTGCACAAGGGGGTGGAGTTCGAGAAGGCCGGAGCCGTCCCCGACCCCTCTACGGCCGACTCCGAGGAGTTCGCCGTGGTGCTGTCGGTGCTGACCCGGAGCCTGGCCGAGGACGCCTCGCGGTGGACCACGGTGGCTAACGGCATCAAGGGGGTCTCCGAGGAGACGACCACCGGCGTGCACCGGCTGAACGAGATGGAGCAGAGCGGGGAGCTCCTCTTTGCCGCCATCAACGTCAACGACGCCGTGACCAAGTCCAAGTTCGACAACAAGTACGGCTGCCGCCACTCGCTGATCGACGGGATCAACCGGGCCACCGACGTCCTCATCGGCGGCAAGGTGGCCGTGGTGTGCGGCTACGGCGACGTGGGCAAGGGCTGCGCCGAGTCACTGCGCGGCCAGGGGGCCCGGGTGGTGGTGACCGAGATCGATCCGATCTGTGCGTTGCAGGCAGCCATGGACGGCTACCAGGTGGCCACCCTCGAGGACCTGGTGGGCAGCGCCGACATCTTCGTGACCACAACCGGCAACAAGGACGTGATCACCGCCTCCCACATGGAGCAGATGAAGCACCAGGCCATCGTGGGCAACATTGGGCACTTCGACAACGAGATCGACATGGCCGGACTGATGAAGATCGAGGGCACGGAGCGGGTCAACATCAAGCCTCAGGTCGACAAGTGGGTCTTCCCCGACGGCCACGCCGTGATCATCCTGTCCGAGGGCCGGCTGCTCAACCTGGGCAACGCCACCGGTCACCCCAGCTTCGTGATGTCCAACTCCTTCACCAACCAGACCATGGCCCAGATGGAGCTGTACAACAACGCCAGTCAGTACGAGAACAAGGTCTACGTGCTGCCCAAGCATCTCGACGAGAAGGTGGCCCGGCTCCATCTTGACGCCCTCGGGGTCCGCCTGACCACGCTGTCCAAGGAGCAGGCCGAGTACATCGGGGTCCCGGTCGACGGTCCGTACAAGCCGGACACCTACCGCTACTGAGGTTGTCCCCGGGTACGACCCGATCCGACCGCTACGCCGGCCTCGACCACCCCGGGACGGGGCGCTGATGGCATCCCTCGGGATCTCCGAGCTCGAGGTGACGCGCTACGACGTCTCCGAGCGGGTGGCCACCATCACCCTCCACCGGCCCGACCGGCTCAACGCCTGGACGGCGCGGATGAACGCCGAGTACCGGTCGTGCCTCCAACGGGCCAGCGACGATCCGGGCGTGCGGGTCATCGTGGTGACGGGGTCGGGGCGGGGATTCTGTGCCGGGGCCGAGTCCGAGGACCTGGCCGGTCACGTCGAGCGGGGGGCGTACCGCACCTGGGACACCAGTGACCTCGACCGACCGGGCTACGGGGTGCGACCCGAGTTCGATGCCGAGTTGGCCTACCACTTCGGGGTGCCCAAGCCCGTCATCGCCGCCATCAACGGGCCGGTGGCCGGCATCGGGTTCGCTCTGGCCTGCTACTGCGACCTCCGGTTCGCCGCCTCCGGTGCCAAGTTCACCACCGCCCACGGCCGGCTCGGACTCCCGTGCGCCTTCGGGCTGGCCTGGCTCCTGCCCAAGCTCATCGGACTCCCCCGATCCCTCGACCTCATCCTGTCCAGCCGCACCTTCACCGCCGAGGAGGCACTCGAACTGGGCCTGGTGACGGCGGTCGTCCCCGCCGACCAGCTGTCGGACCGGGTGCTCGAGTACGCCCAGGACCTGGCCACCTCCGTCTCGCCGGCCTCCATGGCCGCCTCCAAGCGACAGGTGTACGAGGCCTTCCATATGAGCGCCGCCGAGGCGGTGCGGACGGCCGAAGCCCTGATCGACCCCATGATGTCCGGTCCCGACTACCGCGAGGGCGTGGCCGCCCTCCGCCAGAAACGGGCGGCGGTGTTCGAGGATCTCCCCGGCGGCGAGAGCGACGTGCCCCCTACGGGCTGAGCGCCAATCGCCGCCGTGCGGCTCTCCACCCGAGTCGGCGAATCGGGTGCCAGGCTGTGCGGGCCACGGTGGGCCATCGCCGCTCTGGGGAGTGGTCCGCCGTCCCACATCGGCATCGGCATCGGCATCGGCATCGGCATCGGCATCGGCATCGGCATCGGCATCGGCATCGGCATCGGCATCGGCATCGGATGGGGAGCTTGGTGAAACACATCAAGAAGATCGTGATCCTGATGGGGTTCCTGGTCCTGTACTTCGTGCTCTTCGGGCTGCTGTTCGGATGGCACCGGTTCCACGGTGACTGGTGGCCGTGGGACCAGTCGGCGGACGGGCCGAACCTCTACGTCTCGTTCGTCTGGCTCCCCATCGCCCTGGTCGGGGGTACGTCGTGTCCGACATCCGACACGAATCGTTGCTCGAGGCCCAGCGGCTCCAGCTCGAGGAGCACGAGGAGTAGCTCGACCAGAAGTTGGAAGCCCACCACCTCTCCATGACCAGACTTCTCGGGGTGGCCAACCCGGCCGTGGACGCCACCCGCCGATGGCGGCCTCGTCGACGAATCGGGCGGCTGAACCCCCTCGCGCGGACATCGCCTCCGACGACCCGTAGCCTCGGGTGATGGGATCACGCCCACCCGAACGCCGGCGCGGACCCCGCGCCGCCTCCCTCGGAGGCACCTGCCTCCAGCTGCTGGCCGGGGTCACGGCCCTGATCATCGCCGCCGTGGCCGGACTGGCCCTCATCCACCGGCCCTGGTCCAACCGGCTCGATGTCTGGGGGTACGCCGCCCTTCCCGCCGACTCGGCCTCCCGGTGGGCCCACGACCTGGTGGTGGTGGGCTCGCTCTCGGCGCTGCTGGTCGGAGTGGTCCTGGTGTTCGCCGTCGGGGTCTTCCGCGACTGGGTCCGGGCCGGGGCCTGTGCCCTCGCCCCCGTGCTGGCCGTCCTCATCGTGCAGGATCTGGCCAAGCCTCTGGTGGGTCGGCATCTCGGGATCACCGGGAGCGCCTCCTACCCGTCGGGCACCGTGGCCGCCGTGGCCGCCCTCATGACGGCGGCCACGCTGGTGGTGTCGGCCCGGGTCCGTCCGTCGATCGCCGTGATCGGAGCGGCGGTCACCGTCGGGGTCAGCGCGGCAGTCATCGTGCTCCGGTGGCACTACCCGACCGATGCCCTCGGCGGCGTGGCCGTAGGGGTGGGGGCGGTGCTGACCCTCGACGCCCTCTTCCACCTCCCCTGGGCCCTGACCGGCCTGCTCCCGGGTCACCGGTCGGAACGGGACGTCGGCCCCGCCCGCCGGCCCCGATTGGCCTGACACCGCCTTCTCCAGCGGCTCACCCCACCACCCCGGGTTGAGCCCAGGTCGGGTTCTGCCCCTTCCGCTCCGACGGCCCCGTCGCCTCCCCTGCCACCACTAAGGTCCGGATCATGGAGCACGTGACCCTCGGGAGATCAGGCGTGAAAGTGTCACGGGCCTGCTTGGGCACCATGACCTTCGGCAACACGGAGTGGGGCACCGACGAGGCCGAATCCCGCCGGATCGTCGATGCCTTCATCGACTCCGGCCACAACTTCATCGACACCGCCGACGTGTACAACGCCGGCGCCTCCGAGGAGATCGTCGGCCGGGCCATTGCCGACAAGCGCGGGGACGTGGTCCTCGCCACCAAGGGGTACAACGCCATGGGGGACGGACCCAATGACCGCGGCTCCTCCCGTGCCCATCTGACCCGTGCCCTCGAGGCCAGCCTGCGTCGGCTGGGCACCGAGTACATCGACCTCTACCAGCTGCACAACTGGGATCACGACACCCCCGTCGAGGAGAGCATGGCCACCCTCGATGACTTCGTCCGGGCCGGAAAGGTCCGCTACATCGGGTGCTCGAACTTCTACGGCAGTCAGCTGGTCGAGGCCCAGTGGGCCGCCGACCGGGTGGGCGGGACCCCGCTCGTCAGCCTGCAGCCCCAGTACTCACTCATCTGGCGTGACATCGAGCTCGACATTCTCCCGACGGCCTCCCGACACGGCATGGGGGTCATCGTCTGGAGTCCCCTGGGTGGCGGAATGCTCACGGGGAAGTACGCCCCGGGGGGCACGCTTCCGGCGGACGGGCGGTTGAGCCGGGGGACGGACCTCGGAGCCGAGGGGATGAGGATGCTCACCCTCACCGACCGCAATTTCGACATCCTGGCCGAGGTGGAGCGGGTGGCCACCGGTTTGGACACGACGCCCACGGCGGTCAGCCTGGCCTGGTTGCTCGGCCGCCCGGGGGTGACGTCGGTCATCATCGGTCCCCGGACCGTGGAGCAGCTGGAACAGAATCTGGCCGGATTCGACCTTTCCCTACCCCTCGACTCGGCCAAGGCCCTGACCAAGGCGTCGCGCCCTCCGGTGACCTATCCCTGGTACATGCAGCTACGACTCTGACGGCGGGGGGCGAGCGCCCTCAGGGGCGTGACTCGGCCTCCTCGGCCAGGGACAGCCACCGCTCCTCGGCCTGGTCGAGCGCCCGTTGGGCCTCGGCCAACTCGACGCCCAGACGGGTCATCTCCTGGTGGTCGCCCGCTCGGGTCAGGGCATCGTTGATCCGGTCCCGCTGCCGTTGGACTCGGGCCATGTCCTTCTCCGCCTCCCGCAGGAGGCGGCCCGCCGGGGCGGCCTCCTGAGCGTCGGCCGGACGTCGGGCGGTGGCCGGGACGGCCGGTGGGGCGGCGGTGACACTGGCCGAGACGGGTCCTCCACCCTCCACCCGGGCCACCCAAGCCTCCACCCCCCCGGGGACGGGCCGGACCGAGCCGTCCGGCTCCACCGCCACCAGCCGTTCGGTGGTCCGCTCGAGGAAGGTGCGGTCGTGGCTCACCACCACCAGGGCGCCGGGCCACTCCTCGAGGAAGTCCTCCAGGATGCGCAGCGTGTCGAGGTCGAGGTCGTTGGTGGGCTCGTCGAGGAACAGCACGTTGGGCCGGCCGGCCAGGACCAACAGGAGCTGCAGCCGTCGCCGCTCGCCACCGGACAGGGTTCCTACCCGGGCATAGGGGAGCTCACCGCCAAACCAGAACCGCTTCATGAGGGCCACGTCGGCCAGCGAGCCCGGCGAGCGGCTCGGCCCCGCCACCAGGTCCTGCACCCGCGCCCCGGTGTCCAGCTCCACGCCCTTCTGGTCGTAGTACCCGACCACCACGGTCGGCCCGGTCTCGACCCGGCCCGTGGTGGGCCGGCGCCGGCCGGCCAACAGATCGACCAGGGTCGACTTGCCGGTTCCGTTGGCCCCGACGACGCCCAGTCGCTCCCGTCGGTCGAGCACCAGGTCCACCCCGACCAGCACCGGCGGACCCGAGTCGTAGTGGAAGCCCACTCCCTCACACGCGACCACCTTGTCCCCCAGGCGCGGCGTGTCCCCGGACAGCTCCAACGTCGTCGCGCGGGCCGGGGCCTCGGCCCGGGTGGCGATGAGCCGGCGGGCGGCATCCGTCCGGGCCTGCGGTTTGCGGGAGCGGGCCTGGGCCCCTCGCCGCAGCCAGGCCAGCTCCCGGCGGGCCAGGTTCCGTCGGGTGGACTCGGCTGACGCCGCCTGTTCGTCCCGCTCGGCCCGGGCCTCGAGGTAGGAGGCGTAGCCCCCTTCGTGCACGTAGGACCGACCCCGGTCCAGCTCCACCATGCGGGTGGTCACCCGGTCGAGGAGGTAGCGGTCGTGGGTGACCAGCACCAGACCACCCCGCCAGGAGCGCAGGCGCTGCTCCAACCAGGCCACCGCCCCCAGATCCAGATGGTTGGTGGGCTCGTCGAGCACCAACAGCTCGGACGGGTGGGCCAGCACCCGGGCCAGGGCCACCCGCTTGGCCTGTCCTCCCGACAGGGTGGCCACGTCGGTGTCCAGCTCGGCCCCCATGCCCAGGCGGTCGAGGGCTGATTCGGCCTCCCAGCCGGTCCCGACCGCCGAGCGCACGGAGCCCGGGGGCAGCTCGGGCACCTGCTCCAAGAAGCCGACCCGCGTACCGCGCCCTCGCCGGACCTGGCCGCCGTCGGGCGAGTCGACTCCGGCCACCAGCCGCAACAAGGTGGACTTGCCGGTGCCGTTGATGCCGACCACTCCGACCCGGTCGCCGTCCGACACGGTGAGGGAGAGGTCCTCGAACAGCGCCCGATCCGCTCGCCGGACGGTGACGCGCTGGAGATCGACGAGTACGGCCACGAGGCGACCAGGGTAGCGGTCGCCTCGGTCCGGCTCAGCGGTCGGCGGTCTCCACCTCCAAGAGGTGGGCGAAGCGCTGGACAGCCTCGGCCCGCCGGGTGGGGACGTGCTCACTCGGCACCTCCACCGGCTTGTACCCCTTGAGCGTCTGGCGGGCCACGGTGACCTTGTGCACCTCGTCGGGCCCGTCGTAGATGCGGGCGGCCCGGGCGTGCCGGTACATGGACTCGAGGGGGAGATCGGTGGAGAAGCCCAGGGCTCCGTGGATCTGGATGGCCCGGTCGATCACGTTGTAGAGGACACCGGCGCCGTAGTACTTGATCATGGCGATCTCCACCCGGGCCGCCGAGGCCCCCTCCTCGTCCATCTTCCATGCCGCATACAACGTCATGAGTCGGGCCGCGGTCATCTCGGCCAGCGAGTCGGCCACCCAGTTCTGGATGGTCTGCTTCTCGGCCAGGAGCGACTTGTGGGTGGTCCGGGACACCGCCCGCTCGCAGAGCATGTCGAAGGCCCGCCGGGACTGGCCCAACCAGCGCATGCAGTGGTGGATTCGACCAGGCCCCAGCCGCTTCTGAGCCAGGACGAACCCCTCGCCCTCCAGCCCCACCAGGTTCTCGTACGGGACCCTGACCTCGCGGTAGATGATCTCGGCGTGACCACCGAACTTCCCGAAGTGCTCGACCGGGTCCTCCATGGTGGCCACGTCCCGCACGATCTCCACCCCCGGGGTGTGGGCCGGCACCACGATCATCGAGCACCCCGCGTACGGATGGACGTCAGGATTGGTGACGGCCATGACGATGAGGAAGTCGGCCACCGACCCGTTGGTGGTGAACCACTTGTGACCGTCGATGACCCACTCGTCCCCGTCACGGACCGCCGTGGTGGCAATCATGGTGGGATCGGCCCCCGCTCCCGGCTCGGTCATGGAGAACCCGCTGCGCATCCGGCCGTCGAGCAGGGGCAGCAGCCACTGCTCCCGCTGCTCGTCCCGCCCGGAGGACTCGATCCCGATAGCCAGGAGCTCGGCGTTGCCCGAATCGGGGGCGTTGTTGCCGAACACCACCGGGCCGTAGGGGGTCTGGCCCAAGATCTCGTGCATCAGGCCCAGCTTGACCTGGCCAAAGCCGCCCCCTCCCAGATCAGGAGGCAGGTGCGAGGCCCACAGGTCCCGGGACTTGACCGCCGCCTGGAGGGGCTTGATGGCCTCCATCATCCCCTCATGGGACAGATCGAGGGTCTCCAGTGGGAAGATCTCGTCCCGCACGAACTGGCGCATCCAGGCCAGCTGCTCCTCGAACTCCGGCTCGGTGGAAAAGTCCCATGCCACGATGGCGCTCCTGTCGGTTTTCCGGTTGGTTCCCCGGGCCAACTACCGTAACGGCATGCCCGGCGACACCACTGCCACCCCCATCCGTACCACCGTCACCTTCTCGGCGCCCAACCGCGTCCCGCCACGGGCCGAGCCCGAGCGGGTCCCCATCGACTCGGCCGCCGCCCGCCACCTGCTGGCCGCCGCCGGGACCGCCCTGCTGGACGAGCGCCGTCTCCTGACCGCCGACGAGCTCACCGCCCTGGTCGCCCTGCCTGACGAGTGGGTCACCTCGCTGGCCGCCCTGGCCCACCAGGTCCGCCTGGCTTGGTGCGGGCCGGAGGTCGAGGTGGAGGGCATCCTGTCGGCCAAGACCGGAGGGTGTCCCGAGGACTGCCACTTCTGTTCCCAGTCCTCCCGGTTCGACACCCCGGTGAAGGCCACGCCCTTCCTCGACACCGACGAGGTCCTGGCCGCCGCCGAGGAGACCAAGGCCGCCGGAGCCTCGGAGTTCTGCATCGTGCTGGCCATCCGCGGTCCCGACGAGCGCACCATGCAACGGATCCTCGAGCTCGTCCCCGTGGTCCGCGAGCGGACCGGGCTCAATGTGGCCGTCAGCGCCGGGCTGTTGACCAAGGACCAGGCCCGCCGGTTCGCTGAGGGTGGCGTGCACCGTTACAACCACAACCTCGAGACCTCCCGTTCCTTCTTCCCTCAGGTGGTCACCACCCACACCTGGGAGGAGCGGCAGGACACCTGCCGCCTGGTCCGCGACCACGGCATGGAGCTGTGCTGCGGGGCGCTCATCGGCATGGGCGAGTCCGACACCCAGCGGGTGGAGCTGCTGGTGCAGTTGCAGGAGCTAGACCCGACCGAGGTCCCCCTCAACTTCCTCAATCCCCGGCCCGGCACCCCACTGGGCGACGAGCAGCCCGTGGCGGCCTGGGAGGCCATCCGTTGGATCGCCCTCTTCCGTCTAGGCCTACCCGGGGTCATCCTCCGGTACGCCGGCGGGAGAGAGGTCACCCTACGCGAGCTGCAGGCCATGGGCATGACCTCGGGGATCAACGCCCTCATCGTGGGGAACTACCTGACCACGCTGGGCCGCTCCGCCGACGAGGACCTCCGGATGCTGGCCGACCTGCGCATGCCGGTGGGCGCCCTCACCGGCGTGCTCTGAGCCACGATGTCGGCCCCGTCCACCTCGACGGCGTTCTGCACCAGCTGCGGATCGGCGTCCACCCGGTGTGAGGGATGCGGTCGGGATCTCGATCCTCCCCGCTTCTGCGCCCGGTGCGGTCGGCGGCTGACCGTGCAGGTAACCCCGGGTGGCTACCGGGCCCGGTGTCGCGACCACGGCGAGCTGGTCTCGCCCTGAGCATCGGACCGATCAGCCGGCTGGCACCTTCCAGCCCCGCCCTTCGGCGATCTCCTTGCAGGTGGGGCAGATCGGATAGCGCTTGGGGTTGCGGCCGGGTACCCAGATCTTCCCGCACAGGGCCTTGACCGCCGTGCCGTTGACCATGCCCTCCACCACCGAAGGTCCCGCCGAGATAAAATCGCCCTTCTCCGGCTTGAACCCCTCCAGGACGATGTGGGACATCCGCTCATGGTCCCCGTCCAGCTCGGGGTCGACCTGGGTGGGCGCGACGGTGATGCCGGTGTCGGTCATGCCACCAGGATCGCGCATCTCCCCGGCCCGGTGCGATCCGCCCGACCCCCTCCGGCCCCTACGCTCGTTCCATGGCCCCCCGCACCCTGGTCCTCGCTTCGGGCTCCCCGGCCCGGCTGCGCCTACTCCGCGACGCCGGGTTCGACCCTGAGGTGGTGGTCAGCGGGGTGGACGAGGACCGGGTCACCGCACCCGACACGCCGTCCCTGGTCACCACGCTGGCCGAGCAGAAGGCCACCGCCGTGGCCGACCCGTCCGGGAAGGCGGTGGTGGTGGGGTGTGACTCGATGCTCGAGTTCGACGGTACCCCTCACGGGAAGCCCGCCTCGGTGGAGGTGGCCCGGGCCTGGCTCCGCTCCATGCGGGGACGGTCGGGCACCCTGTACACCGGGCACTGCGTGATCGACGAGCCCACCGGCCGCCGGATCACCGACGTGGCCGGAACCACGGTGCGGTTCGGGGTCACCACCGATACCGAGCTCGATGCCTACCTGGCCACCGGGGAGGCCCAGGGGGTGGCCGGCGCCTTCACCCTCGACGGGCGGTCGGCCCCGTTCATCGACGGCGTGGACGGAGACCCCGGGAACGTCATCGGGCTCTCGCTTCCGCTGCTGCGGTCGATGCTGGCCCGCATGGACATCCTCATCACCGAGCTGTGGGCCGGGTCCGGCGGGTGACCGACGACCCTCGGACCCCGCCAGCCATGCCCGGGCCCACGTCGGCGCTCCCCCTCCCGACCCTCAAGCTGGGGTCGGTGGCCGTCGAGCCCCCGGTGGTGCTGGCCCCCATGGCCGGGGTCACCAACGTGGCCTTCCGCCGGCTGTGCCGGACCTTCGGGGCCGGCCTCTACGTCAGCGAGATGATCACCGCCCGGGCCCTGGTCGAGGGCAACGCCAAGACTCTGGCCATGGCGGCCTTCGGCGCCGACGAGTCGGTCCGTAGTGTGCAGCTGTGCGGCGTCGACCCCGGCGTGATGGGTGCGGCGGTGACCCGCCTGGTGGAGGAGATCGGCGTCGACCACATCGACCTCAATTTCGGCTGCCCGGCCGGCAAGGTGACCCGTCAAGGGGCGGGGGCCGCCCTCCCGGTGCACCGGGCCCTGTTCGCTGCCATCGTCGGGGCAGCCGTCGACTCAGCCGGTCCGGTGCCGGTCACCGTCAAGCTCCGGATCGGGGTGGACGACGACCACGTCACGTTCCTCGAGGCCGGGACCATCGCCGAGGACCGGGGGGCGAGCGCCGTCACGTTGCACGCCCGGACGGCCGAGCAGCTCTACTCCGGTCACGCCGACTGGCGGGCCATCGCCGAGCTCAAGGCCGCGGTGACCACCATCCCGGTGCTGGGCAACGGGGACCTGTGGGAGGCGTCCGACGCCCTGGCCATGGTGGCCGCCACCGGGTGCGACGGGGTGGTGGTGGGACGGGGCTGTCTCGGCCGACCCTGGCTGTTCCGTGACCTGGCCGACGCCTTCGCCGGACGGACGGTGTCGCCGCCCCCCGACCTCGCCGCCATCGTGGCCATGATGCGTACCCACGCCGAACTCCTCAGCCAGACCTTCGGCGAGGACCTCGGTGTCCGTCAGTTCCGCAAGCACGCCGGCTGGTATCTGACCGGCTTCCCGGTCGGCTCCACCGTGCGCCGCTCGCTCGGCCTGGCCAGCTCCCTGGCCGAGCTGCACCGGCTGTTGGACGGGATCGACGGCACCCTGGCCTTTCCCCTCGAGGCTCTCCGCATGGCCCGGGGCCACACCAACGGGCCTCGTCCGGTCCGACTGCCCGCAGGTTGGCTCGACAACGTGGACGACCCCACTCCCCCGCTCGGCGGCGACCTGCTGGTCTCCGGGGGATGACCGCCCACGACGCCGAAGGTGGTGCGGTGCCGGGCTCCCCTCCGGTGGCCCGGCCCGGCCGGATCGCCGTGACCGGGGCCAACGGGTTCGTCGGTCGGGAGCTGGTGCCCCATCTGGTCGGCTTAGGTCACACCGTGCGGGCCCTCGTCCGTGATCCCCACAGCCTGGAGGACGGACCTGCCCTCGAGGTCCATGGGGTGGACGTGGCCGACTCCGACGCCCTGGTGGTGGCCCTGGCCGGGTGCGACGTGGCCTACTACCTGGTCCACGCCATGGCCGGCGGCGCCGGCTTCGCCGAGCGCGACCGGTCCCTGGCCCGGTCCTTTGCCCGGGCTGCCGCTCAGGCTGGGGTGGGCCGAATCGTCTACCTGGGCGGACTCGGCCATGGTGACCTCTCCGAGCACCTCAGCAGTCGACAGGAGGTAGGGGAGGTCCTCGGGTCCACCGGGGTGCCCACGGTGGAGCTTCGGGCCGCAGTGATCCTCGGAGCCGGGAGCATCTCCTTCGAAATGGTCCGCTACCTCACCGAGCGACTGCCCATGATGGTCTGTCCCCGGTGGGTCAACACCCGGGTCCAACCCCTGGCCCTCGGAGACCTGCTGGCCTACCTCACCGAAGCCGCCTACGTGGCCCCGGGCGTCTACGACGTCGGAAGCCCCGATGTGACCACGTACCGCGAGATGATGGACACCTACGCCCGGGTCCGCGGCCTCCGGCGCCGGTTCATCGTCAAGGTTACCGTCCTCAGCCCGGCGCTGTCGGCCCACTGGGTGGACCTGGTCACCCCGGTCGACCAGACGGTCAGCCACGCCCTCATCGAGAGCCTGGCCAACGAGGTCACCGTCCGCCATCGGGAGCGCACCGATGCCGCCTTCGCCGTGCGTCCGCTGGGAGTGGAGGCGGCCATCCGGGCCGCCCTCGACGACCAGGCCACCCAGTTGGCCGGCACCCTGTTCGACCGGACCCAGGGGCTGGCGGAGGGGGTCTACACCGATCGATCCTCGGCCCGGGTCCGGCCCGGGGGCATCTCGGACGACGGCGCCGTGGCCGGGGTGGAGGCCGACCTGGACGACTGTGGCGGCCAGCTGACCTGGTACGGCTGGCCCTACGCCTGGCAGCTCCGCATCGCCCTCGGTCATCTGTTCGACGAGGATCTCCGCCTGGGGCGGTCCGGGCCGGTGGAGCAGGGGGGCACCGTCGACTGGTGGACGGTGGAGGTGCGGGAGCCGCAGACCCTGGTGCTCTCGACCCGCGCCTGGTTCTGCGGCGAGGCCTGGCTGGGCTTCCGGGTGTCGTCCACCCATCCCGTGCGCATCGAGCAGGTCGGCTCCCTTCGGACTCGGGGACTGTTGGGCATGGCCTACTGGTGGTTGCTGTGGCCCATCCACCAGATCGCGTTCCGGGCCATGGTCCACCACCGGGTGGTGCGGGCCCGGAGGATGGCCCGCCACGGCTGAGAGCAGCGCGCGTCGGGTGGGGCGCGGCGCTGTGGGAGACTGGGTGCGGTTGACCGCGTCGGGAGTCCCCGTCGTGGGCCCGGGCGAACGCCCCGGTCCTCCCCTGGTCACCCCCGCTCCCTGATGATCGTCGGCTCCTCCCTCACCATTGAAATCGGCGACCGAACGCTGCTCCGTGACGCCTCCTTCGTGGTCGGCGCCGGTGAGAAGGTCGGACTGGTGGGCCGCAACGGGACCGGCAAGTCCACCTTCATCTCGGTGATCATTGACGAACCCGGGCACAATGTGCGCTCCACCGGCAACGCCGCCATCCGCGGCACCTACAGCTACCTGCCCCAGGTGCCGGTACCCCACGGCCTCGGCCTGGAGCCCATCGGTTTCTCCCACGTCCTGTCCGGCCGGGGGCTCGACGTGTTGGACGATGCCCTCAACAAAGCTCGCGACCAGATGGCCAAGGACCCGAGCAGTGAGAACATCGAGCTCTTCTCCGATCTCGAGGAGCAGTTCCGGGAGAACGGCGGCTACGAGGCGGAGTCCACCATGGCCCGACTGGCCGACGGCCTCGGCCTCCGTCAAGAACTACTGCTGGAGGACATCGAGAGCCTCTCGGGGGGCCAGCGCCGACGGGTGGACCTGATCCGGATCCTCTTCCAGGGACCCGACACCATGATCCTCGACGAACCGACCAACCACCTCGACCTGCCGGCCAAACGGTGGCTGATGGAGGAGCTGGAGCGGTTCCCCGGGGCCATCCTGGTGGTCAGCCACGACCTCAAGCTGCTCGACCGGTCCATCAACAAGGTCCTGCACCTGTCCGACGGACACCTGCACGAGTTCAAGGGCACCTACTCGTCGTACATGGTCCAGCTCGAGGCGGACCAGAGCCAACGGGAACGGTCCGCCCTGCTCGAGGGGCGGGAGATCAAGCGGCTGTCCACCCTGGCCGACTCCATGCGGGGCAGCACCAACCGCCGGGCCCGGATCGCCAAGTCACTGGACAAGCGGGTGGAGCGGCTGGAGTCGAGCAAGACCGAGGTCCACAAGCGCGAGAAGAAGAGCTCGTTCCACCTACCCACCCCCCAACGGTCCGGCGAGGTACCGCTGCGAACCACCGACCTGTCCGTCACCTACGACGACACCACCACGGTGTTGGAGGCGGTCAACTTCCACTGCCGCCGGGGCGACCGGGCTGTGATCATCGGCCGGAACGGGGCCGGCAAGTCCAGCCTGCTCCGCTGCCTGGCCGGGGTGCAGGAGCCCACCGGTGGGCTCGTCGAGCTCGGGGCCAACGTGACTCTCGGGTACTTCGCCCAAGAGCACGAGCAGGTCGACATGGACCGCACCGTGCTCGAGAACATCGACGACACCATCCTCATCCAGGAGACCGAGCGACGGGCCCTCCTCGGCATGTTCGGTATCGCCGGCAAGGCCGCCTACCAGATGCCCAAGACGCTGTCGGGCGGCGAACGGGCCAAGCTGGGCCTGGCCATGCTGGCCGCCGGCCGGGCCAACGTCCTCCTCCTCGACGAGCCGACCAACAACCTCGACCCGTCATCCATCGAGGCGGTAGGGACCATGCTCAGCCAGTGGCCCGGGACCATCGTGGTGGTCAGCCACGACCGGGCGTTCGTGGAGGCTTTGGCCCCGACTCACTGCCTCAAGCTCCCCGATGAGATCTTCACCCACTGGGACGACGAGTACCTCGACCAGGTGGAGATGAAGTAGGCGGCTGCGCCCAGCCGGTCAGCCGGTGGTCGAAGGGGTCCGACCGTTGCCGTTGGCCGTGGGGTCACCGGTGATGCCGGCGTCCTTCATTGCGTCCACCAGCACCTGGGCCGCCCCGACCAGACCGGCGGCCTCATAGGGCACCACGATCTTGGAGTTGGGCGACGTGGCCAGGGCCTGCAGGGCCCGGAGCTGCATGATGGCCAGCGTGTTGGGGTGGATGACCGAGGTGTCGATGGCGTCGAGCGCCGCCGACTCGCCCTCACCCCGCAGTTGTGCCGCCCGCTTCTCGCCGTCGGCTCGGAGCTCGAGCACCTGCTTCTGGGCCTCGGCAGCCAGGATCGACGCCTGCTTCTGACCTTCGGCCTCCAGCACGTTGGCCTGCTTGCGGCCCTGGGCGCTGTTGATGGCCGACTGCTGCTCGCCCTCGGACTTGAGGATGGCGGCCCGCTTGTGCTGCTCGGCCTCCTTCTGCTCGGACATGGCCTGGAGCACGTTGGTCGGTGGGGTGATGTCCAGGATCTCGATGCGGTTGAGCCGCACGCCCCACTTCAGCGTGGCCTCGGCCATGTGGTCCTGCATCTTGGAGTTGATGGTCTCGCGCTCCGAGAGCGACTCGTCGAGGGTGAGCTCACCGAACACCGCCCGGAGCGCGGTCCGGGCCATCTGGTCGATGGCCAGTCCGAAGTCGTTGACCTCGAACAGCGCCAGCTTCACATCGGTGACCTGACAGAAGATGGTGGCGCTGACCCATAGCGAGACGTTGTCCTTGGTGATCACGGCCTGCTGATCGCCGGTCCGTGGGAACTCGCGTACATCCACCTTGTCCATCCGGTCGGCCAGTGGGAGCAGCACGTGCAACCCGGGCTGCTTGATGGACTTGAACTCACCGAACCGCTTGACCACACCCACGCAGCCCTGCTGGACCACCTTGAGACACGACTTCAGGAACACCACAATCAGGGCAAAGATGGCCACGGCCACCACGGCCAGCGCAATCGACGTTCCTACCGAACCGATGATCATGACGACCACCTCCTCCACCCCACTGTAGGCACTCCGGCCTCCGCCGCGCGCCGCGGTCAGGCCCAGGAGCCTGGAGTGGTCCGCCGACCGTGGCCAACGAAATGGTCAGGCGTGGATCAGGCGTCGTCGGTGGGGTAGACGACCAGCAGCCCCCGCTCCACGTCGGCCACCACCACGGTGGTCCCGACGGCGATGGTGGTGCCAGGGAACAGCGAGACGGCATACCACTCCTCGCCTCGCGAGAACACGGAGCCCGGTTCGTGGCTGTCGGAGACCGGCTTCCTCACCACCGCCGTCTCGCCGATCATGCCCGAGACACCGTTCAACATCGACCTCTCCGTTTCCGACTGCGAGTCCGGACGTCCACCCGGGGACGCCTCCCACCCGTTGATCAGCACTATACGGCCTTCCCCTGACGGCCACTCCCGCCGATCCTCCACCCAGCCGCCTGCCAACACGGCCGGATACTCTGGGTCATGGCCATCGACGACGAGAAGTACATCCTGCTGACCACGTTCAAGCGAGACGGCACGCCCGTCCCCACTCCGGTCTGGGTGGTCCCGCTGGAGGGCGGAACAGTCGGCCTGTGGACCAGCTCGGGGTCGGGAAAGGTCAAGCGCCTGGCCCACACGTCCCGCGTCACCGTCCAGGCCTGCGACGTCCGAGGACGGGTCAAGGAGGGTTCCGTGCCCATCGAGGCCTCCGCGGAGATGGTGAGCGGTCCGGAGTACGCGGTGATCCAGGCCAAGGTCAAGGCCAAGTACGGCGTCATGACGTCGATCACCAAGTTCCTCGGCAAGGTCGGTGGACTGTTCAAGGGGAAGCAGGTGCCCTACGGCGACACCGGCGTGGTCATCACCACGGCCGGCTGAAGCCGGGCCCGGAGCCACGGCCGGGGCGGGCCAAGACCGGGAGCCGGTCCTGGGATACCGTGGCCCATGGCCTCCGATCCCTCCGTAGCCCCGGTACCGGGGCTCGACCCGTTGACCGCTCGAAAGACCTGCCGCACGGTGGAGCCACTCCACGGGATGATCTACTTCGCCCCCGAAGCGGCCGAGTCCTACCTCGGGCTGGGCCTCCGGCCGGAGGCCGGCTACTTCGCCTCCCGGTCGGCACCCATGGGGGCGGTGGGGGCCGAGACGGTGATCGCCACCTTCTTCAACTTCCACCCGGCACTGGTGCGGGCCGTCCTCCCCGAGGCCTGGACGGTGGCCTCGCCCGAGAAGGTCCTGGCCACCCGGCTCGATGCCGCCGACGCTGCCCTCTGCCGCATGCTGGGTGACGCCGTCGGAAGCCCGGAGATGGCGCGGGCGGCCGACCTGGCCCGCCGGGCGGCCGAGCGGGCGGTTGTCCGCTACGAGGGTCGTCCGCTGTTCGCCGCCCACGCCGGACTGCCGTGGCCGGACCCACCCCATCTGGTCCTCTGGCACGCCCAGACCCTGTTGCGGGAGTTCCGCGGCGACGGCCACCTCGCCTCGCTGGTCCTCCACGATCTCGATCCGGTGGAGGCGCTCGGTCTCCACCTGGCCACCGGTGACCTGCCCGAGGCGTTCCTGAGGGGCACCCGGGGGTGGCCGGACGCCGAGTGGGAGTCCGGGGTGGACCGCCTGGTAACGCGGGGACTGGTGAGCCGAGTGGAGCCATCGGATGCCCACCGGGCCACGCTGGCCCTCACCGACCGGGGGACGGCCCTCCGGTCGGACATCGAAGCGGAGACCGACCGGGCGGCCGTCTACGCCTACGAGGCCCTGGGTGAGGACGGGTGTGCCGAACTCCGTGCCCTGGCCCGTCCGTTCAGCCGGGCTGTGGTCAACGCCGCCGGCTTCGGGTTCTGACCGACACCGCACCCTGCCGGACCGACCATCGGGGTCGTCGCCAGGCCCATGGGCCGACCGAGGGGAGCCCGCCGCTCCCGGCTATCCGGCCTCCGCTCCCCCGGCCACCAGGTCGGCGAGATCCGCCTCCTCGCCGGGTGCCACCACCACTCGGTAGCCATGGCGATGGCTCAGCCACTGCCGGTTCCGCCGGTGGATGTCGTGATGTCCGTCGAAGCGATCCAGGACCACCACCGTCTGGGTCCCGGCAAGGGCGTCGGTCACGGTGGCCAGCGCCTCCATGGACAGGCAGACTCCGTTGATGGTCCCGAGCCCGGCGTCGGCCACCAGGACCACCACGTCGGGAACCAACGCCGCCACCAGGTCGGTGGAGTCCCCGTCGGAGGCCTGGGGGGACCGGACGCCGCCGGCCATCTCCACCACCCCCACCTGGACCGGTGGGCCGGGCCAGATCATCTCCCCCACCAGATCGGCCACGGTGAACGGCGCCAGGCCCAGGGCTTCGGCGGCCATGGGCGGGGCCATGGCCCGGTGATAGGAACGGTACGGAAGGCAGACGGCCCCGGGATCCTCACCCGACGCCTCCCCCAGCCGTTCAGCGTCGGTGGGACCGCCCAACCGCAACCCTCCTGAATCGATGTCGAAGGACTGGGCCGGCTTGCGGGCCGCCACCGACACGCCCCGGGCCCGCAACTCCTCCAGCAGTCGGCAGCACACCCAGGTCTTGCCCACCTCGGTGCCGGTCCCGCACACCACGACCAGGTGCTCAGGACGCAAGGCCGGCCCTGGGCCCGACGGACCGGTCGGTCGAGGCCGGGACGGCCCGATGGGATGGGCCCAGCTCCATCCGATCCAGCGCGGCCACCAGTCGATCCACCTGCTCGTCGGTGTGGACCGCCGAGAGGGTGATCCGCTGACGTGACGTACCCCGCGGCACCGTGGGCGGCCGGATGGCTGGGACCCACAGGCCCTGGTCCAGAAGATCGGACGAGGCCCGGACGGCATCGCCCTCGTCCCCGATGACCACCGGGATGATGGGGGACCCATGGCCGGGCCGGCCCACGGACCGGGCTACCCGGTCCACGTGTGCGGCCAGCCGGGCCCGGAGGTCCGCGCCCCGGGGCGAGCGCACGATCTCCACCGCGGCCAGTGCGGCGGCGGCGTCGGCCGGGGTGGTGGCCGTGGTGAAGATGTAGGGACGGGCCCGGTTGACCAGGAGCTCCACGAACCGGGTCGGGCCGGCCACGAATCCGCCCAGCGAGCCGAGGGTCTTGGACAGCGTGCCCATCCGCAGGAGGTCCACCCGGTCCCGGTCGAACTCCCGGGGCAGCTCGGGCCCGAGGACGGCGTGCGCCTCGTCCAGCACCAACAGGGCGTGGTGTCGGGCGGCCACCGCCATCAACCCGCCGATGTCGGCTTGGTCGCCGTCCATGGAGAACACGGTGTCGGAGATGACGATGGGCCGCCCCGACGTCCGTCCCAGCGCCACGTCCAGCCGGGCCAGATCGCCGTGGGGGAAGACGGTGACTCCGGCCCGACCCAGCCGGCACCCGTCGATGATCGAGGCGTGGTTGAGCTCGTCGGAGAAGACGTGGGCACCCTCGGTGCCGAACACCGACAGGACCGAGAGGTTGGCGGCGAAGCCGGTCGGGAAGACTACGGCCTGATCGCACCCCTTCCACGCGGCCAGGGCCGACTCGAGCTCGGCGTGCACCGGGCGGGAGCCGGTGACCAGACGGGAGGCCCCGGCACCCGCACCCCAGCGATCGAGGGCCCGATGGGCGGCCGCCACCACGACGGGGTCGGTGGTGAGTCCAAGGTAGTCGTTGGAGGCAAACGAGACCACCGGCTCGGCACCGGCCGAGTCGGGGCCGGGGCCGTGGCCCTCGAGAGGGCCGGCGGCACCTCGGGCGTCGAAGGAACGGGGACGACGCCACTGGCCGGCGGCCTCCACCATCCGGCACGACTCGTCCACCCAGGCCGTCCACGGTGAGGGGCCCGGCCGGCCGGACGGTCCGGGTCGGGACGGCGGCGGAGCGCTTCGGGTCACGAACGGTCCTCGGACCAGACCTCGTCGATGGCCTCGGCCAGCACGTCGATCACCCGGTCGATCTCGTCGATGGTGGTGGTCAGGGGAGGCATGATCACCACCACGTCCCCGAGCGGCCTGAGCAGGACACCACGGCGGACGGCCCCGGCACACACCCGACGACCCCAGCGCTCGGATCCCGGCGGGGGATCGAGCTCCACGCCGACCATGAGGCCGCGCTGGCGGGTCGCCGCCACCCCGGGCCGACCGGCTATCGAGTCGCCGAGCCGTTCGGACAGCCGTTTGGCCGTCGCCTCCACGTTGGCCAGCACCTCCCACTCCCCCATGAGCTGAAGATGCCGGAGGGCCACGGCACAGGCCAGGGCGTTCCCTCCATAGGAGTGCCCGTGGTAGAAGGTCGCCTCGCTGAGGTCGGCGCCGTCGAAGGCACCGAACACCGGCCCCGACGCCACCGTGGCCGACAAGGGCAGGTACCCGCCGGTGATGCCTTTGCCCAAGCACATCAGGTCCGGTCGGAATGTCGGTCCCGCCCACTCCGAGGCGAACAGGCGACCGGTGCGGCCGAAGCCGGTGGCCACCTCGTCGCAGATGAGGAGGACCCCGTTGGCCCGGCAAGCCTCCCCCACCCGGGCCAGGTCGGAGGGCTCGGCCACCAGGATGCCCGACGCCCCCTGCACCAGGGGCTCGATCACCACCGCGGCCAGTGTGTCGGCATGGGTCTCGATGGCGCCGACCATCTTGGTCGCCCAGTCCTCGGTGGCGTAGCCCGGCGTGCGCAGGACCGGGAAGCGGAGCGGATCGAAGAGGGCGGTGCCGAACCCACCGTCGCCCAGGGAGAGGGCCCCTACGGTGTCCCCGTGGTACGCGTCGCCGAGGGCCAGGAACTGGTGGCGGCCGGACTCGCCGCGGTTGACCCAGTACTGGAAGGCGATCTTGAGGGCCTGTTCCACGGCGACGGCACCGTCCGAAGCGAACAGCACATGAGCATCGGTCATCGGCACCGCCGCCGCCAGGGCCTCGGCGAACTCCACCGCGGCCCGACTGCCATGGCCCAACAAGGTGGCGTGGGCCACCTTGCCCAGCTGGTCGATCACCGCCTCATCGAGCTCAGGCACATGGTGGCCCAGCGTGGTGACCCACAGCGAGGAGATGGCGTCGAAGTACCGGCGGCCGTGGACGTCGATGAGCTCGCGGCCCTCGGCCCGTTCCACCGTGAGGGGCGAGTTGCCGGCGTAGGCGGCCATCTGGGTGAAGCCGTGCCACACCACAGCGGCATCCCGCTCCACCCAGGGATCGGGGGCGGGAAGAGGGTCTGGCCGGATGGTCATCGGGGAGAGTCTTGTCGACCGGTGGGGCGGGGTCGAACCGGACCCCGCTCATCGCTGCCCCTGGGCACCGGACTCCGGGCCGACCCTGGTCACGCCCGGGCCAGGCCTCTCCCCGACCCCCGACCGGTAGGATTTCGCCCATGGACCGCATCGGCGTCGTCGACACCATGTTCGCCCGGTACGACATGGGGGGCGAGGCCCTCGACGAGCTCAAGGGCTGCCCCGGCTTCGGCGTGACCTTCGAGGTGGTGAGGCGGACCGTGCCCGGGTTCAAGGACCTGGCCGTGGAGTGCAAGCGCATCATCGAGAACCAGGGCTGCGGCATCGTGGTGGCCCTGGGGATGCCGGGTAAGGCCGACATCGACCAGGTCTGTGCCCACGAAGCGTCCCAGGGCCTCATGCAGGCCCAGCTGATGACCTCCACCCACATCCTCGAGGTCTTCGTCCACGAGAACGAGGAGGAGGACCCGGGCCAGCTGGCCGCCGTCTGCATCGATCGGTCCCGAAAGCACGCCCTCAACGCCTACTGGATGCTCTACGAGCCCGAACAGCTGGTCCGCCAGGCCGGACAGGGGATCCGCCAGGGCTACGGGGACGCCGGACCGCTCGCCGGCTGACCACGTGAACGGCTGAGGGTCGACCGCTTCAGGCCGGCAGGTCGTGGGGCAGTCCGAGCGTGCGTTCAGCCACGATGTTGCGCTGCACCTCGGCGGTGCCGCCCCCAATGGTGAGGGCCGGGGCGAACAGGAGCCCGAAGGACCAGATCGGATCAGGGGCCGACCCCGCCACCGGCGTGGCTCCCTCGAGCATGCCGCGGGCCCCGGCCAGCTCGTTGGCCACAGCCATGATGTGCTGACCGTGCTCGTCGGCCAGGGCCTTGCGCACCGACGCCTCGGGGCCCGGCTCCATGCCGGCCACCACCGCCGACACCGTGCGCAGCCGCAGCAGCCGGAGGATCTCGCCCTCGATCCACAGGCGGGCCAGGCGCTGGCGCATCAACGGTCCGACCGGCCGGCCCGAGCGCCGCACCTGGTCGACCAGGTCGGCGGCGGTCGGGCCCATGCCCCACAGGGCGCCGGAGCCCGACAGGGAGACCCGCTCGTTGCCCAGCGTGACCTTGGCCAGCGACCACCCCCGACCCCGGGCCCCGACCAGGCAGTCGGCGTCCAGTCGCACCTCATCCAGTGTGACCTCGTTGAAGGTGTGGGTCCCGGTCATGTCGACCAGGGGCCGTACCGTGACGCCGGGGGCGTCCATGGGGCAGATGAAGTAGCTGATCCCCTCGTGCTTGGGCGCCTCGGGCTCCGTCCGGGCCAGCAGGATGCCGTACCGGGCGGCGTGGGCGTACGAGGTCCACACCTTCTGCCCCTGGATCACCCACTGGTCTCCGTCCCGGTCGGCCCGGGTGGCGAGCGAGGCCAGGTCCGAACCGGCGCCGGGCTCGCTGAACAGCTGACACCAGATCTCCTCGCCGGACAGCAGTGGGGGCAGGTAGCGGCCCTTCTGCTCCTCGGTACCGGCGTAGAGGAGGGTGGGGCCGGCCCACCCGATCCCGATGGTGTTCTCCGGGCGCCGCACCCCGGCCCGACGCAGCTCGTCGTCGACGATCAGCTGATGGGTGGGATCGGCACCCAGGCCCCACGGGGGTGGCCAGTGGGGCGCCACCAGGCCGTGCTCGGCCAACTGCCGCGGCGTCGGGGCGGGGTTGGCCTCCAGCCACCGGCGCAACGAGGCCCTCCGGGGGTCGTCCTCGGCGGGCAGGGCGAAGTCCATAACCAGGCAGCGTAGGCTGACCGGGTTCGGGCGTCTCGGGCCCCACGGCACAGCGGGCCGGGGACCATGGGGGGCGGGGACCGGGGCGGCACGCCGTGGGTGGCCGCACGTGGGCAGGACAAGTGGACAGGACAACAGGGCCAGTGGGCAGGGCAGCCGGCGGCCAGGGGAGCAGGCGCCCGGTTCGGGCGGCCGGGAAGTGGAGCGTGCAACGTGAGCAACTGGATCTACGCCGACGTATGGGAGGCGGTGGCCGACACCCAGCCCGATGCCCCCGCCCTGACCCACGGCGACCACACCATGACCTGGTCCGAGGTGGACCACCGCGCCGACCAGGTAGCCCGATGGCTGCTCGAAGCCGGCGTGGGCCGCCACGACAAGGTCGCCCTCTACCTCACCAACTGCTCGGAGTACCTCGAAACCACCTTCGCCTGCTTCAAGCTCGCCCTGACGCCCATCAATACCAACTACCGGTACGCCGACGAGGAGCTCACCTACCTGTGGGAGAACGCCGACGTGGTGGCGGTGGTCTTCCACGGCACGTTCGTGGAGCGCATCGAAGGGATCCGTGTCCATGTTCCCCAGATCCGTTGGTGGCTGTGGGTCGACGACGGCACCGCCCCGTGCCCGGTCTGGGCCGTGCCCTACGAGTCGGTGGCCGCCGGCTCGCACTCCACCCGGGTGGTGGCCCCCTGGGGCCGATCGCCCGACGACGTCTACATGCTCTACACCGGGGGGACCACCGGGATGCCCAAAGGGGTCATGTGGCGCCAGGACGATCTCTTCGCCCGCCTCAACGGCTCCGGCTTCCGACGGTACCCCGAGGACGGCGGTCCCGACGACGTGCGCGCCGAGTTGGAGCAGAGCGGTCGGGGTATGACCCTGCTGCCGGCCTGTCCCCTGATGCACGGCACCGGCGGGTTCACCGCCCTCGAATGCCTGAGCGAGGGTGGCCGGGTGGTCACCCTCACCTCCCGCCAGTTCGATCCCGTCGAGCTGCTCGACACCGTGGTGCGCGAGCAGGTCAACGGCCTGATCATCGTGGGTGACGTCTTCGCCAAGCCCATTCTGGCCACCCTCGACGCCCACCCCGGCCGCTGGGACCTGGCCAGCCTGGTCGGCATCATCTCCTCGGGGGTGATGTGGAGCGAGGAGACCAAGCAGGGGCTTCTGCGCCACTACCCGGGGATGCTGCTGGTCGATGCCTTCTCCTCCTCGGAGGCACTGGGCATGGGCACGTCGGTCTCGTCGGGGAGTTCGTCGGCCCGGACGGCCCGCTTCTCCCTCGGTCCCGACGTGCGGGTCATCGACGCCGAGGGACGGGACATCGTGCCGGGCTCGGGCCAGAGCGGCGTGCTGGCCCTGGGTGGTCGGATCCCCCTCGGCTACTACAAGGACGAGGCCAAGTCGGCGGCAACCTTCCGGACCATCGACGGCGTCCGCTACTCGGTGCCGGGGGACTACGCCGAGGTCGGGGAGGACGGCGCCATCCACCTGCTGGGCCGGGGCTCGGTGGTCATCAATACCGGTGGGGAGAAGGTCTATCCCGAGGAGGTGGAAGAGGTCATCAAGACCCTCGACGGGGTGGCCGACGCCGTGGTGGTGGGCATCCCCAACGACCGGTTCGGCGAGGAGATCGTGGCTGTGGTCGAGCCTCGGGCCGGAAGCGGGCCCGGCTCCCCGTCCAGCGAGGTGGTCATCCAGCATGTGAAGGATCGTCTGGCCGGCTACAAGGCCCCGCGTCGGGTCCACGTGGTGGCCACCATCGGTCGCTCACCAGCCGGCAAGGTCGACTACGCCCGCCACCGGGCCGAGACCGCCGAGTGGGCCGGCGTGGCCGTCACCTGACGTCGCTCGACAGCACCACCGGACGGCGCCGCCGGCGGAGTGGGTTCAGCCCTTGTTGGCCCCGTGGGTCCGGACGAAGTCGTTGACGGTGTAGTACGCGTCGATGGACTCGCCGGCGTCACCCCAGAACCCCTCGAGGATGTCGTAGGCCATGGTGCCCTGGCCGATGTAGTAGTTGTTCACATCGGTGATCTCGAGCTCGCCCCGGCCCGAGGGGACCAGGGTGGGAATGACCTTGAAGACGTCGGCGTCATAGCAGTAGATGCCGGTCACCCCGAACTTGGAGGCGGGGTGCTCGGGCTTCTCCACGATCCCCACCACGCGTTGGTCGTCGTCGAAGCTGGGTACGCCCAGATGTCGGAGGTGCTCATCCTCCTCCACCGGGGTGAGCAGGATGCGGGCCCCGTGGGGAGCGGCCTTGAAGGCATCGACCATGGGCTTGATGGAACGCTCCACGATGTTGTCGGCCAACATCACCAGCACCGGCTCCCCGTCGACGAAGCGGGCGGCCAGACCCAGGGCCTCGGCGATGCCGCCGGGCCGGTCCTGATAGCCGTAGCTCAGCCGGTCGATGCCGAACTCCTGCCCGTTCCCCAGCAGGCGCAGGAACTCGCCGGCGTGGGTCCCCCCGGTGACCAGCATGATCTCGGTGATCTCGGCGTTGACCAGCGCCTCGATACCCCAGTTGATCATGGGCCGGTCGTAGATCGGCAGGAGGTGCTTGTTGGTGATCCGGGTGAGCGGATGGAGCCGAGAGCCGGTGCCCCCGGCCAGGATGACGCCCTTCATGCGGCGCAGCCTAGACGTGAAGGGCGCCCCTCACCGGAGCGGGCCCCTCCCGGCCACTTCGGCCAGCACCGAATCGGCCAGCGCGGGCCAGGCCCGGGCGGCCCAGGGGCCGAACGGACGGCTGCTGAGCCCGGCACAGGCCACCCCGGCATCCGGATCCACCCACAGGAAGGCGCCACTGCGGCCGAAGTGGCCGAAGGTGGCGGCCGAGTTGGCCGCTCCCGTCCAGTGGGGCTGCTTGGTGCCCCGGATCTCCACGCCCAGGCCCCACGGGCAGGGGTCGAAGCGCTGAAACCCCGGCAGGACCCCGCTGGTGGTCGGGAACTGCACCGAGGTGGCCGACCGGTGGGTCTCGGGGGAGATCAGGGTGGGCCGGGCCCACTCCCCCGTCAAGGCCACCAGGTCGACGAGGGGGCCGACCAGGCCGGTGGCGGCCGGTCCGCCGGGGGCCTCGGGGGTGGCGGTGGTGGCGGACATACCGAGCGGGGCCAGTACCCCCTGGGCCAGGTACTCCCCGAACGGCAATCCCGTCCGGTGGGCCAGGAGGTCGGCCAGCACCCGGTAGCCGGCGTTGGAGTAGATGCGGCGTTCGCCCGGTGCGGCCAGAGCAGGCCCCTCCTCCGGGCCCAGCCCCGAGGTGTGGGCCAACAGGTGGCGCACCGTGCTGCCCGGGGGTCCGGCCGGCTCGTCCAGCGACAGGCTGCCCTCCTCCACGGCGACGAGCACGGCCAGAGCCGTGGCCGGCTTGGTCACCGACGCCCAGGGGAACCGTGCGTCGATCGCACCGGTGTCGCCCACCAGCGCGACCTCGCCCGGCACCGTCCCGGCGGCGGAGGGCCTCGGTGGAACGCGGAGGACGGCCACCGCGGCCCGGTCCACGGGCCACCCGGCCACCTGGTCCAGACCGGGCATGGGCACGGCGGACATCAGCGGCGCGGTCGGGAGGTGGCGGCGGTCAGACGTCGAGGAAGCGGCGCACAGCGAAGGCGGAGCCCACCACCCCGACCACCACCCCGACCACGGCCACCAAGATGCAGGTGCCGGCCACCTCCCAGCCGCCCAGGGACATCTGAGCGATGATGCTCCCCTGATTGGCCGCCGTCTTCGGGGTGTCGAGCCCGATGCCGAAGTAGAGGGCCAGTACCACCAGCACGGCCACGACCGCTCCGGCCAGGCCCTGGATGAGTCCCTCGGCCATGAACGGCAGTCGGATGAACCAGTTGGTGGCACCGACCAACTTCATGACCGATACCTCCCGTCTTCGGGCGAAGATGGCCATCCGGATGGTGTTGAGGATCAGCACCGAGGCCGAGAGCAGCAGTACCACCGCCACCGACAGGAAGACCCACTGGAGGATCCGGATCACGCTCTGCATGGTCTTGATCTGCTGGCCCGGGTATTTGACCGAGGCCACACCGGCCTTGCCGGTGAACTGTTGGTACACCTGCGAGGCCTGCGAAGGATCGTTCAGTACGCACCGGTAGGACGAGGGGTAGTCGGCCTGGCTGGTGGCGTCCAGCTCGTCAGCTGGGAGGATGCCCTTGGCCTCGCTGTAGTCGTAGGACTGGGACCGGAAGACGCAGCTCTTAATGTAGGGCGACTGGTGGAGCTCCGAGCCGATGGACGTGGTCAACGTGGCCCCGGCGGCCGGCTTGACCCACACGATGGCCTGTACGCCGTTCTGCCACTGCACAGTGGCCTTCGAGGCCCCTTGCTTCAGCAGGAGGCTCGAGCCCACCAGGGCCAGGGAGACGGCCACGGTGAGGATGGCGGCCACCGTCATCAGGCGGTTGCGCCAGAGATTGGTCGCGGCCTCTTTGGAGACGTACGCGGCGGAGACCGGCATCAGGTACGGGCGGCGAAGCTGTCGGGCAGCTCGTTGGTCGACAGGGCGGTCGGTGCCTGCTCCACCATGGAGCCGGTGGGCGAACCGGCCCCGGCCGCCGCGGTGGCACTGTCGATGCCGTAGACCCCGTGGGCCTGGTCACGGACCAGCACGCCCCGGTCGAGTTCGATGACCCGACGACGCATCTGGTCCACCATGCCGGCGTCGTGGGTGGCGATGATCACCGTGGTGCCGGTGCGGTTGATCCGGTCGAGGAGCTTCATGATGCCGAGGCTGGTGGTGGGGTCGAGGTTTCCCGTCGGCTCGTCGGCCAGCAGGATCAGGGGCCGGTTGACGAAGGCCCGGGCCACAGCCACCCGCTGCTGCTCACCACCGGACAGCTCGTGGGGCAGGTTGTCCCGCTTCTTGGTCAGGCCCACCAGGTCGAGGACCTGGGGTACCTGGGTGGCGATCACGTGCTTGGGCCGACCGATGACCTCGAGGGCGAAGGCCACGTTCTCGAACACCGACTTGTTGGGCAGGAGTCGGAAGTCCTGAAACACGCAGCCGATGTTGCGGCGGAGGTAGGGGATCCGCCACTTGGCCAGGTGGCCGATCTCCTTGCCCGCCTCCCAGATGCGGCCGGAGTCGGGCATCTCCTCGCGGAGCAGCAGGCGGATGAAGGTGGTCTTGCCTGAACCCGAGGGACCGACCAGAAAGACGAACTCGCCCTTGTCGATCTCGACCGAGCAGTCCCGGAGAGCGACGGTCGAGCCCTTGTACGTCTTCGTGACGTTCTGGAACTTGATCATGAGGAGGACCTCACCGTCGACGCGAAGCGATTGCAGAGCGGGGTAACCATTCCGTTCAATGCTACCCGCGCCCACTCTTGAATTGGTTCAGCCCCTCTGACCTCCACCGACGGGCGGCGACCGCCGGCCGTCCCGTTCAGCTGCGCAGGCGGCGCTGCTCGGCTTGACGACGGAGCTCGGCCTCGATGAACGCGTCGAGATCGCCGTCCATCACCGCCTCCACGTTGCCGGTCTCCTCGTTGCTGCGCAGGTCCTTCACCAACTGGTAGGGCGCCATCACATAGGAGCGGATCTGGTTCCCCCACGCGTTGTCAGTACGGTCTCCGGACAGCTCATCCAGGGTGGCCTGGTGCTCGGCCCGCTGCCGCTCGGCCAGCTTGGCCCCGAGCACCTGCATGGCCTTGGCCTTGTTCTGGGTCTGACTGCGCTGGTTCTGGCAGGTCACCACGATGCCGGTGGGCAGGTGGGTGAGCCGCACCGCCGAGTCGGTCTTGTTGACGTGCTGGCCCCCGGCGCCCGAGGACCGGTAGGTGTCGACGCGCAGATCCTTCTCGTCGATCTCGACCACACCGGAGACGTCCTCCAGGAACGGGACCACGTCGAGCGAGGCGAAGCTGGTCTGCCGTCGGTGCTGGGCGTCGAACGGCGAGATGCGCACCAGCCGGTGCACACCCCGCTCGGCGGCCAGCAGCCCGAAGGCATACCGTCCCTTCACGATGAAGGTGGCCGACAGCAGCCCGGCCTCCTGGCCCTCGGTGGCCTCCTCCACCTCGATGTCGAAGCCCCGCCGCTCGGCCCAGCGGGTGTACATGCGCAGCATCATCTCGGCCCAGTCCTGCGCGTCGGTGCCGCCGGCCCCGGCGTGGATCTCGGCCACGGCGTCACCGTCGTCGTAGGGCCCGGCGAACAGGGATCGGAGTTCGAGGGCACTCAGCGTGCGGTCGAGGGAGTCGAGCACCCCTTCCACCTCGGGGCGCAAGGAGTCGTCGGACTCCTCTTCGATGAGTTCGTTGAGGGTCTGGGCATCGGACAGCTGTTCGGCCAGCTGGGCCAGCTGTTCGAGGTCCTCGCTGACCCGACCCAACTCGGTGGTGACCTCCCGGGCATGGTCGGCGTCGTCCCACAGGCCCGGTTCGGAGGCCGCCTTCTCCAGCTCGGTCCGCCGACTGTCCAGGCGGTCCTTGCCCAAGAAGTGCTCCGCCTCGGCCACCCGATCGGCCAACGACCGGAGGGCGTCGGGGATGTCGACGCGTTCGGGCTCGCCGGAACCCCGGCGGCCACCGTCGGCCGGGGTCATCTCAGTTGGCGCCGTGGCAGAGCTTGTACTTCTTGCCGCTCCCGCACCAGCACGGCTCGTTGCGGCCGATCTTCTCGCGCTCGGACTTCACGATGGGGGCCTGGGTCTCCCCGTCCTCGGCCAGGTGATTGGTGACTCCACCCTGGGGCCCGTTCCCGCCGGGGACGCCGGCCATGGCCGCCACCTCCTCCATCTCGGCGGGCGTGGCGGCGGCGAAGGCGGCGGCGATGGCGTCGTCACCCTGGACCGGATCGTCGGCGGCCAGGTAGTTGGCCCGGTCGAGGTCGGGCTCGGCGGCCGGCTCGGTCAGCACCTGGACGTGGAAGACGTAGCGCAGGTAGTCGTCACCGATGCCGTCCATCAGCTTCCCGAACATGGCGAAGCCCTCGCGCTGGTAGGCCACCAGGGGATCCTGGTTGCCCATGGCCCGGAGGTTGATCCCCTCACGGAGGTAGTCCATCTCGGCCAGGTGGTCCTGCCACCGCTGGTCCATGATCTGCAGCATGATGTCCCGCTCGAGCTGGCGGGCGATCTCCTCGCCGCCGGGGATGGTCTCGTCCCGCTCGGCGTACAGGTCCAGGGCCTCGGTGAGGATGCTCTCGGTTACCTGTCCGACCGTGGTGGCGCCGGCCAGGTCATCAGCCACGAACTTGGTCGGGTAGTACTGGGTGATCTCGGTCACCAGGCCGGGGAGGTCCCACTCCTCGGGGTACTCCGACGGACAGGACGAGGCCACCAGGGCGGTCATGGTGGATTCGAGCAGTTCGACGGTCTCGTCGCGCAGGTCCTCGCCGTCGATGATCTGGTAGCGACGACGGTAGATGACCTTGCGCTGCTCGTTCATGACATCGTCGTACTTGAGGACGTCCTTACGGGACTCGGCGTTTCGCCCTTCCACGGTGTTCTGGGCCCGCTCGATGGCCTTGGTCACCATCTTGGCCTCGATGGGCACATCGTCGGGAAGGGCCCGACCCATCACCCAGTTCATGGCCCCGGTAGCGAACAGGCGCATCAGGTCGTCCTCGAGCGAGAGGAAGAAGCGGCTCTCCCCGGGGTCCCCCTGCCGTCCGGAGCGACCCCGCAGCTGGTTGTCGATGCGTCGGCTCTCGTGCCGCTCGCTACCCAGGACATAGAGGCCACCGGCGGCCCGGACCTCCTCGGCCTCCCGCTTGCAGGTCACCTCGAACTCGGCCTCGATGGCCTGCAGCGCCGCGGCACCCTCCTCGGTGGACAGGTCGAGCCCCCGAGCGTTGGCCTCCCGCAGGGCCAGCAGCTCCGGATTACCGCCGAGGATGATGTCCACCCCCCGGCCCGCCATGTTGGTGGCCACGGTCACCCCGCCCACCCGGCCGGCCTGCGCCACGATCTCCGCCTCACGGAAGTGCTGCTTGGCGTTCAGGACCTCGTGGGGGATGCCCTTCTTCTCCAACAGCCGGGAGAGGTGCTCGGACTTCGACACCGACGCCGTGCCCACCAGTACCGGCTGACCGGCGGCGTGGCGTTCGGCGATGTCGTCGACCACGGCGTTGAACTTGGCCTCCTCCGACTTGTAGATCAGATCGGGATTGTCCTCGCGGACGAGAGGTCGGTTGGTGGGAATGGGGACCACCGGGAGCTCGTAGGTGCTGGCGAACTCGGAGGCCTCGGTGTCCGCCGTGCCGGTCATCCCCGACAGCTTGGTGTAGAGCCGGAAGTAGTTCTGCAGGGTCACCGTGGCCCAGGTGTGGTTCTCCTCTTTGATCCGCACCCGTTCCTTGGCCTCCACCGCCTGGTGCAGGCCGTCCGACCACCGCCGACCGTCGAGGGTGCGACCGGTGAACTCGTCGACGATCTTCACCTCGCCTTGGGCCACCAGGTAGTCCTTGTCCCGCCGATACAGCTCCTTGGCGTACAGGGCCTGGGTCAGGTGGTGCACGTAGTTGACCGAAACCGCGTCGTAGAGGTTGCTCACCCCGAGCTGCTTCTCCACCTTTTCGATGCCGGCCTCCGTCGGCACCACGATGCGCTTCTCTTCGTCGACCTCGTAGTCGTCCTCGGCCCGCAGGGTCCGGACAATCCCGGCGAACTGGTAGTAGAGCTGGGCCGTCTCGGCGGCCGGGCCCGAGATGATCAGGGGGGTCCGGGCCTCGTCGATGAGGATGGAGTCCACTTCGTCGACGATGGCGAAGTGGTGGCCCCGCTGGACCATGGCGTCCTTCGAGCGGGCCATGTTGTCGCGCAGGTAGTCGAAGCCGAACTCCGTATTGGTTCCGTAGGTGAGGTCGGCGTTGTAGGCCTCCCGCTTGGCTTCGGGATCATCGATGTCGGGACCGACCCGGCCGACGGTCAGCCCGAGGAACCGGTGGAGCTGCCCCATCCACTCCGAGTCCCGCGTGGCCAGGTAGTCGTTCACGGTGACCACGTGTACGCCGTTGCCCTCGAGGGCGTTGAGGTAGACCGGCAGGGTGGACACCAGGGTCTTTCCCTCCCCGGTCTTCATCTCGGCGATCCAGCCGAAGTGGAGGGCCATGCCCCCCATCAACTGGGCGTCGAAGGGACGTTGGCCGAGCACCCGCCACGCCGCCTCCCGGACCAGGGCGAACGCCTCGACCAGCAGGTCCTCGAGGCTCTCGCCGTTCTCCAGTCGCTGTCGGAAGGCCGGGGTGAGGGCGGCCAGCTCCTCGTCGGATCGGGCCTCCATCTCCGGTTCGAGGGCGTTGACCAACGGCACCAGCTCGGCCAGGCGACGAACCTTCTTCCCTTCGCCGGCGCGGAGAACTTTCGTGAGCACGCTCATGGGCCACTCACTCTACCGTCGGACGTCCCCGATACTGGCCGCTTCCCTCGCGGGGTGGCCGGTTGTCGGCCGTCGCCGTCGGGTGGACCGCTTCAGGCGGTACGCACCCGCTCCCGAAGGATGGAGACCGAGTTGGCCGGCCGGCGCCGGGGATGGGTCCTCGCCACCAGCCGTCCCTTGGTCTTCTCCAACTGGTGCTCGAGCTTCTCCACCACCAGGTCCACCGCCACCAGGGGGGCCGGAGCGGCGGCCCGGGCCCGGATGGTCCGACCGTGCCCCACGATGATCACCTCACACCGCTCCCGATCGGCGATCCTCGGATTGTGCTCCTCGGAGAAGTGCACCTCGGCCCGTTCGAGGCCCGGACAGAGATGGCCGAGCCGGCCCACCTTCTCCTCGGTGAGGGACCTCACCTCGTCCGACACGATCCTTCTGCCGTAGGCAATCACAACGTTCACTTGCTCGCCTCCATGGTTGCGGTGTTCGGTAACTACTTCTGCGGTCGGCCGGTCCTCCTGATCGGTCGTCGGAATGGTGCCGTGTAGCCGGGTGAAACGGTGTCATCGGGTGAAGTGGTGCAGTGGGAACTCGCTGTGAGCTGCGAGCGGCTGACCTGGTCTTTGACCCCACACTCGCCTGCTGGGGGCGTAGCGACCCGGCTCCGGCGGCACCGACCGTTTCCGGTCGGGGGCCCTTCGGAGCCGTAGTTCGGCCGCGTCCTCCTCTCTCCGTCCGCCCCCGACAGCCGGGGACGCCACGGGCAGGTCTTACTCCTAAGCCGCACCATGCTCAGCAACCACAAGTTGCCTTACGTGGGTCGTTTTGCCTGCGACTGGCTTCGACTTGCAACCACAGACCCGCACGCAGCTCACACCCTGAAGTGTACGCCTCTCCCACCCGAAAACCAGGGGTCGGACCCCGCAGTTCACCAGGTCGTCATGAGGTCGTCATCGATCGGCAACGCCGCAGCTCTGACCAAACGGGTCGGACTCCGGGCAGCCAACTCCCAGCTCAGGGGGCTGTCCAGCACCCATGGGCTCACCCGATCAGGCTGGGAGGGGTCAGTCCGAGCCCATTCGGAGCTGCTGTTTGATCTCGTCGAGGACGGGGATGGGGCCCGGATCGATGCCCTCGTGACCGGCCAGGTGGAGGGAGACGAAATCGCCGATCAGGGCCAGGTCGAGCAGCTGAGCCAGGTCGCCCTCACCGGCGGCCCGCACCTCGATGACCTCGGCCACCACCTCCGACAGCACGTCGACCACCAGGTCGAACCTGCGGCTCACCTGGGGATGTTCGGCGTCGTGGCGCAAATTGACCAACGTGATGAGCTGTCGGGTGGCGTCGCCGTGCTGACCCCAGCCGGCCACCTCGTTGTGGCAGAGCTCGGGATAGACGTTGGAGAAGGCCGGACACTTGGCATTCTCGTTGACCTGGGCCTTCCACCGAAGGGCGGCGGCGCCGCCCAGGTCGCCCGAACTGTGGACGAGGGGGATGGTCCGCCCGATCCGCCGAGCCACCTCCTCGGCCTGGCTGCCGGGCTGCACCAGTTCGTCGCGACGCGCTCTGAGCTGGTCGACGGCCTGGTCCACCCACTGCGAGGCTCCGGGGAACAGCCCGATCGCTTCCAGCAGCACCAGGGGCGGGATGGCCATGGCCCCGAGGGCCGCCCGGGGCTGGGGGATATCGGTGGGCACGGGCACCACCGGCACGTCCCACTCGCCGGCCAGCTCCATCAGAGCCCCCCCGCCGGCCACCACCACGAGGGAGGCCCCGGCCTCGTACGCTCCGGCTGCCGCCTCCAGGGTCTCCTCGGTATTGCCCGAAAAGGACATGGCGAACACCAACGAGCCGGTGCCCACGAAGTCCGGCGGCACGTATCCCTTGACCACCGTCACCGGGACCGGCATGAAGGGGGCAGCCGTGGCCACCAGCACATCGCCGGCGATTCCGCTCCCGCCCATGCCCAGCACCACCACGTTCTCCACCTGGTCGTGGCCGGGAAGTCCCGAGACCCCCCGGGCCGCCGACACCGCCGCCGCCACCTGCTCGGGCAGTCCGGCGGTGGCCCCCCACATGTCGAGGGTGTCGAGGGTCAACGGTGACGGATGGGTGGGTGCTGCCGTGGCTCCCTCCGGAGCGGTCACGACGCGGTAGGCCCACCGGTGGACACGGCCCCGCCGGCGTCAGCCTTGGCCACCAGGCGGTCGTGCTCGGCGTCGTCCACGGCGGTGGCCTCGTCGATCAGCATCACCGGGATCCCGTCCCGCACCTCGTAGCTGCGGTGCAGACGGGGGTTGTAGAGCCGGTCCTCGTCGGCGAAGTACAGGAGCGCCCCCTTGTCCTCGGGGCACGCCAGCACATCGATCAGCAGTGGGTCAAGCGTCATGATCCGGTCCTCTCTCGTCGATCCGGTAGCGGGTGGGCCCGGTCCACCGGGTGCCCACGGTCCATCCTCAGCCGGCCAGCAGTCGGTCGATATCGCCCTGGACCTCGGTGACCCGGTGGGCGCAGGTGACGGCGTCGGGGGCCTCCACGTTGAGGCGGAGCAGGGGCTCGGTGTTGGACGGGCGCAGGTTGTACCACCAGTCCCCCCGGTCCACGGTCAGTCCGTCGAGCCGGTCGGCGGTCCCGCGCTCCCCGCCGGCCGCCTCCACTTCGGCGGCCATCAGCTCGACTGCACCCGCCGGATCGTCCACCACCGTGTTGATCTCACCCGAAGCGGCGTAGCGCTTGAACGGCTCAAGCAGCTCGGAGAGGGGCTTGCCGGTGACGCTCAGCAGCTCGAGGACGACCATGGCGGCGATGATGCCAGAGTCGGCCCGGTAGTTGTCCCGGAAGTAGTAGTGGCCGGAGTGCTCGCCGCCGAAGACGGCCCCCGTCTCGGCCATCACCTGCTTGATGAAGCTGTGTCCGACCTTGGTCCGGATGCCGATGCCGCCCCTCTCGGCGATGACCTCAGGCACCACGCGGGAGCAGATGCAGTTGTAGAGCACGGTGGACCCGGGGTACTTGTCCAGCATCGATGCCGCCACCAGGGCCGTGGTCAGGGAGCCCGACACCGGCTCGGCCTGCTCGTCCACCAGGAAGACGCGGTCGGCGTCCCCGTCGAAGGCCAGGCCGATGTCGGCGCCGGCGGCCAACACGGCGGCCTTCAGGGACACCAGGTTCTCGGGCTGGATGGGGTCGGCCGGGTGGTTGGGGAAGTTCCCGTCGAGCTCGGGGAAGAGGATGTCCACCTCGAAGGGAAGCCCCTCGAAGACTTTGGGGGCCACCAGGCCACCCATCCCGTTGGCGGTGTCGGCCACCACCCGGAGCGGTCGCAGGGAGGCGGTGTCGACGAAGGAACGGACGTGGTCAGCGTAGGCCTCGAGCACCGACCGCTCCTCGAGAGGGGCGAGCCGGCCCGGGTCTACGGCCGGCGGTCCGTCAGTCCCCCACTCGGTCAGCAGGGCCTCGGCGGTGGACTGGATCTCGGACAGGCCGGTGTCCCTCCCGATGGGTCGGGCCCCGGACTGGCACAGCTTGAGGCCGTTGTAGCGGGCCGGATTGTGGGAAGCGGTGAACATGGCCCCGGGGGCGTCGAGGCTCCCGGCGGCGAAGTAGAGGAGGTCGGTGGAGGCCAGGCCCAGGTCGACCACGGTCACGCCCTCGGACCGGACCCCCTCGGCGAAGGCCTGGGAGAGCGCCACTCCGGACTCCCGCATGTCCCTGGCCACCAGCACCTTCGGGGCCCCGGTGAAGCGGGCCACGGCGATCCCGATGGCCCGGAACTGGTCGGCGTTCAACTCGTCGGGGACCACGCCCCGGATGTCGTACGCCTTGAAGACGGAGGAGAGGCTGCTCATGGCCGGGCCATCCTAGCCAGCCGGCCCGGGCCCATCGAAGGGACCGCCCGGCCCGGGAAGCACGGAGGGACCGGCCGACCGGGGACCATCGACGGCACCCAGCGGCCCGGGGACGATCCGGCAGGGTGTGCGAAGATCGGCCGATGGGCGACAGCGTGTCACCGTGGCGGATCTGCAGGGCGGTGGCCCTGGTCGGCGTGAGTGCCGTGGCGGTGATGCTGGCGACGCTGGCCCTCCCCGGCGCCGTCGGTGGTTCGCCGGCTCCGGCGTCGGCCCCGTCCCCGAACCCGCCGACCGCCGCCCTCGGGGGAGCACCGGCCGGCGAGCCCACCAGCTCGCACCCGGTGGTGGCCCTGGCCAACGACCCGGCCACCGGCGGGTACTGGGTGGTCGCCTCCGACGGCGGGGTCTTCGCCTTGGACGCCCCGTTCTACGGCTCGGCCGGCGCCCTGCCCCTGGCCCGTCCCGTGGTCGGGGCGGCGGCCACCCCCGACGGAGGTGGGTACTGGCTGGTGGCCTCCGACGGTGGGGTCTTCGCCTTCGGGGACGCCGGGTTCTACGGCTCGACGGGCGGCCGGCACCTCAACCAGCCCATCGTGGGGCTGGCGGCCACCCCCGACGGGGGCGGGTACTGGCTGGTGGCCTCCGACGGTGGGGTCTTCGCCTTCGGCGACGCTGCGTTCTACGGCTCCACGGGGGCTGTGCACCTCAACCGTCCCGTGGTGGGGATGGGCGCCGCTCCCGATGGGGACGGCTACTGGCTGGTGGCCTCCGACGGAGGCATCTTCGCCTTCGGGGACGCCGGGTTCTACGGCTCCACGGGGGCCGTGCACCTCAACCGTCCCGTGGTGGGGATGGCCGCCGCTCCCGGTGGGGGCGGCTACTGGCTGGTGGCCACCGACGGCGGCCTGTTCAGCTTCGGGGACGCCGGCTTCGCCGGGGCGGCCACCGGTCTGCTCCGGCGGGGAGCGGTAGGGATGGCCGCGGCCGACGGCGGCTATCGGATCCTCTCGGGCGACGGGAGCGTCTACGCCTTCGGGGGTGCTCCCTACCACGGGTCGGTCTACGTGCCCCCCATGGTCGGCGAGGTAGTCACCATCGACCCGGGCCACGACGGCGGCAACGGCGGGGCAGCCGGCTTCATCGCCCGGCCTATCGACGGGGGCAACTTCACCGAGCCCTGCGACACCGTCGGCACCGAGACGGGGTCGGGCTACCCCGAGCACGCCTTCACCTTCGATGTGGGCATCCGGCTCCAGGCCCTGCTGGAGGCCGAAGGGGCCACGGTGGTCATGACCCGGACCGACGACAGCGGCGTGGGACCGTGCGTGAACGCACGGGCGGCCATCGGGAACGCCGCCGGGGCGGATGCCGCCATCTCCATCCACGCCGACGGCGGCCCGGTGTCGGGTCGGGGCTTCGACGTCATCGAGCCGGCGCCGGTGGTCAGCCCGATCAGTAACAACACCGCCGTGGTGCCGGCATCGGCCGGGCTGGCCGCCGCCGTGCGGACGTCCTTTGCCGCCGACACCGGCGAGTCGGCCTCCGACTACTCCGGGCTCGGGGGGATCGACCAACGGAACAACCTGGGCGGTCTCAACCTGACCACGGTGCCCAAGGTGCTGATCGAGTGCGCCAACATGCAGAACCCGGTGGACGCCGGCCTCACCGAGAGCCCGCAGTGGCGTCAACAGGCGGCCCAGGGCCTAGCCGATGGCATCACCGCCTACCTCGAGGCCGGCCAGGCGCCCTAAATCGCTGGGGCCCGATCCCGGCCGGCCGGCGTCCGCCCTCGCTGCGGTGTCAGTCGTCCAGGCCGCCCGACCCGTCGGAGCCCTCGGCCAGCATGGCCACCACGTCTCCGGCCATCTCCTGACAGAGCTGCTCCAGCTGGGTCAACTGGGACTCGAGGGTGAGCGAGGCCAGCAGCTGCTGTCGGTCCATCTGGTTGAGAGGGGCCAGTTCGCAGAGCTGCCAGGCCATGTCCTCGTCGCCGCCGGCGATCTCCAGGTCGTGGGGTAGGGCGGGAACCTCGCCGAGCTCGGAGAGGAGCGACCGGAGCCGGCGGACGGACAGCTCGGCGGTAGCCAGGGCCTGCGGGCCGACGCCTCCTCGCGCCACCGGCAGCTCCTCCACCTGGGCTCGGGGGTAGGGCGCGTCGGTCAGCCAGCGGTCCACCCGGACCCGCCGGTCACCGCGAGCGATCACCAGCATCCTCCCGTCCTCCAGCTCGGCGACCTGGTCGATGCGGGCCACCGTCCCCACGTCGACCCGACGGTCTCCGCCGCCCACCTCCGAACCCCGGGCGATCAGGACCACGCCGAACTCACCGTCACCGTCGAGGCAGTCGGCCATCAGCGCCCGGTAGCGGTCCTCGAACACGTGCAGGGGGAGACCACCGAGCGGGAACAGCACCGTAGACAGCGGGAACATGCCAAGGGTCCGGGGGGTGGGCACCGTCGGCTCAGGGCCCGACCGGGGCGTCGGCACGCGTACCCGCTCCGCTCCGGATCGCCCGGCGGCGGCGGCGCTCAGCCACGGCCAGTCCCACCGCCGCGGCCAGCGCCACCAGGGAGATGAGCTGGCCGATCTCGTCGGATGGTGAGCTGGCGTAGGTCAGGGTCACGTCGTGGCTGGTCGGGACCACCACCATCAGGTTGGGAGCGGCCCGCCACGGGCCGTCGGCCCCGGAGGCCTTCCAGTTGGGGAAGTACGACACCCGCACCTCGACCGGGGTGCCGACCCGGTCCACGTGGAAGGAGACCGAGGAGTCCGTCTGGACCACGTGGGAGACGGTGGTGGCCGGCTCGGCGACGGCGGCCGGCCGGGTCTCGCTCACCGGCACGCGGGCCCAGTCGGCGGGGCCGTCGGCGGCGGGGACCACGTTCCACCGGGTGGGGTCGTCGTACCAGCTGACCGCCGGGGCCAGCCAGCCGCTCTGACTGGGCGACACGCCCTTCCACACCACCGGTCGGTTGGCCAGTGGCTGGACCAGAGCGGTGTCGGCCACCCGGTAGACCTTCCAGGTGGTGTCGAGGGTCTCCCCGTTGTAGCTGGTGCTCCACGGTCCGGTCGAGCCCACCTCGGTCAGGGCCGGGTCGGCGGCGGCGGCGGTCTCCACCGTGCTGGACGCGGCCAGGAAGTACTGCACCCCCATCTGTTGGAGGTGCTCGACCCCCAGGGGCACGTTGAGGCCGCCGTAGGGCAGCCCCACCACGGCGTCGGACGGATTGGGGGACAGCTCGTTCTGATTGATGAAGTGGAACGGCGTGGACGAGGCCGACTCGAAGAGCAGGCCCTCCATGGAGTCGATGCAGCCGTTGGTCCAGTACGGGAGCAGCATCAGCGACATGGTGGTGCCGAAGCGGTTCTCCGACGGGTCGTACTCCCACATGGCCCGCCCGCACCCCTCAGTGGCCCCCACCTTGGCCATCATCTGGATCACGGCGTGGTACTCGGGGTAGTCGGGCTTGCGTTCGTAGCCGGAGTAGTTCCAGTCGGCCCAGGCGCTGGGCTGGTTGGCGCTGACGGTGACGCCCACCTGGCTCAGGGCCGTGGCCGGCAGCACCAGAGGCGGCACCACCACCAGGCACGCCGCGGCCAGGGCCACCAACGGCCCGACCACCGCTCCGGCGGGCACACCGGAAGGGACTGGTCGCCGGAACCGGCTGACCCGGGCGCCCGGGCGCCACGGCACCTCGCGGACGGCGCCCAGACGTTGACGCAACACCTCCACCCACTGGTCCAGCCGGCGACGACGGTAGGCGCGGGCGGTGGCCGACACCACCTCGGCCAGGGCGTACCCGGCCAACAGGTACAGGCAGAGGAACCAGAAAGGGAGGAACCGGGCGTTGTAGAGCTTGTTGGCCGGATCGAGGCAGACGGCGACGGCCGAGAGAACCCCCATCACCACCACGAAGAGGGCCACCCGGTTGCGCCGCAGCACCATGGCCACCAGGCCCACCAGGTCGGCGGCCAGCACCCAGCGGGCCGAGGCCGGGAACAGCAGATGGGGAAAGCCGAGCACCTTGGTGTAGCCCATGTTGGTGGTGTAGGCCTGGCCGGTGGCGAAGGGCAGCAGCCACCAGGCGCTGAGGCCGACCCCGATCACCCCGGCCACCACCGACCAGAGCAGGCGCTTCGACCAGCGGCGCCGGGCCAGGCGCCCACGCCGGCCGCCACGGACACCGCGGACCACGTCGGCGTCGAGCAGCAGCCAGACCACGGCACCGGCCGCGGCGAACAGGGCGGGCAGGAGGTGGCAGAGCAGGGTGACGGCGAAGAGCACTGCGGCGAGCGCCCGGTGGCGGCCGGTCCTGAGCCCGCGGGCCCACACCCCGAGGAAGAGCAGCGCCAACGAGAGGCTCAGGGAGAAGGAGAACTCGCCGGCCAGGGTGGAGAGGAGGTTGCCGCCGTAGATGGAGAAGCTCGGCTCGAAGAGGAACGGGAGCGTGGCCGCGGCCAGACAGCCGGGACCAGGGTCTCGCAGTCCGGCCAGGCGGCCGAAGGCCCAGGCGCACACGGGCAGGGTCAGGGTGCCGAGCACGGTGACCAGCTTGAAGGCCACGTCGTAGGAGACCACGGCGTTGAACAGCACGGTGATCATGCCGGGCAGGGGGAAGTAGAAGGTGTAGAGCGGGAACCCGTCGTACCAGTCAGGGTCCCACCCGGTCAGCTGTCCGTGGGTGAGCAGGTGGGACTTGAGGAAGGCCGGCAGCATGACGTGAGCCCCGGTGTCGCCCCCGGCGGTGGTGGTGTTGGCCAGGAGTAGGGACGGATGGAGCTGGCTGAGGGCCACCAGCGTGACCCCGGCCACCACGGCCAGGTTGGCCCATCCCGGCCAGGCCGACGGTCGGGTCAGCCGACGGGTCCACGATGGCGAACGGGGGGCCAGCCGGGGCTGGGGTGGGGGGACCGGGGACGGCGCCGGGGCCACCTCGACGGGTGCGGTCATCTCAGAACGGCCCGCCCGGGATGACGGCCAGCGGTGCGATCAGCGCGGCGGCCACGGCCATCAGGTTGAAGGTGGCGTGGGCCACCATGTTCATACCCAACCGTCCGGTCCGGTACGAGACGAAGGACAGGATGACCCCGAAGGTGGCGAGTCCCAACAGCTGGAGCGACTCGGCGTGGGCCAGACCGAACAGCAGCCCGGTGACCCCGATAGCCAGGGCCGGTCCCACCCAGCCCCCCATCCGGCCGAACAGCCGGGCCAGGGACCGCAGCAGCACGCCCCGGAAGAACAGCTCCTCGAAGAACGGTGCTCCCACCACGGTGAGGACGGCGATCACGAAGAAGCCGACGCCGTGAGACCCCCCGGTCAGCCGTTGGCCGGGGGCGTTGAACCGCTGGTTGAAGTCGTGGACATGGTGGGAGATGGGGATGTACATCAGCGCCACCAGGATCTGGCCCCCGACCCCGATGGGGATGCCCAGTAGGTCCTTCCAGCGGAAGCGCAGGCCGAGATCCCGGACGAAGCTCTTGGTGCCCCGGACCCCGGTGGCCAGCCACGCCGACCCGAAGAAGCCGGCCCATAGGCCGAGCAGGGTGGAGACGATGTACCAGGTGGGTGGTTCGTCCAGCTTCGTGATGGCGCTGAGCGAGCCGAGCTTGCCGTCGATGGCCGCCGCCGCGGCTACGAAGATCCCGGCCAGGACCTGACCGGCCAGGAAGCCCAGGGCGGCGAAGAGAAGCCACATCCAGGCCGAGGAGCGGTCGCCCGGGGCCGCCCCGGCCGCCAGCTGGTCGCCGAGGGAGCGGTCGGGTGACGGTCGGTCGGCCGTCGGGTCGGGATCCCCGGCCGTGGTGGCGGGACTACCGGGGGGCGGGGCACACCCGGGGGGCGGGGCGGAGGGGGGCGGTGGGGCCCACCCGGGGACGCTGGTCGGGACCGGGGCCGCGCCCGGTGGCATTCCGGGGCCGCCCGACCCACTGTCAGCGGCCGCGTGGGGGTCCGCGCCCTGTTCGGACCGCTCGATCACCCTGCCACGATACCGACCGATCCCCACCCCCAGGGGGCGGGCCACCCGACGGGGCGGGGCGATGCGTCAAATGAGGCCCGGTGCGAATAGCATGATGGGGTGACCCCGCCGACCCCTGACATGCCCAACGGCTCCCCCACGCCTGGTGGCCCCGGGCAGGACGCACCGGGCCAGAACCGAAACCGGATGGCCCTCTACGTGGTCATCGTGGTGGCCGTGCTGTCCGTGTTGATCATCCCTAACCTGCTGGCCAAGACCACCACTAACACCCTCACCTACAACGCATGGCTGGCCGACCTCCAGAACAAGTCGATCAAGACCGCCAACGTCGACATGTCCACCGGGGTGATCACCGGTGAGCTGTCCAACGGCGGCACCTACACCTCGTCAGGACCCAACCCCATCATCGACTCGGAGCAGAACGCCCTCAAGACCCTCGGTCCCAATGCCCACCTGAACTCGGGAACCTCGAACCCGCTGCTCGGGATCTTGCTGACCTGGATCCTGCCCTTTGCCATCCTCGGTGGGATCTTCTACTACATCAGCAGGAAAGCCCAGGGCCAGATGGGCAGCATCATGTCCATCGGTCGGTCCAAGGCCAAGCTGTACTCGACGGAGAAGCCCTCCACCACGTTCGACGACGTGGCCGGGTACGACGGGGTCAAGCTCGAGATCAGCGAGGTGGTCGACTTCCTGAAGACACCGGCACGCTTCAAGGAGATCGGTGCCCGCATCCCCAAGGGCATCCTGTTAGTCGGCCCCCCGGGGACGGGCAAGACCCTGCTGGCCCGGGCCGTGGCCGGCGAGGCCGGCGTGCCCTTCATGTCGGTGAGCGGCTCGGACTTCATGGAGATGTTCGTCGGGGTGGGCGCCAGCCGGGTGCGCGATCTGTTCGCCACCGCCCGCAAGCAGGCTCCGGCCATCGTGTTCATCGACGAGATCGACTCCATCGGACGCAAGCGCGGCGCCGGGCTGGGCGGCGGGCACGACGAGCGGGAGCAGACCCTCAACCAGATGCTGTCGGAGATGGACGGGTTCGACCCCACCGAGGGCATCGTGGTCATGGCCGCCACCAACCGGCCCGACATCCTCGACGCCGCCATCCTGCGCCCCGGCCGGTTCGACCGGCAGATCGTGGTTCCCCTCCCCGACCTCGACGAGCGCCTGCCCATCCTCCAGGTCCACTGCAAGGACAAGCGGGTCGATCCGAGTGTGGACCTCGGGACCGTGGCTCGGGGCACCCCGGGGATGAGCGGCGCCGACCTGGCCAACCTGGTCAACGAGGCCGCCCTCCACGCCGTGCGCCGTGGCTCCAAGGTCATCCAGAACGTCGACTTCGAGGCGTCCCGGGACCGGGTGCTCATGGGTCAGCGCCGCGACAGCCTGGTCCTGTCCGGAGCCGAGAAGGAGCGGGTGGCCTTCCATGAGGGCGGCCACGCCGTGTTGGCCTACGTCCTGCCCGAGGCCGATCCCGTCCACAAGGTCACCATCCTCCCTACGGGTATGGCCCTCGGTGTGACCATGCAGCTCCCCATGGAGGAGCGGCACATCCATCCCCGCCAGCACATCGAGGACTCGCTCGCCGTCCGTATGGGGGGCCGGGCGGCCGAGCTGCTGGTCTACGGGGACCTGTCCACCGGGGCCAGCAACGACCTGGTGGGCAACACCGAGCTGGCCCGCAAGATGGTCCGTGAGTGGGGCATGAGCGACAAGATCGGTCCCATGGCCTGGGGCTCCCAGGGCCAGGTGTTCCTGGGTGAGGACCTCATGCACACCCGCGACTACTCCGAGCACACCAGCCAGGTCATCGACGACGAGGTGGAGATCATCCTGCGGGCCCAGGAGGAGCGGGCCCTCGAGGTCCTGGCCCGTCACCGGGGCGGACTCGACGCGGTGGCCCGCGCCCTCCTCGACGAGGAGACCATCGACGGCGAGACCGTGGGCCGCCTGGTGGACACGGCCTACGGCCGACCCGTCCACGAGCACGGCGTGAAG
Organism: Acidimicrobiales bacterium; assembly: GCA_038210245.1. Classification (GTDB taxonomy): domain Bacteria; phylum Actinomycetota; class Acidimicrobiia; order Acidimicrobiales; family RAAP-2; genus Bog-756. Next base: position 51,009 of record JBBQWW010000006.1, read on the forward strand.
ACCGTTCCGCCCATCTTCGTGGCCTCCCAGCACGGGCCGACCGGTTCCGACGACATGGACGGCCCTCCGGGATCCGTCGATGGTGGCGCGCCGACGACAGGGGACGGCAGCGCCGTCGCCGGTGGCGTGGCCCTGCCCGGGTCGGCCGGGGTCCCCGACGGCAGCGAGGTCTCTGGGGCCAACCACGCCAGCGACGAGTCCGGGGCCACCCGACCGGCCGATCCGGGTCAGGCCCAGGGCGACGGTTCGTCTCCGTGGCCCCCGCCCCCGCCGCCTCCGGTCGGACACTGGCCGCAGGCCCCCTCGCCCATGCCGGCTCCGCCTTCACCGGGCCACTGGCCCAAGCAGGCCCCGTGGCCGCCCCCGCCTCCACCCACCTCCGGGTAGGGAACCTCTGCCCCGGCGGTCGGGCCGCTACCGGCGCCGGGTGACCCAGACCTCCTCGCTGGGCCACCGATCCGCCCATGAGGCGTCCACCAACCCATGGTCGGAGTGGTCCCCAGCGGGCGGGCGTCGGGCCACTCGAAGCGGTGCATCCCGAAATCGCCCCCCGCAGTCGGTCCCCGGCCGGCACCCCGTCGAGCACGGGCATCCAGCATGAGCAGGGAGCGGGTGCCGAGGAAGATCAGCTGGCCTCCGGGGCGGGGGAGTTGGGCCGCCTCAGGGATCCAGCGGTAGGGATCGGCCGGATGGCCGCGCCGTGCTCGCTGATGGCCAGGTCGAAGATGCCGTCGGCCAGGGGAACCTGCTCCCCCACCGCTCGCATGAGGGGGAAGTGGAGCTGGTGCCGGTCCTGAGGCTGGCGGGATGGCCAGCTGTCCCGCCGCGGGGTCCGGGGCCACCGGGAGCGCACCCCGTTAGGCCATCCAGGCCGAAACGCAGGCGGTCCGACAGCCCCGTTCGATGGTGCGGTCCCTCGAGGTCCTCGGGCAGGAGCCCCACCACGGATTCGGGGATGCCGAAGACGCCCCAGGACGGTTCGGGGGCCGACCACTGGCGCGCCGCCAGCTCCTGGTGATCGTGGCGCCGTCCCTCCCACCACTCTGGGCTGGCCCGCACGTACCCAGGGGTCTGGTCACCCATAGGGCCACCGTAGGGTGTACCCATGCGTGAGTCCGTGACCGTCCACATGGAGGCCGAGCCCGAGGCGATCTGGGACCTGGTGAGCGACGTCACCCGGATCGGCCGGTACAGTCCCGAGACCTTCGAGGCCGAATGGCTGGACGGGGCCACCGGGCCGGCTGTGGGGGCCCGCTTCCGTGGCCACGTGAAGCGCAACGGCATCGGCCCGGTCTACTGGACCACCTGCACGGTGCAGGAGTGCCAGCCGGGCCGGGTGTTCATCTTCGGGGTCGGCCCCCCCGACAAGGCCCTGAGCGTCTGGGGCTACCGGATGGAGCCGTCCGGGACCGGGACCGACGTCACCGAGACCTTTCAGCTGGCCGACACCGGCCTGCTCCGCTTGTACTGGGCGATCCTCGGATGGGCCCGGGGCCGGACCAACCGCAACAACATGCGCACCACGCTCGACCGGATCAGGGCGGAAGTGGAGACGGACCGGGACGCAGCGGACCGGCCGCACCCCTGAGGAAATCGGGTAGGCCTCGGCGGCCGCCTGGCTCCTCGGGCGGGCGTGCTGCCCGGCGCTACCGGCCGACCCCTTCCGCCGCGCACCTGATGCAGCTGAACACACCGGGACGGGCGGTCAGCCGCTCCGGGGCGATGGGGCCGCCGCAGGACAGGCACACCGCATAGGTCCCGGCCTGGAGGCGGGCCTCGGCCCGGTCCAGCGCCCGTAGATGGTCCTCGGCGTCGGCCAACAGGGCGGAGGCGCGGGCCCGTTCGAAGGCGATGGTGGCCCCCTCGGGATCGTGCTCGTCATCGGCGTTGGCATCGGCCGACGCGGCCACGATCCCGTCGATCTCCGATCGCAGTGCGGCGGCCCGCTCCGTGGTGGCGACCCGGTCGGCGGCCAGGGCCGCCTCGGCCTCGGGCCTCTCCATCACCGTCCGACACCACCGGGCTCGCCAGGACCTCCCGGGCGCCCGACCACCGTCGGGTCGAGCGGGTTCACGGTGCGGCGACGATCTCGCCGAAGGCCTCGCACTCGGGGTGCTCACACACGAACCGGGTGTCGAGCACGTGGCCGGCGTCGGCGGGCAGGGCTGTCACCCCGCAGTAGGGACAGATCGGGGCCCGGTCGTCCTCGACGCTCACGGGTTGGTCAGCACCACCCGGAACCGGGCCGGCCCCGACAACATCCGCTCCCCTGCCCGGGGGGCATCGGCCCGCGGCACGGTCTCCACCACGGGCCCGGCGATCTCGTGGCCGAGGACGATGGGGTAGGACGCAGCAATCTGGGCGGAGAAGTCGTCGCGGTGGCAGACGCCACAGGCCTCCACCCGTACCACCACCTCGCCGCCACCCGACGCCCGCAGCTCCCGGCCGGCCGGCTCCAGGTCGGGCCCGGCGGCCGGCCGGGGCTGGACGTGCATGGAGGTCATGGTCCCGTTCTACCCGTTCCCGCGCCCCCCCGGCGCACCGGACTCCGGGGAGGCCGGAAGGTGCCGACCGGGACCCGGCCCGATTAGGTTTCACCCATGTCCGACTATGTGATTCCCGATCCGGAACCCAAGGAGATCGACGAGACGCTCTCCATCGAGCTGCGCCACCTGGCCGCCAACGCCGTGCTCAAAGGAAAGCCGTCCGGCAATGAGAAGTGCGAGAACTGCCTCTACTACCTCGAGCCGTACAACGAACTCTCCTACTGCTGGCATCCCAAGCTCCGCATCCTGGTGGGTGCCGAATGGTGGTGCCAGTGGTGGGACGCCATCCCTGAGAGTCAGTAGGTCGGCTCGGTCGCTCGGCCGGCCTAGCGGCCGAGCGGGAACCCGGTGGACGAGACGACGCCGGGTGCCCCGGAGGGCCCACTGTCCTCCTCCACCGTGACCGGTTGGCTGGCCGACACGGTGAGTGGGGAGAGCCCGCCCACCTGCTGGGGCCCAAGTACGACCACCTCCTGAGGGGCCACCGTGAACATGGCCACCGGCCGGGTGGCCCCGAGCACCGTTACCTCGACCTGGGCCGCCGCCGATCCGGAATTGGCCACGGCCAGGCTGGACACTCCGGCGTTGGCCGCGCCCGGGGCAGTGGGGATGCCCGGGGCGGGGACCAGCCAGTGGGTGGCCACGGTCGTGGTGGCCGAGGACGAGCCCCAGACCGGTGGGGTGGACCCCGCCGGGGCCAGCACGGAACGGCCGACCACGATGGGTGCCGAGGCCGTCACCGTCAGGGAGTAGGGGGTCTGCTGGGGCAGGCCCGGCGTCCCCGAGGCGGCGAAGGCCACGATGGCCACCGGCGGCACCACCACCCGCTGGGGCACCACCGTCCCCGAGGACAGTCCCAGGGTGATGGTGGCGGTGACCGGGGCGTGTCCCGGATTGGCCAGGTAGAGGTCCACCGTCGACTGGGGGAGGGCCGTGGTCTGGGCCAGGCGCCAGATGGTCGACAGCTGGGGCGACCCCAGGCGGAGCGACATGCCTCCGGTGGCGCCGGACGACCACTGCTGGAACTCCGTGCTCACCACGCCGCCGGCCTGGGCCACCACCAGGGTGGCGATGGCCGCGGCGTTCTGGACGTAGTCACCCACGTTCTCCTCGACCACCTGGCCGGGCGGGATGACCAGGCCCTGGTACTGCTGGGGGGTCTCGAACCCGTTGTCGGTGATGAACGACACGTTGACCACGGCCTCGGTGGCCCCGGGGTTGTAGAGGGACAGCCCGAGAGCGTTACCGGCCGTCGTGGCTCCGCCGGCGAACGACCACTGTGAGGCCACCTGGGAGGCGCACGGCGCCGTGCTCCACCCGTTGGGGCCGGCGACCGCCTGGCTGGCCACGACCCCCCCACCGGAGAAGGTGAAGGTGGTGGCGTTGCTCCCGGCGGGGAGCCCGTCAGCGGGGTTGACGGCGACGCTCCCGAGGGCGGGCACGCTCACCGCACGGCGCACGGTGGGGACCGCCCCTCCGGCGGCGACCGGGCCCACCGAGGTCATGACCCCGCTGACCACGGCTTGGGTGGCGTTGGTGAGATAGATGGTGGTGGTGGCCGCGGTGCCCGTCCCCGCAGAGCAGAAGGCCGAGGCGGAGTACGAGCCCACCGGGGCGACGGCCACCCCGTCGGCCACCGACGGGGCCGGGGCCGGCGACGATGGGCCGACCACGGCACCGATGACGCCGATGACCACCACGGCGGCGACGACGGCCACAAGGGCGGCCATCCGTCCCTGCTCCGGCTCCACCGGGGTCCGGGTGCGGCGGGCCCGCCACGGGGCCGGTGCGTCGTCGGGCACCGTCCACTCGGGCTCGGTCCAGTCGGGCTCGGTCAGGGAATCGTCCGAGTCGCTCACGACACCGACCCTCCCACCAACGCCCCGCCGTCGGCGTCCGGGCCGGGGTCCTCCTCTGGAACGTCCGGGGGCCGGTCTCCACTGCCGGGCGGCGAGACTCCGCCGGGGCGGAGCCGGGGGCGGCGGAACGGCAGCCGACGCCACGGCCGTCCCCCACCGTCACCGATGAGCAGGACCAGGACGGCCAGCCACGTGACGATGGAGACCACCAACGACAGCGGGGCCACCACGCCGCCGTCGAAGCGGAGCGTGCCCGGACCCGCCGCCGTCGCCCGGTAGCGGGCTGCCCAGCCGAAGGAGGACGAGCGGGGAGCCGGCGGGCCGGACCGGAGGATCAGGTCCCACCGGCCGGCCGGGGCCAAGGCCGCCAGCACGGTGCCGGCGGCCAGCGGGCCGGAAAAGGAGCGGGAGGCGATGCCCCCCGGGAGCACCGGCACCGCCCCGGGCACCACCCCCGAGCCGGGACTGCCGGCCAGGGGGTCGGGTCGGACGCCGTCGGGGACCGGGGTGCCGGCGGGGACCTCCGCCCGTTGGGGCAGCCAGTCGCTGTTGAGGTAGACGGTGATACCGGTACCCGAGAGCACGGGGTTGAGATCCAGCTGCCGGGTGAGGGCCGGGGCCACGTCGGCCGGCACCGGGTACACGGTGGGGTTCTGCTCGCCGTTGATCTCCGGGGCCAGCGAGGTGAGCAGGGCCACGTACCGGACCCCGGCCGGCGCCAGCAGGCGGCCCAACTGGTCGGTCTTCCCGGCCCGGGCCAGATCGACGGACGAGGCCAGACCGGCCGCCGGGCCGGGGCCGGCCGCATTCCACAGCCACCGGGCGTCGGGGCCACCGTTCTCGGAGGTGGCGTAGGCCAACCCGTCCCCGGCCGCCCACGACCCCTGATTGAGGGCGTTGGTGTCACCCAGCCACAGCACCCGGAACGACCCATCGGCGGCCTTGGCGTGCATCCAAGCCACGGACTGGCTGAAGTCGTTGAGCGGCAGATCCCAGCGCCCCGGTAGGGCCGAGATGGCCGTGGGCAGGGCCCCGAACACCACCATCACCGACGCCACCACCGTGACCAGCTGGCGCCATCCGAAGTCGGCGGCCCGGAGGTCCTCCTCGAACGCGGCCACCCCGAGGCCGATGGCGGCGGCCATGGCCACGGCGGCCGGTCCCAGCAGGATCAGGGGATCGATGGCCAGCGGGGCGGTCCAACCCCGGCCGATGACCCAGGCCACGGCCCAGAAGACCAGGGCGATCGACCAGAACCTCCCGGCCCATCGGAACCGCTCCTCGCGAGCCAGTACCAGGGGGGCCAAGGCGGCCACGACGAAGCCCCACGCCAGGGGCGAGCCGCCGATGGGCCCGGCGGCGAATCGGAGGAGGGAGGACCACGAGGCGGCCGACGAGGCAGGGATGGGTACGCCGAATACGGCCATGACGCCCCGTCCGGCCCACAGCACCCCGATCACCCACGGCAGGCAGATGACCGCGGCCACCCCCGTCGAGGCCAAGGCCAGCCCCAGGGCCCGGCGGGTGGAGGCCAGGTCGCGGAAGAGGGCAGACGAGACCATCAGGGCCAGGGCGGCCAGCACCACCACGATGGCCGCGGCCGGGACGAACGAGACCATCACCGCCTCGAGGAGGCCGAGGGCCAGGGCACTCCGGGCCCCGGGATGCCGGAGGGTCCAGGCCGCCAATCGCTGTCGATGCGTGGTGTCGCCGGCCGGGGGCAGGATCGGCGGGTCGGAGGGCTCCGGCCCGGCCGGGCCGGCGGCGGCCGCGTACGGGGCCGTCCCCGTGGCCCGGAAGAGGCGGACCAGCACCCAGGGGGCACCGGCATAGACCACCAGCGCCCCCCAGTGGCCGAGGGCCAGGGCGTTGTAGGGCAGGGCCACAGCCAGGTAGGCCAGGCCGGCCACCAGGGCGGCCCGCTGGGAGCCGAAGGGGCGGACGAGTCGCACCACCCCCCAGACCCCGAGCGGGATGCAGGCAAAGATCAGCACCTTCTGGGCCAGGCCCATGGCCCCCGCCAGCAGGGTGCCCACCAGTCCGGTGAGCAGGAGCCCCGGCGTGGCCGGCGCCGTGGTCCCCACCCCCGACGGGTGCCAGCCGGCGGCGAACTGGGAGAACGTGGCCGACCAGCTGGGGAAGGGCACGAACTGCCCTACCGCCGGGAGCCTCCCGGTCAGGACTCCCCGGGTCCCGATGAGCACGGCCACCACGGCGATGAGCCACACGGTGAGACGCACCCGTCCACTCAGCCGTCCCCTGGCCGGCCGGGAGGCCTCGGCTCCGGCCCCGATCGGCGGAGTGGCCGGCTCCCGGTCGAGGGCGACGTCGGCGGCCAGCCCGGCGGCGGCCAGCTCGTCGGCGTGGGCACCGTGGAACCCGTGCTGGAACACCCGTCGGAAGTAGGACGAGAGCCGGGCGCTTCCCCCGACCTGGAGGAGCCGGACCTCCTTGTCGCTGAGCCTGCGGTGGGTCCGAAGCTCCTTGCGCTGGTGTCGAATCGTCGACAGTCGGCCCAGATTCCACCGCCAGGCCCGCACCACGGCCCGGGCTCGGGCCCGATTGCCGGCCAGCAGCGCCACCACGACCTCGGCGACGGCCAGGACCAGCACCTGGGGCACCACCCGGAAGAGGTGGAACCGGCCGTAGCACTTGAACACGGCCAGCAGCTCGTGGCGGCGCTGCAGCTCCTGGAGCGTCACCGGGGATCGAGTGGAGGGGTCGTCGGGCGCTCCCACCAGGGCCGGGTCGATGGCCCGCGCTCCGGCGGCCAGCTCCTCTAAGTGGCGGACCCGGGCATCGGGGGCCACGATGATCCGAGCCCCCACCACCTGGGCCCGCCAGGACAAGTCGAGGTCCTCGCCCATGGCCACGATGTCCGGGTCGAACCCGCCGAGCTCCTCGAACAGGTCGGCCCGGATCAGGATGGCGCCGCCGGGGGCCACGAAGACGTCACGCACGGCATCGTGCTGGCCGTGGTCGATCTCGTGGGGCTGCACCCGGTCCACTACCGAGCCGCCCTTGTCGGCGGTCATACCCACGTGGACCAACCGCTCCGGATCGTCCCAGCTGACCACCTTCGGGGTGACGATTCCGGCGTTCGAGCGGAACGCCTCCTCCACCATCAGGTGGACGGCGTCGGGGAAGAGGGCCACATCGTCGTGGCAGACGAGGAAGTAGTCGGCCCCGTCGACCATGGTCCGCACCTCATTGACCGTGGCTCCGAACCCACGGTTCTCGTCGAAACTGCGCACGAAGGCAGTGGGGAGGACACCCGCCACACGGGCGGTCAGGTCGTCCCCGCTGCCGGCGTCGAGGATGAGTACGGACAGCTCCGCATAGTCCTGGGAAGCGAGAGAAGCCAGCGTCTCCTCGAACCACGGACCCGGATCGTGGGCGACGAGGACGGCGACGACCGGCGGGGCCAGTGTGTCCATCAGGGGTCAGAGGCTATCGGGCCGGAGTGGCCCAGCGGTGAACTCCCAGGTCATCGGGCTGACACCTGGCAGCGGTCGAGTGCTTGCAAATGTATATGTTTCCGTATACACTTGCATTCATCGAGGTCGGGGGCCCTACCCCCGCCCAGTGCAACAGCCGAGTCGAAGGAGCACCACATGCCCACCATCAAGAAGCCGGAGATCAAGATGCCGGAGATCAACACCGACATGGCCCGGGCGGCCAAGGACATCGCCGCCGTGGCCAAGGACGCCACCTACGTGGTCATCGGAGCCGGTGTCCTGGGGTTCCAGCAGGCCCAGGTCCAGCGACAGGAGCTCATGAAGCGGCTGGCCGAGCCCAAGGCCGGCATCGAGGACCGCGTCACCGCCGCCCGCTCCGACCTCAGTGGTGCCCTCCACACGGTGGACATCACCGTCGAAGGGCTCATGGAGCGGTTCGAAGAGATGATCGAGCGCCTGGAGGCCGCCGTGGCCCCGCTCGAGGATCGTCTGCCCACCCAGGCCCGCGACCTGGCCAAGCAGGCCCACGTCCAGGCCAAGGAGGCCCGGTCGCAGATCCGCTCTCGGATCCCGACGGCCGCCGCCTGACCACCGCGGTCCCGCTCGCCGGCCGAAGGCCCCCGGTCAGCCGACGGCACGGCCGGCTCCCTCCCCCGGTCCGGGCCCACCCGGGCTGATCCATCCTGGCCCCATCGAGAACGGCCCGCATCGTGCGGGCCGTTCTCGGCATACTCGGTCGGGGCGCTGGAACGGTCAGGGACGCGGGTCGGTCACTCCGAATGTTGCTGCCAGTAGGCCAGCACGTCGGCCAGAGTCTCCTCGAGGGGTAGCTCGGGTTTCCATCCGGTGGCCTGGACCAACCGGGCCGGGTCCCCTCGGAGTACCGGGACCTCCACCGGTCGGACCAGCGACGGATCCGTCTCGAAGGCCAGGGTCGTGCCGGCCAGGGCGAGGAGCCCGTCGGCGATCTCCCGGATGGCCACGTCACGGCCGGAGCAGACGTTGTACACCTCGCCCGGTCGGCCGGACTCGATCAGCAGGCGGTAGGCCCGGACCACATCCCGCACGTCGGTGAAGTCACGGCGGGCCGACAGGTTGCCCACCGGGATGGTGGCCGCACCGCGGCGATCGGCCTCGACGATGCGCTGGGCCAGGGCCGCCACGGCGAAGTTGGGGGTCTGTCCCGGCCCGATGTGATTGAACGGGCGCACGGTCACGACGTGCTGGCCGTGGCCCAGGTGGGCCTGGGCCACCACCGCCTCGGCCGCCAGCTTGCTGGCCGCGTACGGAGTCAGTGGCGCAGTGGGTGACTCCTCTCGGAGCGGGAGCTGTCCCGGGTCGGTCACCGCCCCGTAGACCTCCGCGGAGCTGGTGACCAGCACCCGAGGGTCGGTGCCGCACTGGCGGGCGGCCCCCAGCACCGCGGCGGTACCGATGATGTTGACCTCCAGCACCTGCAGAGGCTCCTCCCACGATTGGCCCACATGGGTCAGGGCGGCCAGGTGGTAGACGGCGTCGGGGGCGGCGGCGGTCATGGCCTCGAGGAGGGCGGAGGGATCCGTGATCTCGACCTCCCGGTCGATGGCGATCACCTCGTCGCCGAGGTCTCGGAGGTGGTCAGCGAGCCAGTGGCCGACAAAGCCGCGGCCGCCGGTGATGAGGGAGCGCACGACGGGTCACCCTACCGGCTCACCGGCCGGGCCAGGGTCGTGCCGGGGTCAGGCGCCCGCACGATGCGATCGGGCTCAGCGGCCGGCAGCGTGGCGATAGGCCTCCATGTGCCGCTCGGCGCTCTGTGTCCAGGTGTGGGCGGCCACGATCTCCAGCCCCCGGCCCCGGCGCCGGGACACCCCGGCCCCGTCGCCCGAAGGTCCGGCCAGCAGGGCGTCGATGGCCTCGGCCAATCCGGGCCCGTCTCCCGGAGCGATGAGGGTGGCGGCGTCACCAGCCACCTCCTCCATGGCGGTCCCGGTGGTGGTGACCAGCGGCACCCCACAGGCCAGAGCCTCGAGGGCCGGGAGCCCGAACCCCTCGTAGAGGGCCGGGTAGACGGCGGCCGCGGCCGACCGCAGTAGCGCCGGGACCACCTCATCGGCCACGTAGCCGGTCCGCACGATCCGGGTCGCCACTCCGGACACCTCGATGGCCCGCTCCACCGCCGCCACCCCCCAACCGTCCCCCCCGGCCAGGACCAGGAGGGCGTCGGGGTGGCGGTCGGCGATCCGGGCGAACGCCCCAATCAGCGTGGGGACGTCCTTGCGGGGCTCGAGGGTCCCGACGAAGAGCAGGTACGGCCGGTCGGTCAGGCGCCGGTCCACTGCGGCCAGCACCTCCCGGTCCGAGCCGGGGTGGGGCTCATCGGACCGGAACAGTCCGGTGTCGACACCGTGGGGGGCCACGAAGACCTGCGTGTCCACACGGCACCACCGGACCAGCTCGTCGGCCGTCACCTGGCTGGGGCAGACCACCGCCGCCGCCCGGTGGGCGGCCCGGGTGATGGCCCGACGGAACACGAGGACCTTCGACCGCTGATGCCACTGGGGTGCCTCGAAGAAGCTCAGATCGTGGACCGTGACCACCGTCGGCACGGTGGTGAGCACGGGCATCGTGTAATGCGGCCCGTGGTGGACGGCCACGCCGGACCGGGCCAGCCGACCGGGTAGTCGGACTTGCTCCCAGGCCAGTCGGAGCGGGCGAGGGGCGGGCGCATCGGAGTCCAGCCGGGAAGCCGGGGCCACCGCCGTCCACCGCGCCACGTCATCCCGTCGACCGAACAGGGTCAGGTCCACGTCGGAGCGGGAGTCGAGGGCTTCGGCCAGACGGAGGGTGTACTGACCGGCCCCCACGGCCCGGACCGGTACGGCCGACACGTCGAGGGAGAGCCGCAGCGGAGAGTCAGCCACCACGGCTCCCCGAGGACGGCCGTCGGACCTGCTCCCAGACCTCGAGGTGCTGGCGGGCGATGCCCGACCAACGCAGCTCGGCCGAGCGCTCCCGGCCGCGTTGGCGCAGACGGTCCCGCTCCTCCTCGTCGGTGGCCACGACCAGGAGGCCGGCGGCGATGGAGTCGATGTCGAGAGGATCGACCTCATGGGCCGCTCCGCCGGTGCTGGGCAGGGGACTGGCCACCACGGGCGTGCCGAGAGCCATCGCCTCCACCGGCGGTAGTCCGAACCCCTCCACCAGGGGGACGTAGGCCAAGAGCCGAGCCATGGCGTAGAGGGCGGACAGCTCCGACGGGGTGACCAGACCGGTCAGCACCACCCCGGTCTCCGGCTTCACCCGCTCACCCCAGCCGCTCGGCCCCACCAGCACCAGCGGCCAGGGCTCGGGAAGGGACCCCCGGATGCGTTCGTAGGACTCCACCAGCCGGGATAGGTTCTTGCGGGGCTCCAGCGTCCCCACGCTCAACAGGAACGGCCCGTCCACCCCCATGGCGGAGAGGAGGGCGGTGGCCGCCTCCACGTCGGGTGGGGGCAGGTGATCGGACCCCATGGGGATGACGTGGATGGCGTCGGGCGACGCGCCCGCCTCCACCAGGTCGGCTGCCACCACCTCGCCGGGGACGATGAACCGATCGGACCGTCGCAGCGCCCGTCGCAGGGCCGCCTCGTGCCAGGTCCGGCCCCGCGGCGGGTAGGCATCGGGCACCCGCCGCCACAGCAGGTCGTGCACCGTGGTGACCAAGGAGGCCCGTCCCGGCTCCATGGTCGAAAGCGAGGTGGCCTGGATCACGTCAAAGCCGTGCGGCCCCCGAAGCAGACCCCGGTCCCAGGCCCGGGTCAGCACCGGGCCGGGAAGCGGGTACGAGCGCACCGGGTGGCCCAGTCCGGTCAGGGGGTCGGCGTCACTCCGGCCTGACGGCCGGCTGGCCACCAGCGTCACGTCGGGCCGCCCATCCGGTGCCATCTCCTCGAGGCCCTGGAGCAAGCCCCGGATGTAGGTGCCGATCCCTCCCGACGCCGGGCGTCGCAACTGCTCGGCCATCACCAGCACGCACCGGTCGCTCACCCCCGGGCTCCAGAGGAGACCCGTTGACCATGGGCGTCGGCGTAGAGTTCGGCCAGCCCGGCGGCGCACGCCTCCCAGGTGAACCCGGCACTCCGACGTCGACCCCGCTCTACCAGCTCCTCGACGGCGGTGCCCCCGTCGAGGACCCGGCTGAGCGCCGCGGCCAGGTCGTCGCTGTCACCCGGTCCGACCAGCAGCCCTCCGTCCCCCACCACTTCGGGAACGGCTCCGGCGGCGGTGGCCACCACCGGCACCCCGACCGCCATGGCCTGGAGCGGAGGGAAGCCGAACCCCTCGTAGCGGGACGGGTAGGCCAACACCGCCGCGTGCCGGAGCACGTCGGCGAGACCCAGGTCGTCGAGGTAGCCGGGTCGCAGGATCCGGGCCCGCCACGGCGAGGCCTCCACGGCGGCGGTGAAACGCTCGGCACCCCAACCGTCGGCGCCCACCACCACCAGTGCCACCCCCGGGTGGTCGGCGGCCAGGGCGTCGAAGGCCGAGACCAGCAACGGGTAGTCCTTGCGGGGCTCGATGGTGCCGATGGCCAGCACGTAGCGGTCACAGCCCGCCGGCAGCCGGAAGGGCGGTCCCTGGTCGGGCCGGGTCGGTGGGAATGCCGGGGTCGGCGGGAGGGGAACCCCGTGGTGGACGGCCCGCACCCGTTCGGGGTGGATCGAGAACTCTTCGGTCACCTGGTCAGCGATGAACTGCGACGGGGTGTGGACCCAGGCCCCCTCGGCCACGGCTCGGCGGATGAGGTCGGGGAAGCGGAGCGTCGGGGGATCGCAGAGCTCGGGGTAGAGGACGACGGTCAGATCGTGGACCGTCACCACACGGGCCGCACTCCGGGTCGGCGGGACCACGAAGTTGGTCCCGTGCACCACATCGATTCGGCCGAGGAACCACTCCACCGGGGGCTGCGAGGACCTCGACCATGCCGCGTGCAGAGGCCGGGCCGGCATGGCCCGCTGTCCGGTCGAGGCACCCGGCGGCACCAGCGACTCCAGCTGGCGACGCCGCCGCCAGCTCACGGCGAAGGCCCTGACGTCGAGCACCGGGACCCCGGATAGCCCGGAGAGGGCGCCGCGGCAGAAGGCGCCGACGCCGGTGGGATGGCCGAGGAGGGGCGTGGCCTCGAACCCGACGGACAGCCGGCCCCGGTCGGAGGTAGCAGCTCGCTCCGGCGTCACCCCCGGAGCCTTGCACACGGCGGCTCGGGGTCGGGGCCGGGGTGGGCCGAGGTCGGTGCGGGTAGCCTGCCCCGATGGTCACCCTCGGTCACCCTCGTCGATGATCGCCGCCCTGGCCGGTGGGGTGGGCGCAGCCCGCCTGCTCCGGGGGATGGTGGAGGTCGTCCCGCCGGCGGACATCACCGCCGTGGTCAACACGGGTGACGACACCGTCCTGCACGGTCTCCACATCGCCCCCGACCTCGACACCGTGATGTACACCCTGGCCGACGCCATCAACCCCGAGACGGGGTGGGGGCTGGCCGGGGAGACCTGGCAGGTCATGGAGTCGCTGGGTCGTCTGGGCGGGGTCACCTGGTTCAACCTCGGCGACCAGGACCTGGCCACCCACTGCTACCGGACCCAGCGCCTGAGCGAGGGGGCCACCCTCGGCCGGGTCACGACGGAGCTGGCCCGCTCGTGGGGGGTGGACGTCCGGTTGGTGCCGGTCACCGACGATTCCCTCCGCACCCGGGTGCAACTGCTCGACGGGCCCGAGGTGGACTTCCAGGAGTACTTCGTCCGGCTCCACCACGACGTACCGGTGTCCGGGGTCCGGTTCGAGGGGGCCGAGCGGGCCCGACCGGGTCCCGGGGTGCTCGAGGCCCTCGGTGCGGCCGACGCCATCGTGGTCTGCCCGTCGAACCCGGTGGTCTCCATCGGCCCGCTGTTGGCCGTGCCGGGGATCGCCGATCGGCTGGCCGACCGGCGGGACCGCATCGTCGGTGTCTCCCCCATCATCGCCGGTGCCGCCCTCAAGGGTCCGGCCGACCGGCTGCTCCGCGAGATGGGCTTCGAGTCCTCCGTGGTGGGGGTGGCCCGCTGGTACGCCCCGTGGATGGGCACGCTGGTCATCGACGAGGCCGACGCCCACCTGGCCGACGCCGTCGAGGCCGAGGGGATCCGCTGTCGGGTGGCTCCCACGGTCATGTCCTCGGTGGACCGGGCCGCCGCGCTGTCCCGGACGGTCCTCGATGCCGTCGGCTGAACCACACGGGACCGGAGCATTGACCGTGTTTCCCGTGCCGGGCATCAGCGAGGTCCGGCCCGGCGACGATCTGGCCGGACTGCTGGCCGAGCGACTGGTGGCGTCGTCCGATGGACCGTCAGTACTTCCGGGAGGGCTGGCCGACGGGGACGTCGTGGTGGTCACCCAGAAGGTGGTGTCCAAGGCCGAAGGCCGCATCGTGGCCATCGACGCCGATGACGCCGGGGCCAAGCGGGCGCTGGTGGAGGCGGAGTCGGTCCGGGTGGTCCGACGCCGAGGGGATCTCCTGATCACCGAGACGCCACACGGGTTCATCTGCGCCAACGCCGGGGTGGACCTGTCCAACGTCGACGCCGGCACCGCCGCACTCCTCCCCGTCGACCCCGACCGGTCGGCCCGGCGCATCCGCGAGGTGTTGGAGCACCAGCACGGGGTGTCGGTCGGGGTCGTCATCTCCGACACGTTCGGCCGGACCTGGCGACGCGGGGTGACCGATGTGGCCATCGGCATCGCCGGTGTCGCCGGAGTCGTGGACCTGAGGGGGACCGCCGACGCCACGGGGCGTGTCCTGGAGGCCACTGAGGTGTGCGTGGCCGACGAACTGGCCGGGGCGGCCGAACTGGTCATGGGAAAGGACCGGGGGGTGCCCGCCGCCGTGGTGCGGGGGGTGGACTCCACCTGGTTGCGACCGGCCTCGGTGGCCGAGGAGATCATCCGCCCGCCGGACGAGGACCTGTTCCGCTAGCCCTGGTCGACCGGGCGATCCGGTCGGCCCGGCCCCGCCTCAGCCCACGTCGTGGAGATCGACCACGAAGACCAGCGTCTCGTTCGGGCCGATCACGCCCCCGGCCCCCTGGGCGCCGTAGCCGAGGTGGGGCGTGATGGTCAGCCGACGACGACCTCCGACCTTCATCCCGGCCACACCTTGGTCCCATCCGGAGATGACGTGCCCGGCCCCGAGCGGGAAGGTGAACAGCTCGCTCCGCTTCCACGACGAGTCGAACTCGGTGCCGGTCGACCACGACACCCCCACGTAGTGGACGTTGACGGGCAGGCCGACCACGGCTTCGGCGCCGTCGCCGATCTCGAGGTCCTCGATGAGCAGCTCTCCCGGTGGGGGGCCGTCGGGGATGGTGACGGTGGGTTTGGTGTCAGATGCCATGCCCTGACCATAGGACAGTCGGCCCCAACCACTTACTACCCCGGCCACCTCGGCGGGTGGACGGCCAACGCCGCACCGTGCCTAGCGACCGCGCGTACCGCCGCCCGATCCCCGCTTGGCTCCGACCGGACCGCCCCGACGCTGATCGCGCGATGCCCCACCGTGTCCGCCGGCTCCAGCGGTGCCCGTCCGGCCCCGACGCGCCGACGCGGTGCTCGCCCCGGGCACCCCGGGCTTGCCATGCCGCGCCCGCTTACCCGGCTTGCCGGGCTTACCCGGCTTGCCTCGGGGCTCCCAGGCCGTCGACCCGTTGCGGGCTGGGCGGGGACCGTCCGATGTCGGCGATGAGGTGTGTCCGCCGCTGGACCCCGAGCCGTTGCGGGGGCTGCCGGAACCAGACGGCTGTCCGGTGCGAGCGCCCTCGGGGCGTGGCTTCCACGGCTTGCCGGCGCGACGACCTTGACCCGGGCGGCCGCCGCGGGTCGGACCCGAGCCGCCGGTCGGCGCCGCCGCTGGACCGCGGTCCTGACTGGGACGACGCTTGGGGGGATCCCCGATGACGGCGGTGATGGCCGAGGTGTCGGGCACCGTGGTGCCGATAGGTACGCCGAGATCCCGCTGGAGGCGCTTCACGGCGGCAGCCTTGTCGGGGGTGACGAAGCTGACCACCACACCGGTGGCCCCGGCCCGGGCCGTGCGGCCGGAACGGTGTACGTAGTCCTTGGCATCCGCCGGCGGGTCGAAGTGGACCACGGCGTTGACGCCGTCGACATGGATGCCCCGGGCCGCCACATCGGTGGCCACCAGGGCATCGACCGCTCCCCGGACAAACAGGTCCAGCGCCTTCTCCCGCTGCTTCTGACTGCGATCCCCGTGGATGGCAGCGGCGCGGACGCCCCGCTGCTCCAGCTGCCGGGCGATCCGGTCGGTGCCGTGCTTGGTGCGGCTGAAGATGATGGTCGGCCCGGCGGCAGCGGCGACGTCGGCGGCCCGATCGATCCGGTCACCGGAGGACACCTTCCAGAACAGGTGCACGGCGGCATTGATGTCGTCCTCGTCGACCTCGAGCTCGTGGCGGGCCGGGTCGTGCTGGTACCGGCGCACCAGGACGTCGATGTCCCCGTCGAGGGTGGCGGAGAACAGGAGGGTCTGGCGGTTGGACGGCGTCAGGTCGAGTAGTCGCTTGACGTCCGGGAGGAAGCCCATGTCGGCCATGCGGTCGGCCTCGTCGATGACCACGATCTCCACGGCATCGAGTCGGATGCTGCCCCGTTCGATGAGATCCCCGAGGCGGCCCGGACAGCACACGGCCACGTCCACGCCGCGGGAGAGGGCCTTCAGCTGCGGGCCGTAGCCCACCCCGCCGTAGAACGAGTCCACCCGGAGGTTGCGCGGGGTGGCCAGCACCTGCAGCTCGGAGGCCACCTGGGCGGCCAGCTCCCGGGTGGGGGTCAGCACCAGAACCCGGGGGTGCTTGGGCCGGGCCGGCTTGCCGGTCAACCGGGCCACGGCTCCGATGCCGAAGGCCAAGGTCTTGCCCGAGCCGGTCGGGGCCTTGCCGCACACGTCCCGGCCGGCCAGAGCGTCCGGGATGGTCATGGACTGGATGGGGAAGGGCTCGGAGATCGACTTGCGGTCGAGGGCGGCCACGATGTCGGTGGGTACGCCGAGGGAGGCGAAGGAAGGCTGCAGGGGGGGCATGAGGTGCTTTCGTGCGTCAGAAGGACGCAGGAGTGCGTCTCGGGGGATGGCCTGCCGCCAACTCCGCGCACCAGGACCACTCCAGACTAGTGCCTCTGGAGCCCCGACCCTGCGCAGGGGGCCGAATCAGGCCCCGCCACGACCTCAGCCGGCCGAGTCGGACGACCCGTCCGGCTCCCCACCACCCGATGCCTCGGCAGCCAGCCGACGGCGGACGAAGTCGAGGACGGCCGCAGTGCCGGCCCCCAGATCGGTCCACGACTTCCATCCCAACTGGATACCGGCCCGACTGGGATCCAGTGCGCTCCGCTGGAGCTCACCGGGACGTAGGGGCTTGAACTCCGGGGCCGGCTCCACCCCGGCCTGGGCCGCCATCTCGGCGAACAGTTCGTTGACCGAGGTCTCCCGGCCGGTGCCGATATTGCATACCAGGCCACCCCCCTTGGTGGCGCCCCGCACGAAGGCATCGACCACATCGTCGACGTAGACGAAATCACGCGTCTGCTCCCCGTCCCCGAAGATGGTGATCGGTTCACCGGTGATCAGCCGCTCGGCGAAGATGGCCACCACCCCGGCCTCGCCGTGGGGATCCTGGCGAGGCCCGTAGACGTTGGCCAGGGCCAGGGCGGCGAACTCCAGCGAGTGCAACTCACGGTAGGCCACCAGGTAGTCGAGGGCGGACTTCTTCGACACCCCGTACGGCGAGAGGGGGCGTTGAGGCAGAGACTCCTTCAGCGGCAGCTCCGACACCTCGGGCTCGCCGTAGAGGGTGCCGCCGCTGGCGGCGAAGACCACCCGGTCGGACCGGGCCGCCCGCGCCCCCTCGAGCACGCGCAGGGTCCCGATCACGTTGACCTCGGCGTCGAAGACCGGTTCGGCCACCGACACCCGGACGTCCGCCTGAGCAGCCAGGTGGAAGACCACCTCGGGACGCCGTCGGGCCATGAGGTCCACCACTTCGGCCGAGCGCACGTCCATCTGGTGCACGGTCAGCTGGTGGCCGGCCGCGGCCCGGGCACCGCTGAGGTTGGCCAGCGAGCCGGAAGAGAGATCGTCGAGCACGTCCACGGTGTGGCCCTCGGCCAACAGCCGATCCACCAGGGTGGAGCCGATGAACCCGGCACCGCCGGTGACGAGCATGCGCACGGTCAGGCCCCTGACGGCACTCGTTGACCGTCGATGACGGTGCCCGAAGCGGTGACCGCTCCGGCGCCGATCACCGACAGCGCATGGATCACGCAGCGCTGGCCCACGATGGCCCCTGGGCCGATAACCGAGCCCTCCACTGTGGCCTTGGACGCCACCCGGGCTCCCGGCAGCAGTACCGAGCCGGTGACGGTGGCGCCCTCCTCGACCACGGCACCGGCACCGATCACCGACTCCTCCACCGACGCTCCGGGACTCACCGAGGCGCCGGTGCCGAACAGGGACCGGGCCACCGAAGCGGTCCGGACATCGACCGGGCCGATCCTCCAGCATCCGGGACCGAGGTCGGCGTCCCGCTCCGCCGCGGGGGCGGGGGGTGGCGACCGACGACCCAACAGGAGGTCGCGGTGGGCTCGGAGGTAGGCGTCGGGCGTCCCGGTGTCCAGCCAGTAGGCCTCGGAGGGCTGGGCGAAGAGCCGACCGGCCTCGACCAGAGCCGGAAACGTCTCCCGTTCGATGGACACCCGTCGCTCACCGGGAATGCGGTCCAGCACCGAGGTCTCGAACACGTAGGTGCCGGCGTTGATGTAGTTGGTGGGGGCCTCGTCGCGAGGTGGTTTCTCGATGAACGCCTCGACCCGCCCGTTGGCATCCGTCGGGACCACACCGAAGGCACTGGGGTCGTCCACCGGGGTCAGGCTGATCGTCCCCTCGGCCCCCGAGGTCCGGTGGAAGTCGATCAGCGCCGAGATGTCCGTGTCGGTCAGCACGTCCCCGTTGACCACGACGAAGGTGTCGTCGATGCCGGCGTGGTGGGCGGCGAAGCGGATGGCACCGGCTGTGTCGAGCGGCGTGGGCTCCACGGCGTAGGTCAGTCGCACCCCGGCGATGGTCCCACCGGGATAGGCGTTGATGAAGGCGTCCGGCCGGTAGCCCAGCGAGAGCACGGCGTCGTCGATGCCGTGGGCGGCCAGGTGCCCGATGACCCGCTCGATCATGGCCTGCTCCACGATGGGGAGCATCTGCTTGGGCGTGGTCAGGGTGAGCGGACGGAGGCGGGTGCCCTCCCCACCCACGAGGACGACCGCCTTCACTTGGTGGATCCGGCGGGCTTGGTGGTGGTGGTCGGCGCCCCCGTGGTGGTGGTGACCGGGGCCGTGGTCGAGGTGGTGGGCAGGGTGGTCGAGGTGGTCGAACCCCCGGTGGACGCCGTGATCAGGGCGGTGATGACCGGGGCGGGGGGCTTGGGCACCGTGGCCGTGGCCGGCACGAAGGCCATGGTGATCAGCTGGCCGTTCTGGAACAGGAGGTCCTCGGGGGGGCCGCTGGTCTCGGTGCCCTGCTTGGCGGTGAAGCTCGGCCAGCTGTCCACGATGACCACGCCGGGCTTGCCGGCGTCGGGAGTCCCCTTGGGGCACACGTCCCCGTTGGTCCACGCCTGCTTGCCCGGGTACTGGAGGGTGGAGGAGCTCAACTCGAGCCCTTTGTACCCCGAGACGAACTTGCCCAGGGTGGCGTTGCTACCCGACTCCGAGCTGTTCTTCGGCTGGATGGTGAGCACGCCGTTGCCGTTGGCCGTGAGTCCGGTCTTCGTGCCGTTGGTGCTGGCCGGGAGGTTGGCCTGCATGGTGCCACAGATATCGATGCCCAGGCCGGTGAACCACTGCTGGCTGGTGGTCGGGGGACCGGCCGACGATGCCGTCTGGTGGGTCCGCTGGTACCGGCTGAACCCGATGAGCAGCAGGCCGACGATGCAGATGACGGCGAGGCTGGCATACCAGTTCACCGGCATCTGGCCGCGATAGGTGCGCCCGCCGCCGGTGGTGGCGGCACGCTCCACCCACTTGCCCGTCGAGTTGCTCTTGCCCGTCGAGTTGCTGGCCATGATCGGAGGAAACCCTACAGCCTGCGGTCGGGCGCCCCGCACGCACCCGTCACCGCCCGGTGCTGCGGGCCATACAGGCCAGAGCGGCCCGGATCCCGATCCCCAGGGCGACCAGAGGGAGCAGGGCCTGGCGCCAGCCCGGTGACGACCGGGCGGCGAACCGGAGCAGGGACCGGTGATGCTCGAGGATCATCCGGTAGGGGTGGTGGTCGGTGGACACGCCCTGTCGGTGGGTGACCTCGGCGGTGGGGACATACGCCGCTGACCAGCCACTCTGCCGGAGCCGCCAGCACAGGTCAACGTCCTCGGCGTACATGAAGTAGGCCTCGTCAAACCCCCCCACCTGCTCGAACGCCGAACGGCGGACCACGAAGCAGGCCCCGGAGACCCAATCCACCTCCACCGGGTCCCCGATGGCCCCGTCCAGCTCGTTGCGCTGGTAGGAGCGGGTGAACCGGTTGTCCGGGGCGAAGATGCCCAGCAGGGCGTGGCCCCCGGCGTCGATCAGCGAGGGAAACCGGCGGGCCGAGGGGTAGCGATCCCCCGTCGAGGTGCGGATCAGCGGCCCCACCAGGGCCCGACGGGGATGGCCGACCAGTGCGGCCGACAGGCGGGACAGCGTCCCCGCCCGTACCTCGAGGTCGGGGTTGCACACCACCACGAGGGGGGTGGTGGTGGCGGCCACCCCACGGTTGGCGGCGGCGCCGTAGCCCAGGTTTCTCCCCGGGACCACCACCTCGAGGTCGGGGTAGCGGAACCGGACCCGTTCCACGGACCCGTCGGTCGAGCCGTTGTCCACGATGACCACGTCGGTGGCCTCGTCCGCCCGCCAGTCCTCTACGCACTGGAGGAGGGCGGCGCCCGACTCGTAGTTGACGATGACCACGGCGGTGTCCGGTCCGGGTCCTTCGGTCACGCCGGGCGGCCCCGGGCGCGACGAGTCACCGATCCGGCCGGGTGAAGCGGTACTTGATCAGGGCCTTGAGGGCGCCGAACCCGTCCCGCCAGGTGATCTTCTTGCCCTCGTCGGGCTCGCGACCGGCATACGAGATGGGGACCTCGTAGATCCGGTAGCCCCGTCGGAGCACCTTGGCGGTGATCTCGGGCTCGAAGTCGAACCGGTCCGACTCGATGGTGATCCCCTCGAGCACCCGCCGGTCGAACATCTTGTAACAGGTCTCCATGTCCGAGAGGGTGGAGGAGTAGAGGACGTTGGTGACCAGGGAGAGGAACCGGTTGCCGATCCAGTGCAGGGGCAGCATGTTCTTGCGCTCCCCGGTGAACCGGCTGCCGTAGACCACCTGCGCCTTTCGTCGCAGGATGGGTTCGAGGAGTCGGGACCAGTCGAAGGGGTCGTACTCGAGATCGGCGTCCTGGACCAGTACCAGGTCGCCGCGGGCCGCGGCCAAGCCGGTGCGTATGGCGGCACCCTTGCCCTGGTTGTGCGGATGGTCGATGACCCGGATGGTCGAGTCGCCCAGCGCCGCCAGCACCTTGTCGGTCCCGTCCGTGGAGCCGTCGTCCACCACGATCACCTCGATGTCCACCGGGAGCTCGATCGACCGGATCCGGCGCATGACCTCGGCCACGGTGGAGCGCTCGTTGTACACCGGCACGATGACGGACAACAGCGTGAACCAGTGGTCGTCGACCGGGCTCCCCTCCGGGCCACCGAACGGCGCGTCGCCACTCATGGGCGGCGACCGACGGGTGGCGGGTCAGCGGGGGGCAGGTTGGACATGGGACTGGTCACCTCGGTCGGCAGCCCGGGGCGGGCCGCCTCACACCCTGCCATTGTGGCCGCTCCGGGCGCGGTCGTTGGTGGACTCGGCGGCAGGACCGGCTCCGGTCTCGGCGGCCACGGCGGCGGCGGTACGGGCCAGGCCTTCGTGGAGGCCGGTGGTCGGCTCCCACCCGAGCGCCGTGCGGGCCAGGGTGATGTCCGGCCGCCGGCGGGTGGGATCGTCGACGGGGAGTGGGAGGTGGACGATGGACGAGGCCGAGCCCAACAGCTCGACCACGGTCCGGGCCAGTTCGAGGACGGTGTACTCATCGGGGTTCCCGATGTTGACCGGACCGGTGAGGTCGGAGTCGAACAGGGCGATCAGGCCGCGGACCTCGTCGTCCACATAGCAGAGACTCCGGGTCTGGCTCCCGTCCCCGTAGACGGTCAGGGGCCCGCCCTGGAGCGCCTGGACCAGAAAGTTGGACACCACCCGGCCGTCGTCGGGCCGGAGGCGGGGTCCGTACGTGTTGAAGATCCGGACGATGGCCACATCGGTGCCCAACTGCCGGTGGTGGGCCATGGTCAGCGCCTCGGCGAACCGCTTGGCCTCGTCGTAGACGCTGCGAGGTCCGACCGAGTTCACGTTGCCCCAGTAGGACTCGACCTGGGGATGGACGTCCGGATCCCCGTACACCTCGCTAGTCGACGCCAGCAGGAATCGGGCCCCGTGTCGGTGGGCCAGCTCGAGACCGAGACGGGTGCCCTCGCTCCCCACGGCCAGGGTCTCGAGGGGCAGGGCCAGGTAGTCGGGGGGGGACGCCGGGCTGGCCAGGTTGAACACGCCGTCGACCGGACCGTCGACCGGAAGCTGGCGGGAGATGTCCGCTTCCACCAGCGAGAAGTCGGCGTGGTCGTAGAGGTGGGCCACATTGGACCGGCGTCCGGTCGAGAAGTCGTCGACGCACACCACCGAGTCCCCGCGGGCCAGCAGGTGGTCGCAGAGGTGCGAACCCAGGAACCCACCCCCGCCGAGCACCACCATGCGGCCGGTCACCGCTTCGTCCCCCCGCCGACCCTCACGGGGTCATCGCCGGCCGATGCCGGTGTAGTCGAATCCGATGCGCCGCAGCTGGGCCGGATCCAGCAGGTTTCGGGCATCGACCACCACCGGCGCGGCCATGGCGTCTCGCACCTTGGTGAAGTCGAGCCACCGGAACTCATCCCACTCGGTCAGGACCACGGTAACCACCGCGCCCCGGCTGGCCGCATAGGCATCGGGAAACGCCCGCACCAGCCGGTTCAGGTCCTTCCCGTCACCGTCCGGTCCCAGCTCGGCCAGACCGTGGACCGGGGCCGACCGCTCGCCCAGGGGAACCTCGACGGTGGGGTCGAAGGCCTGCACCACGGCTCCCTCGGCCACTAGACGCTGGACCACCTCCACGGCCGGGGAGTTGCGCAGGTCGTCGGTGCCGGCCTTGAAGGTCAGGCCCCAGACGGCGATGACCGCTCCCTCGAGCTGGTCCCCCGCCGCCGCGCGGACCTTGTGCACCACCCGCTCGAACTGTTCGTCGTTGGTGGCGATGGCCCCCTTCAGGAAGGAGAAGTCGTACCCGGCCTGCTCGGCGATGTGGACCAGGGCCCGGGTGTCCTTGGGCAGACAGCTCCCTCCCCACCCCGGACCGGGTCGCAGGTACTCGAACCCGATGCGCTTGTCGTAGCCCAGACCCAGGATGACGTCCCGCACATCGGCACCCACCGCCTCGCACAGACCGGCCACCGCGTTCACGAAGCTGAGCTTGGTGGCCAGAAAGGCGTTGGAGGCGTACTTGATGGTCTCGGCCGTGGCCGCATCGGTGATCAGCAACGGTGCGTGGGTTCCCGCGAACAGGTCGCCCACCTTGGCCGCAGCCGCCTGGTCGTCGGCCCCCACCACGATCCGTTCGGGATGCAGACTGTCGGGCACAGCCGTGCCCTCGCGCAGGAATTCAGGGTTGGACACCACCGTCACATCCGATCGGCCGAGCACGCGCTCGACCACCAGGGTCGAGCCCACGGGCACCGTCGACTTGTTCACGATCACGGTGCCGGGACGCAGGAGCGGTCCGATCTCCTTCGCCACTGCCTCCACGTACGAGAGGTCGGCGGAGCCGTCGTCGCCCTGGGGTGTGGGCACACACAGGAAGACGAATTCGGCACCCTCGACGGCCGCCGACGCTCCGACCACGAAGCGGAGGCGACCGGCCTCCTGGCCGTCGCGCACCAACGCTTCGAGGTGGTCCTCCACGATGGGTACCTGGCCCCGCTGGAGCATGGCCACCTTGGCCGGGTCGGCGTCACCGCAGGTGACGTTGTGGCCCAGGTGGGCCAAGGTGGCCGCCGTGGGCAGGCCCACGTAGCCCACGCCGATGACGGCGATGGTGTGACCCTGGCCCTGGGGCAGGACCCGCACCGAGGCGCCACTCTGGCCGAAGGGGGCACCGCCGGGGGTGGATCCCTCCTCGGGCGCGGGCTTCCCCCCGGTGGGGTGGCCGGAGCCACCGAGCACGCCGGCGATCAACGACAGCACGGTCTGGATCCTGACTTCACTGGGCCACCATTCTCGAGCCTTGCGGACCTACTCCATGTCGGCTCATTCTCGCCGCTCCTGAAGCCGTCTGCCCCCACGCCCGGCGGCGATTGCCCCGTCCGGTGGGATCCGAGCCCGGGAATGCGGGCGGTCGGAGCGTCTCGACCCGCCGGGGCCCTGACCCGGCCACCGGAGCCGTTCCGGAGGCCACGGGATGGCGAGGGCTCATCGGGGATCGTCGGGCGGAAGGGCGGTCACCAGCCGCCCGAGCGCCTCGGTCCACTCGGGAAGCAGGGGAAGCCCGGACAGGCGGAGGGCGGCGTTGTCGAGCCTCGAGTTGGCTGGCCGGGGGGCCGGGCGGGGGGGGTCCAGGTCGGAGGTGGTGATGGGCTCCACCCGTCCGGGATCGAGGCCGGCGGCAGCCAGGACGCCCCGGGCGAAGCCGAACCAGGTGGTCTCCCCCTGGTTGGTGACGTGGAAGGTACCCGGTCGGCGGTCGAGGGCCAGGCGGACCAACGCCGTGGCCAGGTCGGCGGTGAAGGTCGGGCTGCCGTGCTGGTCGTTCACGAACCGGAGGGTGCCGTCAGGCGTCGACCGGGCCAGTCGGAGCACGGTCTTGACCATGTTCGCCCCGTGGGCCCCGCTGACCCACGCCGTGCGGACGATGGTGGCCGACGGGCCGGCCACGGCGTGGACCTCCTGTTCCCCGCCCAGCTTGCTGCGACCGTAGACGGAGCGCGGGCCGGGCGGGTCCCACTCGACGTAGGGGCGGTCGAGGGTGCCGTCGAAGACGTAGTCGGTGGAGACGTAGACCAGATGGGCGCCGACAGCCGTAGCCGCCTCGGCCATGTGACGGGTGCCCAGAGCGTTGACGGCGAAGGCGGTGTCAGGATCGGACTCACAGGCGTCGACGGCGGTGTAGGCCCCACCGTGCAGCACGATGTCGGGCCGGAAGGCGTCGACGGCGGCCCGGACCGCGGTGCGGTCGGTCACGTCGAGGGTGTCGATGTCCGTGGACCGCACCTCGAAGGTGCCGACGTCGACCGGTGGCAGGAGGGCGGTGGGGCCGGCCGGTGCACCGCCGTCGGGGACGCCTCCGGCCAGGACGTCCGAGAGGTCCCGCCCCAGCTGCCCGTTCCCCCCGGTGAGCAGGACCCGCAACGGGCGGCTCACGGAGCCGAGGTCGGTCCCGGCGTGGGGTTGGCCGTCCACGACCCCTCGACCACCGGTGCCCGGCCGAGGAGGGGCTCCCACCAGCTTCGGTGGGCGGTGTACCAGGCCACCGTGTCGGCCAGTCCCTGATCGAAGCCCACCGTCGGCTCCCAGCCCAGCTCCCGTCGGATCTTGGACGAGTCGAGCAGGTAGCGCCGATCGTGGCTGGGGCGGTCGGGGACGATCTCCTTCAGGCTCTGCGGCTTGCCGGTGGCCGCCAGGATGGCGTCGGCGATCTCCTCGATGCTGGCCTCGACTCCGCTGCCCACGTTGTAGGTCTCCCCCACCACGCCGTGTTGGAGCACCAGTTCGATGGCGCGGCAGTGGTCGTCCACGTGGAGCCACTCCCGCCGGTTCTGGGTGGAGGCGTACAGAGGCAGGGCCTGGTCATCGAGGGCCTTGGCCGTGAACAGGGGGATGACCTTCTCGGGGAACTGGTAGGGGCCGTAGTTGTTGCAGCAGTTGGTGATGGTGGCCGGGAGGGCGAAGGTCTCCACATAGGCGCGGACGGCGTGGTCGGCCCCGGCCTTGGACGCGTTGTACGGGGTGCGCGGCCGGTAGGGCGTCTCCTCCGTGAACACCTCGTCGGAGTCGAGGGGCAAGTCCCCGTAGACCTCACAAGTCGAGATGTGGTGGAACCGGGTCACGCCGTGACGGCGGGCCGCCTCGGCCAGGGTCTGGGTGCCCAGTACATTGGTCCGGAAGAACCGGGCCGGGTCCAGGATGGCCAGAGAGTTGTGTGACTCGGCGGCGAAGTTGACGATGATGTCGATCTCGTGCTCGGCCAGCGTCTTGGCCACCACCTCCAGGTCCCCGATGTCCCCCTGGACGAAGGTGATGCGATCCTCGACGTCGGCCAGGTTGGGCCGGTTGCCGGCGTAGGTCAGCACATCGAAGGCCACCACCTGGTCGCCGGGGTGGTGTTGCACCCAGTACCGCACGAAGTTCGATCCGATGAAGCCGGCTCCACCGGTCACAAGTAGTCGCATGATGGATGAATGTTACTCACCGCCGGCTCGGGCCCGGAGAGTGCGGGTGCTGGGTGGGCGCCGCACCGACGGGATCGCCCCTGGTCAGAGTGCGGGTCGGAGGTGGACGACATCGCCGGCCACCACCGTCCTCAGGGTCCCGCCGACGTCCACTACCAGGTGGCCCTCGGCCGTCACGTCGACGGCCGTCCCCTCGAAGGCGGTGCCGGACAGCTCGATCCGGACCGGGGAGCCGATGGTGGTACACCGGTGACGCAGGTCATCGGCCTGACGGGTCCGGCCCACCGCCGTGCCCAGGTCGACCAGGCGGGGCTCGAGCGCCGTGAGCAGGGCGTCCAGGACCTCGGAGGGGTCCACCCGGCGTCCAGCCAACCAGCACAGGGATGTGGCCGTGCCGGCCAGCTCCTCGGGGAGGTCGGCGTCGGTGGCCGGCCAGTTCACGTTGACGCCGATGCCCACCACGATGGCCGGCTCGTCGCTCTGGATGGGGCCCCCGACGGCCAGGTCGGCCTCGGCCAGCACCCCGGCGACCTTGCGCCCGTCCGGCCCCAGCAGGTCGTTGGGCCATTTGAGCCCCAGCGGGGGGCCGGCCACCGACTCAGCGGCCTCGGCCGCGGCCAGGGCCACCACGGCGCTGGCCAGGTGCCGCTGGGGGGCGGCAAGGGGCGGGCGGAGCAGGATGGACACCAGCAGATTGGCCCCGGCCGGAGCCTCCCACCGCCGACCCAGCCGTCCTCGCCCGGCACTCTGGTGCTCGGCCACCGCCACCACACCGTCAGGGGCGCCGGCCCGGGCCTCCTCCAACAGGTAGCGGTTGGTCGAATCGATGGTGGTAAAGCGCCGGATGTCGGTGAACCGTGGGCCCGGCATGGCACACACCCTACGGGCCGTGACAGTGTTAGAGCGCCTCGGAGCGACGTGACGTCGCCTGGTGCCCTAAGTCCCACATCCGAACGATGCGAAAGGCGCAGCGTGCTCAAGAAGGTTCTCATCGCCAACCGGGGGGAGATCGCGGTCCGGGTCATCAGAACCTGCCGGGAACTGGGGGTGGCCACCGTGGCCGTCTACTCCGACCTCGACCGTGACGCCCTCCACGTCCGACTGGCCGATGAGGCCTTCTCGCTCGGAGGACAGACGGCGGCGGACAGCTACCTCAATACCGAGGCCATCCTCGACATCATCGAGCGGAGCGGGGCCGACGCCGTCCACCCCGGCTACGGGTTCTTCTCCGAGAACACCGACTTCGCCCGGGCCATCACCGAGCGCGGCGTGACCTTCATCGGCCCTCCCCCCGAGGCCATCGAGGTGATGGGCGACAAGATCAGTTCGCGGCACGCCGCCGAGCGGGCCGGTGTGTCCGGGGTGCCCGGCCGCTCCGAGGTCCTGACCTCGCCGGACGAGATCACCGCCTTTGGCGCCGAGTTCGGTTGGCCGGTGGCCATCAAGGCCGCCTTCGGCGGCGGGGGCCGGGGCATGAAGGTGGTGGCCGGGCCGGACGAGGCCGCTGACGCCCTCGAATCAGCCATGCGGGAGTCGCTGGCCTACTTCGGCCGGGACGAGTGCTACGTGGAGCGGTACCTGGCATGGCCGCGGCACGTGGAGATGCAGATCATCGCCGACACCCACGGAAACACCCTGTGGCTGGGCGAGCGGGACTGCTCGGCCCAGCGCCGCCACCAGAAGCTGGTGGAGGAGAGCCCGGCTCCCAACTTCCCCGACGACGTGCGGCGGGCCATGGGTGAGGCCTCGGTCAAGGTGGCAAAGGCCTGCGGATACGTCAACGCCGGTACCGTCGAGTTCCTCTATCAGGAGGGCGAGTTCTTCTTCCTTGAGATGAACACCCGCCTGCAGGTGGAGCACCCGGTCACCGAACTGGTCACCGGCCTCGACCTGGTCGAGTGGCAGCTCAAGGTGGCCGCCGGCGAGCCCCTGGGGTTCACCCAGGACGACGTGCAGCGCAACGGCCACGCCATCGAGGTCCGCATCAACGCCGAGGACCCGGCCGGCGGCGCCTTCCTCCCGTCGCCGGGGACGATCTCCCGCTTTGTCGAGCCCGGTGGCCCCGGCGTCCGGCTCGACGCCGGATACGCCTCGGGCGACACGGTCAGCCAGTACTACGACAACCTGGTGGCCAAGTTGGTGGTGTGGGGCCACGACCGTGAGGCGGCCCGGCGCCGCATGCTGCGGGCCATCGACGAGACGGTCATCGAAGGGGTGGCCACCACGCTGCCCGCCGACGTGGCCATCCTCAGCCACCCCGACTTCATCGCCGGCGAGCACTCCACCAACTGGGTGGAGCAGACCCTCGACCTGACCGGTGTGGTGTCGACCGGCGCGGCGGCCCCTCCGGCCCCGACCGGGCCTGACGATGCGGAGGCTCTGCCCCGGGTGCTTCGGGACGTCACCGCCGAGGTCGACGGACGCCGCTACCAGGTCAAGCTGTGGGTGCCCGATCTCGGGGATGCCGTCGTCACGGCCGGTCCCGGGGCCTCCGGCGCGGCCCGCGGCGCGGGACCCAAGCGCCCCAAGGCGACCGCCTCGGGGGCGGGGTCGGGCACGGTGGCCGTCCCCATGCAGGGCACCATCGTCAAGGTGCTGGTGGCCGCGGGCGATGCCGTCGAGGTGGGCCAGACGGTGTGCGTACTGGAGGCCATGAAGATGGAGAACAACGTCAACGCCGAGAAGGCCGGCACGGTGAAAGAGGTGCGGGTGTCCGCCGGCGAGTCGGTCGGCCCGGGCGACGTCATCGCCGTCATCGAGTAGCGGGGGGGGGACGCCGTGCCCGAGGTTGCCGCATGGAAGGACACGGCCCTGGCCGCCGTCGATGCCCACCTGGCTCCACTGATCCAACTCAGCCACACCATCCACTCCCATCCGGAGACGTCGTTCGAGGAGGAGCGGGCCAGCGCGTGGACGGCCGATGTCCTCGAGGCCGGAGGGTTCTCGGTGACCCGCGGCACCTCAGGCATGCCCACCGCCTTCACCGCCGAGGTCGGCTCGGGACCGATGGTCCTGGCCCTCTGCGCCGAGTACGACGCCCTGCCCGGGGTGGGCCACGCCTGTGGCCACAACATCATCGCCGCCGCGGCGGTAGGTGCCGGCATCGGACTGGCCGGGCTGGCCGACGAACTGGGCCTCACCGTCCGGGTGCTGGGCACACCGGCCGAGGAGGGCGGGGGCGGCAAGATCACCATGCTGGAGGACGGCGTCTTCGAAGACGTCCACGCCGCCATGATGATCCATCCCTGGCCCACCGAGTGGCTCCATGGCACCTGCCTGGCCGTCTCCCACTTCGACGTCACTTTCACCGGCAAGAGCGCCCACGCCTCGGCCGCACCGTTCGAGGGCATCAACGCCGGGGACGCCATGGCCATCGCCCAGGTGGCCATGGGAATGCTGCGCCAGCAGTTCCGCCCGGGCGACCAGGTCCACGGCATCACCACCTACGGCGGGCAGGCGGCCAACATCATCCCCGAGTCGGTCACCGGACGGTTCATGTGCCGGTCCACCTCGCTGGCCGGCCTGGAGGTGCTCGAGCCCCGGGTGATGGCCTGCTTCGAAGCCGGGGCACTGGCCACGGGGTCGTCGTTCACCCGCACCGAGTTGGCCCCGGTCTACTCCCACATGGAGAGCGACCCGGAGCTGCTGGCCCTGTACCGGCCCAACGCCGAGGCGCTCGGGCGCACCTTCTCCCTCGACGACGAGCAGGCCCCGAGGCCCACGTTCTCCACCGACATGGCCAATGTGTCCCTGGCCGTGCCCACCATCCATCCCCTGGTGCGCATCGAGGCCGGTGGATCGGTCAACCACCAACCCGAGTTCGCCGCCGCCTGCGTCACCCCGTCGGCCGATGCCGCCGTCCGGGACGGGGCCCTGGCCATGGCGTGGACGGCCATCGACGCCGCCCGGGCCGGCCCGGTGCGGGACCATCTGCTGGCCGGCCGCACCGGCTGAGTCCGGTCTCCTCCCCGCTGTCGTCATGCTCCACCCGGAGTATCCGATCCGCACCGGACGGCTGGCCCTGCGGCCGTGGCGGACGGACGACCTCGACCGCTACCACCAGCTGCGCAGTGACCCCGAGATCGCCCGGTACCTCTACGACGAGCCGATGGACCGGGCCCAGGCCGCCGACAAGCTGGCTGGGCTGGCCAGCGTGATCGCCGCCCCAGGAGCGTGGATGGACCTGGCCGTCGAGGTCGTGGGGGACCCGGAATTCCGGTCCGGGACCGTGGCCGGCAACGTGGGGCTGTGCTGGACCAGCGACGTCCATGCCCAGGCCGAGATCGGGTACGCCCTCCTCTCCGACTGCCGCGGCCGGGGGTTCGCCACCGAGGCGGCGTCGGCCGTGGTCGATCTGGCCTTCACCGGGCTCACCGTCCACCGCGTGTGCGGCCGGATCGACGCCCGGAACAGGAGCTCGGCCGACGTGCTCGAGCGGCTGGGCATGCGCCGCGAGGCCCACCTGGTGGAGAACGAATTCGTGAAGGGTGAGTGGGCCGACGAGGCCGTCTACGCCGTGCGGGCCGACGAGTGGCGGCGGCGCCGACCGGCCTGATCCGACCGTTCGGGGTGGGCCCGGGGACCGGTCATCCGTTCGGGTGGAACTCCCCGAACACCCCCCGCAGCACGTCGGAGACCTCGCCCAGGGTGGCCATGGCGGCCAGGGCCGCCTTCATGGGCACCAGGAGGTTCTGCGTGCCGCGGGCGGCCGCCTCCACATCAACCAGGGCGGCGTCCACCGCCGCCTGGTCCCGGTCCCGGCGGACCTGCTTGACCCGGGCCACCTGAGAACGCTGGAGATCGGGATCGATGGGGAAGACCTCGGTGGGCTCGAGCTCCTCGTCGACGAACTTGTTGACGCCAACGATGATCTTGTGGCTGGAGTCGATGTCCTTGGCGTAGGTGTAGGCGGCCTGCTCGATCTCCTGCTGCATGTACTGGGCTTCGATGGCGTCCACGGCCCCGCCCATGGCGTCGATCCGCTCGAGATACTCCCACGCCCCCTGCTCCACCTCGTCGGTGAGCGACTCCACGAACCACGAGCCGGCCAGGGGGTCGACGGTGTCGGCGATGCCCGACTCGTAGCCCACGATCTGCTGGGTGCGGAGGGCCACCTTGGCGGCCCGCTCCGTGGGCAGGCCGAGGGCCTCGTCGAAGCCGTTGGTATGGAGGCTCTGGGTGCCGCCCAGGGCCGCGGCCATGGCCTGGAGGGTGACCCGCACGATGTTGTTCTCCGGCTGCTGGGCCGTGAGGGTGGAGCCACCGGTCTGGGTGTGGAAGCGGAGCAGGGTGGACTTCTTGTCCTTGGCCCCGAACCGTTCGGTCATGATCTTCGCCCACATGCGGCGGGCGGCCCGGTACTTGGCCACCTCCTCGAACAGGTTGTTGTGGGCGTTCCAGAAGAAGCTGAGCCGGGGGGCGAAGGCGTCCACGTCGAGACCGGCGGCCAGGGCGGCGTCCACATAGGCGATGCCGTTGGCGATGGTGAAGGCGATCTCCTGCACCGCCGTGGAGCCGGCTTCGCGGATGTGGTATCCGGAGATGGAGATGGTGTTCCACGCCGGGAGGTGCTCGGCACAGTAGGAGAAGGTATCGGTGACCAGGCGCATGGACGGCCGGGGAGGGTAGATGTAGGTACCCCGGGCCACGTACTCCTTCAGGATGTCGTTCTGAATGGTGCCGCCCAGCTGCTTCGGATCGACTCCGTTCTCCTCGGCCACCAGTTGGTAGAAGAGGAGCAGGATGGCCGCGGTGGCGTTGATGGTCATGGAGGTCGTGACCTGGTCCAAGGGCAGGCCGGCCAGCAGCAGCCGCATGTCGGCCATGGAGTCGATGGCCACCCCCACCTTGCCCACCTCGCCCTCGGAGCGCGGGTGGTCGGAGTCGTACCCCATCTGGGTGGGCAGGTCGAAGGCGCACGACAGGCCGGTCTGGCCCGCACCCAACAGGAACTTGAACCGCTCGTTGGTGGACTCGGCCGTGCCGAAACCGGCGTACTGGCGCATGGTCCACAGGCGACCGCGGTACATATCGGCCCGGATGCCCCGGGTGTAGGGGTACTGCCCCGGGGTGCCCAACCGGCTGGTGGCGTCCCATCCGTCGAGATCGGCCGGACCGTAGACCGGGCGGATCTCGATACCCGAGTCGGTGAACCGCTGGTCCTCAGGCTTGGCTGGCGGGCTGTCGGGTGTCATGGCGCACAGGTTACGGTCTCCCGCTCCCGGCAGGAAAAAGCACCGGGGCGCCGGCCCGAGCCCCTTCCCTACCGACCGGACCAACGGACCGGCGGAGGTGGGACCCTCAGACGCCTACCGGGGGGGCGACGGCGTGGGGCATGCACAGGTCGTCGTACTCGGCGATGACGATCTCGCCGGCGTCGGGACCACAGGCCGGGCACTGGGGATCACGGTGCACCTTGAAGGTCCGGAAGCTCTGCTCCAGGGCGTCATAGGCCAGCAGCCGGCCCTGGAGGGTCTCCCCCACGCCGAGAACGATCTTGATGGCCTCGACAGCCTGGATGGAGCCGATGATCCCGGTCAGGACCCCCAGCACGCCCGCTTCGGAGCAGCTGGGCGCCAGTTCGGCCGGAGGAGGCTCGGGGATCATGCAGCGGTAGCACGGGCCCTCGTAGGGGTTGAACACGGTGGCCTGGCCCTCGAACCGGAAGATGGAGCCGTGGACCACGGGGATCCGCTTGAGCAGTGAGGCGTCGTTGACCAGATACCGGGTGGGGAAGTTGTCGGTGCCGTCCACGATCACGTCGTACCCGTCGATGATGTCGAGGATGTTGTCGGCGCCCAGGCGGACGTCATAGGTCACCACGTTCACGTCCGGATTGATCAGGGTCAGGGTCTTCTTGGCCGAGTCGACCTTCCGCTCGCCGATGCGGTCGGTGTTGTGGAGGATCTGGCGCTGGAGGTTGGAGGCGTCCACCACGTCCATGTCGATGATCCCGATGGTCCCCACCCCAGCGGCGGCCAGGTAGAGGGCGGCGGGCGAGCCCAGGCCCCCGGCACCGAGCAGCAGCACCTTGGCGTCGAGCAGCTGCAGCTGGCCGGTCTCTCCCACTTCGGGCAGGAGCAGGTGGCGCTGGTAGCGGTTCCGCTGTTCGGGGGTGAGGGACCGGGGGGCCGCCCAGTCGCGCCCCT
Organism: Acidimicrobiales bacterium; assembly: GCA_038210245.1. Lineage (GTDB taxonomy): Bacteria > Actinomycetota > Acidimicrobiia > Acidimicrobiales > RAAP-2 > Bog-756. The sequence continues at coordinate 84,635 of JBBQWW010000006.1, forward strand.
CGTCCTTCCACCGGTTGAACCCACCGATGACCGAGGCCACGTCGGTGTAGCCCAGCTCCTGCATGGTCTGGGCGGCGAAGGCCGAACGGGTGCCGCCGGCACAGTAGACGACCACGTGGCTGGACTTGTCGGGGATGCGCCCCTCCACCGAGGTCTCGAGGGTGCCCCTCGGGATGTGGACGGCACCGGGTAGGGCCCCCTGCTCGTACTCGTCGGGTTCACGCACGTCGAGGACCACGGTGGGTCCGGCGGCGATCTCGTTGGCGGCGGCCGAGGGCTCGACCTCCCGGATGGACGACTTGGCGTTGGCCAGCATCTCCCTGAACGTGGGCACGGCGATCACGATCCTTCTTCTCCGGCGCGGCACCTCCGTCGAGAAGGGCCACGCACCTCACGGTGCCGGTGCCACCGGCGCCGGCTGAACCTCCAGCACTCTTGTAAACACTACCAGCGGGGTCAACATTCCCGGAGGGGGAGGGGCCGGCCGGAGATGGACCGGAACCGGTCCCACCGGACTCCGATCGCTCAGCCCGAGGTGACGTAGCCGACGGGCGGGATCGTCCCGGGGCCGGTCGAGAGGCAGCCGGCGGCCAGGGACGGGTCGATGGCCGGGGCCAGGGTCGGGGGCACCAGAAAGGCCGGCGCCGCAGTGAGGTCCACCGAGTCGAGGAGGTTGTCGGCGGCGTAATCGCGGTAGGTCAGGGCAGGAAGGTTCCACTTGGTCTCGACCAGCTTCAGGACCGAGGTGTGGTCGTGGACCACATGGGACACGTAGTCGGGCCGGGCGAAGGGCGACACCACGCCGGCCGGCACCCGGAAGCCGAGCCGGTTGAACCCGCCACCGTGGTCGCCGGGTGAGGTGATCGGGGCCACGCTGTCCGGCTTGACCGCCTTGGGCGGGGGGACGTGGTCGTAGTAGCCCCCAGACTCGTCGTAGCACCACACCAACAGGGTGCCGGGCCACTGGGGGGAGGCCATCACGGCGTTGACCACCTGGGCCAGGAACTTGTCGCCGTACTGGACGTCCTGGGGGTTCTCCTCGGACTGGTTGTTGAAGTCCGGGTCGACCAGGCTGAACGACGGCAGGTTGCCGGCGGCGGCGTCGGTGAAGAACTGGCTGATCTTGGACAGATGGGAGCCGTAGCCCGGCACGCCGCCGAGGTAGCTCCAGATGGCTGACGAGGGCAGGGTGGAGTAGTAGTTCCTCCACGAGATGGAGTGGGCCATCAGGGCCTCGAACACGGTGCCGTTGGGAGGCCGGTCAGAGGGGAACGTGTCGTTGAGCAGCCCCAACGAGGTACCGGCCATCAGGAACCGTCGATTGGGGTACGTCTGGGCGCCGACGGAACAGAAGTACCGATCGCAGACCGGGAAGGTGGCGGCCAGGGAGTTGACGAACGGCATCACCGACGGCTCGACGTACCCCATGGATACCGGCCCGCTCTGGCTCTTGACGAACCCGTCCATCTTGCCGCCGGCGTACGAGGTCCAGTAGGCGTCCCAGGTGTTGTAGGGGTAGTGCGCCTCCTGGCAAGGGTTGGGCATCGGGAAGGCACGCAACACGGCGTTCTTCACCGGCGGCGGGAAGGTGCTCTTCTTGGGCCACGGATTGGTGGCCGTGGGTTGGCCGTTGCCGTCCAGTACGAAGCCGTCACCCCGGCCGGGCATCATCCCGAGGATGTTGTCGTAGGAGTGGTTCTCCATCATCACCACCACGATGTTGGTGATCAGGGGGAGCTGGTCGGTACCGGCGGCCGCCAGCGGATTGGGCAGCGTGCCCGGCCCGGGTCTGGTCCGAGGCGTCACCCGGGCCGTGGTGGCCCCGGCGCCCGTAGTGGCGGCGGCGGCCCCCAGGGCGGCGGCCCCGGCCAGGGCACCCCCGAGGACGGCCCGGCGTGAGATCGGCGTTGACTCTCCCATGGCCACGACACTAACGACTGCCCGGGTGCGGCGCAGGGGCGGGATGCCCCGGTCTCCGGCCGCCCGGTAGCGTCGTCCCATGGAGCCACATTGGAGCTGACCGAGGCCGTCGCCCGCAGGCGCATGACCAGGAACTTCACCGGGCGACCCCTCGACCGGGCCGTGGTGGACAACCTTCTGGCCGCCGCCCTCCTGGCCCCGTCGGCCGGGAACACCCAGGGCCGCGAGTTCGTCGTCCTCGAGGGGCCGGAGGAGACGTCGGAGTACTGGAGGACCACCACGGACGAGGCCTGGCGGACCACCTCCCGGCGGTTCGAGGGCCTGTCCCGGGCCCCGGTAGTGGTGCTCGTCCTGGCCGATCCCGGGGCCTATGCGGCCCGGTACCGGGAGCCGGACAAGGCCCGATCCGACGGCGCCGACGTGGAGTGGGTGGTCCCCTACTGGTTCGTCGACGCCTCGTTCGCCACCATGACGCTGCTGCTGGCCGCGGCCGACCGGGGTGTCGGGGCGGCGTTCCTGGGCAACTTCCGGGGAGAGGGGCGCCTGTGCTCCGCACTCGGGGTTCCCGAAGGGCTTCGATGGCTGGGGGCGGTGCTCCTGGGCGAGGGCGCCGAGCCCGACCCCCCCTCGTCGTCGGCGGCCCGGCCCCGCCGGACCGTGGCGGAGAGCGTCCACCGGGGCCGCTGGTGACGGCGGAGACGTGGCGCGGCGCCGTCGGCGGAGCGGGGCGGTTCCCTACCTCAGGATGAGCGGGCCGGAACCGGGGTCCGCTCGGGCCGGCCCCGGCGTCGCCACCCGGCAACCACCACCGACGCCAGTACCGCGCACAGTGCCACCACCGAGGCGGCTTGAGCCGGAGCCCCGAACGCCCCCTGATGGGCCCCGGGCACCGCACTGGGGTGCCAAGCCACCAGGGCGCCGGCCGTCGTGAACGCCACGCCGGCCACCACGGCCATGGACGTACTCCCCCACCGTCGGGCCACCACCAGAAGCGGGATGAGGGCCATGGCCAGCCAGCCGCCGACACTGAGCGCCACCACGGCGGCGCCGAGGGCCAGGATCCACCGGCGTGGCGGCCGGCGGCGGCCGGCCGGAGCCAGGGGCGACTGCGTTCGCCCGCTCCAGGCCAGCAGGGCCAGAAGGGCGAGTAACAGGCCGCCGACGAATAGGGCGAACCGGTAGACGTGGTCGGGCGTGAATGTCATGGTCATGGTCCCGGCGACTCCGGCCGGCACCAGCCACCCCTGTTGCCAGCCGTCGAGCCGCACCGGGGTCAACGACCGGCCGTTCAGGCTGGCCACCCAGCCAGGGTTGAAGTTCTGGGCCACCTGGACGTAGGTGGCCGCTCCAGGCCCCACGGCCACGGTCCGGTGGGCTGGGGCCCACGTCGTGATGTGGGCCGAACGCGGCGTGGAGGCCTCCCGGACGACGGCGGCGGTCGTGGCCGTCCCCGACGACGAGTGGGCAGCGCTCGGCCGGGCGGTGAAGTTCTGGGCCAGGAGCCCGGTGACCATGAACGGGCTCCCCGACGGGAACGAGAACACGTGGGTGCCGGCGGACAGGCCCACTCCGGCCAGCGTGCAGCCATGGACGGCCATGGGCTGGAGATCGATGAGGTTGCCCACGGTACCGGTGACCGACGTGGCCACCGGGGAGCCGTCGACGGACACTGTCGGACCGGATCCGCAGGCCAGGGTCACCGGGGTCGACGGCGGCACTGCGGCCGGGGGGACGGCGGCCAGGGAGGGTACGCGGATGGAGGAGAGGCCCACCGGCCGCGGCAGCGGGATGCCGCTGATGGGCACCGAGGTCACCCCCCGGGCGACCCCCACGAACCGCACGGTCAGGGTGTCGGTGGTCAGAGGGGCGAAGGTGACCACACCCCCGTGCCGGGGGACGGCAACCCGGCGGCTACCGAACCGGCTGGACACCACCAACTCGGTGGGCCGGCTGGCCCCCGCCGCCAGGCCGAGGGCGATCGAGTCCACCGTGCGTGAGCCGGTCCAGTGAAGAGTCAACGTGGGCACCGAGTCGCCCAGCCCGGCGATCCACGGGGAGGTGGACCGGTCCACCAGGTTCTGGGGCCGGAAGCGCGGCAGTCCCCCCAACCATGAACTGGCCGAGATGTCGACCGTCTGCCCGGCCGGCACGGTCAGGGTCGAGAGCAGGGTCTCGAGGGCCAGTCCCGGCGTGGGCACGGCGGTGCCGTCGATGACGGCCGAGATGGCCTGAGGCAGTACGACCTTTCGGGGGATCGGCTCCCGCAGCGCGGTCGGGTCAATGAAGTCGAGGTTGGGATTGGTCACCGGTGCGTTGAGGTTGACCATGATCGACTGACGGGCTGGGCCGGCGAACGAGGCCGACGCATCAGTGGGCAGCCGCATGGCCGGCCGGAAGGTGACGCCGGGGATGGCCACGTCGGTGATCCCGGCCCCCAGGGGGCCGAGGAAGGATCGCCGGGCTGGCGGTCGCACGGCGTCGATGGAGATGGTGAGGTGCCGGGTGGTGCCGGGAGCCACCAACAGCCCGACCGGGGCGTACCGGAACGGGACGGCCCGGTGAACGGCCCCGGCATCGGTGGTCAGGGTGACCCGGCTGATGCTGGGACGGATGCCGCTGTCGTCCAGCGGGGTGATGGCGATCAGGGCCAGAGGGATGGCCTTGTCGAAGGTGATGGACAGGGACTGGCCCACTGAGTCGTCGGCCGAGGTGGCCACCCACGCCGTCGTGGGGTCGCCGTCGAATGCCGCCACGGGGCCCTCGTCGGGTTCGTTGAACAGCGGGGACGATCCGACCGAGGTGGCCGACACCGAGGAGGCCCCGATGGGGGATGAGACCGTCTCAGCATCACTCCCGGAGACCACCTGGTAGTTCAGGGGAATGGCGGCGATCGACCCACCCGGCCGCTGCCCTGGGCCGAGCAGATAGGAGTAGATGTTGTCGATCTGCCCAAAGGAGACGGCCCGGCGCTGGTTGCCGTCGGTCATGGCCCACGTGGCGCCGGGGGACGCCGCGGTGTCGTCAGCGTTCGGGTCTTTGGCCAGAACCGCCGGCCGCCCGGCCAGGACGCCGGCTCCGGCCAAGGGCAGCAGGGATCCGCTAGAGCCGCTGACCACCAGCGGCTTGGACGCGGCAAAGGTCTGCACCTCCCCTCCGGGCGCGCCCACCCGGTAGATCTCGACGGGGCGCAGGTGGGTGGAGGAGGAGGAGTCGTAGACCGGGAGGGATCCGTGGGTCACCTGCGACGCCGGGAGGTCCGGCCCGAACGATGCCACCTCGGTCAGACCGGCTGTCTCGCTCAGCACCTGGTGGACCACGGCCGGAGGAGGAGCTCCGGTCAGCTTCTGGTTGAGGTCGTTCCGCTCCACCACGAATTCGATCCCCGACCGCGACAGGTACTCGGCCATCCCCGGCTGGGCGGTGCCGGTGGCGATGGCATCCTCCACCGTGCTGAGCATGACCGTGTTGCCGTTGGAGCCCAGCGGCACCACGGAGCGGGAGGTGACCGAGGTGGATGTGAGGACCGAGAGGGGTTCGTCCAACGGTCGCCCCCACGTGTACTCACCGAACGTGGCCCCCGGGACCAGCAGGGTGGTCTGGTTCCCCTGATGGTCCTGGATCCACTCGGCCGCCTGAGTCCAGTAGGGAGGGATGGCGGTGAATCCACCGGTGGGATAGAGGTCTCGCTGCCAGAACGGCATGGCGGCCAGGACCACCACCGCCAGGGCCAGTGCGCCCACCAGTATCCGCCATGCGTTCCAGCGGAGCTGGGGCGGAGAGGCCCGGGACCCCTGCCGGTCCGATCGGGCCGAGGCCAGTCTCGCCGCACCCAGGGTCACCGGGAGCAGGAGATCCGGTGAGTGGCGGGCCACGCTCGAGCGCAGGGCCGACCAGTCCCCCTGACGGGCGCGACGCCACGCGGCCGAGGAAGCCCACAGCATCCAGGCCATGCCCAGGGTCACCGGCAGTAAGACGTCGGGCGAACGTCGGACCACCCCGGTACGCACCTGCGACCAGTCGTCCCGTCGCAGCCGGTATCGGTCGGTCGAGACCGTCGACACCAGCCACACGAGACCCAGGGCCACCGGCAGGGTCACGTCGGGCGAGAACTTGGCCACGCTGCGCAGGGGGGCCAGGCCACCTTGGAGCAAGGCCTGGGCTGGGTGGGAGAAGGGGCCGGCCAGGGCGCCGGCGTAACCGATGCCGATGACCATCACGCCCACGCTGAAGCAGGCCACCAGAAAGAGCCGCTCCGGTATCCTCCGGGCCAGTCCGGCCAGTCCCAACCCGGTGACCATGGCCGTACCCACGATGGCCAAGGACGACGTGACGAGCGTCCAGGCTCCGGGGATCAAGGGGCCGCCCAGGTGGTAGTAGTCGGTCCAGTATGAGGCCCCGCGCAGGGCCTCGAAGGCCGAGGCCGTCGACGTCGTCGTGGCCGCCGACTCGGTATAGGGCACGTAGTTGTAGCCGTACTTGCCCTGCAGCAGAGTGGGCACCACCCACCAGAAGCAGGCCAGTCCCACCGAGACCACCCACCACCCGCTGAGCGCGCGCCGGCGCCGCCCCCGCTGGCGGGTGAGCAACCAGAGGACCCCGACGGGCAGGGTGGCCAGGACCACGGTGGCATTGACTCCGCCCATCAAGGCCACGGCCACACCAGACCGGGCTGCCGCCCGCCTCGGGGAACCACCGGTGGATCCCTCCACCAGGGGCTGCAGGAGCCAAGGGAGCAGTACGACGGCGAGGAGGGTGGCTGACGAGGCGGCCCAGGTGACCACGATGGGGGCGGCACAGTAGGCCACCCCGCCGACGACCCGGGCCCAACGCTTGCCGATCCCGAGGGACTCGGCCAAGCGGACCACGCCCCAGGCCCCGACGGTCAGCAGGAGGGCCAGCCAGATCCGCTCGGCCCACCACACGGGAAGATGAAGCAGGTGGGTGAGGGCGAAGAACGGCGCCATGGGGAAGAGGTACCCGAAGGTCTGGTCCTGGACCGAGCCCGACGACACAGTGAGGCTCCACAGATGGAGGGACGACCGCATCCAGGCCAGCGGGGCCATCACTACCGGGAGCTTGGTGTCGTCGACGATCAGCCCCGGGGCCTGGACCAGGGTGACCAGGAGGAAGAAGGCGCCCAAGGCCACCAGGACCCAACGGCTGAGCGGATCGCCACAGGGTACGAGCTCCAAGGCCGCGGGCGGGCGCAGCTCTCGCTCGGCCACCCTGCGCCCTTCCAGGGTGGCCACGGTCATGGGCCCGGATTCGGATGGAGCACGGCGTGGGCCACCGCTTCGAAGTCGCGGGCCACATGACTCCAGCCGAACAGGGCTCCGTGCCGTCGCGCCCCTTTGGACAGCCGGCGCCGTTGCGGCTCGTCCTGGGCCAACTCGATCCACCGTCGGACCAGCTCGTCCTCGGAGTGGACCAGCAGTCCGGTTTGGCCATCGACGATGGCGTCCCGGACCCCGGGCACGTCGAATCCGATCGACGGAGTACCCACCAGTGCCGCCTCGGTGATCACAATGCCCCATCCCTCATGCTGTGCCGAATGCACGAGACCCCACGCTTGGCCCAGCAAGCGCCACTTGTCCAACTCGTCGACCCTCCCGGCGAACTCCACCCCGGTTCCAGCCATGGCCTCCAGTGACGAGCGCTCGGGACCGTCACCCAGGACCACCAGGCGCCCACCCACCACGGGCTGCACCCGGTCCCACACCCGCAGGAGCAGGTCGACGCGTTTGTGAGGCATGAGTCGACCAGCGCAGACGAACAAGGGCTCCCGTGAGCGGGCCACCCCCGTGACCGCCGGTGGATCGACGCCGGGATGCACGATGTGGATCCGACCGGGGTCGACGCCGATGGCCTCCAGGGCGGCCTGGGTGGACGGCGAGTTGGCCACGAACGGCACCCGACGGTAGACGAGGGGCATGACCCGGGCCTCGGTGAACCGGCCCACGGCGGCCACGGCGGGTGGGAACCGCTGGTCCCACTGGTCGCTGTGCACATGGTGCACGAGAGCCAGGATGGGCTTCCTCCTCCACAGAGGCGAGAAGTACGGAAGCCCGTTCTCGGTGTCGACCAGGAGGTCCCACTCCCGGACCGTGCGGTGGTGGGCCAGGGGGGCCTTGACGTACTGGGCGAAGGTCCCCCCGAGATCGATCACCGGATAGGCCCGCTCCTCCACGGGGCCACCGCAGAGGTGGGCCACCTCATGGCCCATGCCCATCAACTCGACGGCCAAGCGGTCGATGAAGATCTCCGAGCCACCGGCCAGTTCGTTGGCCAGGTCGCGCCAGCTCAGGAATGCGATGCGCATGGGCCCTACCCGGCCGGCCGGTCCTGGGGAGCTCCGTTGGTGCGGCGCATCACCACCACCAGGTTCCAGGTCAGCAGTTCCCGAAGGCCGGGGATCCGCACCAACAGCTTGGTCCATCGCGGGTAGTACCGGGGAAAGGTGTCCACCACGGTTACATCAGCCCGGCTCTGGCACCACCCGAGCACCTGGCCCACGCTGAGCGGAAAGAGACTCTGGCCGTAGCGGTTCTTGGGGTCGATGCCATGGGTGCGGCGGTAGCGCCGGGCCGCCCACTCACCGCCGACGTAGTGCCAGGGGGACGTCTCGTGGCCGCCCCAGGGGGACAGCCAGTTGGTGAAGGTCAGATAGACCACACCTCCGGGTGACACCACCCGCACCATCTCCGACAGCATCCGCTCAGGAGCGAGGACGTGCTCGAGGACGTTCGACGAATAGCTCACGTCCACCGAGCCGGTGGCGAAGGGCAGGGCGCTCCCGTCGGCGGCCACGCCGTTGACCAACCGGCGACCGTGCTCGACCATCTGGTCGAAGTCGTACTCAGCCGTCACCGATCGGGATCCCACCTCGCGGAAGGCGTCGGCCACATAGCCGGAAGCCCCCCCTACGTCGAGCACCGTGGCCCCGACCAGCTGGCAGTAGCGCGATACGTCAACCACGGTGTCGTCGGCCAAGAGCCGGTAGAAGGTGGCAGGATCCGTCCCCTCGTTCCGGAAGGCCTGGAAGAGCTCATACGATCGCCTGACCCCCTTCATGTCAGATCGTCCGTCATGTCAGATCGTCCGATCTCGGGTGACCGCCGCGACCCCCACGGGCGTCGAGGGTTGCCGAGGGCTTGAACAGGGCGTCGAACTCGACGCTCAGGACCTGCGGGTCGTACTCCTGGAACGAGGTCAACAGTCGCCTGGAGATGCGTCGCGCCGTGGTGGGGGGCACGCACGGGAACAGCACGGCCGTTCCTTCCTTCCAACTGATGGTGAGGTCCACGCTGCGGGTGAACGGTCGGATGAGCTCGGTAGCCGCCTCGACGGGCACGTCGGGCAGGAACAGCCCCTGCATCGGAGGCTGGATCCTCCACGTGCGACGGGTGCGGGCCACATCGGCCAACATCTGGACGGCGTCGCGGAAGGGACGGATGTGGCTGCCGTCCACCTCGGACCAACGGACCGGAACCTCCTGGGTCCGAAGTCCCAGACGGGCCGCCAGGTTCAGCACTTCCACGTCGAAGGCGTACCGGTCCACACGACTGCCGTGGAAGAGAAGCTTGGCGATCGAGCCCTTGAACGCCTTGAAGCCGCACTGGGTGTCGCTCATCGGGAGGTGCATGAGCGTGGCCACCACGATCCCGAATGTCCGGGTCATCATGGCCCGGTGCGAGCTCCGGTCTTGGACCGACGACGCGTTTAGAGTGCGGGAGCCGACGGCCACGTCGTTGTCCTCGAGCGATTGCACCAAGGCGCCGAGATCTCGGGGATCGGTCTCCATGTCCGCGTCCACGAAGGCGATCACATCACCCCGGGCCCGGACGACCCCGGCCCGGACGGCCGCCCCCTTACCGCTGTTGCGGGCGAGCGAGAGCACCGAATGCTGGGGCCACGCCGCCAGCTGCCGGCGGGCCACCGCCGCCGTACCATCGGTGCTGCCGTCGTCGACAACGAGGATCTCGGTGTCGTCGGGAGGCAGACCCTCGAGGAGCTGGGTGAGTCCGGCCGACAACCGGTCGGCCTCGTTGTAGGCCGGGATCACCAGACTGAGCCGTGTCGTCAATGCATCTCCTCATCCGAGGCCACCGAAAAACGGATGAGGCAGCCCCCTCCCCCCACGTGCCTGCGGCGGACCCATTTATCACTCGTCGCTCCGGAACTCGCCTGGACCCAGCCCAAGTCCCTGCCGCCGATTCGAACGATCGAGCCGAACCTTGGCACAGGGTCATCGAATCCGCCACTCGTCGTCGGTCGATGACCACGGACGGTCGTGCCACGGCGGGTGACGGCCGCTCACGGTCACCATGGATGGGCCCGGAGCCACCGCGGTTGGTACTCTCACTCGTCCCCCCCAACCGGCAACACCTCGAACGGTGGACCCATGAGCACGATTGAACTAGTCGACGGGACCGATCTCGACGCCCCCCCCGAGGGGTCGACGAATCGCTCAAGCCGTCTGATCCGGGTGGGCCCCCACGTGGTGGTGTGGACCCTGCTGCTGGCCCCCATGATCCGCTCCATGGCCCGAGGATGGCGACCATTAGGGGACGACGCCACCATTGCCATCGGGGCGTGGCGGGCCCTGTCCCTCCATCCTCCCCTACTCGGTCAACTGACGTCGGCCACCGGGGGTTC
>JBBQWW010000007.1:0-88759 GCA_038210245.1 Acidimicrobiales bacterium
TCCCCTCGTAGGTCTTGGCCAGTCGGGAGAGCGCCAAGAAGGCCAACTGGACCGAACGGTTGACCACGGTGGTCAGCCGCTGGAAGCCCCGGGGTTCACGGGGGAGCACGATGGTGAAGAGCACGCTGGCCGAAGTCAGCAGCACGACGGCCAGACCGACGGCGAACAGCACGACGCTCACCGGTAGGTCCCCTCGCGTGTCTCCGACCGCCGTGTGGGCCCGCTCATCTCGGTGATCGTACGGCGGGTGGCCCGCCGAGGGAACATCCGGCCGCCAATCCGGTCGTCGACCCGTCCCGAGCGGGCCGGGGAGCCATCCACTAGAACCAGTTCTATACTCGGACCCGGATTCCGGCAGCTGGCTCCGCCCGAGTCCGTGTTCGCCACGTCCAAGTACCCAGACCACCCAATCAAGGGGGATGCACCATGGCCCAGCCGGTGATTGTCGAAGCAGTCCGCACTCCGATCGGGAAGCGCAACGGTTGGATGGCCGGCTTCCATGCCGCCGAACTGCTCGGGAATGCCCAGGTCGAGCTGGTCAAGCGGGCCGGCGTCGATCCGGGTGACGTCGAGCAGATCGTGGGCGGGTGTGTGACCCAGGCAGGGGAGCAGGCGTCGAATGTGACGCGTACCGCCTGGCTGAGCCAGGGGCTCCCCTTCGAGACGGCGGCCACCACCGTCGACTGCCAGTGCGGTTCGGCCCAGCAGGCCAACAACTTCGTGGCCAATCTGATCGGTGCCGACGCCATCGACACCGGCATCGCCTGCGGTGTCGAGGCCATGAGCCGGGTCGGCCTCGGGGCCAACGCCTACAACGGCCCGGGCAAGTCGAAGCCGGAGAACTTCCCGTGGGACATGCCCGATCAGTTCGGTGCGGCCGAGCGGATCTCCCAGAAGTACGGGATCACCCGCGACGACGTGGACTGGCTCGGCTTCGAGTCGCAGCGCAAGGCGGCCGTGGCGGTGGCCGAGGGACGGTTCGACCGTGAGATCGTCCCCCTCGAGTCTCCTGTGCTCGGCCCTGATGGACCGACCGGGGAGAAGTCCCTGATCAGCAAGGACCAAGGTCCGCGCGACACCACCCGTGAGGGCCTGGCTGCACTCAAGCCGGTGCTGGCCGACGGGATGCACACTGCCGGCAACAGCTCGCAGATCTCCGACGGCGCCGCCGCCGTACTGTGGATGTCGGAGGCCAGGGCCGGTGAGGCCGGGCTGCGCCCCCGGGCCCGCATCGTGGCCCAGACCCTGGTGGGCTCGGATCCCTACTACCACCTCGACGGGCCCATCGCCGCCACCGCCGATGTGCTGCGCAAGGCCGGGATGACCATGGCCGACATCGACATCTTCGAGGTCAACGAGGCCTTCGCCTCAGTGGTCATGTCGTGGGGCAAGGTCCACGAGGTGGACTGGGACAGGGTCAACGTCAACGGCGGGGCCATCGCCCTCGGCCACCCGGTGGGGTCCACCGGCGCCCGCCTGATCACCACCGCCCTCCACGAGTTGGAGCGGAGCGACAAGAGCCTGGCCCTCGTGACCATGTGCTGCGGTGGGGCTCTCGCCACCGGGACCATCATCGAGCGCATCTGACCGCCCCGGATCGGCCGGCCGGTCCCCCCTGGGGTCCTGCTCCGGATCGGCCGTGGCGTTAACGGTGCGGCTGGGGGTAATAGTGGGGACATGCCCTCTCGTCTCCCGGTCCATGCCCGTACCCTGACCGTTATGGGACTGGTGGCGGTGGTGGCCCTGCTCGGATGGTCGAGGACGACCGCCGGTGCCTCGACCGGGGCCCAGGTCCGAGCGTCCGTGGCGGCCGCCTCGGACTGGACCACCTTCGACCACGATTCGCTGCGCTCCGGCGTCGACAGTTCCGGCAACTCCTTCTCGCCGGCCACTGCGGCGTGGACCTCGCCGAGCTTCGACGGCCAGCTCTACGGTCAGCCCCTGGTCTACGGCGGACGGGTGTACGCGGCCACTGAGAACGACACCGTCTACGCCCTGGCCGCCAACTCGGGCCAGGTGCTGTGGTCCAGCCACGTGGGCACCCCCTTCTCGAAGGCCTCCATCCCCGGCATCTGCGGCAACATCACCCCTACGGTCGGCATCACCGGCACCCCGGTGATCGACCCGTCCCGGTCGGAGATCTTCGTGGTGGCCACCGAGGCGGCCACGCTCGGCGGATCGCCCAACGCCGCTCACCATCTGATCGGTCTCAACACCTTCACCGGCCTGGTCATGCTGGACGAGGTCATCGACCCGGCCGGTACCAGCCCGGCCTACCAGCTCCAGCGGGTCTCCCTCGGGCTCACTGAGGGACGGGTGGTAGTGGGCTTCGGTGGGAACTCGGGGGACTGCGACCCGTATCACGGCCTGGTGGTCTCGGCCCCCGAGGACGGTTCGGCACCTTCGGTCTTCACCGTGGCCAATCTGGGCGGTGACAGCCAGGGGGCGGTGTGGATGGGTGGAGCGGCCCCCTCCATCGACGCCCAGGGCAACGTGTGGGTGGCCACCGGCAACAGCGCCCACCACCAGTCGACGGACGCGTACGACCAGAGCGACAGCGTGCTCAAGCTCAGCCCGAGGATGCAGCTGCTCGACGCCTGGGCCCCGACCACCTGGTATGCCGACAACGGCAGTGACCTGGACCTCGGCTCGGGGGCTCCGGCCCTGCTGCCCAACGGCCTGGTCTTCGAGGTGGGCAAGTCGCAGACCGCCTACGTGCTCAACCAGGCCTCGCTGGGGGGTGTCAGTGCCCCGGTGGCATCGACGGCCGGATTCTGCTTCTCCGACGGGGGCGCGGCCGACCTCGGTGGCACCCTGTACGTGCCCTGCAGCAACGGGGTCCACGCCGTCACCGTGACCTCCGGTGCCCCGTCGGCCGCGTGGACGGCGGGCACCTCGTCGGCCAAGGGCTCGCCCATCGTGGCCGGCGGCCAGGTGTGGACCATCGGCGGCGGCAACCTGTACGCCCTGAGCACCTCCACCGGCGCGGTGGTCCAGAGCTTCGCCATCGGCTTGTCACCGTCGTCCTTCCCGTCCCCCGCCGCCGCCGACGGTCTGCTGCTGGCGCCGTCGTCGACCCAGATCCACGCCTTCGTGGGGCCGGCCGGCCTCCCCGGCCCGCCTACGGCGATCCCGCCCCGGCCGGGCTACTGGCTGGTGGCCTCCGACGGCGGCATCTTCGCCGAGGGCGGGGCGCCGTTCCTGGGCTCGACCGGGGCCATCCATCTCAATCAGCCCATCGTGGGCATGGCCTCCACCCCTGATCACGGTGGCTACTGGCTGGTGGCCTCCGACGGCGGCATCTTCGCTTTCGGCGACGCCACCTTCTACGGATCCACCGGCGCCAGCCGTCTCAACCGGCCCATCGTGGACATGGCCGCCACCCCGTCCGGCCACGGCTACTGGTTGGTGGCCTCCGACGGCGGGGTGTTCTCCTTCGGCGACGCCGCCTTCCACGGTTCGACGGGCGGGATCCACCTCAACCGGCCCATCGTCGCCATGGCCGCCGACGCCACCGGCCACGGCTACTGGTTGGTGGCCTCCGACGGCGGCATCTTCTCCTTCGGTGACGCCGCCTTCCATGGGGGCACCGGAGGCATCCACCTCAACCGGCCCATCGTGGACATGGCCGCCGACGCCACCGGCCAGGGCTACTGGTTGGTGGCCTCCGACGGCGGCATCTTCGCCTTCGGTGACGCCGCCTTCCACGGCGGCACGGGCGGCCAGCCCCTCAACCAACCCATCGTCGGCATGGCCAGCGACGCCACCGGCCAGGGCTACTGGTTGGTGGCCTCCGACGGCGGCATCTTCGCCTTCGGTGACGCCGCCTTCGAGGGCTCCACCGGAGGCCAGCACATCAACCGGCCCATGGTGGCCATGGCCACCGGCCCGGCGCTCTCCTGACCGCCCGCTTCACCCGCCGGGCCCGAGAGCCGGGAACGGCGGCACCTACGGGCCCCACCCTGGCCGCCGGGCGGCCACCGCCGGCGAAACGGCTAGAACGTAGAGTGCGTTCTCGTTGATCGGCAGGCCGATGGCCTGCGGATCACAGGACCGGGGGAGTACCGACATGGCCGGCCGCTCAGGCGGGATACCGGGCGGCCCCTGGTCCGCCGAACGCCTGACCACCCCACGACGAAGCGAGGAACCCCGTGACCGGCACCGAACACCTGACCTACGAGCGAGTGGGCTCCACCGCGGTGGTGACCATGAACCGCCCCGAGGCGAAGAACGCATTGTCGGGACCGATGCTGGTGGGCATGGTCGACGCCTGGATGGAGATCGACGCCAACGATGACATCCGGTGCGCCATCCTGACCGGGGCCGGCGGGACCTTCTGTGCCGGGATGGACCTGAAGTCGATGTCCGGGCCGGGCAACGACGAGGTCACCCAGCGGATGGCCGAGGACCCTGACCTCCATTGGAAGGCTCTGTTGCGCCACTACTCGCTGAAGAAGCCCCTCATCGCCGCCGTGGAGGGCTGGGCGGTGGCCGGTGGGACCGAAATCCTGCAGGCCACCGATATCCGGGTGGCTGGCGAAAGCGCCAAGTTCGGAGTGTTCGAGGCCCGCCGGGGCCTGTTCCCGCTGGGCGGATCCACGGTGCGCCTGCGGCGGCAGATCCCCTTCACCGTGGCCATGGACCTGCTCCTCACCGCTCGGGAGGTCTCGGCACAGGAGGCCAAGGAGATCGGCCTCATCGGTCGAGTGGTCCCCGACGGGACGGCCCTCGAGACGGCCCTGGGCATCGCCGAGGTCATCTCGGCCAACGGGCCACTGGCCGTGGAGGCCATCAAGGCCTCGGTCAAGGCCACCGAGGGCATCCCGGAGGAGGAGGCCCTGAAGATGGAGCTCGAGTTCGGGTGGCCCATCTTCGCCACCGAGGACGCCAAGGAGGGCCAGAAGGCCTTCGCCGAGAAGCGCACGCCGAACTATCAGCGCCGGTGAGCGGCCTGTTCGAGGACGACGCCCCGCCCGGCGACCCGCGCCGCCGCCTGGCTGCGGCCATGCGGCCGATCATCACCATGACGGTGGCCGCCGAACTCGACGACGTGGCCCTGACCGAGGCCGCCGACGCCATGGAGGCCATCGCCCAACTGCTCACGGCCCGGTCCGGTCCCAAGCGGACCCGCAACCAGCCCGACCTGGCCCGTGCCGCTCAGGACTTCTTCCCGACCAGTCCCATCATCGGGCTGGCCAACCCCGTGGCCCCACCGGTGCGGGTGGCTGTGGTGGACGGCGCCGGCGGGCGCCCTGAGATCCACGGCCAGGCCAACTTCGGCTTCGCCTACGAGGGCCCGCCCACCTGCGTCCATGGCGGAGTCATCGCCGAACTGCTCGACGAGGTCCTGGGGGCGGCCAACATCGTGGCCGATCACCCGGCCATGACCGGAACCCTCACCATCCGCTACAACAAGCCCACGCCACTCAACACCGACCTCCGGGTCGAGGCCCGGTTCGTGCGCCAGGACGGCCGCAAGATCTTCGCGTGGGGCGGCATCTTTCACGACGATGTGCTGACGGCCGAGGCCGACGGACTGTTCATCGAAGTGCGGCCCCGACAGATGCTGACCATTGCCGAGGCCAATGTGGACAGCGTCGATCCCGGGATGCTGGACGCCATCCGGGCCGAGGCCCTCCGGGAGGGAGCGGCCTCTGACGTGCAGCGCCCACCCGGGCCCGGGGCCGGCGACCTCCCCACCGACTGACCGGGTGAACCGGGTGCCCTCGGCGTCTCCCGAGCCGGCCGTACCGACCGCCAACCCCGACGGATCGGTGCGGGCCGCGCGCCAGGAGGACGCCGCCGCCATCGCCGCCGTGCACGTGGCGTCCTGGCGGGTGGCCTACCGGGGCCACCTGCCCGACGACTACCTGGACTCGCGTTCGGAGGCGGTACGGACCCGGGCATGGAGGTCGACCCTCGCCGGACCCGCAGCCGCCCATGTCCTGGTCTCTGTCCTCGGCACCCGGGTGGTGGGGTTCGCCCAGGCCGGTCCGAGCGGCGACGCCGATGCCCCGGCCAACACCGGGGAACTGGTCACCCTCTACCTCCATCCCGACGTCTGGGGCCTGGGCCTTGGGCGGGACCTGCAGGAAAGGGCCCTGATTCGTCTGGCCGCCGACGGGTACCGCTCGGTCACCCTGTGGATGCTGTCCACCAACGACCGGGCCCGCCGGTTCTACCTCCGCCAGGGATGGTCGCCCATCGACGGCCAGCGCGTCCAGGAGTTCGGCGGCCGTGCCGTCATCGACCACCGATTCCACCGGATGCTCGCCGACCCTGCTGGCCCAGGGGAGCCGGTGTAGCCGCGAGCCGGTCCACCGGGCCTCGGCCGATCCAGGCTCAGATCTTCTCCCGGCCCACCCAGTAGGGGTCCCGCAGCTTGCGCTTGTAGAGCTTGCCATTGGGATCACGGGGCATGTCGTCGGTGAAGTCGATGGACTTGGGGATCTTGAACTTGGCCAGCCTCGTGCTGCAGTACTGGAGGATCTCCTCGGCCAGCTCGGGGGAGGGTTCGACCCCCTCGGCCGGCTCGACTACCGCCTTGATCTCTTCGCCCCAGTCGTCGTGGGGGATCCCGAACACGGCCACGTCGGCCACGTTCGGGAAGCCCAGGAGCACGTTTTCGATCTCGGCAGGGTAGATGTTGGCTCCGCCGGAGATGATCATGTCGATCTTCCGGTCCCGTAGGAAGAGATAGCCGTCCTCGTCGATGAGGCCCACGTCACCCACGGTGAAGAACTTCCCGATGCGGTTGTCCTTGGTCTTGGTCTGGTCCTTGTGGTATTCGAAGTCCCCCGTCTGCATGGACATGTACACCGTCCCGATGACGTTGGGCTCCTCGATCCGGGTGCCCTCGTCGTCGAAGATGGCGATCTCCGAGATGGGCCAGGCCTTCCCCACGGTGCCCGGTTTCTCCAGCCACTCCTGGGCGGAGACCAAGGTGCCACCACCCTCGGAGGCGGCGTAGTACTCGTCGATGGCGTTGCCCCACCACTCGATCATCTTGTACTTGACGTCCACGGGGCACGGGGCGGCCGCGTGGATCATGTGCTGGAGGGAGGACAGGTCGTAACGGTTGCGGGTCTCCTCGGGCAGGGCCAGCAGACGGTGGAACTGGGTCGGCACCATGTGGGAGCTGGTCACCTGGTACTGCTCGATGAGTCGGAGCATCTCCTCGGGGATCCACTTGTCCATCAGAACCACGGTGTGCAGGAGGTGGATGGAGGCGCCCGAGTAGCGCAGCACCGCGGTGTGGTAGAGCGGTGAGCCCACGATGTGGACGTTGGGGTCGTCGGGCTGGATACCGAAGAGGAAGAGGATCCCGGAGAGGCCGAGGGCCGCCTCCTCGGGCGTGGCCCCACTCAACTTCCGGAACACCCCCTTGGGATTGCCCGTCGTCCCTGAGGTGTAGTTCATGACGTCGCCGATGGTCCGGTCCTCAGGGTCCACCGTGGGCTGGTTGTCCCGCATCATGGCGTAGGAGCTGAATCCCAGGATCTCCCCGACGGAAAAGCACCGGGATGCGGGGAGTGCGGCCTCGTCGGAGGCGTCGAGGGCTACGTCGGCGAAGCGCTCGTGGGCGATGAACGCCTTGGCGTCGGAGTCCTTCAGGATGTACGCCACCTCAGGGGCGATGAGATGGTGGTTGATGGGCACCAGGTACCAGCCCGCCTGCAGGGCGGCCAGATAGATCTCGAACACCTCCACGCCGTTGGGGAGCAGGGTGGCCACCACGTCTCCCGGCTTGAGGTTGAGGCCGCGCAGCCCGTGGACCACCTGGTTGGTCCGGCCCAACAGCCGCTCGGCGGTGAACTCGGTGCCGTCCGGGTCGACCAGGGCCAGCTTGCCCGGGTGCTCGTGGGCCAGGGCCCAAAATCCGAAATCGCCCATGATGATCGATACCCCCTGCGCCGCGTGGCGGCTGGTGTGTGGTCGGTGGCGCGTGCTGCCGCCCGGAGGGCTGGGCCGGGCGCCCGCCCCGTGTGGCGCTGGCCCGATGGGGACGCTAGAACAGGTTCTCGTATACGGTCAACCGCCGACGGGCTGTGGCATCGTGGCGCGGTCCAGCCCAGGCCCGGAAGCACCTCGGTCCACCGCTTCGTGGTTGGGTCCGACGACGTGACCCGGACGACACACCGCACCGACGACACACCGCACCGACGACACACCGACAGAGAGGCAGTAGGCAATGAGCGAGTTCCTGGACGGAAAGGTGGTGGCCATCACCGGCGCCGGTGGTGGCATCGGCCGGGCGGTGGCGCTGGCTGCAGCAGCCGAGGGGGCCCGGGTGGTGGTGGCCGACATCGGTGTGGGCCTGGCCGGCGAGGACCCGAAGAGCGAGGTGGCCGAGGCCCTGGTGGCGGAGATCGAGGCTGCCGGTGGGGAAGCCGTAGCCGTGGGCGAGAGCGTGACCACCCTGGAGGGTGGCGAGAAGATCGTGGGCGCCGGCATCGAGCGTTGGGGCCGGATCGACGGGGTGGTGTGCATCGCCGGCATCCTGCGGGAGCGGATGCTGTTCAACATGGCCGAGGATGAGTGGGATGCGGTCGTCGAGACGCACCTGAAGGGACACTTCACCCTGTTCCGGGCCGCTTCGGCCATCATGCGCAAGCAGGAGGGTGGCGGGTCACTGGTGGCCTTCACGTCCGGTGCCTTCGCCGGCAGCGTGGCCCAGGCCAACTATGCCGCCGCCAAGGGTGGGATCGTCTCCCTGGTCCGGTCGGCAGCCGCCGGCCTCAACCGGTACGGCATCACCGCCAACGCCGTGGCCCCGGTGGCCCGGACCCGGATGTCGGCCAATGTGCCCATGGACCTCGCCGAGATGGGCGACCCCGAGGACGTGGCGCCGCTGGTGGTCTTCCTGCTCTCGGACCAGGCCAAACACGTCACCGGACAGGTCTACACCTCGGTCGGCCCGAAGATCGCCGTCTGGAACCAGCCTCGCGAGGTGCGTGCCGTCTACGCCGACGGTCGCTGGACCCCCCAGGACATCGCTGCCCGGCTGGACTCGACGGTGGGTCAGGAGCGCATGCCCCTGCTCGACCAGTTGGAGGCCTACCGCCAGGCCGCCGAAGCCAAGGCAGCCGCCGAGGCGGCCGGCGAGGGGAAGTAAGGGCGCCACGGGGCCGATGACCCGCTCCGCATCCCCCCGGCCCTGGGGTGGTCTTACCCGGTGCCCAACACACAGAACTCGTTCCCCTCGGGATCGGCCAGCACCACCCAGTCCTCGTCCCCGTCCTGACCTACTGAGACCGGAGTGGCTCCCAGGTCTCGCAGCCGGTCCACCTCGGCCTCCTGATCGTCGGGGGTGAGGTCAAGGTGGATCCGGTTCTTGACCGACTTGGACTCGGGCACCTCCAGGAAGAGGAGCGGACGCACTGCGCCCCGGTCCAGGTGGTCACGGCCGGGTTCGACCCAGACGTCCCCGTCTTCGTCCTCCCGCCACTCCCAGTCGAGGACCTCGGCCCAGAAGCGGGCCAGGGACACCGGGTCCTCGGCGTCGACGGTGACCGTCTCGATGCGCAGTGCCATGGTGCCAGTGTGCCCCGTCCGGGGACCTGATGACGGAGTAGGGCTTCGATTGGGCGAGCCACCCACGGCGAATGCCCGGCGGTCGCTTCCTTCACCCCTGCATCCGAGGTCACCGGCGATACACCGATTCCGTGGCGGTGCTCCCTAGCATGAGGTCCGATCAGGGGCCTCGAGCCGTGTGGCCCCGTCGTCTCGAGCATCGGGAGGTAGCACGTGGTTGCCCTGGCCATCGTCTTGAGCGCGGTCGTCCTGTTGTTGGCGGTGTTGGTGGCCGGACTGCTCCGCAGCCACGCCGACATACTGAAGGCCCTCCACGACCTGGGAGTGGGGGTAGGTGAGCCCGGAAGCGCACACGACCATGCTCACGCTGATCACCGGACCGGCGCCCCCGGTCCGGGTGCGACCGGCCCGGTCCAGGTGCCTCTGACCCTCGGGCCGCCGCTCCCCGGCGAGCGCAGCTCGACGTCGGCCCCCACGGTGGTCGGAGTGACGCCACGGGGAGACGCCCTGGCCATTGCCGTCACCGGCGGCGACCAGCTCACGTTGCTGGCCTTCCTCTCCTCGGGCTGCGCCACCTGCGCTGGGTTCTGGATGGCCTTCCAGACTCCCGACCAGCTGGGGCTCTCGGCCCGTACCCGCTTGGTGGTCGTGACGAAAGGGCCGGACCTGGAGATCCCGGCCGAGGTCGCCGCTCAGGCCTCCCCCGGTCTACCCGTGGTCATGTCCACCGAGGCCTGGGGTGACTACGAGGTGCCGGGATCGCCGTTCTTCGTCCTGGTCGACGGCGAGACGGGAGCCCGAATCGGGGAAGGGGTGGCCAACCACTTCCACCAGGTGGCCGAGCTGGTCCGGCGGGCCGAGTCCGACACCCGGGTGTTCTCCGTAGGCAGCGCCAGCCGCAGCTTTGCCGACGGTCTCGACGGCCCTGAACGGGAGTTGGACAACGACCGCGAGCTCCGCAGGGCGGGGATCCTCCCCGGCGACCCGAGCCTCTACCCATCATCCCTCGACGAGCTCTACGGACCGACCGGTCAACCCCTGCGGCCGCCGAAGGACGGGGTCTCCGCCCGGGAGCCCATCGGCAGGGTCGGCTGAGCGTGGCGGTACTCCGTGCCCACGGCATCGCCGCGTCTCTCCCCAGCGGGTTCGAGGGCCGCATCTTCATTCGTCCGGCCATCGGACGCGAGGTGCCCTTCCCGGTGGCCAACTTCGCCACCTTCGCCCTCCCGGCCGACGTGGGCGACTTCGGGAGCGGAGCGGTCAACCTCATGAGTACCTCGGACATCTTCACCACCCTCTTCGAGTACGGCCCCGAGAGCCTGGGCCGTCCGCTCTTCGCCCGCCAGGGCATGCCCCGGTCCCTGTCACCTACCGACTTCCGCCCCTATGTGCTGCGTCGAGGACTCAACGGTCAGTCGGGCTCCCAGTGGTTCTTCACCGAGGCCGGTAGGCCTTTCACCCTGTATGTGGTCCTCGGCAGCCACGTCCAGCGGAACCTGTTGGTCCCCCGGGTCAACGACCTGATCGGGGCCCTGGCCGTCGACCCCGTGGCGCTCCCCTCCAGCCCTCCGACCAGCTTCTCCGCCTCCGTGGGGGCCCCGTGGAACTGATCGGCCTCTATCTGGTGGCCTGCGGGCTCCTGGTGGCCGCGGGTGTGGCCAAGGCCCTCCGGCCCGACGACACCGCCCTGGCGCTGGCCGCCGTTCTCCCGCTGCGCCGGCGGACCGTGCGCACCCTGGTGCGGGTGGGCTCGGTGGCCGAGGTCGCCCTCGGGGTCACGGCCCTGGTCCTCCCCCGTCCGTGGTGGGCCGCGCTGGTGGCCCTGTCGTACGTGGCCTTCGCCGGATTCGTGGCCTACGCCCGGTCCACCGGTGGGGCCATCGCCAGCTGCGGCTGCTTCGGCACCCCGGACACCCCGGCCACACTCGTCCACGTGGTCGTCAACGCCGTATTGGCCCTGTCGGCGGCGGCCGTGGCCGTCTCGGCGCCGTCGGGCACCCTGGTCACCGTGCTGGCCCACCAGCCGGGCCATGGCGTTCCGTTGGTGGCGGTGAGCGCGTTGGCCGGATGGCTGGTCTACCTGGCCCTGTCGGTCCTGGCCGGTCTGCAGGCCGCCCGGGCCCTCACCGGCGTCACCTTCGCCAGCCGGGGGACCGCCCCGTGAGCACCACCCTGGTTGATCGGGCTTCGGGCTTCTTGGCCACCAGGCTCTCCCGGCGCAGCTTCATCAACCGGTCGGCCTACGCCGGCAGCGCCGTGGCCATCGGCTCCGGTCTCGACCTGGTGCTCAAACCGGGAACGGCCTACGGGCTGGTGTGCAACTGCGGCAACAGCAACTGCGGGTGCGGATCGACCTGCTGTGCCGGCTTCACCGAGTTCTGCTGCTCGGTCAACGGCGGCTACAACTACTGCCCCACCAACACGGTGATGGGTGGGTGGTGGAAGGCGGACAACTCCACCTACTGCGGCGGTCCGCGCTACTACATGGACTGCAACGCCACCTGCCAGTGCTCCACGGGCTGTGGAAACGGATGGGGCTTCTGCGAGCCCGGCTGTGACGGGGTCAACTGCGGCTGTGGGCCCAACGGCTGCAACTCCTACGTCACCGGGTGCTTCCAGTTCCGCTATGGCCAGTGCAACCAGCAACTCGACTGCATCGGCCGGATCGTGTGCCGGGTGGTGGCCTGCGTGCCCCCGTGGGAGGTGGACCCCACCTGCACCACCACCAACGCCCAGGACAACTCCACGGCCCAGCAGAACGCCGCGTGCTGGACCCCGGCCTTCCCCTCGCCACCGCCGGCCCCCTGCACCTCCACCCTGACCAACTGCCAGGTGGTGGGCATGGCCCCGAGCTCGGACGGCGCCGGATACGGGATCGTCACCTCGTTCGGCCGGATGCTGCCCTACGGGGACTTCCCCAATGCCGGTGACGAGTCGGGTGTGGCGCTGGCCGAGCCCATGGTCGGCATGGGTCTGCGGGCCACCGGGGGCTACTACCTGGTGGCCACCGACGGCGGCATCTTCTCGTTCGGCGGGGCCCCCTTCTACGGCTCCATGGGCGGCCAGCACCTCAACCAGCCCATGGTGGGCATGGCCGTGACCCCGTCCGGCCACGGCTACTGGACGGTGGCCACCGACGGCGGCATCTTCTCCTTCGGTGACGCCCAGTTCTTCGGCTCCATGGGCGGCCAGCACCTCAACCAGCCCATCGTGGGCATGGCCGGTCCGCCCACCGGCCAGGGCTACTGGTTGGTGGCCCGCGACGGCGGCATCTTCACCTTCAGCACCACGTTCTACGGATCGGCGGCCTCGCCGTGACCCTCTGGCTCCTGGTGACGGCGGCAGCGGTGGCGGTGGCCGCCGCCGTGCGATCCACCTGGTCGCCGTGCGGTCTGTCCATGCTGTCCACTATCACCCCGTTTGGCGAGCGGGGGAAGGGTCACTCCTACCCGGCCACGGCGTCGTGGTTCGTGGCCGGTGCCAGCCTCGGTGGCGCCACCCTGGGTCTGGGCATGGCCGGGCTGGCCCTGGCCGTGGGTGGCCTGGGCCTGTCCGACACGACGACCGGAACCCTGGCCCTGGCGGCGGTGCTGGCGGCCGCGGTGTCCGACTCGGGTGTCGTTGGGGCCCGCCTGCCCTTCCATCGCCGACAGGTCAACGAGCGATGGCTGGACCGCTACCGGCCTTGGGTCTACGGGGCCGGGTTCGGGTGGCAGATCGGTTGTGGCCTGGCCACCTACATCACGACCGCCGCCGTCTATCTGATGATCGTGCTCGGGGCCCTGACCGGACAACCGTGGGTGGCCCTGGCCCTCGGGACCGGCTTCGGCTGCCTGCGGGGGACAGCCGTGCTGCTCACCCGGCACGTCTCGGACCCCTCGACCTTGCGGGAGTTCCACCGTCGGTTCTTCCGGATGGGCCCGGCCGCCGACCGGGTGGTGGTCGGAGTGGAACTCACGTCGGCGGCGGTCGTCACCCTGAGCCTGCGCACACCGTCCGCCTGCATCATGGTGGGGCTGGCGGCCATGGCCACGGCGGTGAGTGTCGTAGGGCAGGCCCGGCACGGCCGCTCCGCCCCAGCGACCTGTCCCGTGCCCGTCCCGGGCGCCGACCACGTACGGGCAGCGTCGGGCGGAGGCACCCGGCCCGGCTGACCGGGCCCTTCCACCCGCCCCGGGCGACGGCCCCAGACTCAGTCGTCGTCGGTGCCCGGGGCGCCCTCGGCGTCCGGGTGGTTGACGGCGGGGACCGACGGCACCACCGCCGGAACGGGATTCGTGAGGGTGGCGCGGCCGGAGTCGTCGTCGATGACCGCGTCGGTTCCTCCGGCTCCGTCAGCTCCGTCGGCTTCGTCAGAGTCGTCGGGGATCTCGTCGGGGGAGCCGGAGGACCCTGAGGACTCCGAGGAGCCGGGGGCAGGGTCGCCCCCCTCGCCACGCCGCCAGCGCTGCAGGGGGCCCAGGCGGGTGATGAGCAACGCCGCTCCCACCGCGGCCAGGGCGATGCCCGCCGCCTGGACCAGCAGCGAGCCCAAATGGCCGTCCTCGCCCAGCCAGAGGTGCTCGTCCAGAAAGCGCTCGATGCCCCAGAGCACCATGCCCACCCCGATGACGATGCCGGCCGGGGGCAGCCGGACCGGCGCCGGCTCGACCCCGTCCTCGGGCGGCAACGGACCGGGTGCCGACGAGTGCAGCCACCGTTCGACCAGTAGCAGGATGCCGAAGATGGCGAAGTCCTCCATGGCCTGGAAGATGGGCACGGGCAGCCGGCGGCCCTGCTGGCCGGCGTAGTACATCCCGAACCACTGGTTGGTGGGGTGACCGCCACCGGCCACCATCAGCTGGGGCCCGAGGAGGCGACCCATGCCCCAACACGCCATCAGCACCGGGGCCATGAGGTCGGCGAAGCGGAGGCCGGGTAGCTCCGGACATCGTCGACGCGTGCTGACGATGGCTACCGGCACGGCGAACAGGAGTCCCCCGAACGACGACAGACCCCCCTGCCAGATGGCGAAGACCTGACTCGCATGGTGGGAGTAGTACGAGAGGTTGGACACCACGTGGAGGGCGCGGGCCCCGACGATGGCGGCGATGATGACCCACACGAACATCCCGGTCACCCACTGCCAGGGATAGCCGGCCCGGCGCAGTCGCCGCTCGGTGTAGCGGAGGCCGAACCAGAAGGTGAGGGCCAGTCCGATCCCGTAGGTGTGGACCTCGAGGAACCAGACGTGGAACGCGACGGGGATGGGTCTCACGGTGCAGGGGGTCTCATGGTCGAGGAGTGCCCGGTCCGAGACGCAACCGGCACCCATCCAGTATGCCCCAGCCGCCCGGTAGGGTGGCACCGGGCCCACCCGCCGACGGGTTCGCCGGGGCCTCCCGGATTGGCCCCGGGCCCGACGGGGGTTTTGGCCACGCTGGCCACAGGGTGGCTCGCCGTGGGACGCTCCGGGCTGGTTACGGTGGCCGCGGGCTCCCGTGCCGCTGACGTTCGAGACAGGGGAGACATGCGAGAACTTGCCGGGAGGGTGGCCGTGGTCACCGGGGGAGGCTCGGGGATCGGGCTGGCCACCGCCACCCGGCTGGCCGCCGCCGGGGTGTCCGTGGCCGTGGTCGATCGGGACGGGGACACCGCCGAGCGGGCCGCCGCGTCCATCGGCGGGTTCGCCGTCCGGGCTGACGTGGGCCGGTCCGAGGCGTGGCCGGGCATCGTCGAGGCCGTCTCCGACCGCTTCGGAGGGATCGACCTGGTCCACCTCAACGCCGGGGTGATGACCGGCGAATCGGATATCACCGCCCTCAGCGACGAGGCCTACCGACGGGTCCTGTCGGTCAACGTCGACGGGGTGGTCTACGGCCTGCGGGCCCTGGTCCCGGCTCTGGCCGCCCGGGGTGGGGGGGCCATGGTGGCCACGGCGTCACTGGCCGGCCTCATCGGCTTCTCCCCCGACCCCATCTACTGCCTGACCAAACACGCCGTCGTGGGCCTGGTCCGTTCGGTCGTGCCCCAGTTGGCCGAACTGAACATCACCGTCAACGCCGTCTGCCCGAGCATCGTCGACACTCCGTTGGTCGGCGAGAGCCGGAGCCTGCTCGAGTCCAGCGGGTTCCCCCTCATCGACCCCGATACCGTGGCCGAGGCCGTGGTCGACCGCCTGGCCGGTGAGGAGACGGGGCAGGCCATGGTCATCCAGGCGGGGCGGGAGGCGCTGCCGTACCGGTTCGCCCGACCCCCGGGCCCGCGTGCCGGTGGAACCGTCGGACAGCTCCCGCCCTCAGAGTTTACCGCCCACGACCAGAGTTGAGCCCGATCGAGGGACCGCGGGCCGGCCTCGGCAGTGCGTGAGGCGGGACGCAGATCAGACGGAGGTGGGCCGGTCGAGCGCCGGCGCTCAGCCGACGCGACCGACGCCGACGAAGCCGTCGCCGGTGCGGACGGCGGCGATCCAGACCGACGCCCCGGTGTAGGGCGCTTCGATCATCGAGCCGCCACCGACGTACATGGCCACGTGGTCCGAGCCACCGGGACCGTAGAAGAGCAGGTCGCCGGGTTGCATGTCAGCCAGCGAGATGTGGGTGGTGGAGGCGTACTGGGCTCCCGAGGTGCGGGGGAGGGAGATGCCGGCCCGGGCGTACGCCCACATGACCAGGCCGGAGCAGTCGAATCCGGAGGGGGAGGAGCCACCCCACACGTAGGGCACACCGATCTCCCCTTCGGCCGCCTGGATGGCCCCACCCACGCCGGCCGGGACCGGGGGCGGGGGAGCGGTGGGCACGGCGGTGGCCGAGGACGAACCGCCCGAGCTTCCCGACTTGCCCCCCGATTTGCCACCGGAGGTCTGCGACACCGTCTGGGCGGTGGCCTGGGCCTTCTGGGATGCGGCCAGCTTGGCGTTGAAGGCGGCCGTGGCGGCGGCCTTGGCGGCGGCGGCGGCGGCGGCCTGCTGCTGGGCCACGATGGTCTGGATCTGGGCGTCCACGCTGTTCAGCGTGCCCTGGTACTGCGTGGCCAACTGGTCGGTCTGAGCCTTGGACGCCTGGAGCTGGTGTTGGGTGTTGGTGGCCGCCGTCTGCTGCTGCTGCAGGGCGGCCTGGGTGGCCTGCAGCTGGGCCTGGGCCGTGTGCAGGTTGTCGATGGTGGTGGTCACGTTGCCGGTGGCGATGGAGGAGTACTCGGAGCGGATGCCGGTGGTGTTGGGGTCCGACGAGAACATCTGGGTGACCTGGTTGCTGGTGCCGCTGCTGGTGTAGTCCGTGATGGCCTGGGACCGGAGCTGGGTGGTGTCCTTGGTCACCTCGGCCTGGTCCTTGGCCACCTGGGCCTGGTTGGCCAAGATCTGGGCGTTCAGCTGGGCTACCTGGTAGGCGGCCGACTGCATCTGGTCGGCGAGCGAGGCCTGCTGGGCCCGGATGCCGGCCAGCTTGGCGGTAACGGCGGCGGCCTCGGCCTTGGCGTCGGAAAGCTGGTCCGCACCGGCGGGTGGCGTCGTGGAAATCACCGCAGAGGTGACACCTATTGAGGCGGCCAGTGCGAGTACCGTAAACACCCGTTTTCGAGGCAGTTTCCGGGGGGCAGGAGGGGCACTTGGCTCAGACGTCGAGTACTGCTCGGCGTGAGTCATATCGCTCTAGTGTCTAGTCCAACCGACTGGCCTCCACAAGGTACCCCCCCCAAGATGACCCTCTCACCTGGTCTTCTGTTCCGCGGCTGGGTGGCCCCCAGGCCGGGAGGGCCGGGAGGTTACTGAGGTGGTCGGCCAGCGACGTCGGCCCCTCGGCCGTCTCCTGAGTGACCGTTCGGGGCCGGCACGGTAGGGTCATTGGCCATGGGTGAAATCATCGAATTTCCGAGCAATGGGAGCACCGGACAGGGGTATATCGCCACGCCTCCCAATGGGGCAGCGTCCACCTCGGGAATCATCGTCCTGCAGGAGTGGTGGGGCCTGGTCGACCAGATCAAGCGGACCTGCGACCGGTTCGCCGCCGCCGGGTTCACCGCCCTGGCCCCCGACCTCTACCACGGGACCAACGTGCCGCTCACCGAGCCGGACGAGGCCGGCAAGCAGATGATGGCGCTCCAGATGGACGGTGCGGCCAAGGACCTGAGCGGTGCCGTCGACGAGCTGCTCCGGCGCACCGGTCGCACCCAGGTGGGGGTCATCGGGTTCTGCATGGGTGGTGGTCTGGCCCTGGTGCTTGGTACCCAGCGTCCCGACGCCGTCAAGGCCATCGTGCCGGCCTACGGACTCATCCCCTGGCCCGACGCCCAGCCCGACTTCTCCAAGCTCGACGCGGCCATCCTGGGCCACGCCGCCGGCCAGGACGACTACTTCACCCCCGAGGCCGCCCGTGACCTCGAGGCCCAGCTGAAGGCCATGGGCAAAAACGTCGAGTTCCACCACTACCCCGAGGCCGGCCATGCCTTCTTCAACG
This sequence comes from Acidimicrobiales bacterium, assembly GCA_038210245.1. GTDB lineage: Bacteria > Actinomycetota > Acidimicrobiia > Acidimicrobiales > RAAP-2 > Bog-756. The sequence continues at coordinate 17,970 of JBBQWW010000007.1, forward strand.
AGGACCGTCCCGAAGCCCACCACCAGGAGTCGGCCGATCTCCTGTGGGAGCGCTCCGTCGCCTTCTTCCGCACCACCCTGAGCTGAGCGGCCGTGGCGCCCCCCGGGCTGGTCGAGGAGTACCTCACCCTCGGACTGCGGCTGGGGCGGCACATCGACGGCCTGGTGGACGCGTACTACGGGCCCGGCCAGCGGGCCGCCGCGGTGGCGGCGGAGCCGGTCCACCCCCCCGAGCAGCTGGTGGCCGAGGCCCGGGTCCTGCTGGCCGGGATCGACGCCGGTACGGCGCTCGATCCGTCCACGACTGGGCCCGAGGACGGATCGGCGCCGGCGCGCCGGCACTGGCTGCGGGCCCAGGTGGTCGGTCTGCTCACCACGGCCCGCAAGGTGGCCGGGGAGCCCATCGCCTACGCCGACGAGGTCGAGTCCTGTTACGGGGTGCGCCCGAGCCGGGTGGACGAGGAGGTGCTGGTGGGCGCCCACCGCCGCCTCGACGCCGTGCTGCCGGGGAGTGGTCCGCTGGCCGAGCGGCTGGTGGCCTGGCGGGAGTCCCACGCCGTCCCCGTGGACCAGCTCCGGCCGGCCATCGACTCGTTGGCCGAGGACCTCCGGGCCCGCACCCGTGCGTTGTTCGGCCTGCCCGAAGGCGAGCACGTCGACTTCGAGCTGGTCTCAGACGAGCCGTGGTCGGGGTTCAACTACTACCTGGGCGATCTGCACAGCCGGGTGGCCATCAACACCGACCTACCGGTGCTCTCCACCAGCCTGGCCCATCTGGTGGCCCATGAGGCCTACCCCGGACATCACACCGAGCACACCCGCAAGGAAGTGGGACTGGTGCGCCGCCGGCACTGGTGGGAGGAGTCGATCTTTCTGGTGGGGACCCCCCAGTGTCTGCTGGCCGAGGGACTGGCCGATCTGGGTCTGGAGGTGGTCATGGGCCGCCGACCCGAGGCCGGGGTGGCCGAGCACCTGCGGCCCCTCGGGATCCGCTACGACGCTGAGGTGGTGGCGGCGGTGGCCGAAGCGGGTGAGGCCCTGGGCGCGGTGCGCCAGAACGCCGCCTTCCGTCTGCACGAGGACGGGGCCGACCCCGACACCGTGAGTGCCGAGGTGGCCCGGTGGGGGCTGCTGTCACCGGACCGGGCGGCCAAGTCCGTCGAGTTCCTGACCCACCCGACCTGGCGGGCCTACCTGACCTGCTACGTGGAGGGCCTCCCGTTGTGCCGCGACTTCGTGGACGGCGACCCGGCGCGGTTCGACCGGCTTCTGTCCGAGCAGCTGACCCCGGACGTGCTGCAGGACCAGATCCGCTCCGACCGAGCAGCCTCGGCGGGGGCCGGTGGCCTCACCCCTCCTTCCCCTCTCCCCGCGCCCTGACCGCTGTGTCCGCCGCCACCAGGTCGATACCGTCGGGGGCGGCACCGCCCGCCGGGAGAGACGCGCTCCCGCCCGACGACGCCGGGTTGGAGGTGGCGATGGACGCCGCCGCCTCTTGTTATCTGCGGCTCGGTGTAGCCAAGACGACCGCCACCGACATCGCCCATGAGGCGGGCATCTCGCGCGCCACCCTCTACCGCCGCTACGGGAGCCACGAGGCCATCTTTCTGGCCGTGCTCCACCGCGAGTCCGAGTCCATGTCCGACGATGCCCGGGCCCACCTCGACCGCCTGGCCGTGACCGATCCGGCCGAGCGCACCCTGGAGGGGATGATGTTCGCCATCGGCCAGATCCGGAGCCGACCGGTGCACGCCGCCGTGTTCGGGGGGGACTCGGCGGCGTGGGCGGCCGGACAGGCCATCCGGATGGAGGCGCTCCGTCGCATCGGGGAGGCCGGGGTCCGCCCCCTGGTGGCCGAGGCCGTGGCTGACGGATCCCTGTCCGAGCGCGACGTCGAGGACCTGGTCGACTGGATCCTTCGCATCCTCATCTCGTACGCCGCCGTGCCGGGTGACGGGGGCCGGCGACCGGATGAGATCCGACACCAACTGACCACCTGGTTCCTCCCGGCCTTCCGGGGCCGCATCCCGACGGCTGGGAACGGGCCGGAACCTCCCCGGCCGGCTCGGTCCTGAGACACTAGGCTTGAGGCGTCTCACCCCGGGTCCGGCCGCTGTCGCCCGGGGCCATGACGGGTCGGCCACCGATGCCCGTCGGCGGCCGCCACCAGCACCGACGGGAAGACCACGGAGGCAAAGGGGGAAGGGCCATGACCACGATGCGGGCCGTACAGGTGACCACCAACGGACCGCCGGGGGAGGTGCTCGCCGTTCGGACCGTGGACCGGCCTGAGCCCGAGCCCGGCGAGGTCCGGATCAAGGTGGGGGCGGCCTCGCTCAACTTCAACGACATCGACCGCTGCCTGGGCACCCTGGTGTCGGTCCCGACGCCGCCGCCCTACACGCTGGGCATGGACGTCTGCGGTGAGGTGGACGCGGTGGGCGCCGGCGCCGAGGAGTGGTTGGGCCGCCGGGTGGTGGCCATCACCAAGACGGCCCTCGGTGGCATCGCCGAGTACGCCATCGCCCCCACGATCTCGGTCTTCGACGCGCCTGCTCAACTGGACGACGCCGAGGCTACGGCCTTCATCCTCACCTTCCAGACCTCGCACCTGGCCCTGTTCAAACGGGGACGGCTGCAGGCGGGTGAGACGCTGGTGGTGCACTCGGGAGCCAGCGGGCTGGGCACGGCCGGCATCCAGTTGGGCAAGGCCAAGGGCGCCCGGGTCATCGCGGTGGCCGGCGGTCCGGACAAGGGCGCCCTGTGCCGGTCGCTCGGGGCCGACCTGGTCGTGGACCACCTCGAGGAGGACTTCGTCGAGGCCGTGCTGGCCGCCACCGACGATGCCGGCGCCGACGTGGTCTATGACCTCACCGGCGGGGAGTTCGTGGAGCGCTCGTGGCGGTGCACGGCCCACGGTGGCCGGTACCTGGCCGTGGGCTTCGCCGACGACGACGAGAACGGCATGACCGGACGACCGCTGCGGATGGCCTGTATCGGCAACATCGACATCGTCGCCGTGATGGTGGCCTGGGCCGACTCGGTCGACCCGGGTATGCGGCGATTCGGCTTCAACCCCTTCGGGCGGGACGTGGCCGACGAGATCCACGCCGACCTGCTGGCCATGGTGGCCTCGGGGTCGATCCGGCCCTCCATCGGGCGCCGGGTGCCCATGGAGGAGGCTGGCGCCGCCCTCGAGGCGCATCGGCAGCGTCGCTCCCTGGGCCGGACCGTGGTGGAAGTGGCCCGGTGAGGAGGCCGGCGGCGACCAGCGCGGCCGCCGAGTTCACCTGGCGCGACTCCGAACTGACCAGCCCTCCCCTCAAGGCCCTCAACGCCGCCGGCCGCGCCGTGCAACGGTTCGGCCGGGAGGTCCCCTCCCTGGCCCCGGCGGCCGTGGTGAGGGCGGCGTCCAAGCAGGCCGGCTCGAGCGACCTGGGGTCGGACACCTACCGCCAGCCCCTCGAGATCTTCCTCGGTGCCTGTGAGGCCGAGGCCGAGCTGACCACCTTCGGGCGCATCCTCGTCACCAAGATGCTCAGCGCCGCCCTGGCCAACCGCATCGACCTCCACCGCTGGGCCGCCGATCATCCGGCCATCCGGCACCAGTCCGTCGACAGCCCGTGGATCATCGTGGGCCTTCCGAGGACCGGCACCAGCGTGCTCTCCAACCTGCTGGGTCTCGACCCCATGGCCCGACCGCTGCGGCAGTGGGAGGCGGCCCACCTCATCCCACCCCCCACCCTGGAGGGCGCCGACGAGGATCCCCGCATCGCCCGGACGGCCAAGGAGCTCGAGGGACTGATGAAGCTCAACCCGCCGCTCAGGGCTATGCATCCCTTCGGGGCCACCCTGGCCCAGGAGTGCGTCTCCCTCTTCATGTACGACGTGCGTACCTTGGCCCTCGAGACCCAGGCCCACGTGCCCACCTACGCCCGCTGGCTGGAGGGGGCCGACATGGCTCCGGCCTACGCCCAGCACAAGCTGGCCCTCCAGGCCCTGCAGGCGGCCCAGCCCACCGAGCGGTGGATCCTGAAGACGCCCAACCACCTCTGGCATCTGGAGGCCCTGTCGGCCGCCTACCCCGACGCCCGAATCATCTGGACCCACCGGGACCCGGGCCCGGTGGTCACGTCTCTGGCCAGCCTGGCCAACGCCGGTCAGCGGCCGCTCACCTACCGGACCGACCCCCGTCCTACGGCCGAGGAGTGGAAGCGCAAGTGTGCCTTCGCCCTGGGCTCGGCCGTGGCCTATGACGAGCAGGCCGGGGAGGGTTGGTGCCAGCACCTCCACTACGCCGACCTCATGGCTGATCCCATAGCCGCCGTCCGGGGTCTGTACGGCCACTACGGCGAGACGGTCAGCGACCTGCACGCCCGGCGGATGGAGGCCTTCCTCGAGCAGCGGCCCCAGGACGCCTTCGGCCACCACCGCTACGACCCGGCCGACTTCGGGTGGACCTACGCCGGGCTGGCCCGGGAGTTCGCCCACTACACCACCCGGTACCGGGTGGCCTCCGGGGCCCGATAGGGCACGCCGGGGCCCCGGCGAGGCCCGGGCCCACCCCGGCCATTTGGGCCATCACCCCCCGGCGCCGTACCATTCGGGCATGTCCGAACGCTCCCGCAACCTCCCCCGTCGCTCCTGCATGTCGTCCCCCGGGTCGAACGAACGCTTTCTGGCCAAGGCTCCGACCGTGCCTGCCGACATGAGCTTTCTCGATCTGGAGGACTCGGTGGCCCCGCTCGAGAAGGAGGCGGCCCGGGCCAAGGTGGCCGACGCCATCAAGAACCTGCCCTGGGACGACCGGGTCCTCTGCGTCCGGATCAACGCCTGGGACACCGAGTGGACGTACGGCGACGTGATCGACGTGGTGTCCAATGCCGGGGACCGCCTCGACGAGCTCATGCTGCCCAAGGTGCAGTCGGCCGCCGAGGTGGTGGCCCTCGACCTGTTGTTGACCCAGGTGGAGAAGAGGAGCGGGCTCCCGGTGGGCCACATCGGGATCGAGGCCCAGATCGAGACCACCGGTGGGCTGATCAACGTGGAGGAGATCTGTGCGGCCTCACCCCGGTTGGAGACCATCATCTTCGGCCCGGCCGACTTCGCCGCCTCCATGGAGATGCCCGTCCTCACCGGAGGGGTGTCCATCCCGGAGTATCCCGGTGACCACTTCAACTACGTCTTCTCGAAGATCCTGATGGCCGGTCGGGCCAACGGGCTCCAGGTCATCGACGGGCCCTTCCTCAAGATCCGCGAGCTGGACAGCCTCCGCGAATTCTCCCAGCGCACCCGGGTGCTCGGCTATGACGGGAAGTGGGCCCTCACCCCCGACCAGGTCGGGGTGCTCAACGAGGTCTACTCGCCCACCCAGGAGCAGTTCGACAAGGCCTGGGCCATCCTCGACGCCTACCGCAAGGCCACCGAGGACGACCGCACCGGTGCCGTCATGTTCGGTGATGAGATGATCGACGAGGCCTCCCGCAAGATGGCCACCAAGTTCGTCACCCGGGGTGAGCGGGCCGGGCTCACCCGAGCCTCGGGCTGACCTCGGACCCAGCAGGGTTCACCCACCCCCTGATCCGGCTCAGAAGTTGAACCGGCGGTGCCACTCCTCCAGCACGGTGTAGTCGCCGTGGACATCCACCGGGCTCAAGGTGGGGCGATGGTAGAGGGTGAGCTCGAGGTCGGAGGTGGTGCCACTGACCACCAGGTCGCCCCCGTCGGCCGGGGCCTCGTCCTGGGTGTGGCGCTCTACCCCGACCTGATCCCGACCCAGGGTGATCGACCACTCGGAGCCCAACTCACTGGACCGGAGACAGAGCACCCGGTTGCTGCCCGGGGCCGGCGCTTCACGGAAGGCCAGGAGGACGTCCAGAACCTCGTCGATGCCGTCGGCGGCCAACTCGGTGGCGATGGGTGTGCAGATGCCGCGGGCGGCCTGGGCGTCGAAGCGGTGCACGGCCAGTTCGTGGGCGGAACGCCGGGCCACGAAGCCGGCGGACTGGTCGGATCCGAACCTGGTCTTCACCCGGGTGGCCATCGGGGTCGAGTCCAACCGGTCGAGGAGGGCGACCAGGCCGTCGGTGACCCAAGGCACCAGATCGCCGTCGTCGGGCGGGTCGGGGAGGGGAGAAGGGGCATGACCGGAGCCTTCTGCGAGCGCCCGGCTCCAGCGGCCGCAGAACTGCCCGACATGGACGGCCAGGTCCCGCACCTCCCACCCCGGACAGGTCGGGACCACGGTGTCCATCGCTCCGCCCTCGAGGGCGAAGGTCAGGGCGGCGGCCTCGGTGCGGACGGCGGCAACGAACGAGGAGTGGTCCACGGGATGACGGTAGCCCGCCTCCCGGCCAGCGGCTCGCCCCACCGGCTCGAGCCGGTGGGGCCCGGGTTCGGGGCCTCCCCCCGGGCCGGCCGCGCCGGCCCGTTCAGTGGGTGGCGTTGCTGACCAGGCGGCGAGCGATGACCTTGAGGGCCAAGGTCTCGTCGGCCCCCTCGAAGATGGACAGCACCCGGGCATCCACGAAGTACCGGCTGACCGGGAACTCCTCGGCGTAGCCCATGCCCCCGTGAATCTGGAGGGCCTCACGGGTTACCCACTCGGCCGCCCGGCACACGTACGCCTTGATCATCGAGGCCTCTAGGGTCCCCTCGCCCTTGGCCATGAGCCGGGCCACGTCGTAGGAGAACTGGCGGGCCGCCTGGATCAGGACGGCCATGCGGGCCAGTTTGGCCCGGGTCAGCTGGTACTCGAGGATGGGCTGGCCGAACACGACCCGGTTCTCGGCGTACTCGAAGGCCGCCTCGTAGGAGGCCTGCATGAGACCGATGGCCCGGGCCGCCGTCTGGAGTCGACCGTTCTCGAAGCCCTGCATCTGTAGGTAGAAGCCCTTCCCGAGGCCCTCCTCCCCTCCGACCAGATTGGCGTCGGGAACGAACCAGTCCTCGAAGGCCACCTCGTAGGAGTGCATGCCCCGGTAGCCCAGCGTGTCGATGGCCCGACCCTCCATACGGCCCGGGGAGCCGGCCGGCCGGCCGCCGGTCCCGGCCTCCTGGGTGAAGCGGAAGCCGTGCCCTTCGCCCTGGGGCTTCTCCACCAGAAAGAGCGACAGGCCCCGGTGGGCTTTCGACCGGTCCGGGTCGGTCCGGGCCAGGAGCATCAGCACGTCGGCACGGGCGGCGAAGGTGCACCACGTCTTGACCCCGTTGATGAGCCACCCCCCGTCGGTGGGCACGGCGGCGGTGACCACCCCGGCCACGTCCGACCCGAAGTCGGGCTCGGTGACGGCCACCGCGCCCATGACCTCGGCGGTGGCCAACCGGGGCAGCCACTGTTGCTTCTGCGCTTCCGTGCCTCCGTGGACCAAGGCGCGGGTCAGGATCTCGGGGCGGGTGATGAGCGAACCGCCGGCACCGAGCGAGCCCCACGAGAGCTCCTCGGTGGCCACCACCATGCCCAGGTAGTCCGCCTCGCCCCCGGTGGCGAAGCCGCCGTACTCCTCGGGCACCGACATACCGAAGCCACCCATCTCGGCCATTCCCGCGATGATCTCCTCGGGAATGTCGGTGTTGGCCCGGTGGATGTGTTCAGCCCGCGGTCGGATCTGCTCCTCGGCGAACCGGTGGAAGGTCTCCCGCACCAGCTCGAAGTCGGCGTCGAGGTGGCGGTCGCCCGGCTGGTCGGCCAACGAGGCGAGGAAGGCCGGGTCCCGGAAGGCGGAGACGAACGCCACAGCTGGAGCCATCCAGTCGTGGGCGACACCCCACTGGGCCGCCCGCCCGATGGTCCGGGTGGCCAGGTCGGCCACGGCGTCAGCGGCGAAGGCGCAGGCGATCCGGGCCTCGGTGTCCCCGTAGGTGCCGTAGGCCAGGAGGGCCTCGGCGGTGCGAACGGCGGCGGCGGCGTGGGCGATGTCGTACGCCAAGACCTGGGCGGTGTCGGGACCCCCGGCGGCGATCAGGGCGGCGATGCCGTGATCGACGACGGACTGGGACAGGGCCACGGCCTCGGCGGCGGCCTGCAGGTCAGGGGCGGGAACGGTGTCTGAGGTCACGCCCCCAGGTTACCGGGCCCGCCTGGGGCCGCCCCACCCACCTCCACCCACCCGAATCCTCAGCTGGAGGGCGGGGTGATGTAGCTGTAGTCGCAGCGGTAGCCGTGGGTGGCACTGCTGACCGGAGGATCATCTGGCGTCCGGACGAACTGGCCGTTCACCACCTTGGCGATGAGGTAGCAGTTCCCGACGGCCTTGGTCACCGGGTTGTTGGGCGCCACGATGTGGTTCCCGTCGAAGGTGGTGATCTTGCTCAGGGCCGCCAGCTCGGATCCCCGGCTCGGGTTGGCTCCGGCGTTCTTGAGGGCCTGGGCGAACAGTTCGGTGGAGAGCCAGGCGTACAGGGTGTAGAGGTCGGTCTTGAAGCCGGGCGAGGCCACGTTGACCCAGTGGAGGAACGTGGCCACGGCCGGGACGGTCTTGGCGTCCTGGCCGAGGTAGAGAGAGGTGTTCTGCTCTAGGTAGTCGCCGTTGACCGCGGCGGCGCCCCCGGCGTCCTTGACCAGGCTGTTGGTGTAGGTGGCGGCCCCGAGGACGACGACGGGATGGAAGTTCTGCTGGGTCAGGTCCTTCAGGAACGCCGCGGCGTAGCTCTCGGCCATCGAGTCCATGAAGACGATCTTGACCCCGGCGTTCTTCATGGCGATCACGTTCTGGGTGAAGTCGGTGGTGGACACGGTGTAGGTGGGGTCGTAGATGACCTTCATGCCCACCTTCTGCATGGCGTACTTCTCACCGACCCAGTCCTGCTCGGCCGACGGCAGGCCGGCCACCATGGCCCCGACGGCGTGGATGTCCTTCGGGTACTTCTTCTTGATGAACTGCAGCGGGCCCTCTTCCCAACCGGCGTTGAGAGGCACCGGGCTGAACACGTTGGGCAGCTTGTTGGTGGCGGGATCGAGCACTACCGAGACGTTGGGCATGCCCGGATTGGCCTTGAGGAGCGCCCCGCCGAAGCTGTCCTCCAGGGAGAAGTTCCCGACCATGGCGAAGTCGTTGTTGATAGCGTCCTGGGTGGCCTGCTTGTTGGTGGCCCCGGTGAACTGGTCATCCGAGTCGGTGATGACCAGCTTGCGGCCGTTGATGCCACCGGTGGAGTTGACGTAGTCGGCGTAGGCCTGGGCGCCGACGTTGGCGCCCTTGAACAGGCCGATGGACAGGGTGGAGACGTTAGCCAGCTTGACCTGGGTCTTGGTGATCCCGGTGTGGTCGGAGTAGGCGCTCGACGGGATCTGGGACCCGGTCGAGGCCGAGGACACACCCGTCGTGCTCACGACGACCGCCGAGGTCGTCACAGCCAGCGCCAACGTCAGTACGGCCACGCGCGTCTTCAGCGATCCAGATGCCACAGGTTCTCCCAGATTCTCCGTCTTATGTACGTTCGGTAGTGCCCAGTACCCATCGGTCGCACGACCCACATGGTCCGCATACTCCCGAGAGAATGGTTGACTCTACGCCACCCGGTCGACGGACTGTTGCGCACCAGCCAATTTGGACCTTCACCTGCGGCGATGTGACACCGATACCCGGATTTCCAGGGAACAGGCAGGCGGATTTGGCCGGGTGAGACTTAGCAATTTGATTGTCTCATCACCGTGACCGTCCGTCCCGATCGCCGCTCCCCGCCTCGGTCGATCAGGCCGACGGCGCCTGGGCCACCACCGTGACCAGCGGGGGCAGCACCACCGGATCGTCACCGGGATCGACCTCGGTGAGCAGCCGGAGGTAGTCGGCCACCGGCCCCGGTCCGGCCCCGGCCGGCGCCTCGGCCCACGCGTCCACGGTGATCAGACCGGCGTCCCGGGCCAGGGACGGCAGCAGCGCCCCGATGTCGGGATGGCGGGCCGAGGGCATGGAGAACGGGTCCCCGTTGATTCGCCCGGCCGACGTGATGGGCTCCTGGGCCACCACCCACCCCCCCGGTCGGACCACGGCGGCCATCCGGGCCAGCACCACCGCCGGGTCGGCCACGTGCAGGAGCAGGAACCGACAGAAGGCCAGGTCCACCTGTTCGGGGAGCCGGAGGTCCTCGCCCGACTGGGTGATGGCCAGGACCTGGCTGTGGGCGGCGGCGGCCTCGGCGACCTCGTCCCGGGCCCGGGGGTCGCTGTCCACGGCGTAGACCCGGCCGTCTTGCCCCACGATCTCGGCCAGGGCCACCGAGACGTCCCCGCCACCAGCCCCGACGTCCACACAGGTCCACCCGGGACCGATCCCGAGGCGCTCCAGCGCCGTGGCCAGGGGCCGGCGGTAGACGTCGTCACGCAGTCCCCGGAGCTCCATGACCTCAGGCTACCGGCCCACCTGCCCGGCGCCGGGAGGGGCCGGTCGCCGTCCCGGCCCGGTGAGCTGCCACCGGATGCACCGGGCGTCGGCCCGCTCCTCCATCGGGTCGCCGCCGTGCCCACGGGTGCTCGGCACTGCGTCGGGACCCGCCGTCCAACCGGTAACCTCACCGGTTGTGCGAGTGACCATGATGCTGTGCGACGCAGCCCAAGTTTCCGACGGCAAGCTCTACGTGCTCGGCGGAGGTTGGAGCATGACCGGTCCTGACCCCGTCCCCTCGGCCATCGCCCTCAAGATCGACGTGGGCTGGCACGAAGCCGAGTCCGCCCACCACTGGGAGCTCTTCCTCGAGGACGCCGACGGACGGCCGGTACTGGTGGAGACGCCGGAGGGTGAGCATCCCGTCGAGGTGCGAGGGGAGTTCACCGTCGGTCGTCCCCCGGGAATCCCCGAGGGCTCTCCCATCGACGTGGCGCTGGCCGTGAACCTCGGACCTCTGCCCCTCACCCCGGGCACGCGCTACACGTGGCGGATGGCCATCGACGGGGAGTCGCAGTCCGACTGGGTCCTCGGGTTCACCACGCGGCCCGCTCTGGTCCGGGACTGAGCGGTGACCACCTTCGAACGGCCCTTCGGCCGTTACTTCGAGGACTTCGAGCCCGGTGACGTGTACCGGCACTGGCCGGGCAAGACCATCACCGAGGCCGACGACCACCTGTTCTGCATGATCACGATGAACCACCACCCCCTGCACACCAACGCCTGGTTCGCCGAGCACGAGACGGTGCAGGGCAGGAACGTGGTGGTGGGCAACCTGGTGTACTCGTTGGTCCTGGGATTGAGCGTGCCCGACGTCAGCGGCACGGCCATCGCCAACCTCGAGGTGGAGTCCTTGGTCCACCGGGCCCCGACCTTCCACGGTGACACCATCTATGCCGAGACCAAGGTCATCGGCAAGGTCGAGTCCAAGTCCCGCGACGACCGGGGCGTGGTCACGGTCGAGTCCAAGGGGTTGAACCAGCGGGGCGAGGAAGTGTGCTTCTTCCGGCGCAAGGTGATGGTCTGGAAGCAGGCCGCCGCCCCCGCCCGCCGGCGTCCCTACGGGGACGACATCTGGGATTGACGTCTCGGAGCGGCCCAGTTCCCGCCCCCACCGGTGCGGGCGGCGGCCCGCCGGTGATCCGGGCACGAGACCAACTCGAGGCCATCGGCCGGTGTATCGAGGCGTGGGGTACCTCGGCCGGGTCCGATTCAAGGCGACCCGACCTCCCCTGGCGGTCCAGCCGAGACCCCTGGGCCGTCCTGGTCAGCGAGGTCATGGCCCAGCAGACCCAGCTGTCCCGCGTCATCCCCGCCTATCAGCGGTTCCTCGACCGGTTCCCGACGCCGGCGGCCTGCGCCGCCGCGCCGCTCGGCGACATCCTCCGGGCCTGGCAGGGCCTGGGCTACAACCGGCGGTCCCGAAACCTGCACCGGGCCGCCCAGGTAGTGGCGGCCGAGCACGGCGGTCGGGTTCCTTCCGATCTGACCGGGCTCCTCGCCCTGCCTGGTGTCGGCGCCTACACGGCGCGAGCCGTGCTGGCCTTCGCCTTCGGCGCCGACATCGGCGTGGTGGACACCAATGCCGGTCGGGTGGTGGCCCGGGCCGTGGCCGGCCGGCCGGTCCGCCCGGGTGAGGCCCAGCGACTGGTGGACGACATGGTTCCTCCGGGCCGGGGGTGGTCCTTCGGTCAGGCTCTCCTCGATCTCGGAGCCGGGCACTGTGTGGCCGGCTCCCCCCGCTGCAGTGGGTGCCCGGTACGCCGACGCTGCCGGTGGGCGGCAGCCGGCCGAGTCGGCCCCGACCCGGCGGTGGGCTCGGCCGGGGTCTCTTCCCCCCAGAGCCGGTTCGACGGCTCGGACCGGCAGGGCCGGGGCCGGCTGGTGGATGCCCTCCGGGACGGGGCGGTCCCGGCCGACGCCGTGGCCGGGGTGGTCGGTTGGCCCGACGACCCCGAACGGGCGGGACGGGTGGTGGCCAGGCTGGTGGCCGAGGGCCTGGTGGTGGCCGACCGGTCCGGGACGCTCCGACTGCCCTGACGCCCTTGGTGGGGGTGCCTCGGTCGCGGCCGCCGACACGGTGGCGAGCCGCTCCCACCGTGTCGGATCCGGGTGGGCTGTGTACGGTGATCGGAGTCGGAACGGTTCGGTGTCCCGCCCGCGGGCGGGGAAGGGGGGACGGTCATGAGAGCACGCTGGGTGGGTTCGCTGCTGATGGCGATGACGGCGGTCGGGGTGTCGTGGACGGCGGTCGGGGGGACGGCATCGGCCGACACCATCTCGGTGACCCAGGCCTCGCCTCCGGTACTGGGAGCGCCGGCGTCCGTGCCCGAGTCGGTGTTCACGGTGGCCACCCCCAGCGTGGTGGCCACCCCGGCCATCCCGGCCGGCACCCCGAGCCCCACCCAGTACGACCAGGTCGCGGTACGGCGGTTCGGCGCTCCGTCGGCGGCCCACGTACTGGTACTGGTGCCGGGGACCAACGGGGGCGCCGGCGATTTCGACGTGGTCGCCCCGTACCTGGTGAGCCACGTGCCCCATCTTCAGGTCTGGGCCGAGATGCGACGGGAAGGTGCCCTCCAGGATGACTCGCTCATCCAGTCGGTCCTGGCCGGTCGGGCCACCTATCAACAGGCCTTCGACTACTACCTGGGCTTCCTGTCCAACCCAGCCATCACCGACCACTACCAGCCGTTGGCGGTGTCACAGTACGGGTTCGTGCAGCAGTGGGGCATGGCCGTGGCCATGAACGACCTCAACGCGGTGATCCAGAAGGCCCACCAGGGAGGGGCCAAGACCGTGACCCTCGGTGGCCACTCGCTCGGGGGCACCGAGGCAGCCGCTTACGCCGCCTGGGACTTCGACGGCCGCGGCGGCTACCAGAACATCGACGGCATCATGTGCATCGACGGGTGTGCCGGAGCACCGTACGCCGGGCAGCAGAAGGCCACGGTGCCCTCGGCCCAGACGGCCATCGCCACCATGAACACCAAGGGTCCCTGGCTCGACCTCCTGGGTGCCGGGCTTCCGTGGGTGACCGGGGTGTTCAGCCAGGTCGGGGCCCTGGCCGCCGTCGAGGCTCCCAACGCGCCGTCATTGCTCCAGACCTTCCCGCTCCTCCCCGCCACCTTCAAGCCGCCCAAACCGGTGACCAACCAGGCCCAGTTGGGCTACGCCTTCGACGCCTCCACTTCGCCATCGGCGCTGGCGCTGATCCACGTGCACTCGGGCCACGTGGCCGTCACCGGCAATCCGGCCCGATGGGTCAACCGTGGCATCACCCCGATCCAGAACGTGGCCGACGTCTTCGCCCAGGCCCCGCTAGCCGCCGCCGACTGGTACTACCCGGAGCGGCTGTCCATCGATGCCGGTGCCGCGGCCACCCTTCGCCAGACCCCGGTGGCCGACTATCTGGGACTCCGGCTCCTCGACACCCGGAAGGTCGACGTGCCCATCTACGCCTTCCAGACGTCGCTCGGAGGGACCGACAACGCCGTGGCCAACGGAGCCCGGTACTTCCAGCAGCACTCCAAGATCCCGAGCGTTCGGGTGGTCAGCCGGACTCAGACCTACAGCCATCTCGACCCCCTGCTAGCCGCCCCGGCGAGGAACGCCTTCTTGCAGACGGCGGTGCCCTGGCTGAAGAAGATCGGGGCCTAGCGGCCGCGGGATCGGGCCGGTCAGACGGTGAGAAACCGGACGATGTGGTCGTTGACCTCGTCGGGACGCTCCACGTGGAGGAAGTGGCCGGCCCCCCCGACCACCACCACCTCCGAACCCGGCGCCAAGAACTCGGCGACCGGGCCGATGGTGTCGAGGCCCATGCAGCCGTCATCGGCCCCGTGGAGATAGAGCGTGGGCTGGGGGGCCACGGTGCCCGCCGCCGCCTGGGCCGCCGCGGCGGCGGGGTCGTCGGGGGGCCCGGCGAACATGGCCCGGTAGTAGCCGATGGCGGCACTGAGGCTCTCGGGGGTGGCCAGCGCCTCCTTCACCCGGGCGGCGTCCCACGAGCCGTCGAAGCCCGGTGACCAGTCGGCCCACAGTCGGTCGATGAAGGCGTAGTCGTCGAGGGCCACGGCGTATTCGGCCAGCGGGGTCTGGAAGAAGAAGACGTACCAACTACGACGGAGCTGGTCGAAGGAGAAGAAGCCGTCGGCCATCGACGCCTGGGGGGCTACGGCCGCGGCCACCACCCGCCGCCACCGCCCGGGCTCCAGGGCGGCGGCCCCGTACGTGGCGAAGGCGCCCCAGTCGTGGCCGATGATCACGGCATCCTCACCTCCATCCAGGGCATCGTGGAGGGCGCAGGCGTCCAGGGCCAGGGTCCCGGTGTCGAAGCGGCCGTCGGCGGGCACCGGGGTCGGGGCGTACCCCCGCATGTTCGGGGCCACGGCCCGGAACCCGGCGCCGGCCAGGCGGGGGAGAAGGTGGCGCCAGGTGTGGGCGGTGTCGGGGAAGCCGTGCAGGCAGAGGGCCAGGGGCCCGTCGGCCGGCCCGGCCTCGAAACAGGCGAACTCGGTGCCGTTGGCGGCCACGGTGCGGTACTCCATGGTCAGGAGGGTACTCGTCGGGAATACGGCCTCCGCCTGATGTCCGGCTAGCCTCCTCCTTCGGTGAGAATCACGTACTTCGGAGTTCGGGGCTCCTGCCCATGCGCGTCCGACCGCTACCGCCGCTACGGAGGGAACACCTCCTGCGTCTTGGTCGAGGTGGACGGCGAGCCACCCCTGATCATCGATCTGGGGACGGGGCTCCGCGCCCTGGGTGAGCATCTGCGGGCCCCGTTGGCTGCCATCGTGACCCCACCCCTGGCGGCCAACGTCCTCCTTTCCCACCTGCACTACGACCACGTGCTGGGTCTGCCGTTCTTCGCCCCGATGCGCCACCCCGACACCATCGTCGATGTCTACGGACCCTCCCAGGAGGGTGGCTCGTTGGGGGAGATCCTGGCCTCCATGGTCCGGCCGCCCTTCTTCCCGGTGCACATGGCCCAGTTCCAGGGGACCTTCCGCTTCCATGATCTCGAGGGCTCGGACGAGTTCGCCATCGGTGCCATCAAGGTCAAGGTGCGGCCCATCCTCCACGTCGGCCACACCCTCGGCTTCCGCGTGGAGGTCGATGGCCACGTGTTGGCGTACCTCTCCGACCATCAGGCACCGCTCGACCTCCACTCGATCGAGCCCCACGTGCTCGAGCTCTGCGACGGGGCCGATCTGCTGCTCCACGACGCCCAGTACACCGAGGAGGAGTTCGCCGGACTGCCCGACTGGGGGCACTCCACGGCTAACTACGCCGTGCACGTGGCCCGCGAGGCCGGGGTGAAACGACTCACCCTGTTCCATCACGATCCGGCTCATTCCGACGACGACATCGACCGGATGCTGGAGGAGGCTCGGGCGGCGGCGGCGGCGTCGCCCCTCCTCGAGGTCAACGCGGCCATCGAGGGTTCCACCGTGGAGCTGGGCGAGATCTGAGGGTGAGTTTCGACGCCGCCGCCTTCAAGGACGCCATGAGCCGGTTCACCAGCGGGGTGACCATCGTCTCGGGCATCGAGGACGGGCGTCCGGTGGGCTTCTCCTGCCAGAGCTTCATCTCGCTGTCCATCGATCCTCCCTTCGTGGCCGTGGCCCCAGCCCGTACCTCCACCAGCTGGCCTCGCATCGCCCGAGCCGGCAACTTCTGCGTCAACGTGCTGGGCGACCATCAAGAAGAGCTGTGCCGGGGCTTTGCCGTGTCCGGAGGGAACAAGTTCGAGGGGGTGGAGTGGCACCCGGGACCGGCCACGGGAGCGCCGGTGATCGAGGGGTGCCTGGCCTGGGTGGACTGCCATATGGAGCTGGCCCATGACGCCGGGGACCACGAACTGATCATCGGGAAGGTCCTCGACCTCGGGACCAACGACGGGTTCCCGCTCCTCTTCTACCGGAGCAAGTTCGCTACTCTTGCCCGGCACTCCGGCGACGGGGAGCAGCCCAACAGCCCAGAGAGGTCGTAGCCCGTGCCTGACATCAAGGAGTCCGACGTCATCGCCGACGTCATCGTGGTCGAGCCCAATGCCCACGGCGACGAGCGGGGCCGGTTCGTCGAGACCTACCGGCGCAGCTGGTTCCCTCTGGGTCGGGAGATGACCCAGGCCAACCGATCGGAGAAGCAGGGTGGAGCCATTGTCGGGCTCCACTACCACCTGCATCAGGCTGACTACTGGTACGTCCTGCGGGGCACGGCGCGCGTGGTCCTCCACGATCTTCGCCAGGGCTCCCCAACCGACGGGGCCACTCTGACCCTTGATCTCGACGGTGACCACGACCGTGGCCTGTTCATCCCGCCCGGGGTGGCCCACGGCTTCGCCTCCCTGACCGACCTCACCCTGTGGTATCTCGTCGACGGGTACTACAACCCCGACGACGAGCTCGGTGTGGCCTGGGACGACCCGGCGATCGGAGCCGACTGGGGTCTCACCGACCCGGTCCTCTCGGCCCGGGACCAGGCCAATCCCCTGCGTTCAGAGATCCATCCCGGCGTCCAGCCGAGGGCCGGTCTCCGCACCTGATCAGCCGGAGCATCGGCCTCGGACGGTTCTGACAGACTGCGTCCATGGCACCACGCTCGAGTTCACGAACGGCCACTAGGGCCCCGGCCAAGAAGGCCACTTCCACCAAGGCCACGGCCAAGAAAGCCACGGCCAAGAAAGCCACGGCCAAGAAAGCCGCGGACCGCCTGGGAGCGCCGGACACCGGGGTGTTGGTCACCGGCGGAGGATCGGGCATCGGTCGTCAGACGGCCCTGGCCCTGGCTGAGGTGGGCCGGCCGGTAGCCGTATGGGACGTGGACGCCGCCGGGGCCGAGGAGACGGCCAGACTGTGTCGGGAGCAATTCGGCGTAGTGACCCACTGGTCGGTCGTGGATGTGGCCGAGACGACGGCCATCGAACAGGCGGTTCCCGCCGTCGAATCGTCTCTCGGATCCCTCGGAGGCTTCGTGCACGCCGCCGGGGTGTCTGGGCCGATGCCGGTGGACTTCATCGACGACGAGTTGTGGGACACCACGCTCAACGTCAACCTGCGCGCCGGGGTGATGATCTGCCGGATGCTGATCGAACCGTTCCGCCGAGCCGGCCCGGGCTCGGCGGTGGTATTCATCTCCTCCATCGAAGGCCTCTTCGGCAGCGTCTTCCTCACCGCCTACTGCGCGTCAAAGGGTGGCGTGCTCGGCGTCATGCGCTCCATCGCCCACCGGTTCGCCTCCGAGGGATTCCGGGTAAATGCGGTCTGCCCCGGTGCGGTGGCCACGCCGATGCTGGCGCCGGCGTTCGAACTGCCGGGCTTCCGCCAGCAACTGGAGGAGCGGACCCCCCTCCAGCGGGTGTCCACGCCTGATGAGATCGCCCGGCCCATCCGATTCCTACTCTCCGACGAGGCCTCGTTCATCACCGGGACCCACCTGACCATCGACGGAGGGCTTACAGCCATAACCGCCATCTGAGCAGGGATCATCTCTTGGAGTGATGGAGTCATCACGTAGAGAGGTCATCCGAATCCGGCCGACGGAGCGACGTCCCGACCACGGTCCTCGACGGCCTCGCTTCCCGTCGGGGAGCCGCGTCGGGTTGAATAGTCGGGATGTGGATCGCCCTGGCCGCCCTGGCACTGATCGCTGTGGCGGTGGCGATCGTCATCATGTTCCGCCGGCCGAGCGGTGACGACCTCGACTCGGTGCGGAGCTACCACTCGGCCCTCGGCACACTTGAGCACCTCTCTGACCGCACCGGGACGTCGACAGTGACGGTGGTGGGTCGGGAGGAACCGCCTGGGGCCACGGGCGAGGTGGGGGTACCCCGTTCGTACCGCCGTTCTGGTGGCGCTCACTCGGGGGCCCGAGCCGGAGTGGGTACCGGACGGTCCGTCCCCCCGGTGCCGGTCCGCGGCAACGACGAGTTCCCCGACCCGGAGACCCCGTTGATCTTCGACGACTCGCGACCCCAGGACCGCTTCCGCCTGGGGGCAACCGCGGAGGGCGCATCGGTGGCTCGTACCGACCGGGGCCAGCGTCACGCCCTCGACTCGATGAACCACCGGCCCCGCCGGGTTACCACCGTCGCGATCGTGGTCGCCGCCGTGGTCGTCTTCGCAGTGCTGGCCTACGCCGGTTCCAAGCGTTCGTCGCCAAGCCACACGCACGCCGCCACGGCCACCTCCACCAGCGCGGCCACCTCCCACTCGTCCGTCACCACCTCGACCGCCCACAGCTCCACCCCGCCCACCACCAAGCCCAAGCCGAAGACTAAGCCCACCCCCACCACGCAGCCCACCCAGGTGGTACCCCTGACCTCGACCTCGACTTCAGCCACCTACGCGGTGGTGAACGCCAACTACAAGTTGACGGTGACCGGCACCGGAACGTGTTGGGTGGCGGTCACCAGCTCCTCGGGCTCCACGTTGTGGGCCGGGGAGGTCCAGGCTGGAACGGTCCAGGTTGTCCCGGCCAGTGGCACCATCAACGTGCAGCTGGGCACCCCCACGGTCACCATGGCCATCGACAAGGTCCCGGTGGTGCTCCCCACACCGGTCCGGGCCCCGTTCGTGGCCACCTTCCAACCCACGGCTGCAGCGCTGGTCGCCAGCCCACCCACCACCTCCACCACCCCGACCACGGTGGGGTCCTCCAGCTCGTCGTCGGGTTCCACAGCTACGAGTTCGACGACTCCTCCGTGAGCCCCAGCGCGTCGAGGATGAAGGCGTAGACGAAGGCTTCGTCCCGCCAGGCGTCGTAGCGGCCCGACGGGCCGCCGTGTCCGGCGCCCAACTCGGTCTTGAGCAGCACCCGGTTGGCCGGGTTGGCGGCCCGCAGCTTGGCCGCCCATTTAGCTGGCTCCCAAAAGCCCACCCGAGGATCGGACAGCCCTCCAGTGGCCAGGATGTCGGGGTAGCGGACTGGCTGGCCCGCGTCGTCCACCCCCCGCACGTTGTCGTACGGGGAGTAGGCCTTCATCACGGCATAGATCTCGGGATCCTCCACCGGATTGCCCCACTCCTCCCACTCGAGCACGGTGAGGGGGAGTGTCTCATCCAAGATGGTGGTCAGGCAGTCGACGAAGGGCACTTCGGCCACGATGGCCCGGAACAGCTCCGGGGCCAGGTTGGCCACCGCCCCCATGAGCAGACCGCCGGCACTGCCGCCTCGGGCCACCAGCTGATCGGGGGAGGTCCACCCCTCATCGACCAGGGTACGGGCGCAGGTGACGAAGTCCGTGAAGGTGTTGGGCTTGTCGGCGAACTTCCCGTGCTCGTACCACGACCGCCCCATCTCGCCACCGCCGCGGACATGGGCGATGGCGAAGACGAACCCCCGGTCGAGGAGGCTGAGTCGGAGCGAGGAGAAGGTGGGGTCGATGGACACCTCGTAGGAGCCGTACCCGTAGAGGAGGCACGGGACGGGACCTGTGGGGGCGGGGTCGCCGACCAGGTCGGCTCGGTACACCAGCGACAGGGGGATCTCGGTCCCGTCGGCGGCCTCGGCCCAACGGCGCTCGGTGCGGTACCGGTCGGGGTCGAAGTCGCCCAGCACGGGCTGGCGCTTCCGCAGGGTCGATGCCCCGAGCTCGAGGTCGAGGTCGTAGACGGAGCGCGGTGTGACCAGGGAGGTGTACTCGTAGCGCAGGGTGGTGGACTCGTACTCAGGGTTGGCTCCACCCCAGACCGTCGAGGGCGACTCGGCTCGGTCCAGCGGCGTGGATGCTCCCGACGCGGCGTCGATGACCCGGGCCCGGGCCTCCCCGCCTTCCCGCTCGTAGACCACCAGGTGGCCGGCGAAGGGATCCACGGTGTCGAGCCGGACCCCGGGGCGGGCCGGGATCACCTCCCGCCACGAGGCCCTCCCCGGCGAACCGTCAGGCGCCTCCATCAGTCGGAAGTCCTCGGCCCCGTCGTTGGTCACGATCAGGAACCGACCGCCGCCCCCCGAGACCCCCCCGCGGTCGTGGTCCACGCTGTACTCGATTCCCTGACGTCGGGGCGCGATCACCGTGAACTCGCCCCCGGGATCGTCGGCTGACAGGGCCCGGTACTCCGAGGTGACCTTGGAGTCCAGGCCCACCAGGATGTACCTGTCGTCCTTGGTCCGTCCGACCCCGAGGTAGAAGCGGTCGTCCGTTTCCTCGTAGACCAGGGTGTCGGCGGAGGGCTGGGTGCTGACCTGGTGCCGCCAGACCTGGAAGGGGCGCATGGCCTCGTCGACCCGGACGTAGAAGACGGTGGCGTTGTCGTTGGCCCAGGCCACCCCGTAGGAGGTGTCCGACAGGGCCTCGGGAGCCCGCTCACCGGTGGTCAGATCGACGAAGCGCATGGTGTAGCGCTCGCCACCGGAGGTGTCCGTGGAGTAGGCCAACCAGCGGTGGTCCGGGCTGACCTCGAGGTTCCCGACCGCGAAGTAGTCGTGCCCTTCGGCCAGCTGGTTCTCGTCCAGCAGGACCTGCTCGTCCTCAGGTACGCCAGGAGACTCGCCGGCGCCGGTGCCGTCGGTCTGGGGTGGCACGAACGGACGGCGGCAGTGGATCCCGTAGCTGCTGCCCTCCACGGTACGGCCGTAGTAGAGCCAGGGCCCCTTCTTCACCGGCACCGACAGGTCGGTCTCCTCGATGCGGGCCACCATCTCGGCGAAGAGGTCTCCGCGGAGTTTCCCCGTACCGGACATGGCCGCCTCGGTGTAGGCGTTCTCGGCCTCCAGATGCCGGATCACCGCGGGATCGTCCTTGTCCCGAAGCCAGAACCAGTCGTCGATGCGGACGTCGCCATGGGCCTCGAGGCGTTCGGGCCGCCGTTCCGGGGCCGGGGGCCGCAGGGTCGGTGCATCGGGTTCCGAGGTCGGTCTGGCTGCCATTCGACCAGGATGGCACGACTTTCCTGACTTCCGAGGCGCCAGCCGTTCTCCCGAGGCTGCCGGGTTGTTACTATCTGTATAGGGGAAATCAAGCGGTCCGCCCGGACGGCATCCCAGGAGCCCACATGACGACCACCGATCTCGACCTCGGCAAGTACAAGCTGGGGTGGTCCGACGAAGAGGACTACGTCTTCAAGCCCAAGAAAGGGCTGAACGAGTCCATCGTCCGCGAGATGTCGGCGATGAAGAAGGAACCCGAGTGGATGCGGGACTTCCGGCTGCGGGCCCTGCAGCGCTTCGAGAAGCGCCCCATGGCCCAGTGGTTCGCCGTCAACATGCCCGATCTCGACTTCGACGACATCTACTACTACATCAAGCCGACATCGGGGCAGGTGGAGGACTGGAACGATCTGCCCGACGCCATCAAGAACACCTACGAGAAGCTGGGCATCCCCGAGGCGGAGCGGAAGTACCTGGCCGGGGTGACCGCCCAGTACGAGTCGGAGGTGGTCTTCCACCGCAATCGCGAGGACCTCGAGGCTCTGGGCATCATCTTCTGCGACATGGATACGGCGGTGCGGGAGTACCCCGATCTGGTCCGCAAGTACTTCGGGACGATCATTCCCCCCAACGACAACAAGTTTGCCGCCCTCAACTCAGCGGTGTGGTCGGGCGGCTCGTTCATCTACGTCCCGCCCAACGTGGTGGTCGATCAGCCGCTGCAGGCCTACTTCCGCATCAACGCGGAGAACATGGGCCAGTTCGAACGGACGCTGATCATCGCCGACGTCGGCTCCCAGGTGCACTACATCGAGGGTTGCTCGGCACCCGTGTACACCACCGATTCGCTGCACTCGGCCGTGGTGGAGCTGGTGGCCCTCGAGGGATCGCGGATCACCTACACGACCATCCAGAACTGGTCCAACAACGTCTACAACCTGGTCACTAAGCGGGCCCGGGCCGAAGCCGAGGCCCACGTGGAGTGGATCGACGGCAACATCGGCTCCCGCCTGACCATGAAGTACCCCAGCGTCTACCTGATGGGCCCGAAGGCCTCCGGTGAGGTGCTCTCCGTGGCCTACGCCGGCGCTGGCCAGCATCAGGATGCCGGGGCCAAGATGGTCCACGCCGCCCCCGAGACCACGTCGACCATTGTGTCCAAGTCCATCTCCAAGGATGCCGGCATCACCACCTACCGCGGCCTGGTCCACGTGGACGAGGGGGCCAAGCACGCCAAGAGCTTCGTGCGCTGCGACGCACTCCTCCTCGACGACACCGCCGTGTCCGAGACCAAGCCGTACATGGAGGTGGCCGAGCGGGACGCCCGCATCGGGCATGAGGCCACGGTCTCCAAGGTCGGCGATGATCAGCTCTTCTACCTGATGAGCCGGGGGTTGTCGGAGACCCAGGCCATGGGGATGATCGTCAACGGGTTCATCGAGCCGATCACCCGGACCCTGCCCATGGAGTACGCCGTGGAATGGAGCCGCCTGATCGAGTTGCAGATGGAGGGCTCGATCGGTTGAGCCGGCGCTGACGCCGGCCGGACCCGGTGAGCCACATCCGGCTGAGGGGAGAGGCAGAATGGTCCCATGTCGATGAGGGAACAGTGCAAGCACTTCCAGAGCCGGACCTACGACTCGGGCGAGGTGGCGCGATTCTGCATCCTCGACCTGGCCCCTGAAGCTCCGTGGAAGTGCCCGGACAACTGCTCGTCCTACGCCCCCCGGCTGGCCGACGTCGGCTGGGCTCACGGGTCTCTGGTCGAGCCGGCCCTCGAGCCCATGCCCGACGTGCCCGGCGAGGAGGCCGCCGCCCTGCTGGACCAGGCCGAGGACATCATCAACGCCGTGGGACCGGGCGTCCTTGCTGAGGTGCGCAAGGAGGACGAGCGCAACGAGCGCAAGGACCGACGCTGGTGGAAGCGCAAGCGGTAGCCCGCCCATGGCCCGGGTGGACTCCTTGGCCCACCGGGTACCGACCTCGGTCGAGCCCTACCGACCGGTGAACCGGGCCGGCCGCTTCTCCATGAAAGCCACCATGGCCTCAGTGAGGTCGTCCGAGGCCAGGTGCCCGGCATTCCACGTGGCCACGTAGTCCAGCCCTTCCGTCACCGAGCGGTCCTGGCTGGCGGCCAGCACCGCCTTGGTTCCCTGCACGGCCATCGGTGAGTTGGCGGCGATCTCGGTGGCCATCTGGCGCGCCGCGGCCAGTAGGGCGTCGACGTCTTCACTGATCTGGTTGACCAGCCCGATGGCCTCGGCTCGCTGGGCGGTGATGTCCTTGCCGGTGTAGGCCAGCTCGGCCACGTGGCCGGTGCCGATGATGTGGGGGAGCCGCTGGAGGCTGCCGATGTCGGCCACGATGGCCACCTTGGCTTCACGCACTGAGAAGAGGGCGTCGGCACTGGCCAGCCGGATATCGCAGGCGGCGATCAGGTCCACTCCGCCGCCGATGCAGTAGCCGTGCACGGCGGCGATGACCGGCAGAGGGCAGTCGGCGACGGCGGTGACCGAGGCCTGGAGGCGGGCGATCTCGGCCCGGGCCGACCGGGCCCGGGCCGCCATGGACGGGGGCACCCCGTTTGCCGAGTCGGGTCCGCTCGTCAACCCGGACATGGCCACCAGGTCCAGCCCGACCGAGAAGTGGGGCCCCCGGGCGGCCACCACCACCACCCGGATCCCCGGGTCCGAGCTGAGAGCGGTCATGGCCAGGGGGAGGTCGTTCCAGAAGGCCGGACCCATGGCGTTGCGCTTCTCGGGCCGGTCCAGCCACAGGATGGCCACCGGGCCCTCCACCTCGATGGTCAAGACGTCGGAGGCGAAGGAGTCGACGGGGGTTGTCGGGGACGGAGTCATGGACCGAGCGTAGGCCCCGGGGTCGGCGGCCGTCCCCGCAGCGGGGCCGGGGCCGGGAGTTTCAGCGGGGCCGGACGCCCGCATCGGCCAGGTAAGATAGGAGCGAGGCTCGTTTCCCGGGCCTCGCTGCGCGAGAGGCCCCCTTCTGTCCACCTTCACCCCCGAATCCGCCGCCGCCCTCCCCGGGCTGCCCTGGCTGCAGCGCCGTCGGGCCGCGGCCGCCACCACCTTCTCGTCGTCACCCCTCCCCACCCAGAAGGACGAGGTGTGGCGGTACAGCCGCATCGACCAACTCGAACTGGACCGCTACCGGCCGGCCGGCTCCCTCCCACCGGGGTCGGCCCACGACCCGGGACCTTCCTCGTCCGACCGCATCCATTCGTTGGTGGCCAGCCTGGGTCCCCGCTCGGGGCTGGTGGTCACCATCAACGGCGTCCTGGCCACCCTGGCCTCGTCGGTGAGTGACGACGTCCTGTCCCTGGGCCGGGCCGGCGAGCACCCGGAAGGCGAAGCCCTGTTGGGATCGGTGGTGACCGAGCCCGGCGACTTCCTCCTCTTGAACGAGGCCTTCGCCGTCGACCCGCTCATCGTGGACATCGCCCCCGACGCCGTCATCGAGGATCCGGTGGTAGTCGTGCACGTGGTCAGCGGAAACGGGGGGGAGGCGGTCTTCCCCCGGACCCTCATCCGATCGGGTGAGTCCTCCCGAGCCGGCGTGGTGGAGATCGTGGTCGACGTGGACACCGGGCTGTTGGCCGACCTGCCTTCGGCGACCACCTCGGGATCCTCCTCGCCGACGGTCCCGGGCGCCAGCGGTGGCGGACCCGGGCATCTGGTCGTACCCCTCACCGAGATTGAGGTGGGCGACCACGCCACCTTGTCGTTCGTCAGTGTGCAGTCGTTGGGTCCCGACACCTGGCAGCTGGCCCACCAGGGCAGCACCATCGGGGCCCACGCCAACCTCCACAGTTTCGCCGTGGCCCTGGGCGGCAGCTACGCCCGGCTCCGCACCGACTCGGCCCTGCAGGGGGAGTCGGGGACCAGCAAGCTGCGGGCCGCCTTCATCGGGCGGGACGATCAGATGCTCGACTTCCGAACCCTGCAGGACCACCTGGCCCCGCGCACCACCAGCGACCTCCTGTTCATGGGGGCGGTGGCCGACCACGCCCACTCGGTCTACAGCGGCCTCATCCGGGTCCGTCGCGGGGCGGTGCGTTCCGATGCCATGCAGACCAACCACAATCTGGTCCTTTCTGAGGGGGCCCACGCCGACTCGGTGCCCAACCTCGACATCGAGGAGAACGACGTTAAATGCAGCCACGGCTCCACCGTGGGACCCGTGGACGAGGACCAGAAGTACTACCTCGAGTCGCGGGGCGTGGAGCCCACCGTGGCCGAGCGGCTCATCGTGGCTGGGTTCTTCGAGGACATCGCCGACCAGGTCCCCATCGGGGGGACGCGGTCCCTGGTGGGCCGGGCCCTGGCCGACCGGACGGGAGTGACCGGTGACTGAGCCCACCACCGTCGGGAGCGGGACCCCGGTCCGACTCTGTGCCCGGAGCGAGCTTGCTTCCGGTGAGGCCCGCCGCTTCGACGTGCACGGCCTGCGGGTGGCGCTGGTGCGTATCGAGGACGACTTCTATGCCGTGGGCGACCGCTGCAGCCACGAGGACTTCTCGCTGGCCGACGGTGAGGTGTGGGCGGCGGAGTGCGAGATCGAGTGCGCCAAGCACGGGTCGACGTTCGACCTCCGCACCGGCGAACCCTGCTCACTGCCGGCCACCCGACCGGTTCCGGTCTACGAGCTCGTGGTGGACGCCGACGACGTCTCGGTGGTCCTGCCATGAGCTACGGCGAACTGGTCATCGACGAGCTCCGAGCCGGCGTCCCCGGCCGCGAGATCCTCCGGGGCGTGTCGCTCACCGTCCGCAGCGGAGAGGTCCACGCCGTCATGGGGCCCAACGGATCCGGAAAGAGCACCTTGGCCCACGTGTTGATGGGTCGACCGGGCTACGAGATCCTCGGCGGCTCCGTCACGCTCGACGGTATCGACATCCTCTCCCTGCCCACGTGGGAGCGGGCCCGCGCCGGGCTATTCCTGGCCATGCAGCATCCCATTGAGGTGCCGGGGGTCTCGCTGGTCACCTCGCTGAGCGCGGCCCGGCCCGAGATTCCCGCCACCGAGGCCGCCGACGAGGCCACGGTCCAGGACCGCCTCCACGACGAGGCCCGACGCATCGGCTTCGACGATCGATTTCTGACCCGAGCCCTCAACGTCGACCTCTCGGGCGGGGAGCGAAAGCGGAATGAGACCCTCCAGCTGGGTGTCCTTCGGCCGCGCTTCGCTGTGCTGGACGAGATCGACTCCGGGCTCGATGTCGATGCCCTGGCCGCCGTGGGACGACGAGTCGAGGAGGCCACCACCGAGTGGGGACTGGGCGTCCTGGCCATCACCCACTTCCGCCGGCTGCTCGACGTGCTCCGCCCCGACACTGTGCACGTCCTGTCCGACGGCCGGGTGGTGGCCACCGGCGACAGCGAACTCGCCGAGACGGTCGACCGGACCGGTTACGCCGCCTACAGCTGAGGAGATCGGTCGGCAGCCCCGGGAATCGGCCCGGTACCGCCACCAGGCCTGACCCCCTGGTTGCTAGCGTCTGCCCATGGCTCGCCGAGATCGTCGCCGGGGTGGCGCCCACAGCGCACCTCGGAAGGGTAGGAGATCGACGGACCTGCCGTCCGAGCCCACCCAGGCCGACGAGGGCGCAGGACCCGAGGCTACCGGCCCGCCCCCTCCGCCGCCTCCGTCCCCCAGCGGTGCCCCTACCGCCGGGGCGTCCACGGCGGCGACCGCCGCCACTCCGCTCAGCCCGGACTTCACCGGTACCCCTACCGCCGGTGTGCCTGCATTGGGTCGGGGGTCCGATCTCGGGGATGCCACCGGCGCCTCGTTCTTCGGCTCGGCCCTGCCGTCGGCCGCCGCCGGGGCCACGGCCTCGGACCTGCTCAGCCCCGACCCCGGTACGTCGCTGAGTCGGAAGGAACGTCAGGCGGCGACCCAGGCGGACGGGGCCGGCGGCGGCGGAAACAAGGGCGGCCGACGGGGTGGTGGTGGCAGCCGGGGTGGCGGCCGGGGCCGGAGGAAGCGGAAATGGCTGGACCGGGTGCTGCTCGGCGGGATCGTGGTGGTGGTGTTGGCCCTGGTGGCGGTGGGCTCGGGTTACGCCTATGTGACCTACCGCTTCAATCAGGTCACCAAGGTCAGTGTGCGGCACCTGAAGAAGGCGCCAGTGGGCCAGCCCTTCAACGTCTTGCTCATCGGCTCGGACTCCCGGCTCGGCGAGAGTGCTTCGGACGCCGCCCACTTCGGGAACCAGGCCAACGCCGGAGGTCAGCGCAGCGACGTGGTCAAGATCGTGCATGTGGTCCCGGCCACCGGTCAGGTGAGCGTCCTCTCCATTCCCCGCGACACTGTGGTGACCGTGGCCGGAGACACCAGCGAGGTCGGGAAGTACAACCGGATCAACGCCACCTACAACACCGGACCCGACCAGCTGGTCCAGACCATCGAGTCCAACTTCGGCATTCCCATCGAGCATGTCGTCCAGGTCGACTTCGCAGGCCTCCGGGGCGCGGTGGATGCCATCGGCGGGATCAAGGTGGACTTTCCGTATCCGGCCAAGGATGCCTACACCGGACTCAACGTCACCCAGTCCGGCTGCCAGCTGCTCAACGGGGGCTACTCACTGGCCCTGGCCCGCAGCCGCCACTACGAGTACCTGAAGAATGGCTACTGGCAGTTCGACGGCACCAGCGACTTCGGGCGGATCCAGCGGCAGAACGCCTTCCTGAAGGCGGTCATCAACCAGGCCGAGTCCAAGTACAACCCTCTCACCCTGAACGCCTTCGTGGGATCGGTGGTGCAAGGTGTGACGGTCGACAACACCTTCACCGTGAGCGACCTGATCTCCCTGGCCCGCCAGTTCCACACCTTCTCGTCCTCCTCGCTAGCCACCGCCACCCTCCCCACCTACTCGGCGTACTCTTCGGAGTTCGGCTACCTGGGCTCGGTGCTCTACGTGCAGCAGCCCCAGGCCGAAGCGGTGATCACCCAGTTCCTGGGCGGGGCCCCTGACACCCCGTTCAGCCCCCCACCGGGTCCCTACGGCGTGGTGCCGACCACCACCACCTCGACCTACCCGCCGTCCACGGTGGCGGGAGGTACGACTCCGAGCACGTCGACGTCGTCCAGTACGACGACGACCATCGAGACGGACTTCGATCCCACCCCCTGCTGAGTGCGGGCCCGGACCGGTCGTGGTGGTCGGGGGAGTCGGTGGGGTGCCGGTCAGCGGAGGGTCGGATACACCCGCTCCCCATGGCCATCCACCGGAATCAGGTGATGGACTCGGTCTCGTCGAGACCCTGGGCCAGGGTGTTCCAACTGAGTGTGGCGCACTTGATCCGCACCGGGAACTTGACCACCCCCTGCAGGGCGGCCAACTCGCCGAGGGCGTCGATGTCGATGGCCTCGGGCTCGAGGGGCTCGATCTCCACATCGGAGGAGTCCGGCCCGCCGGCACCGGTGGACGGGAGGGTCGATTCGTGGATGGACATCATGCCCTTGAACGTCCGGATGAGATCCCGCACCTCGGGCACCGGCTTGCCCTTGACTGCGGCGGACATGAGTGAGGCCGACGACTGGCTGATGGAACAGCCGCTCCCGGCGATCTTGATGTCCGAGACGACCCCGTCGTCGACGGTGAGGGTGACGACGATCTCGTCACCGCACAGAGGGTTGAATCCCTCGACCCGCTGGGCCGGCGGTGACTCCAACTCACCCCGGTTCCGGGGCGAGCGGTAGTGATCGAGGATGATCTCGCGGTAAAGGTCCTCCAGGCCCGGCATCAGCGGGTCCTCCCGGGGGCGGCGCTGCCGTGCCGGCGGTCACGACGATGACGGCCCCGACCCGTCGGGCCGGGGCCGGTTCCGACGGCACGGCAAGGGGTGGTCACCGCCCCAGGATACTGCCCGGTCGTCATGCGAAGAACGCCCCGGCGGCGTCGAGGGCGTCGGCCAGCGTGTCTATGTCCGACTCGTCGTTGTAGAGAGCGAACGAGGCCCGGGCGGTGGCGTTCACCCCCATGCGACGCATCAAGGGCTTGGCGCAGTGGTGACCGGCCCGGACGCACACGCCGTACTGGTCGAGGATCTGGGAGATGTCGTGGGGGTGGAGGTCCCGGTAGGCGAAGGACAGCACGCCACCCCGTGCCTCCGGATCGACCGGACCGAAGATTCGGAGGTCGTCGCCGAAGCGGTCGCGCAGCGAGGACATGGCGTAGGTGGTGAGGGCGATCTCGTGCTCCCGCACGGCGTCCATGCCGACGGCCGAGAGGTAGTCGACCGCCGCACCCAGCCCGATGGCCTCGGTGATCGGTGGGGTGCCGGCCTCGAAGCGCCAGGGGATGTCGTTCGGGGTGAAACCGTCCTTGCGCACGTCGAGGATCATCTCGCCCCCGCCCAGGAACGGGGGGAGGTCCGTCAAGAGCTCGTCGCGTCCCCACAGGACGCCGATGCCGGTGGGACCGAGCATCTTATGGGCGCTGAAGGCCAGGAAGTCGACGTCGAGTTCGGTGACCGACGTCGGCAGGTGGGGGACGGACTGGGCCCCGTCGGCCACCACCACTGCGCCGGCGGCATGGGCCACCCCGGCGATGTAGCTGATGGGGTTGAGAGTGCCCAGCACGTTGGACATGCAGGTGACGCCCACCAGTTTGGCCCCGTCCACGAGCGACTCCAGATCGTCGAGGATCAGGCTGCCCTCGTCGTCGACCGGGATCCACCGGATGGTCAGATCGCGCTCGGCGGCCAACATGTGCCACGGCACGATGTTGGCGTGGTGCTCCATCTCGGTGAGCACGATGGTGTCACCCGATCGCAGATGGGTCCGGCCCCAGGTGTGGGCCACCAGGTTGAGGCCCTCAGTGGCGTTCTTGGTGAAGATGACCTCACGGTCGGGTACGGGGGCGCCGATGAAACCACCGACCCGGTGACGGGCCGCCTCGAACTGACGGGTGGCCTCCTCGGCGATGGCGTAGACCCCGCGGTGCACGTTGGCGTGGGTGGTCTCGTCGTACTCCCGCATGGCGTCCAGGACCTGCACGGGTCGCTGGGCGGAGGCCGCCGAGTCGAGGTAGGTGATCGGATGGCCGTGCACCTCCCTGGTCAACAGGGGGAAGTCCTTTCGGAGGGTGGCCACGTCCAGTCCGGGCCGGGTCTCGTTCAGCGGCGCCATGCGTCGTATCCTTCGGTCTCCAGGGCCAAGGCCAGCTCGGGCCCACCTTCGGCCACGATCACCCCGTCCACCAGCAGGTGGACCCGATCGGCGGCCAGCTCGTCCAGCATCCGCTGGTAGTGGGTGATGACCAGAACGCCCAGATCCGGTCGGGCCTGCCGCACCGTGTGGACCCCTTTGGCCACCGTGCGGAGGGCGTCCACGTCGAGTCCCGAGTCGGTCTCGTCCAACACGGCCAGTTCGGGCTCGAGGATGGCCATCTGGAGGATCTCGTTGCGCTTCTTCTCGCCCCCGGAGAAGCCGTCGTTCAGGTGCCGCTCGCCGAAGGCCGGGTCCATGCCCAGCTTCTCCATCCACTCCATCATCATCAGGCGGACCTCGAGCACCGAGAGGTCCATGCCCCGTCGGGCCGAGAGGGCCTGGCGCAGGAACTGGATGACCGGGACGCCGCCGATGGCTTCGGGCTCCTGAAAGGCCAGGAAGATCCCGGCTTTGCCCCGGACGTCCGTCGGCCAGTCGGTGATGTCCTCGCCGCGGAACCGGATAGCGCCGGACGTGACCTCGAAGGCCGGATTGCCCAGCAGTACGTTGGCCAGCGTGGACTTCCCTGATCCGTTCGGGCCCATCAGGGCGTGCACCTGACCCGAGCGGACGGTCAGGTCCACCCCCTTCAGGATGGGAGCGCCCTCCACCGAGACGTGGAGGCCGTCGATCTGAAGGAGGGGAGCGTCCCGGTCCGGGGCGGATGGGGCTTCGCTGGGCACGGGGTGGATCTTAGCGTGATTCCGTAGTTTCCCCTACGGGAATAGGGGGAATCGGCGGGGTCGAATCGGTCAGGGCACCCCGGGCCGGGTGGATTGCGCATGTGACCAGGTCGGCCGGTACGGTACCCCCATGGCCGACCCGTGGAACTTTGCCGGCCCCGTCACCCAGCTGGACTCCACTGCCGGGGTGGTGACCCTGGTCGACGAGTCGACCTTCGCCATCAGCGGGGGTGCCGGGGACATGTCGCCCGGGGCGGCCCAGGGCCTGTTCGTCCGGGACACCAGGATCCTCTCCCGCTTCGAGGTGCTGGTGGACGGGATCCGTACGGAGCCGCTGGCTGCGGTGACCGACGACCCCTTCTCGGCCACGTTCGTGTCGCGGTGCATGCCGGCGCCAGGCCGGGCCGACTCCACGCTGATGGTGTTCCGGTCCCGGTACGTGGGCCAGGGCATGCGGGAGGACCTGACCATCCGCAACTTCGCCGACGAGGCCGCCGTCTGCACCGTCCAGGTGTTCGTGGGATCCGACTTCGCCGACCTGTTCGCCGTGAAGGAAGGCCGGGTGGGAGCCGAGCCCGGGGCCGGTGAGCTGTCCACCGAGGTGCGCGTGGCCGGGCCCACGGCGGCCGGACCGGCCGACCCTTCCGCTCCGACACCGGCCCTGGAGCCGTCCACGGTGACCTCGTCGTACCGCCGCTCCGGCGTCGTGCGTGGCGTGGAGATCCGGTTCCACGGGCCGACCCTGCTGACCTCGGACCTGGCCACGTTCGAAGTGGTCGTGCCGGCCCGCTCCGAGTGGACGACCTGCATCGAGGTGGGTCCGGTCTTCGACGGCACCACCGTCGACCCCAGGTACCGCTGCGGGGAGCCCATCGACCGGGCCACGCCCACCGAACGGCTGGCCCAGTGGCGCCGCTCGGTGCCCCAGGTGGAGACCAGCCACCCGGGCCTGAAGGAGGTGGTCGCCCGGAGTGCCGAGGATCTCGGCGCCCTCCGCATCTTCGACCCCGACTATCCCGAGCGGGTGGTGGTGGCGGCCGGAGCCCCCTGGTTCATGACCGTCTTCGGCCGTGACTCCCTGCTGACGGCCTGGATGGCCCTGCTGGTCGATCCGGACCTGGCCCGGGGGGTCCTGCAGACGCTGGCGCGCTTTCAGGGCACGGACGTCGACCCCCGTCACGACGAGGAGCCCGGCCGCATCCTCCACGAGATGCGGTTCGGCGACGCCGCCTCGCTCTCGTTGGGTGGCGGCAGCATCTACTACGGGACGGCCGACGCCACCCCTCTCTTCGTCATGCTCCTCGGGGAGATGCGCCGCTGGGGGGTGGCCCGCGAGATGGTCGACGAGCTCCTCCCCAACGCGGCCCGGGCCATCGAGTGGATCGAGCAGTTCGGTGACGCCGACGGGGACGGGTACGTGGAGTACACCCGGGGCTCCGAGCGCGGCCTGGCCAACCAGGGCTGGAAGGACAGCTGGGATGGCATCCGCTACGCCGACGGCCGTGTGGCCGAGGCCCCCATCGCCCTCTGCGAGGTGCAGGCCTACACCTACGGGGCCTACCTGGCCTCCGCCCACTTCGCCTTCGAGGTGGGCGACTCGGCTACCTACGACCGCTTCCGGGCCAAGGCCACCCAGCTGAAGGCGGCCTTCAACCGTGACTTCTGGTTGGAGGAGAAGGGGTGGTTCGCCGTCGGGTTGGATGCCGACAAGCGGCCCATCGACTCACTGACGTCCAACATCGGGCACTGCCTGTGGACCGGGATCGTGGACGAGGACAAGGCCCACCGGGTGGCGGAGAAGTTGGTCTCACCGGCCATGTTCTCCGGTTGGGGGGTCCGCACCCTGTCCAAGGACAGCGGGGGGTACAACCCGATCAGCTACCACTGCGGCTCGGTCTGGCCCCACGACACGGCCATCGTCGCCGCCGGCCTGGCCCGCTACGGGTACGACGGAGCGGCGCAGAAGCTGATCTTCGGCCTCCTGGATGCGGCGCAGGCCCAGGGGGGACGCCTCCCCGAGCTGTTCAGCGGGCTCGACCGCGGCGAGCTGACCGTACCGGTCGGCTATCCGACCTCATGCTCCCCGCAGGCGTGGGCGGCCGCCTCGCCCCTGCTGTGCCTGCGCACCCTGCTGCGCCTCGATCCGTGGATCCCCTACGGCAAGACCTGGCTCTCCCCCAACCTGCCCGAGGGGATCGGCTACCTGAAGGTGGCCGGCATCCCGTTGGCCGGGTCGAGGGTGACGGTCGAGGTCGGCTCCGACGTGCCCGGAGGGGTGCAGGTGACCGGCCTGCCGAAGGAGATCGAGCTGATCCGAGAGCCCCGCCGCCCCTCCACGGCGGTCTGAGCTCGGCCGCGGTTGGCGGGCAGGGCCGGGGCTACCAGCCCCGTTCGATCCACTCGCCGAGGTGGGGAGTCTCCGCTCCGATGGTGGTGCCGGAGCCATGGCCGGGCAGCACCATGGTCTCGGGGCCGAACGGGGCGAACAGCCGCTCCTCGATGGAGTGAATGATGGTGGCGAAGTCGGCGTTCTCGAACGACGTGTTCCCCGGCCCCCCCGGAAACAGCGTGTCCCCGGTGAACAGGAGCGGGGTCCCCTCGATGGTGAAGCACATCGAGCCCGGCGTGTGGCCCGGGGTGGCGATGGTCCCGATGCGGAGCCGGCCCACCTCGAGGGTCGAACGGTCCTCGAGGAGCTGGTCGTAGGAGGGCAGCATGTCGGCGTCGGCCCTGGTCACGGCCACGTCGATCCCCGCGTCGCGCACAGCCTCCACCGCCTGGATGTGGTCCCAGTGGCCGTGGGTCTCGACCACCTGGCGCACGTTGAGGGTCGAGCACAGCTCGAGCAGCTTGTCGTGTTCGTTGGCCGCATCGATGAGGAGCGACTCACCGGTGGAACGGCACCGGACGATGTACACGTTGTTGTCCACGGGTCCGACGACCAGGCGGTGGACCTCGACGGCGGTGTCCTGGTAGTCGATGATGGTGGCAGTCATGGTGGATGGACCTCCTGGTGGAACGGCGAATCCCGCGGCCGGCCCGACCGGACCGGAGCGGCGCCGGACCCGGGTGACCCTGCCCCACCGTATCGGCCCCGCTGCCCAGGTCAAGCCGCCGGGTGGCCCTGGTGGGGGCGCCCTCGGGGCCTGATCCTGTTGGTCAGCGCCGGGCAGGTTCTGGTAGACAGACCTGGTAGACAATCGGGCAGTCCGGCCTCGTTCCGAGGGTGGCCCAGGGGATGGAGATCAGCATGAACTTCGCTTTCAGCGAGGAGCAGGACGAGCTGCGGAAGTCGGTCAAGCGCTTCCTCGACGACAAGTCTCCCGAGACCGAGGTCCGCCGCCTGATGGAGACCACCGAGGGCTACGACCCGGCCGTGTGGACCCAGATGGCCGAGCAGCTGGGCCTGCAGTCCCTGATCATCCCCGAGGAGTACGGCGGCTCGGGCTTCTCCTACGTCGAGCTGATCGTGGTGCTGGAGGAGATGGGGGCGGCCCTGCTGTGCGCCCCGTTCTTCTCCACGGTGGCCCTGGCGACCAACGCCGTGCTGACCTCGGGCGACACCAAGGCCATGGAGTACCTCCTGCCCGGCATCGCCGCCGGTGAGACCATCGCCACCCTGGCCTTCACCGAGGACACGGGCCGGTGGGACGCCGAGGGCATCACCCTGGCCGCCGCCCCCTCCGGCGAGGGTTGGGCCCTCAACGGGCACAAGTCGTTCGTCATCGACGGCCATGTGGCCGATCTCATCCTGGTGGTCGGTCGTACGCCGGCCGGGCTCTCCCTCTTCGGGGTCAAGGGCGACGCCCAGGGCCTGACCAAGACCCCGCTGGCCACCATGGACCAGACCCGCAAGCAGGCCCGCCTGGAGTTCGCCGACACGCCGGCCTGGCTGATCGGCACCGACGGTGGAGCCGAGGCCGGTCTGTCCAAGACCCTCGATCTCGCCGCCGTGGCCCTGGCCGCCGAGCAGGTGGGTGGGGCCCAACGGTGCCTCGACAGCTCGGTGGAGTACGCCAAGACCCGCATCCAGTTCGGGCGCCCCATCGGGAGCTTCCAGGCCATCAAGCACAAGTGTGCCGACATGCTCTTGGAGGTGGAGTCGGCCAAGTCGGCCGCTTATTACGCCGGTTGGGCGGCCGCCGAGGACTCCGACGAGCTGCCGGTTGTGGCCAGCCTGGCCAAGTCCTACTGCTCGGAGGCCTACTTTCACGCCGCCGCCGAGACCATCCAGATCCACGGGGGCATCGGGTTCACCTGGGAGCATCCGGCCCACCTGTACTTCAAGCGGGCCAAGTCCTCCGAGCTGATGCTGGGCGACCCGTCCTACCACCGGGAGCTCCTGGCCCAGCGCATCGGGATCTGAGCAGCTACGCCATGGACATCGACCGTCCCGGAGGGCACGCGCCCCTGAGCGGGAATCGCGCCGTGAACCTCCTGTCCTCGGATCTGGCGTAGCGTTCCCCCGATGAGCAACGGGAGAAACCTGACCAGCTATCTCCTCTTGGGGCTGCTGACGGTGCTGGCCCTCGGAGGCGCCGTGCTGGGCATCGCCCAGTCGCCCAAGAACGTCCCGCTGATCAACTGCGCATCGCCCCAACAACCGATCGAGCGCTGCACGGGGGCAGTCACCAACACCCTGGGCGCCGCCAACTACTCGGAGGTCCTGAACGAGACCACGGCCCAGGGCAAGCAGACCGACTATCTGGTCTACCAGGCGCCCGACCGGCTGGGGGGCTACATCCAGAGCGGTACCAAGCGGACCTACGTGTACGTCATCGGGAAGTGGGAGTACCAGAGCCTGACCGTGGCCAACGGGGCCTCCACCGCCCATCTGACCTTCTACCGTCAGGCCAGTCAGGGGGCCAAGGCCCTCGATCCGGCCCACGGCTATCTCCCCTACGCCAAGCAGGCCAAGAACGTCACTCAGTCGGGCGACACCTACTCCTTCACCCTCTCGGAGACCACGGCCCAGGGGAAGCAGACCGGCAAGTTCGCCTACACCGTCTCGGGTCCGTACGTGTCGGAGTTCAACCTCAGTGTCGCCACGGCCTCGGTCAACCTGGTCATCTCCCAGGTCGGCACCTCACCCGCCGTCAAACTGCCGGCTGGCTCGAAGGTCGTCAAGGCAGGCTGACCCGGGCTGACGCCGTACCGGTCCACCGCCTCGGTCCCCGAGGGCTGGCCAGAGAGGCCCATCGACGGGGGCCGTGGGTCAGGGTGACGAGGAGGCGATGGCCTCCTCGATGGCCTCCTCCACTGCCTGACGGAGTCGTTGGGCCCGGGCCTTCGGATGGTCGGCCTCGGTCAGCCAGCGGACCACCACGAAGTGCCGGGCACCGGCGGCGGCCATAGCCCCGACGGTGAGAGGATCCGCACCTCCGGTGATCCACACCGGCCAAGGGGAGCGGGCCACGGCCTCGCTTACGTAGCCCAGCCCGGTGCCGGGTCGCCCGGGCTTGGTCGGGGTGGGGCTCACCGGGCCCGCTGACAGGTACTGGACAGGAACCGGGGCTGGACCCTCGGCGCCGGTGCCGCCGGCCGGTCGGCCGATGGCCGCCTCCAGTTCGGCCACGGCATGGGTGGAGAGGCCGATGATGGCGTCCGGTCCGACCAGGCGGCGGGCCTCGACCGGAGCGAGGTCGTCCTGGCCGACATGGACGCCGTCGGCACCGACGAACGCGGCCAGGTCGGGACGGTCGTTGAGGATGAAGGGCACCCCCCGCTCGGCGCAGACCCCCTGCACCAACGAGGCCCGCCGGGCCAGTCCGTGGTCGTCGAGGTGCTTCTCCCGGAGCTGGACGATGTCCACGCCACCCTCGATGCACTCTTCGACGAACTGTTGGAGGTCGGGCCGGTCGGGGGTGCAGAGATACAGCCTCCGCTCGGCCAGGCCCCAGGGGTCCGGGGTCGCCATGGGCCGCCTCAGCCCGGCTGGGCCGCCTGGGCCTTTGCCTTGGCCTTCTGCTTCTGCTTCTGCTTGTACTGGCGAACCTTGACCAGCGCCTCGGGCGAGTCGATGTCGGCCACGGACCGGAAGGTCCCGGTGTCCCCGAAAGGGGATGCCGCCCTCTCCCAGCCTGTCGGCCGGACTCCCAGCTGCTTGCCCAGCAGGGCGATGAAGATGCGCGCCTTCTGCTCACCGAACCCGGGAAGGGCCTTCACATTGGCCAGCAGCTCCTTGCCGTCAGTCGCTGACGTCCAGATGGCGGCGGCGTCCCCTCCGTACGAGTCCACGATGACCGAGCACACCTCCTGTACCCGCCCGGCCATGGACCGCGGGAACCGGTGGAGGGCCGGCTTCTCACTGAACACGGCGGCCAACGCCTCGGGATCCATCGAGGCCAGGGCGGACACGTCGAGCTGGCCGCCCAACCGTTCCTGGAGGTCGAAGGGCGACTTGAAGGCTCGCTCCAAGGGCACCTGCTGGTCTAGAACCATGCCGATTAACAGTGCGAGGGGGTCGTTGCTCAGGAGTTCGTCGGCGGCGGCGTCACCGCTCAGGTACAGGGACATAGGGGCAGCGTATGCGAGTTCGTGTCACCGTTCGACTTCGTCAGCGGCCCGCTCCACGAGCGAGGTGGCCCACCCCACGGTGTCCCGAGCCTTCCGAGGGGCCACCACGATCACGCCGTAGTGGGCCTCATCCTTCACGTCGAGGAGGCGAGCGAGCGACGAGGAGAGCTTGGCTCCGTCAGGCACGGCTGTCTTGAGGAGATCGACCGCCTTCCGATGGTCGTCACCTCGGTGGCGGCTACGCAGGCGGACGCAACAGATGGCATCCGAGCCGGCGATCCCAGCGAGGACGGCGAGCCCTGCGGCAACATTGAGGAACTCGTCTCGAGATTGCTCATCGAGGACCACCGAGGCGACTTCGAGATAGGCCCGAGCCGTCGCCAGACGCGCACGCGCTTCCTGCTTGCCGCACGGCGTTGTTCGCAAGGTGTTGGCCATGCCGGCTACACCGTCCGATTCGCACGCGCTGAGTCGGCGGTGATCGAAGTGCCCATGAGGTCGATCGCATCTCGCTCGATGTCGGCAAGCAGGGCAGTGTTCCGAGACCTGTCCACCCATTCGGCAAAGGAGAGATCCACAACTTGAAGTGGATTGCCGCTCCAAAGAAGCACGTGGGCACGCAGCTTGTCGATGTGCTGAGGCCACCGTGCGGCCTCAGCAGGGGAGGCAGCCATCGGAGCTGTCATGAAGGCGGCCACCGCGTCGATGACGCTCGTCTTTCGCCGTGGTCCGGCTTCACCGGGGAACGGTGGGTGCACCAGCAGCACGTCCACGTCGCTGTCGACGTCGCCATCACCACGTGCCGCCGAACCGAAGGCACAGGCATAGAGGGGCTTCGGCTTCCAGCCGCCGAGCTCCTTCCGCATGCGACGCCAGAGCTCGATCCGAAGATCAGCCATGATGGTGGCAATTGGGGCAGCAACGTGCTCACGGTTGAGCTCGTGGACCCGGTTCCGCCCCATCTCCGTGGCCTGCACCAGCCCCTGATCTACCAGTCGGGCCAGACACCTCCGCACACCGATCTCCGAGCCACGTGCCGCTTCTGCGGCCACTTCGCCCACCGTGAGGGGCCGGCCGGAACGGGCCAGCACGGCAAGAACCGGTCCGTCCAGCGTCGGTGTGATCGACCTAGTGGGGTCTCGCAAGTCCATGATCACATAGTATAGGTAGTTATCTTATTAAATAGCTACCTACTATTTAGGATAAGTGAACGCCGGTGCTGTTGGACTTCGGCCGGGTGCCTTCTGTTACCGGACACTCCATGGATTCCGCACCTGCTGGTCGAGCACCATGGCGATGACCAGCGCCAGGGGATCGTCAGACAGCAGCTGGTCTACGGCATCGTCGCCGATCACGCGGTCAGGCTAGCCAGGATCACGCCCCGGGGAGCAATCCCGGCCCCGGCCCCGGGGCCGGCCGGTCCGTTCATTGGGAGGTGCCGGTCGCTCCGCCACCCGGCCCCCGCCCGGGCGACCAGTCGGGGTCGAGTTCGAAGAACTGGTGGACCAGTGCCTCGAGGCCCACGGCGAAGATGGTCCACTCCTGTTCCGCCCCGTTGGGTCCGGTCGGCCGGAGGATGACCTTCCGGGCACTGGCGTCCAGCCGGTTCCGCAGCCCATATCCCTCGCTCAACGAGTCTTCGGCGATGACGAAGTCGTGGAGGGTGAACCGCTCCCGGAGCCGGAGGCCGAGGAACGATGCCATGGCCCCGTAGAGGGCCTCGATCCTCTCGGTGTAGGCGTGGAACCCGGACAGCAGGGCCGCCTCGATCCGCTGGTGCTCGTCGGTGGGTTGCCCGGAGGCGGACTGCGCCCAGACCCCGATCGACAGGGGCCAGTTCTTCGACTGCAGGACGGCCTGGGCATTGAGGGAGCCTCCGACCCGGCACAGTTCGCGCAAGGAGGCCTTACGATCCTGGGGCGTGCCGACGGCGAGCTGCTGCAGGATGGGTGAGACCGTGTCCATGGCGGCGTCGATCTCCTCCTTGCTGCCGCCCCGGGCCAGGGTGACCAGCACATCGGTCTGGTAGTCGGCCAGGTTGTCCCATACCCGACGGATGACCGAGGCGTTGGTGATCCGGACCCCGGTGTCCTCCTCCAGCCGGTCGAAGACCCGTTTGAAGGTGAGGGCCTCGGCCCCAGAGCTGAGTCCCTCCTCCCTGAGCATGGCCCGACCGGTCTCGAGCAGCAGCTGGCGCAACTCCTCTCGGCTGTGCCGGGTCGTCTTGGACATCACTCGGTCGCACCCCTCAGGTCGGACGCTTCTGGTCAGGACGTCTGACCGCTCATCGTTGACCAGACCGGTGGCCAGATCAAGCTCCGGGCGTCGGGTGACCCACTCCGACCTAGTGGCCGAGGGCTGCGGTGATCTCGTCGATGGCGGCCTGCTCGGCCGCACCGACGTCCTGGCCGTGCTCGCGATGGGCGGCCGCCACCTGGTGGGTCAAGGTCACGATGAACCGGCGGTAGTCGTCGACCTCGGCCGGCGTGGCCTTGCCCTGGAGAAGGGTGACGGCCTCGCCCAGCTGCTGCAGCCCGTGCTGTTTGAGCTCCTCGGGCGAGTGGGCGCGGGTGTGGTCCCGCTGGGGCTTGGCGGCCACGATCTCGTCGAGGAGCTCGCTCTCGCCGTGCTGCTTCCTCGCCTCGACGTAGGCCTTGGCCATGGCGATGGACTCCCGGATGGCCCCTCCTTTCTGAGCGGTGAGGACGATCATGCCGGCGCTGGGTGGTGCCTCCAGGAGGAGCTGCCACTCCTCGATCGAGAAGTCGGACGAGGTGGTCATCAGTGCTCTCCTGTCGTTGGTCCGCTGGGTACCGTGCGCGTCCCTCACCGTAGCGACCGGGACGACCGCCGTTCAGTCGGACCAGGGGTCGTCCGTGCCGGGGTCGATGCCGTACCGCTCGATGGCCCGGGCCGCGGTGTCGGCGGGAAGCAACCCCTCGGCGGCCAGGCTGGACAGAACGGCCACGGCCACGTGGGCCGCGTCCACCTCGAAGTAGCGCCGCAGGACCTCCCGGGTGTCCGACCGGCCGAAGCCGTCGGTGCCGAGCGAGGTGAACCGGCGGGGCATCCAGCGGGCCACCTGGTCGGGGACCGAGCGCAT
Organism: Acidimicrobiales bacterium; assembly: GCA_038210245.1. Lineage (GTDB taxonomy): Bacteria > Actinomycetota > Acidimicrobiia > Acidimicrobiales > RAAP-2 > Bog-756. The sequence continues at coordinate 58,762 of JBBQWW010000007.1, forward strand.
GAAGTCGGTGACGGCCACGATGGGGCCGCCCGAGCCGTCCAGGGACTCGGTGACGTAGGGACGACGGGCCGGTTGGCCCGGGTGGAGCCGGTTCCAGCGCTCTACGGAGATGGCGTCCTCCCGCAAGGACTTGTACGAAGTCACCGACCAGACTTCGGCGTCGACCCCCCACTCTTCAGCCAGCAGCCTCTGGGCCTCCACCGTCTCCTTCCAGGCCGAGCCAGAGAACAGCAGGGTGGCTCGCACCGACGCCTCGGCGGCCCCGCCCTCCGACCGGTCGGCCGCCCCCTCGCCGAAGCGGTAGAGGCCCTTGATGGTCCCGAGGCGGACCCGCTCGGCCTCGTCGGGATCGGGGGGCAGCGCCGGCATCGGGTAGTTCTCGTGGTAGAGGGTCAAGTACCAGTACCGGTCCTCGGCGTCAGGCCCGGTCATCCGCCGGATCCCATCCTCGACGATGGCCGCCACCTCATAGGAGAAGGCCGGGTCGTAGGCAGCCACGCTGGGCACGGTGGAGGCCAGGAGCAGCGAGTGGCCGTCCTGGTGCTGCAGGCCCTCGCCGTTGAGGGTGGTCCGTCCGGCCGTGCATCCGAGCAGGAAGCCCCGGCCCCGAGCGTCGGCCAGGGCCCAGAGGAGGTCACCCACCCGCTGGAAGCCGAACATGGAGTAGAAGAGGTAGAAGGGGATCATGGGCTCGCCCCAGGTGGCGTACGAGGTGGCCGCCGCCGTGAACGTGGCCATGGCTCCGGCCTCGCTGATGCCCTCCTGCAGGACCTGGCCTGAGGGGCTCTCGGCGTAGTGCAGGGCCAGTCCGGCGTCGACCGGCGTGTAGCGCTGGCCCTCGGGGGCGTAGATCTGCACCTCGCTGATGAGGGATTCGAGGCCGAAGGTGCGGGCCTCGTCGGAGACGATGGGCACGACGCGCCGCCCGATGGCCGGGTCCCGCACCAGGGACCGCAGTAACCGGGCGAAGGCCATGGTGGTGGACACCGACTGCCGTCCCGAGCCGGCCGACAGGTCGGCGAAGCCGGCCGGGTCCGGGGGCGGCAGCGGCTGGGCCCGGACCACCCGGCGGGGGAGGGGACCCCCCAAGGCCTTCCGGCGCTCCGCCAGGTACACCGCGGCCTTGGCGTCGGTCGGGGGCCTGAAGTACGGGGGCAGGTCGGCGTCGAGGGCGTGCTCGGGGATCTCGTCGTGGAGGAAGAGTCGGTTCCGGAGGGTGAGCAGCTGGGCCTTGGTCATCTTCTTGATCTGGTGGGTGGCGTTGCGGGCTTCGATCTCGGGGCCGAGCGTCCACCCCTTGATGGTCTTGGCCAGAATGGCGGTGGGCGCCCCCACGTGCTCGGTGGCCGCCTTGTAGGCGGCGTAGAGCTTGCGGTAGTCGTGCCCCCCCCGGGGCAGGGACTGGAGCTCCTCGTCGGACAGGTGGGCTACCAGCGCTGTCAGGCGGGGGTCGGGCCCGAAGAAGTGCTCCCGGATGTAGGCCCCTGACTCGGTGGCGTACTTCTGGAACTCACCGTCGACCGTGGAGTTCATCCTGTTGAGCAGGACTCCCTCGACGTCCTTGGCCAACAGGTCGTCCCAGGTCCGGCCCCAGATGACCTTGATCACGTTCCAGCCCGCCCCCCGGAAGAGGGCCTCGAACTCCTGGATGACCTTGCCGTTGCCCCGGACCGGTCCGTCCAGCCGCTGCAGGTTGCAGTTGACCACGAAGACCAGGTTGTCCAGGTGCTCCCGCCCGGCCATGCCCAGGGCACCGATGGTCTCGGGCTCGTCGAACTCCCCATCCCCCACGAAGCCCCAGACCCGACTGGCCGAGGTGTCGGCCAGTCCTCGGGCGTGGAGGTATCGGCTGGTGTGGGCCTGGGCGATGGCGTTGAGGGGCCCGAGCCCCATCGACACCGTGGGGTACTCCCAGAACTCGGGCATCAGCCGGGGGTGCGGATAGGAGGAGAGGCCGTCGACCCCCACTTCGAAGCGGAAGTTGTCCAGCTGCTCTTCGGACAGACGGCCCTCGACGAAGGCCCGGGCGTAGATGCCGGGAGAGGCATGGCCCTGGAAGTACACCTGGTCACCCGGTGCGCCACCCTCCTTGCCCCGGAAGAAGTGGTTGAACCCCACCTCGTAGAGGGAGGCCGAACTGGCGTAGGTGGAGAGGTGGCCCCCGATGGCCTCGGACCGCACGTTGGCCCGGACCACCATCACCGCGGCGTTCCACCGGATATAGGCCCGGATGCGCCGTTCGAGGTACTCGTCGCCGGGGAAGTCGGGCTCCTCGTCCGAGGGGATGGTGTTGACGTAGGGGGAGGAGACCGTGGCCGGGAAGTCCACGTGCTTCTGGCCGGCCCGCTCGAGAATCCGCATCAACAGGTAGCGGGCCCGGGTCCGGCCATGGACATCGACGATGTCGTCGAAGGCGTCCAACCATTCGGCGGTTTCGGCGGGGTCGGCGTCGGGTAGCTGGTGGCTCACTCCGTCGAACAGCACCCTCCCATGCTTCCACTCACCGGACGGCAAGGGAAGTCGGTGACGGGCGGGACGGCGGAGGTCCCTCGGTGCCGTCCCGATCGGGCATGCTGTGCCGATGCCCGCACAGAGCGACCCCGCCGCCGCCGCCACCGTCGCCTACACCGACGGTTCGTGCCGCGGGAATCCCGGACCTGGAGGATGGGCCTGGGCCGTTGACGGCGGACCGTCGGACAGCGGGGGAGAGGCCCACACCACCAATCAGCGGATGGAGGTCATGGCAGTGATCCGGGCCCTCCAAGCGCTGCCCGGGCCGGTGCACATCGTGAGTGACTCGACCTACGTGGTCAACTGCTTCCGCAACGAGTGGTGGGTGGGCTGGAAGCGGCGGGGCTGGCGGAACACCCAGGGCAAGCCCGTGGCCAACCAGGACCTCTGGCAGGAGCTGTTGGCCCTGGCCCTCGACCCTGACCGCCCGGTCACCTTCGCCTGGGTGAAGGGTCACTCGGGAGACCGGATGAACGACCAGGTCGACCTGTTGGCCACCCAGGCCGCCGATCGTCAGTAGCCCGGGAGCTTCCGGCAAGGTCCGACCGGCCCCTCCTGACCCCGTTTGGGTTCCCGCTCCTCCCTCCCGTAACCTGCTGCCATGGAGATCCAAGGAAGTTCAGCCATCATTACCGGCGGTGCCTCGGGCCTGGGTGAGGCCACGGCCCGCAACCTGGCCTCGCGGGGCGTGCGGGTCACCGTCTTCGACCGCAACGAGGAACGGGGCAAGGAAGTGGTGGCCGAGATCGGGGCCAACGCCAACTTCATCGGCGGTGACGTCACCGAGCCCGACGACTGCCAGAAGGCCGTCGACCAGGCCGCTGACGGCGGCCAACTCAGGATCGCCGTCAACTGCGCCGGAACCGGCTGGGTCGGGCGGGTCATCAACCGTGACGGGTCGCCCCACGACCTCCAGCCGTTCCAGTTCATCCAGAACCTCAACGTGATCGGCACGTTCAACGTCATGACCAAGGCCGCCTCGGTCATCGCCACCGTCGACCCACAGGCGAACGGTGAGCGCGGCGTCATCGTCAACACCGCCTCGGTGGCCGCCTTCGACGGTCAGATCGGCCAGCTGGCCTACTCGGCGTCCAAGGGTGCCATCGTGGGCATGACCCTTCCCGCCGCCCGTGACCTGGCCGTGGTCGGGATCCGGGTCCTGGCCATCGCCCCGGGGCTGTTCAACACCCCGTTGCTGGCCATGCTCCCCGACGAGGCGCGCGACGAGTTGGCCAAGTCGGTCAACTTCCCCAAGCGGCTCGGCGATCCGGCGGAGTTCGGAGAGCTGGTGGCCCACATCGCCTCCAACAGCTACCTCAACGCGGAGGTCATCCGGCTCGACGGCGGTATCCGGATGCCACCCAAGTAGTCCGGCGACCCTCGGCTCGACCGGCCACCGAGGTCCTGTCGAGGGGCGGAACGGCCACTGGTCGGCGGTAGTCTCGCCGGCAACGCCATGACCTCGACCGCCTCCCCACCGTCGCCTGCCGCCCCCCGCGTGGGCGATGCCATCATTCGGACCGTCGGGCTCACCAAGGTCTACGCCGGGTCGGAGGCCCGGGCCGTGGACGGTCTGGACCTCGAGGTGGCCCAGGGGGAGATCTTCGGGCTCCTCGGGCCCAACGGCGCCGGCAAGACCACCACCGCGGGCATGCTCACCACCCGCGTCGTCCCCACCTCCGGTCAGGCCCTGGTCGGCGGGATCGACGTGGTGGCCCATCCGGCGCTGGCCAAGCAGATCCTCGGCATCGTCAGCCAACAGAACACCCTCGACCGCCAGCTCACCGTGTGGGAGAACCTCTACTTCCACGGCCGGCTCTTCGGCATCCCGACCCGGCGGTCGCGGACCATCGCCACCGAGCTGTTGGAGCAGTTCCAGCTGGAGCGGTGGTCAGGGGCCTCGGTCTATGCCCTGTCCGGCGGCATGGCCCAGCGGCTGATGGTGGCCCGGGCCATCTTCCACCGACCGGCGGTCCTCTTCCTCGACGAACCCACCGCCGGGCTCGACCCCCAGAGCCGGCTGGCCCTGTGGGAGACACTCCGATCCCTCAACGCCGATGGGCAGACCATCCTGCTGACCACCCACTACATGGAGGAGGCCGACCAGCTGTGCGGCCGGGTGGCCATCATGGACCGGGGGCGGATCCTGGCCTTGGACACACCGGCCGCCCTCAAGCAGGCGGTCGACGCCGACACCATCGTCACCGTGGTGGTCGGAGGCGACCGATCCGAGTTGGCCCGGGAGCTCAGTGGCCGCCTCGGTGGGGTGACCCGGACCCGGACCACCGAAACTGGGGTGGAGCTCCACGTGAAGGGCCAGGATCGCCTGCTACCCCGGGTGGTCGCCGCCGCCGAGGAGGCCGGGTTCCCGGTGCTCGACCTCTCCGTCACCGAGCCCACCCTTGAGACGGTCTTCATCAACCTCACCGGCAAGGAGCTCCGGGAGGGATGAGCACCCTCGAATCCGGGGCGACCCCTCCGGCTCCCAACGCCCACGAGGCCATGCAGCTGCGACCCACCCGCTCGACGTTCGACGCCGGCCGGACGGCCCTGGCCGCCCTCATCCTCCGGGACCTGGTGGTCCTGCGCAAGCACTGGCTGGAGTTCATCATCAGGGTGCTGGTCCAGCCGTTCCTCCTGTGCTTCGTCTTCCTCTACGTGTTCCCGAAGATCGGCCAGGGCATCGGCGGGGGTGGCGGCCCGGTGGCCGAGTCGGCCTTTGCCACGCTGCTGGTGCCCGGGGTGGTGGGGATCTCCATCCTCTTCCAAGGTGTCCAGTCGGTAGCCCTGGTCATGTCCCAGGAGTTCGGATTCACCCGCGAGATCGAGGACCGGGTGCAGGCCCCCTGCCCGATCTGGCTGGTGGCCATGGCCAAGGTCCTGTCGGGAGCGGTCCAGGGCCTCATCTCGGCCGTCATCGTGCTGCCCATCGCCTCGGTGGTGCACGCCAAGGGAGTCGAGGCCCACCTCACCCTCCACTGGTGGATCATCGTCACGCTGGTCCCCTTGGCCTGCGTGACGATGGCCTCGTTGGGCCTCCTGCTCGGGACCAGCTTCGAGCCCCGCAACATCGGACTGATGTTCGGCTTCATCATCCTGCCTGTGACCTTTCTCGGAGGGACCTACTACGAGTGGACCCGCCTGGCCCCGATCGAAGTGGGTGGATGGCACTGGCTCCAGACCGTGGTCCTGATCAATCCGCTGATCTACGTCAACGAGGGGATGCGAGCGGCCCTGACCGACGCCCCGCACATGCACCTCTACATCGTCTACCCGGTGCTGGTCGGCTTTCTGGCCCTGTTCCTCGGCATCGGGCTGCGCAACTTCCGCCGGCGGGTCCAGTCCTGAGCCGGCCCCCTCGGGGGTGGGGCCGTAGACTGACCGGGTGGCCGGGGACGAGGGATACCTTCTCGACAACCAGCAGGCCGGGGCGGGTGACCGGCTCAACGCCCTGGCCTCCCTCTTCGATCCCTGGACCTTTCGGCACCTCGAGGAACTCGGCCTTCGGGCCGGGTGGCGATGCTGGGAGGTGGGAGCGGGTGGTCCGTCGGTGGCCGGCTGGATGTCCGACCGGGGCGGATCGGTCCTGGCCACCGACATCGACGTGTCGAGGATGGGTGGCGCCGGGCTCCCGTTCGAGGTGCTGGTCCACGACATCGGGGTCGACCCTCCACCACCGGGCCCCTTCGACCTGATCCACGCCCGGCTGGTGCTGGTCCACGTGCCCCGGCGGCGGGAGGCCGTGGCGACCATGGTCGGGGCCCTGCGTCCGGGGGGCTGGCTTCTCGTCGAAGACGCCGATCCGGCGCTCCAGCCCCTGACCTGCATCGACGAGTTCGGCCCGGAGCAGGCCCTGGCCAACAAGTTGCGCCGGGACTTCCGGACCCTCCTGACCGAGCGGGGCGTTGCTACCGGATTCGGACGCACGCTCCCGCGTGCCCTCCGGGAGGCCGGCCTGGTCGACGTGTCGGCTGACGCCTACTTTCCCGTGACCGGCGTGGCGTGCACCATCCTCGAGCGAGCCACGGTCGTCCAGATGCGGGAGCACCTGCTCTCGTCCGGCCTGGCCACCGAGGACGAGATCGACCGCCACCTGGCCGCCGTGGACTCCGGGGCAATGGACTTCGCCACGTCCCCGATGATCTCGGCATGGGGGCGTCGACCGGTCACGGTCACCGACGGGTAGCGAGGTGGAGCCGGGTGGTGGACCGATAGGCTGGGCCCGGTTGGCGCAGAGGGCGCCGACCACTGGACGGAGGTGGTTCCCACGGCACCCGAGGTGGCAACGGATTCAGCGGCATCGGGGGGAGTCGACCAGGGGAACGGCACACAGGAGTCGGAGAAGTCCACCTTCGACGTGGTCATCATCGGTGGCGGCCCGGGTGGCTACGCCACCGCCCTCTACGGGGCGGCCGCGGGGCTGTCGGTGGCCATCGTCGAGCTCGACAAGGTGGGCGGCACCTGCCTCCACCGGGGCTGTGTGCCGGCCAAGCAGTTCCTGGAGACGGCATCGGTGTTCCGCACCGTGGCCGCGTCCAGCCAGTTCGGGGTGACGGCCGGCGCCGACCAGCCGATCTCGCCGGTGGTGGACTTCTCGGTCAGCCAGGCCCGTAAGCAGCAGGTGGTGGACCAGCTGTTCAAGGGGTTGGCCGGCCTCCTGAAGGGTCGGGGCGTCACCGTGTTCGGCGGGAGCGGTACCCTGCTGCCCGACCACGTGGTGCAGGTATCGGGCAACGACGGCTCCACTACCGAGATCACCGGGACCGACGTGGTGCTCGCCGCCGGCTCGGTCCCCCGCACCATCCCCGGGTTCGACATCGACGGCACGTTGGTGATGACCTCCGACGAGGTGCTGGCGCTGGACGAGCTGCCGGCGTCCGTGGCGGTGATCGGTGGGGGGGCCATCGGCTGTGAGTTCGCCTCGATGCTGAGCGATCTGGGTAGCGCGGTGACGGTCTTCGAGGCACTGCCGGGGATCCTCAACGGGTGTGACGAGGACGTGGTCAAGACGGTGGCCCGTTCGTTCCGCAAGCGGGGCATCGACGTGAAGGCCGGAGTGACCCTGCAGGGCCACACCCCCGATCCCTCCGGGCGCGGCACCGTGGTCTCCTACCAAGACGGCGAGAAGTTGGCCGTGGACGCCGTGGTGGTGTCGGTCGGGCGCCGCCCCCGTTCCGAGGGCCTGGTCGCCCCCGGTACCGGCGTGGTGGTGGACGAGCGGGGCTTCGTGGTCACCGACCGGACCATGCGCACCGATGCCGAGGGGGTGTGGGCGGTGGGCGACGTGGTGGCCGGCACCCCGCAGTTGGCCCACGTGGGGTTCGCCGAGGGGATCGTGGTGATCAAGAGCATCCTGGGAGAGCCGGTGACGCCGGTCGACTACGACCGGGTGCCTTGGGCCATCTACTGCCATCCCGAGGTGGCCTTCGCCGGTCTCACCGAGGCCGCCGCCACCGCCGCCGGCTACGACGTCGTGGTCAAGAAGGACCCTTTCGGAGGCAACAGCCGGGCCCGGATCATCGGGGACACCGAAGGTATGGTCAAGGTGGTGGCCGAACGTCGGCCCGACGGGTCGACCGGTCGCATCCTCGGGGTCCACATGGTCGGACCCTGGGTCACCGAGCAGCTCGGCGCCGGGTATCTGGCCGTCAACTGGGAGGCCACCGCCGACGAGGTGGCCCACTTCATCCAGCCCCATCCGTCCCTCTCCGAGACGTTCGGCGAGACGGTGCAGGCCCTGACCGGAAGGGGGCTCCACGTTGCCTGACGTGACCATGCCGCAGCTGGGCGAGACCGTGACCGAGGGGACCATCACCAAGTGGTACAAGGCCGTGGGTGACCAGGTGGCCCGAGACGAGCCCCTGTTCGAGGTGTCCACCGACAAGGTCGACTCCGAGGTGCCATCACCGGCCGAGGGCGTACTGACCGCCATCCTCGTGGAGGAAGGGGACACGGTCGACGTGGGCGTCACCTTGGCCGTCATCGGAGACACCGGGACCGCCAACGGTTCCGCTCCGTCTGAGGCCACCGCATCGACGCCTCCGAACCCACCGGTGGCCGAGCGGGCCGACCCCGAGCCTGAGCCGTCCCCGGCGGTGGCTCCCGTGCTGGCGCCCGATCCGGCCCCGGCCGCTTCGGTGTCCGTTCCGCCCCCGGCCGCTCCCCTGAACGGGTCCGCCGACGGTCTCGTCCTGTCGCCCGTGGTGCGCAAGCTCCTGAACGAGCACGGTCTCGACCCGTCCGAGGTCCGGGGGACCGGACTGGGCGGACGGATCACCCGCGGGGACGTGGAGGCCATCATCGCTGAAGGCGGGACCCACCCGGCCTCCGATCTGTCCGCCCCTCCGGCCCGGGTGCCGAGCATCGCCGACCGCCGGGGGGCGACGACACCGGTCCCGGCCGCCCCGTCGGCGCCTCCGGTGGCTTCCGGGCCATCCCCGGCCCCGGCCGCCCGCGACGAGGTGATCCCCTTCACCAACATCCGTCGTCGTACGGCCGAGCACATGGTGCGGTCCAAGGCCACCTCCGCCCACACCCTGATGGTCAAGGAGATCGACTACGAACGGGTGGAGCAGGTCCGGCGGGCCCACGGGGCAAGGTTCAAGGCCGAAGAAGGCTTCAGCCTCACCTACCTGCCGTTCGCCTCGTTGGCCACGGTCGAGGCGCTGGCCGAGTTCCCCCACCTCAACGCTTCGGTGGGCGATGACACGCTGATCGTCCACCACGACATCAACCTGGGCATCGCCGTCGATCTCGACAACGAAGGGCTCATTGTCCCCGTCGTCCACAACGCCGAGGAACTCAACCTCCGCGGCATGGCCCGTCGGATCCGCGATGTGGCGGAGCGGGCCCGGACCAAGCGGTTGAGTCTCGATGACATCAGCGGCGGGACGTTCTCGATCACCAATGCCGGGCCGTTCGGCACCCTGATCACCGGGGCCATCATCAACCAGCCCCAGGTGGCCATCTTGTCCACCGACGGGGTGGCCCGGAAGCCCGTGGTGGTGGAGCTCCCCGACGGCACTGAGTCGATCGCCATTCACTCGGTAGGGCTGGCCGCCATGACCTTCGACCACCGGGCGGTGGACGGTGCGTACGTGGCCCGGTTCTTGGCCCGACTCTCTGAGATCCTGAACGAACGTGACTGGGCCGGCGAGCTCTAGGCCGGTGGCCACGGTGCCCGAGGAGCCGCCCCGATGAGGGTGCGCTGGCTCGGCCGGGTCCCCTATCGCGAGGCGTGGGCGGTGCAGCGCTCCATCAGCCGTCACTCCACGGACGACTACCTCCTGTTGCTCGAGCACCCGGCCGTCTACACCCTGGGACGCAACGCCGACCCCGGAAACGTGTTGGTCGATCCGTCCGCCGTCGGCGCCGAGCTCGTTCCGGTGGACCGCGGCGGCGACGTCACCTTCCACGGACCGGGTCAGCTGATCGGCTACCCCCTGGTCACCGTGGGATCCGGACCCCATCACGGACGGTCCCACGTGCACCGGGTGGAGCAGGTGGTCATCGATGCCCTGGTCGCGCTGGGTCTGGCTCCGACCACCGTCGGGCGGTTGGAGGGCTACCCCGGGGTCTGGGTGGGACTGGACGACGACGCGGTCCCCGGTTCGGTGGGGCCTCGCAAGATCGCCGCCATCGGGGTTCGTACGGCGCGGGGTCGGACCACTCACGGGTTCGCCCTCAACGTGACTACCGACCTGGCCATGTTCGACCACATCGTGCCCTGCGGGATCGCCGACCGCCCGGTGACCTCGCTGGCGACCGAAGGCCTGTCTGTCACCATGCCTGAGGTGCGGGCGGCGGTGGCCGTAGCGGCCGGAGGGGTCTGGGGTCCGACCGGCGACGTCCAGGCTGTCACCGACGGAGCCGCCTCCGGGCCGGTCGACGCCGTGATCCCGGCTTCCGGCTCCCGGGACGATGGCGCCGCGCCGGCCGGTGCGGTGGCCGTGGCGCTCGGGCCTCGGGACCACCCCAGCTCGCTCGAGCGGCGCCTGGTCCGGGCCGGGGTCGATCCCGCAGCCGGGGTGGCACTGGATCAGCGGAAGCCGGAGTGGCTCCGGGTCCCGACCACCATGGGGGGTGACTTCCTCGGTCTTCGACAGGGGTTGCGGGACCTCAATCTGGTCACGGTGTGCGAGGAGGCCGGCTGCCCCAACATCTACGAGTGCTGGTCCGATGGGACCGCCACCTTCATGATCAACGGATCCCGGTGCACCCGGGCCTGCGGATTCTGTCAGGTGGACACCCGCCATCCGCTCCCGCTCGATCCCGGTGAGCCCGACCGGGTGGCCGAGGCGGTCCAGCGGATGGGGCTGGCCCACGCCGTCATCACCTGTGTGGCCCGCGACGACCTGGCCGACGGCGGAGCCGGCGGGTTCGCCGCCACCATCTCGTCCATCCGCCGTCGTACTCCCCGCACCACCATCGAGGTCCTCATCTCGGACTGCAAGGGCGACGAGGGGTCGCTCCGGACCATCTTCGAGACCCGTCCCGACGTGCTCAACCACAACATCGAGACGGTGGCCCGCCTGCAGCGGGCCGTCCGCCCTTCGGCCGGTTACGCCCGGAGCCTCGGGGTCCTGGCCCGGGCCGGCGAGGCCGGCCTCACCACCAAGTCGGGCATCATCCTCGGGATGGGGGAGCACGAGCACGAGGTCCTGTCCACGCTGGCCGACCTCCGGGCGGTCGGGGTGGCCATCGTGACCGTCGGGCAGTACCTGCGGCCCAGCCGGAGGCACCTTCCCGTGGCCCGGTTCTGGACCCCCGAGGAGTTCGAGTCGGTCCGACAGGCCGGGATGGCCATGGGGTTCGCCCATGTGCAGGCGTCCCCACTGACCCGCTCGAGCTATCACGCCCGAGAGGCCGCCGAGGCCTCGTCCCCGATGGGATCGCCGGTCACCTTCAGGTCCGGAGCCCCGGTCTGATGGATGCGCTCAGCGCCGGAGCCCGTCGGTGGCGCCACCAACGGATGTCCAGGGTCCGGGCCCGCATGGGGGAGCTCGGCGTCGACGCCCTGCTCCTCTCCCACGGGGCCGACCTCCCGTGGCTCACCGGGTACCGGGCCATGCCCCTCGAACGGCTGACCATGCTGGTGCTCCCCCGGGAGGGCGACCCGGTGCTGGTGGTCCCGGCCCTCGAAGCGCCCCGGGTTCCCGATGCCGGTGACCTGTTCGGCGTGGTGTCCTGGGACGACACCCAGGATCCCCTCGACCGGGTCACCGGCGTGCTGGCCACGGCGGGACGGCCCGGGCCCGGCCTCCGCCTGGCCGTCTCGGACCGGGCCTGGGCCACGACCGTGCTGGCTCTGCAGCGTCGGCTGCCCGAGGCCACGTGGGTCGGGGCATCAGAAGTGACGTCGGCGATCCGGGCGGTCAAAGACCCCTCGGAGCTCGAGGCCCTGCGGGCCGCCGCCGCCGCCGCCGACCGGGTGGCCGGAGTGCTGCAGGACGGGGCCATCGGCCTACTCGGGCGCACCGAGGCCCAGGTCTCGAGTCGGCTCGGCACCCTGTTGATCGAGGAGGGCCACAGCCAGGTCAACTTCGCCATCGTCGGTAGTGGCCCCAACGCCGCCAGCCCGCACCACGAGCCCGGGTCACGGATCATCGGCCCCGGTGAGACGGTGGTCTGTGACTTCGGGGGGACGTACTCCCTCGACGGCGACGTCGGCTACTGCTCAGACATCACCCGTACCGTGGTCACCGGCCCGCCCTCTCACGAGGTGGAGGAGTGCTACGAGGTGCTGCGGGAGGCCCAGCAGGTGGCGGTGGCCTCGGCCCGGTCCGGGGTGTCCGCCGAGTCCGTCGACCACGTGGCCCGCCAGATCATCGAGGACGCCGGCTACGGCTCCTTCTTCGTGCACCGCACCGGCCACGGGATCGGCATCGAGGAGCATGAGGACCCGTACCTGGTCGTGGGCAACACGGAGTGCCTGCAACCGGGGCACGCGTTCTCGGTGGAGCCCGGCATCTACCTCCCCGGCCGCTTCGGCATGCGCCTGGAGGACATCGTGGTCATCGGCGAGGACGGCGCGCCGGATCCGCTCAACGCAGCCGACCACGGGCTGATCGTGGTCGAGGGGTAGGAGGCCCCGGATGGATCTGGGCATCGATGGCCGGTCCGCCCTGGTGGTCGCCGGCTCGAAGGGGTTGGGGCGGGCCACCGCCCAGGCCCTGGCCGGGGAAGGGGTCCGGATCATGCTGTCCTCCCGTAGCGAGGCCGGGCTCGATGAGGCCGCCGCCTCCCTGCGGTCCACGGGGGTTGACGTGGCCACGTGTGTGGCTGACATTACCGACCCCGGCACCCCCGCCCATCTGGTCCAGGCCACCGTCGAGGCCTTCGGTGCCATCGACATCGTGATCGCCAACGCCGGTGGGCCGCCGCCCGCCCGGGCCCTCGACCTCGAGGACGACCAACTGGAGGCGGCCGTGAATGCCAACCTGCTCTCCGCCGTCCGGCTGACCCGCCAGGCCGTCCCCCACATGCGCCAGCGCGGGTGGGGCCGGCTCTGCTACATCACCTCGTACTCGGTGGTGCAGCCGGTGCCGGGTCTGGCCCTGTCCAACACGGCCCGGACCGGGCTGTGGGCCTGGGTGAAGACGGCGGCCCAGGACGTGGCCGCCGAGGGTGTCGGCATCACCATGAACCTGCTCTGTCCCGGGCCCCACGCCACCGACCGCATGAAGGAACTCGGGGGATCCGGGCCCATGGGCGATCCGGCCGACTTCGGCCGCGTCGCCGCCTTCCTCTGCTCGGAGCAGGCCCGGTTCGTCAACGGTGCCGCCCTGGTGGTCGACGGTGGCGCCACCCTGGCTCTCTAGGCCGTACCACCCCAACCATCCGTGCCGGCCGGCCGGTCCGGTCCCTCAGTCGGAAGGCCAGAGGCGCCGACTGCACCGGTCCGGCGTAGCCGGACCTCCCGACCCAGCCAGAACCGGCGCTGCAGGTTGAGCGCCACTACGCCGACGGCCAACAGGATGGCCACGTTCAACAGCAGCTGTTCGGTGGCTCCCCACGCTTCGTGCCACTGGCCGAAGGCCACCGACAGGCCCATGGCCGCCGCCGCCGGAATGGTGGTCACCGAGATGAACACCCCGATCAGGGCACTGACCCGGGCCTGCAGGATCGACACCACGCCCACGACGCCGGCGATGACCGCCACCGCAATGGAGTACAGGTTGGGCTGGCTGATGAGGTCGGCAACCGGTCGGAAGCCCAGGAGGTAGTCGTGGGGGGCTTGGCCGGTCCAACGGATGATCAGCGAGAAGATCCAGGTGCCGACCACTGCGACCCCGAACCCGATGCCGAGGGCCACCAACCCCCGCTTGACCGGCCGGCCATTGCGCTGGGTGATCCCGAGGGCAGCACCCAGGATGGCGTTGTACTCCGGTCCCACCACCATGGCGGCCACGATGAGGATCTGGGAGTTGGTCAGGATGCCCACCGCAGCGATCAGGCCCGCCGCCATCAACAGCAGGAAGAAGCTGAAGGGATAGGCGGCGTTGGCCCGGATGGCGGCGTCCACCACCTCCCACACCGGGGCGATCTCGCGATCGCTGACCATGGGCCGGATCATCTCGCGGTGGGATCGGATGACGGCCATGTCGGTGCGGTCCACCGAGATCGGCCCCCGCTGGCGGGGCCCGAGCGCCCGTAGCTGGTGGATGACGGTGCTGGCCACGTCGGGGACCAGGTCGCACTCCACCACATCGCCGTCGGGATAGCGTCCGGCCCCGGGATGGACGGTCACGTTGAGGGTTCCGCTGCTGGCCCCGAGCATCTCCAGGATGCGGGGGGTGCTCTCCAGTGGGCTGGACACGCGCACGTGGTACATGGTCCTCCTGTCCGGCGCCGGCATCGACGCTGCATCGCCGCCGTGGTCGAGGCACTCTTCGGGCCCGGGGGCGGACCGGCCAGGGGCGTCCGACCGGATGAGGGAACGCTATCCAGCCCCCGGGGGCATCCGGGTGATCGGTAGGCATTGGACCGGACCGGTCGACACCGAGCAGGGGTTGGGCGAGAATCGGGTGGTGAACCGAGTGCGGTGGCGGTGGCGGCCATCGCCCGAAGACGATGCCTTCTTCTCCCAGCGGGCCCGGTTTCATCTGGTGTACCGCCTGGCCGGTCGGGCCGGCCAGATCGCCGTGGCCCGCAACCGGGGGGAGTCGGCCCGGACCGTCGCCGGCGTCCTGGCCTGGGCGGCCAGCGATGTGGTGGGCGCCATGGCCCTGGACCGGACCAATCGATTCGGCTTCCTCCCCCGACTGGCGGTGGACGTGGTCGACGTGACGTCGTGGGGACGCTCGGGCGACGACTGCGAACTGGCCGTGATCTCCGGTGTTCCCCTGGCCGTCGAGGCGGGGCCGGCTGGGTCCGGCGGCCCTGGTCATCCCTCTGGTCACCGCGGCAGCCACCACCGTGGTTCGCCGCCGCCGGAACCTGCCCCTGTCGCTGTTCTCCTTCCGGTGGCAGGTCATCGGCGTCGGCGTGGGTCTGGGCCTGGCCGCCTACCGCCGGAGCAGTGAGGGCGTGCAGCGGGCCCGTCACGACCGGGAGCTCCGGGCCCGCGTGCAGCAGGCCCATCTGAGCGGTCAGAACGACGTGGCCATGGGGGCTGACTCGGTGGTCGACCTGCTGAGCCGAACCGCACCGCTGCTGCCCACCGGCTCGGGCGACCAGGTGGCCGGTCGACTGCTGGCGGCGTGGAAGCAGTCACTGTCCACCGACACCATGGCCCAGACCACCTATCTCGGGGTGGCCCTGTCCCGATGGCAGCGCCAGCACAACGCCGCCCACCATGCCCTCGACGCCGACGTGCTGTTCGACTTGGGCGAAGGGGACGGCACCGTGCTGCTGACCGGCGGACAGGTCGGCTGGCTCGAGGCGGCACTCCACGCCGCCGAGCTGCGGGGCCGCGTCCCCGTGGTGGTGGTGGACCCCGAGGAGGCCGCCCAACCCAACACCGCCCGCCGGATCGCCGTGGGCCCGACGCTCCTGGTCGTCCCGGCCGACCGGAGGAAGGAGCTCCGACCGGTGGACATCGGCCCGGCCGGATTTGCCGCCGGAGCCATGTGGTGCCTCGACACCATGACCTCCAACAACTCGAACTCGGCGATCTGGGCGGTGGGTCCCATGGTGGGGGCAGGGCTCGGCCTGGCTGCGTGGTCCAACCGGCAGGTCGACCGGCACGGGCCCGGGGCCCACGGGAAGATCGTGGCTGCCGGCATCGGTTGGGGCCTGGCCCACGCCGCGGCCGGGACCGCCACCATGAGCCGCACCCGGGCCACCAACGGCATACAGCGCTACCCGTTCCTGACCGGGGTGGACACCATGGGCCTCATCCTCCCCTTGTACTTCCCGGACTTCACGCTCCCCCAACGGATGGCGGTGGTGGCCGGACTGGCCGCCATCGTCGGGGTGGGCCTGGTCCTCATGCCCGAGCCGATCATCTGGACCCACCTGGCCTGCGAGCTCCTGTGGTCGGTGGCGCCGACCCTGTCCATCGTGGGCCTGGGTGACGGGCTGCGACAGAACGCTGAGCGCCTGAACTCCCAACTGGCCGCCGAGGAGGAGGTCGCCGTCCGGCGAGCCTTCGCCGAAGGGCGGGAGTTCGTCATCTCCATGGTCGACGGTGCGGCCCGGACCGTGGAGCGTGGCTTCGAGGACTCGAAGGACCACCTGCTACCCGGGGTGGCCGATGAGATCCGGGTGCGACTGGCTGAGCTGGGCCAGCGCCTCCAGAGGCTGGGCGGCTCGGCCGGAGCGGTGGCCGGCTGACCTCGGGCGGCTACCGCCCCGGTGGGGTGGCGGCGTCGGGTGGTGGAGGCCGGTCCCATCCCGGGGGCATCGGAATACCCGGGGGAGGAGGGGACGGTAGCGCCGGCATCGCGGTGGCCGGAGCCGCCGCGGTCATCGGCCGGGCCCGTACCGCTTCTGCCGGGTCGAAGGCCGGTACAGGGCCGGGGGGTTGGTTCGGCACCGCACCGAACGAGGCCGGGACCGGTTGGGGCGTCACCGTCTTCGGAGACCCTCGTCGGGTGGGCCTGGTCCGACCGGGGGCCACGAACGTGGGGGCCAGCGGAACGGGCGCGGCGTGGCCGACCGTACCAGCCGGATCCGGCGCCAGCGGGCTCCCGAGGTACCGGGCCGCATCGGGGTCGTAGTAGCCGACACTGGACGCTTTGCGGATCCTCTGATCGTGGTCCCGTTTGGCCCGTACGGCTAGGAGGACGAGGAACAGCACCACGGCCACCGTGGCCAGACCCAGCTCCACCCGCGTGACCGTGCTGGCGGTGGCGGTGATGCCCAACGGGACGAGTGCGGCTTCGTGCATCCCCGCCAATCGTAGTGATCACCCGGTGCTAACGCACCTGATTCTTGGAGGCCGGAGTGGCACGATCGCCAACTCCGGCTCCCATCAGAACCGGTCGCCGCAGGGGGTCAGGCGATGAAGTACTTGGCCTGGGGGTGGTGGCAGATGATGGCGGTGGTCGACTGCTCGGGGTGGAGCTGGAAGCCCTCACTGACCTCTACCCCGATGCGGTCAGCACCCAGCAGATCGACCACCTTGGCGTTGTCCTCGAGCTGGGGGCAGGCCGGGTAGCCCCAGGAGTAACGACCTCCCCGGTACTTCTGCTTGAACAGGCCGGTGAGGTTGGGCCCGTCCTGGTCGGCGAAGCCCAGCTCCTCGCGGATGCGGCGATGCCAGTACTCGGCCAGCGCCTCGGCCATCTCCACGCCCAGCCCGTGGAGGTAGAGGTACCGCTGGTACTCATTGGCCTCGAACAGCCGGGCCGCCTCCTCGGAGACCCGCGATCCCATGGTCACCACCATGAAGCTGGCCCAGTCGGCTTCGCCCGACTCCACCGAGCGGAAGAAGTCGCTGATGCACAGCCAGGGATCTTCGGTCTGGCGGGGGAAGGCGTATCGGGTCAGCTCGCGTGTCCGACTCTCGTCCTCGAAGATGACCAGATCATCGCCGTCGGCGTTGGCGGCGAAGTGACCCCAGGCCACCTGGGGAACCAACAGCTGTTCGGCCGTGGCCGTGGCCAGCTGCTCCCGCAGCAGGCTGCGCACCCGCTCTTTGAAGGCCGGGTCGTCCTCGCCGTTCTCGGGTCGGAAGCCCCACTGGTTGCGGAACAGGGCCGTCTCGTTGAGGTAGGCGGCCACGTCGTCGATGGCCATGCCCTTGGCAATCCGGCTGCCCAGGAACGGCGGCTTGAACGTCGGGTTGTCCGTGGCCACCTCGGGCGAGCGGGCCGGGAGGGTCTCCCCCCGGGCCAACGCCTCGGCGGCGGCCTGCTTGCGGAGCTCGCTCTTGCGCGGACCGAGGTCTCGCCCGCCGATGGCGATGCCGAAGTCGGGGTCGTCCTCGCCGGACTTGGTCAGCTCGACCAGTCGGTCCATGGTGCGCAGCCCCTCGAAGGCGTCCTTCCCGTAGAAGAGCCTTCCGTCGTACACCTTGCGCAGGTCCCGCTCCACGTAGGTGCGGGTCAAGGCCGCACCGCCCAGGATCACCGGGATGTGGGAGAGGCCGCGACGGTTGAGCTCCTCCAAGTTGTCCCGCATGATCAGGGTCGACTTGACCAGCAGGCCGCTCATCCCGATGGCGTCGGCGTTGGACTCCTCCAGGGCCCCCACCATGTCGGCGATCCCTACCTTGATGCCCAGGTTCTTCACCGTGTAGCCGTTGTTGGTCAGAATGATGTCGACCAGGTTCTTCCCGATGTCGTGGACGTCACCTTTGACCGTGGCCAGCACCATGGTGCCCTTGCCCCCCTGGTCGGCCTTCTCCATGAAGGGCTCGAGGTACGCCACCGCCGTCTTCATGGTCTCGGCCGAGCCGAGCACGAAGGGGAGCTGCATCTCGCCGGTGGCGAACAGCTCGCCCACCGTCTTCATGCCGGCCAGGAGGTAGTCGTTGATGATCAGCAACGGGGTGTGCCCGGCGGCCATGGCCGTCTCGAGGTCGTCTTCGATCCCGTTGCGGTCGCCGTCGATGATCCGGTGCTCGAGACGACGTTCCACGGTCCAGCCCGACCGGTCCTCCTGGGCCGCACCGGCCGAGGCCGACACCCCCTCGAACTGGGCCAGCAGTTCGGTGAGCGGGTCATACCCGTCGTGGCGTCGGTCGTAGATCAGGTCCAGGCTGACCTGTCGAGCCCGGTCGTCGATCTTGGACAGGGGGAGGATCTTGGATGCGTGGACGATGGCCGCATCGAGGCCGGCCTCCACGCACTCGTGGAGGAAGACCGAGTTGAGCACCTGGCGGGCCGCCGGGTTGAGACCGAACGAAACGTTGGACAGGCCGAGGACGGTGTACACCCCGGGCAGTTCGGCCTTGATCCGCCGGATTCCCTCGATGGTCTCGATCCCGTCCTTGCGACTCTCCTCCATGCCGGTGGAGAGGGGCAGGGCCAGGGCGTCGAACAGGAGATCCTGGGGGCGGAGCCCGTACCGCTCCACGGCGATGTCGTGGATGGCGGTGGCGGACCGGACCTTCCAGTCGGCCGTACGGGCCTGCCCCTCCTCGTCGATGCACGTACACACCACGGCGGCCCCGAACTCCTTGGCCAGGGTGAGGAAGGAGTCGAGCCGGGTACCGGGGGCGTCTCCCTCCTCCAGGTTGACTGAGTTGATGACGGCCCGCCCACCGATCCACGACAATGCGGCCTCTACCACCGGAGCCTCGGTGGAGTCGACCATCAGGGGAGCGGTGGACTGGGTAGCGAAACGCGAGGCCACCTCTTCCATGTCGGCAACCCCGTCGGCGCCGGTGTAGTCGACACACACGTCGATGAGGTGAGACCCCTCCTTGACCTGCTCCCGGGCCATGGCCACGCAGGTGTCCCAGTCGGCCTCGAGCATGGCCTCGCGGAACTTCTTCGATCCGTTGGCGTTGGTGCGCTCGCCCACCACCAGAAAGGAGGTGTCCTGCTCGAAGGCCACCTGGGTGTAGATGGAGGCGGCGCCGAACTCGGGGTCGGGATGGCGTTGGGCCGGGGTCAGGTCGGCGCAGGCGGCCACCACCTTGGCCAGGTAGTCAGGGGTGGTTCCGCAGCACCCACCGATGACCGAGATCCCCAGCTCGCTCACGAACTGGCGGTG
This sequence comes from Acidimicrobiales bacterium, assembly GCA_038210245.1. GTDB lineage: Bacteria > Actinomycetota > Acidimicrobiia > Acidimicrobiales > RAAP-2 > Bog-756. The sequence goes on from JBBQWW010000007.1 coordinate 78,379, forward strand.
GAACTCGGCCAGCTGGTCGGCGGTCAGGTCGTAGTGCATGGCCCCGTCGACCACCGAGGGCAGCCCGGCATTGGGGAGGCAGGTCACCGGCAGCGAGGAGTGGCCGGTCAGGTAGCGGAGGGGCTCGAACATCTCACTCGGTCCGGTGGCGCAGTTGAGCCCGATCAGGTCGACGTCCATCGCCTCCAGGGCGCACAGCGCCGCACCCACCTCGGTGCCCGGCAGCATGGTGCCGGTCAGCTCGATGGTCACCTGGGTCTGGATGGGGAGGTGGACACCGGCAGCCTGCATGGCCCGACGGGCTCCGTTGATGGCCGCCTTGGCCTGCAGGAGGTCGAAGACGGTCTCGATGATGATCAGGTCGACCCGACCCTCGATGAGGGCGGCGGCCTGCTGCTGGTAGGCGTCGCGCAGGTCGGCGTAGCGGATCTGACCGAGGGTGGGAAACTTGGTCCCCGGGCCGATGCTGCCGGCCACCCAGCGGGGCCGGTTCGGAGTGGAGAAGTCGTCGGCGGCCTGACGGGCCAGCGTGGCCGCGGCCAGGTTGAGCTCGTGGACCCGGTGCTCCTGGCCGTACTCGGCCAGGACCGGGGCGAACGCCCCGAAGGTGTCGGTCTCCACCACATCGCAGCCGACCTCGAAGAACGAGCGGTGGACCCGGTCGATGGCCTCGGGACGACTGACGGCCAGCAGCTCGTTGCACCCCTCTAGGTCGGGACCCCCGAAGTCCTCGGCGGTGAGGTCCATGAGCTGGAGGTTGGTACCCATGGCGCCGTCGAAGACGATCACCCGCTGGGAGACGGCCTGGAGGTAGCTGGAGGTGGGGGCGGATCTGGAGGTGGCCATGGCTCCGCAAGGCTACCGGGGAGTGGCCCCCCGGTGGGCCGGACCCGCCGGGGTCGGCCGTCCCCGGACCCAGCCGGGTGGAGATGACCCCCGGTCGATGTCGTTTAGCATCGCGTCGGTGACGCTCCGATGCTGAGGATCTACACGAGAACGGGTGATGACGGGAGCACCGGCCTGCTCTTCGGCGGTCGGGTGGGCAAGGACTCACCGGCCATGCACATCACCGGGACGGTGGACGAGGCCCAGGCGGCCATGGGCGTGGCCCGGGCCGAGTCTGAGCCGGGGTCGGAGCTCGACCAGCTGCTCACCACCCTGGAGCGGGACCTCTACGTGCTGATGGCCGAGGTGACCACCGATCCCACCAACCGGTCGAAACTCACCGCCGGATCCACCCTGGTCACGGCCGATATGGTCACGTCCCTCGAAGGGCACATCGACGACTTGAAGGACCGGTTCGAGATGCCCACGGACTTTGTGGTCCCCGGGGCCAACCGGGCCTCGGCCGCCCTCGACCTGGCCCGCACCGTGGTGCGTCGGGCGGAGCGCCTGGTGGTGGCGGCACCGGTCGAGGGGTCGAGGGTGCCCACCTATCTCAACCGCCTCTCCGACCTGCTGTGGGCCATGGCCCGGTGGACCGAGGGTGATCACCATCTCCTGGCCCGCACCTCTCGTCGTCGGTCCGAGCTGACGGCCGACCCGTCCCCCGAGCCCGACCCCACCGACCCATCCAAAGGAGCATCCTGATGAAGATCGAGGCCGTGGCCCTCGACACCCTGTCGGTCGACCTGGTGGCCGTGGGCGTTCCCGTCTTCGCCGACGAAGACGGTCCCCGGCTGGCCGTCGATCCGACCCTCCTGCCGGAGGCCCTGTGCGTCCCGACCGCCCTCGATGCCGGGTGGTGCGGCCGCCACGGCTTCGGGGGCAAGGTCGGCCAGACCGTCACCGTGCACACCACCGGGGGGGCCGGGGGTTCCGGGCCCGATGTGGTGCTGGTGGGAGTGGGAAGTGCTGCATCCCTGGCCGGCGACGCCGGGCTCGAGTCGCTCCGCCGGGTCGGCGCAGCCTTCGTGCGGATGGTGGGCAAGGGCGACGCTGCCGCCCTCCTCCTCCCGGTCGGAGCCGACGGTCCCTCCCTCCCTGCCGATGCGGCCGCGGCGGCCCTGGCCGAGGGTGCGGTGCTGGCCTCCTACCGGTACGTGGACTTTCGGACCGGCGACCAGCCGGACACCCTCGGCTCGCTGGGATTGGCTGCGGCCGACGTCGACTCGGTAGCCACGGGAGCGGCCCGCGGGGCCCGGCTGGCCGAATCGGTGGGCCTGGCCCGTGACCTGGTCAACGAGCCCCCGAGCTCACTCACCCCGACGTCGTTCGCCGAGTTCTTCCTGAGACGATTCGCCGACGTGCCCGAACTCACCGTCGAGGTGTGGGAGGAGGACCGGATCGTGGAGGAGAGGCTGGGCGGCCTGCTCGGCGTGGCCCGGGGTTCGACCCAACCCCCCCGGCTGGTCCGGGTCGAGTACCGACCGGCCGATCCCCTCGAGATCGACGGCCGTGTCCCTCATCTGGCCCTGGTGGGCAAGGGGATCACCTTCGACTCGGGCGGCCTGTCCCTCAAGACGGCCAGCGGCATGGAGACGATGAAGACCGACATGGGGGGAGCGGCGGCGGTGCTCGGGGCCGTGGACGCGGCGGCGGCACTGGGTTCGGGGATCCGCATCACCGCGCTGACTCCGCTGACCGAGAACATGCCCGGGGGGTCGGCCATCAAGCCCGGCGATGTCCTCACCACCCGGAAGGGCAAGACCATCGAGGTGCTCAACACCGACGCCGAGGGCCGGCTGGTGCTGTCGGACGGCCTGACCCTGGCCGCCGAGGCCGGACCCGATGCCATCATCGACCTGGCCACCCTGACCGGTGCCGCGGTGGTGGCCCTGGGCAAGGAGATCGCCGTGCTGTTCGGAAACTCCGAGGAGTTGATGGACGAGGTCCACGACGCCGGGGAACGGGCCGGAGAGCCCAACTGGCCCCTGCCGATGCCTGACGACTACCGGAGCCACATCGACTCCGAGGTGGCCGACATGCGCAATGTGGGTCGACCCGGCCAGGCCGGAAGCATCTCGGCGGCCATGCTGCTGCGCGAGTTCGTGGGCACGGTCCCCTGGGCCCATCTGGACATCGCCGGGCCGTCGCGCTCCGACGAGAACAGCCGCTACCTGAGCAAGGGGGGGACCGGGTTCGGGGTCCGCACCCTGGTGGCGCTGGTCACCTCGGAGGCGTTCGCCCGGACCCTGGTCTCCCTGGCCGAGGTGTAGAACCTCCATCTCACCGCGGTTCTGCCTAGCGCCGCGGGCACCTTCGGCGGAGCCCGATTCCTCGGCTCCCGAGCCCTCAAGCCGCTGAGTCGGCCGGTCAGCGGGATGGGAGCCACCCCCGCCAAGGTGGCTCCTGGCCGGCCGCGGCCGGCGGGGTGGCGCCAGATTCTACGGGGCGGCCACGGGCCAGGCGACCCAGCTTGTGCCGTCGGCGGCCGGCCCCGAGGCCTTGGTAGGTTCGCGAGGTGCGGATCGCTGTCCTTGGAGCCGGATCGTGGGGGACCACGGTGGCCACCCTGGTGGCCCCGCGGCACGACACCGTGCTGTGGGCCAGGAACGCCGACGTGGCCAAGGCCATCAACGCCGACCACACCAACGCCGCCTACCTCCCCGGCTTCGACCTGCCGCCGGAGCTGTCGGCCACCGCCAGCCTCGAGGACGCCGTCTGCGAGGCCGATCTCCTGATCGTCGGGGTACCCACGTCGGGGTTCCGTGCGGTCCTCGAGGATGCCTCCACGTGCATCCGGCCGTGGATCCCGGTGGTCAGTTTGTCCAAGGGCCTCGAACGGGGCACTCACCTCCGTATGACCGAGGTCACTAAGGAAGTCGTTCCCGGTCACCCGGTAGCGGCGCTGACCGGTCCCAACATCGCCACCGAGATCATGTCCGGGAAGGCCGCCGCCGCCGTCATCGCCACCGAGGACCTCGAGGTGGCCCGGGCCATCCAGAAAGTGGTCACCCGGGGGCTGTTCCGGGTCTACCTCAACGACGACGTCGTGGGCTGTGAGATGGGTGGCGCGCTCAAGAACGTCATCGCCATCGCCGCCGGCATCGGTGAAGGGCTCGGGGTGGGGGACAACACTCGGGCGGCGGTGATGTCCCGGGGGCTGTCCGAGCTGGCCCGCCTCGGGATGGCCATGGGGGCTCAGCCCATCACCTTCGCCGGGTTGGCCGGCATGGGCGACCTCATCGCCACCTGCATGAGCCCCCACAGCCGGAATCGGAGGGTGGGCGAACAGCTGGGCAAGGGCCGACGGTTGGAGGACATCCTGGCCGAAATGCATATGGTGGCCGAAGGGGTGAAGACGGCCAGCGTGGCCCTCGAACTGGCCGAGCGGCACCAACTCGACCTGCCCATCTGCACCATGATTGACAAGGTGGTCAAGGGCGAGATCGAGCCGTCGGGCGCCTACTGGGGGCTCACCCCGGCCGGCCGCGAGGACGAACCCGGCTGAATCGGACTGGGCCGGGTCGGTCCTCCGCCCACCGCCTCCTCGGCAGCCCGGAAGGCCACGGCCGGATGAAAGTGCCACCGGGCCAGCTCGCGTTCGATCTCGGCCCGGTCCGCCCCCGCGGTGGCCAGTCCACCGGCCAGCCTCCCGGCCCGCCGGCGCATCTGTTCCGGTTCGGGAAGGCGTTGCTCGGCCAGCCAGCGGCGGTGGCTGGCCTGGAGTGACATTGGCAGCCGGCTGAGGTGGCGGAGGGGCAGCGGAGGGATGTGGATGCGCACGGCCATGGCCTGGGGGCCGTGGGGTCGAGCCAGCTCGAAGGTGCGGAGGCGCTGGAGGGCCCGCCGGAACGACGAGTTCTTGCCCATCCGCTCGCCCAGGCCGAGCGAGCGGGCCGTCTCGACCAGGTCGAGGTCGAGCCCGTTGGGGTGCATCTCGAGGCTGTAGGCCAGTCGGCGGAGGAGCCAGGTCGTGCTCGGACCGATGATAGGAAGCCAGTACAGCTCCACGTAGCGGGAGCAGGGATGGACACCATGGGTGTCGGCGACGGGGTCGAGCCAGGGAACGATGCGGAGAGCTGGGCTGTCAGCGGCCGGGCGGGGGTCGACGTCGGGCCGGGTAGTGACCGGGGGGAGCGTTCGGGGCGGCGACGGGATGACGGTGGGCGTGGACACGGGGTGCTCCTCGGGTCGGGACCAGGCCCTGGAGTCAGCGCCCGGTCGGTCGGATCCGAGGAGTATGCGATCGGGTGCTTGCCGGTGACCTGCCCATCGACCTAGCCGGGGACTGCGTCCGCCGCCTCCGGAGCCGGCCAGGTGGTCGTGGGCATCGACGGAGCCCGACGGGACCGTGCCGAGGTCACGGTCTCGCGCCCCGCCGGTCCGGGCGGGAGAGGGCCGAAAGGAGCGATCTCGCTAGCTGGCGTTCGGCGGCTGCCAGCGGGCTACCGAATACGCCAGCATCAGCGGCACATCGAGCGCGAACAGCGTCAGCATGGCCGTGAACAGCACGAGGAGCCGGGTCGGCGTGTGGTCGTAGACGAACACGAATTCGAGGATCCCGGCCTCCACGGCGTAGGCCACCAGTCCCCACCCAATGACGCGAAAGAACACCCGACGGGCGAACGGCCTGATCCGGAGCACCAGGACGGTGCTCACCACCAGGAGTAGGGCAGCCACGGCCAGCAGGATGGTCGGGACGAGGAGCTTCGCCGGCCGCCCGTACTGAGCGGCCACGAGGATCCCGCCCGCCACGATCAGGATCAGCGTTGCCGTGGCGAAAGGCATGACCGGCGGGAGGTCGGCCTGGTGGAGGTCCTCGGCATCAGGTTCGCCGAACCCGGGCGGTATCATCTCGACGGTTGCACTCATCGACTGGCCAGGAACGTCATGATGAGGATGGTCAGGATCTGCAGCAGACCGGTGATTCCAGCTGTGTAGATGAACACCTTCATCAGACGCTGGATGCGGGCCCCGTTGGGCACCGGTTTCTTGAGTTCGAACAGCACGGCGAGGTTGGCCGGCTCGAGCAGTCCGAGGGCGATGACGGCCATGATGCCGACGATGACCATCGAGGCCACGATCCAACCGTGATGGGGGTAGTTGGTCTGCAGGTTGCCCTCGTGCCGGGCCAGCTGGAACCCGGCTCCCAGGGTCATGGTCACCAAGGTTGGCATGATCAGCAGCATCTTGGGCATGAACCTGGTGGTGAATTCGATCCGTGCCGGAATCGACAGGCTGCCCATGATCGGGCCGAGCACCAAGCCGAGGAAGAGGTCGAGGCTGGTCCACAGACCGCCACCGGCCACGTGGAAGAAGGTCAGCGCCCACAGGTTGTTGCTGGCGATGGCCACCACCAATCCGATCAGGACCACGGCCACCACGGGTAGGGCCCGGACCGGGACGATGTTGAAGCTGGGGACCGGAGGCGGGCCGTGTCCTCCGGTGCTGGGAGGGGTAGCGCCCGGGTCGATCTCCTGGCCCCTGCCGGGCTCGGTATCGATCCTCGGGTCGATGGCGATGTCCGTCACGCTTGGCTCCTGTCAATGACAGCGGGAGCGACTCACATTGATGCCGCCCCCCCCATGGCCGGGTAGCGGCGACGAGTCAGGCCGCCGATGCGCCATCGTACGCCCGGGGATCCCAGGACGCACGAGCCAGGACCGGTGACCGGGACGCATGTGAACGGTTGGGGATCACGACCGCGGGGTAGCAGGACCGCTGCACGGGACCGGCCCGGACCATCGGGTCCCGTTGCGCAGGGATCGTCGGGCCGGATGTGGCGGAGATCAGCGGGCTACATCCCCATTGGCACGAGGGGCAACGTCGACGGCCCGATGACCCTCAACCGGTGCCGGTCCTCGTAGAAGGACCAGCGGTGGGCGTAGGGCTCGGCCACCGGGGCCAGCCCCGGACCGCCGAGCCGGTGCCGCGGCAGTCGTCCTGAGCGCTGCCGGTGACCTTGCCCGCCACCTGGCTGGCCGCCCCTGCGGGCGTGCAACGGTCAAGGCCCCCTGTCCCTCCAGGACTCGGGCCCTCAAGGGCCTTTGGCCGGATGCCGATACCGGAACAGGCAACCACGAGGGGCATCGCTTGACCATGAACGCGTTCGTCCGACGACCAGCGGGGAAGGTGACGGCCGCGGCGCGGCGCGGCGCGGTCCTGGGTGTGGTGGCCATCCTGGTCGCCCTGGTGCTTCCGGTGGCGTTGACGCAGGGCCGGGCCGCCGCCACCGCCACCGCCGTCACCGGTTCGGGGATAAGTGGCTACCAGGAGGTGGCCTCCGACGGCGGCATCTTCGCCTTTGGGACGGCCCCGTTCGACGGCTCCACCGGCAACCTCCACCTCAACCGGCCCATCGTGGGCATGGCTGCCACCAGCGACGGCCAGGGCTACTGGTTGGTGGCATCCGACGGCGGCATCTTCGCCTTCGGCGACGCCCACTTCTACGGTTCCACCGGCAACCTCCACCTCAATCAGCCCATCGTGGGCATGGCTGCCACCAGCGGATCTGTGGCGTCTCACGCCGTCTCCGACCTGGGTTCGGCCACCGAGGTGGTCTACGGCGCGTCGGGCAGCTTCGGCGGTCTGAGCGGTGCCTCCGCCCTGTCCGGTGGTCAGAGCCTCTACACCGATGCCGTCCCCGGCTGGGGCTTTCTGCCGGGCCAGGCGGTCATGGGTGCAGTGCTGGGACCGGACGGCAGCATCGTCATGGGTGGCGAGCCCCAGACCTCGAACCAGAGTCAGGCCACCGCCGACGCCATGGCCCTCTCCGTGTTCACTCCGTCGACCAATTCGTTCCACAACGTGGTGATCCCAACGTCCACCGGCCAGACCCGGGAGGTCGAGCCGGGGTATCCGACCGGTGGTGCCGACGTCGCCGCTCTGGCTTCGGTGCCCGGGCACGCCCATCAGGTGGCTTTCCTCTCGTCGTGGCCCTACCGCGGTTGGGACACCACCACTCAGGGCCAGTACCCCACGTTCGGCTACGTGGCACCGGCATCCGGTGGGACGTACCAGGAGGTACCGGGCAGCGGGCAGATCGCCCACTCCATCGACCCCTCCGGCGTCACCTGTACGGTGCAGAACCCCTACGTCTCCCCGCCGGTCAGCGACTGTCCGGGCACCGCCACCATGGACGTCCTGCCCTCGTCCGGCGACATCGTGGTCGGGCAGTACTACGACGACACGGCCAACAACAAGTACAGCGGTGGGCTGATGGTGCTCAGCCCCAACGGCCAACTGGTGGGGTCCTTCAACTATCCGAACGTGACGTCCAGCGGCCCACCGGTCTACGCCTTCCCCCGAGAGGTGGATGTCGATCCGGTCGCCCACAACGGAATGGAGCGGTTCGCCGTCATCTTCGATGTGTTCACCACCGGCGCCGGTGGCGCCATGGTCCAGTCCACCTTCACCATGCAGCTGTTCCAGTTCAACCCGGCCAACGGGGCCATCACCCCGCTGTCGATGCCCTTCCTGCCCGGACAGAGCGTCGCTGGACAGACCGCCTACTTCGAGACGGCCCACTTCGATCAGCACGGCAACCTCTGGGCCGCTGAATCGCTGACCAACTTCACCCCCGGAGGGAACATCGTCGAGTACGGCGCGGCCTCCATCAACGGCCGACTGTCGTCGGGGTCGTGCGGCGTCGGAAGCTCGACGGTGGCCAACTGGGGGCACACCTGCCCTCCCGATCTGACCCTGCCCACCTCCCCGTGGTTCGGCGACGTCCGCTCCATCACCGAGGACACCGCCTCTGGAGCGCTGTACTTCGCCAGCATCTCAGGGGTCCTGCTCCCGGTGGTTCCGGGCCCCGGATCTAGTTGGGCCATCGGCACCGCCTTCGACTACGGCATCAACTCCCTGGTCGACCGCAACACCGTGGTCATCGGGCCCCGCCAGGGGACCATCGATCCGAGCACCGGTTACCTGTGGCTACCCGTCGAACAGGTGGAGACCACGGCGGCCTGCAATCTCGGTGACTACTCGTGTCACTCGGCGCCGGCGACCACCAGTCAGTGGCTCCTCCGGATAAACGTGCGACAGCTCGGAGGCTGATGCCTGAAGCTGACCGCTCGGCCGGGGGTCCGAGGTGGTGCCCGTCCCCACCCGGTCAGCCGCTCCGGTTGAACCAGAACGGTTGGTACACCGGGTAGTAGGTGGCCCCGGTGAACCGGGGGCCGTCCTCGCCGAGGACCACGAAGGGGTGCTTCGGGTCGATGGGCAGGCCCAGCAGTTGGTCGGACTGGGGCTCCATGCCCGGGACCCATCCGCCGGCCAGCAGGAGGTAGGCCACCCCGTGCTGGTCCTGGGCCGACTGGTAGAAGTCCCGACCCCGGTAGAGGATCCCGAACCCGACCTTCCCGTGCGGTATGTGCTGTTGGATGGCGGTGGTCATCTGCTGGACCCGGCCCACGCCCGCCCAGTCGAGAAGGAACTGGTTCCCGTAGGGGAAGGTGGTAACCAGCGCGGCCACCGCCCCGGCCACCGCCAGGGCCGACAGCAGGACCAGGCGTCGGGCGCGTCCGGAGAACCGGGTGCCCGGACGACCCAACTGGGTCCTCACCTCGGCCACCTGGCCCCGGACCTCGGCTAGCTGTGGCCGAAGGGCAGTGATCAGGGCCAGGGCCACGGTCAGCCAGACGCAGATCCCCACGAGCCACACGGCCAGATTCACCCAGATGAAGGCCAACAGGTCGTTGGCCGGAGTGCGGGCGAACAGGATCACGATGCCGGCCGCACCGGCCAGGGTGACCACCGACAAGCTGAGGAGGGCGGACTCCCCCTTTCTCCACGCCGCCACGGCGATGGCAACCACCAGCACCACTACCAGGCCCCCCAACACGTTCCGCGAGGCGATGTCGGCGTAGGAGGAGAGTTCATCGGTAGGTCGAGGCGCGGCCCAGACGGGGTTGAGGGAGGCCGCCCTACTCAGCGCCCGCAGACCGAGGGCCCACCCCTCCGTCTTCGGGGTCGGCCGGAGGAGGAGAGAGAGATTGGGGCGGGCCTCGAAGAGCTGTTGGTAGAGCGGGCCCACCCAGCACGCCACGGCCACCACCACCGTCCACCCCAGCCAGCGGCGGTCGTCGGGACGTCGGGCGCGCCAACCCACCACCGCACTGGCCACCAGCAGCAGCCCGATGGTCGGCAGGTAGAGGAGATTCGAGTCGACGGCCACCGAGCCCATGAACAGGAGCAACGGGAAGTAGCGGAGGTTCCCCTGGCCCACGGCGAAGGCCACCCCGAGATACCCGGCGAACCAGAAGAAGCCGAACGAGTTGTTCCACACCGGGTCCACGAACGGTGTCGGCGAGACGATGGCCATGTCTACGATCACAAAGGTGAAGATGACAGGTGCCCAGGTGCCACTGGTCCGCCACAGCACCTCGATGGTGACCGACAGGATGAGGGCGCACAGCGCGGCCGATCCCAACAGCACGCCCTGGCCCGGGTCGAGGTGGACGAACGGGCCGAGGAGCCAGTACTCGAGCGGTCC
>JBBQWW010000008.1:0-71743 GCA_038210245.1 Acidimicrobiales bacterium
TGGCGCGACTATCGTTCACTTTCAAGGAGCCCTCCTTGGTTGCGTTGAATGTTCGTTTCGCGACTCACATTCTCGCAGCTGAGGGGGGCTTTTACGCGGACGCGCGCACCGTCGATTCAGGGGCCAGACGAATTTTCCAGGTTAGGCCACCACCGGGAGCCCGGAGGCTGTCGACGAATGCAGTTCGGGCCACGGCACGGTCCCGATTGGCACGGTCACGGCCTGGCGCTTTCCCCATGACCCGAGGTGGAGTGACAGACCACCGATCGTCACCATCACCGGAAGGTGCGATCCGTCCACGGCCACGAAGCAGGTCGTCGGACCGGAGTCGTTCCCGGTGTTCGTGTAGCTGACGGCGATGACCCGGTGGCCATCGACCGTCTGGACGCGGCCCCGGTGATAGCTGGCGGCGTGGAACATGTCCCGGGTCAGACTGGGCATGGTGAGGTCGGCGGCCGCCGAGGGGTACGCCGGGCTGCTGGGTGGGATCAGCACCCACCGTCCCGCCACCTGATCAGCCGCCACCGTCCCCATGCCAACCGTGGCCGTCCAGAACGAGCTGTTGGCCTTGACCGACACCACGCCATCCACGTCCAGCGTTGTGGCCGAAGGAAGGGTGGTGGTGGTGCTCGTCGCCGACGTCATGGTGACCTCCTGGCTGCCGGAGGTGACGTCGGAGTAGTCGGTTTCAACGACGACCACCTTTCCGACGCCAGGAAGGGTGGCGGTCCCTCGGCCATGGGCGCTGACCGAGCCAGCCCCTAGCATGGCGGTACGGGCCTCGGCGACGATGAGACCTGCGGACTTCGGACCCGAGGACGACGAGGTGGCCAGCGCCGGCCCCGATGCGCCCAGGACCACCAGGACGGCAAACGATGCGGCCATCAACAGAGATCCAAGACGTACCGTGCCGTAGGGATGGCCAGCCTCGCTCTGCATGCCGTGGGCTCCCCTCGTCGTGTCCCGGTACACGGCAGCCGCCAACGCTGAACGTGCGCCACGCGGCAGTCCGGACCGCCTGGGTACATGATCGGCACCGATCAGCCCTGCCTTGAGGACGACAACGCGGGTTCAGAAGGCAAGGAGGAGGGTAGGTGAGTCCACGACCCGATCGTGGTGCCCGACAGGGCTGAGCAAGATCGGCTGCCGGCCTTTCTAAGAAGGCAGTGACTCCGCTCTTACCTTGAGGCACTACCGTTCTGACTCATGAACACCAACCTTCATGGGCGACGCGGCATGCCCCTCCGTGCCTGGTGCGCCGTGACCGGCGTAGCAGGGATCGCCCTTCTGGCCACGGCCTGCTCCTCATCCACCACCACCTCGACGTCCACCACCGCGCCAACCGGCGCCGCCGGTGTACTCACCGCCACCTATGCAAAGGGCGCAGGGTTTCCAAAGACACTCTCTGCGGCCAAGAAGTCCCCGGTCACTTCCCAGAAGGGATGTTCCAGCTCGGTCGGTGCCGTCTACGAGGACTCGGCCAAGCAGACGGCCCTCATAACCAGTGTCCTGACCTGCAGCTCGGCGGCAACGGCGGCCACTGCGTTCACCACCATCAAGACCCACTACGGCGCCGATGCCGCGTTAGCCGTCCCCCCGGGCCTGGGATCGAATGCATTTGCCACATCGCGTATCGCTCCGCAGTACTTGCTGGTGTGGCAGAACGGCAGCAAGGTGGCGATCACCGCGGTGGACGTGAATCTGGCCGCATCCAAAAGCACGACGAGTACCGTCGCTTCTCCTCCTCTGACCAAGGCCCAGGAGAACACTCTCGACCAGGCGGCCGAAGCCCAGAACGCCCTTTTGAAGTAGGGGCTTCGTTTCGGGACGTACCCACCTAACAGCGATAGACGCGTTCGGCGTTTCCAGCGAAGAGCAGCAGGCGGGACATCTCGTCGAGGCCGGCTGTCACGGTGCTGAACACGCCGTACAGCTCGTCGAAGGTGCCGTACATCGAGTCAACCGGGAAATTACTGGCGAACATGCATCGGTCGACGCCGAACGCCTCAATGGCGTACTCAATCCACGGGGCGTAGGCATCCACACTCATCGACTCCAGCGGCATGGCCAGACCGGAGAGTTTGCACACGACGTTACCGCCGAGGTTGGCCAACGCATCGATTCCCGTCCGCCACAGGGCGCGCTCGTCATCGGAGTTCGAGCGGGGCCACCCGGTGTGCTCGACCACCACGACCAGAGCATCGAACACGGCCAGCTGTTCGGCCGCCACCTGGAGCTGATCGGGATGGGTCATCAACTCGAAGAGCAGGTCCCGCTCCTCCAAGGCGTGGAGCACTCCGAGGTCGGGAAGGGGACCTTCGTACCGACCCATGGGGCGCACCCCTCGGAAGCGCGACGCGGACATCTGCCGTTCGATGAGTTCGACGGCATCGGCCACCGAATCGGTGGGAGGAATTCCTCCGACTATGGCATCAGGACCGCCCCGGTCCGCGGCGCCGAGGTCGAGTTCGACGGTCTCGTCGATCGAGTGACGCCCCGTAGCGGCGGCGACGTTGACGAACTTCTCGACATTCCAACCAGCCGACTCGGCCCGGTAGGTATCGATGTCGAACGCTCGGAACATCCGGGACGCATCAGCGGTAGCTGGGGCCTGAGGATGGGACAGGTACGGATACCAGTCGGTGCGGGCCGGGTCCCATAGGTGTACGTGGGCATCGACCACCCGGGTGGGTCGGTCGGCCATCAGACCGACCCGTTGGGTGGGCCACCGTTGGCGCCCACGACCTGGCGAAGCGTCCCGTCCAACCAGTCCGGGAGGTCGGGGCCTCCAAAGGTGACACTGCCGATGGGTCGGGGGTGGCTGCGCAGCCCGATCCAACCGTCGCCCACCACCAGTTCCGCCCCGGCCAGAGTGGCGGCATCAGGGTGTCCGAGCAGATGGGCGACCAGTTCACCGGCGGGCGGGCCGACCACCTCCTCGGGAGCCTCGAGGCTGGCGGCAAACGCCGTGACCCGTCCTTCCGTGGCCCCGGCAGCCACCCGCGCGTGTTGGGCCGCGGCCTGGGCGCGACTGCGTCCTCCGGCGGTGGTGGCGTCGGTCAAGGTCGCCAACCGGACCGGGCGGCCGGTGGTGGCGGCGTAGTCGGCCGCGGCCCGGGCCCATCCGGCGTCGGAGTGGATGTGCTCCACAATCCCACCGTGCTCGGCGAGTACCCGCTGCCAACCCTCCGAGCCCGCCTCGGACCCTCGCCGGCCGGTCGGAGCGACAACGACGGCATCGACCGGACCGAAGGCGTCGACGGCGGAGTCCAGCGCGCTGGCCGCGTTGTCGAAGCCGTGCACCAGCTCGACCTGGTGACAACGGATGGAGCGGGCCTCGATCGCCGCCGCCAGTGGCGCGGCCAATGCCGGGCGGTCGGAGACGACCAGGCAGGACCGCACTCCGGTTGCTGCCATCTCGGCTGCAGACCGCTCGTCGAAGATCGGCCCGAACCGGGGATTACTGCCGCCGGTACTGGCCTGCTGAATCTCGGCTTTGGCAAAGGCGGTAGGGATGACTTCGTCGAGCATGTGGGCAAGGGAGACGACATGGTCGGTGCGCACCACCTCGATAAGTCGGGGTTCGTCGACGACGGCCACCTCCGGACCACCGGCGAAGAGCACGCGTCCGGAGCACCACCCGAACTCCTCGCCGAGTAGATAGGCGCCGAACGGACCGAGGTCCTCGGGGCCCGCCACGGAGAGGAAGGAGATGCCTCCACCACCCGACCGGCCCGCCTTTCGAGCTCGCTTGAGAGCCGACGCCATCATCCGGGTGGCGGCGATAGGTGACATGGCGTTGACGGTGACTCCCGATGGGGCCTGGCGGCCCAGCTGCCAGGTCAGGGCGGCCACGGCCCGCTTGGCGCAGCTGTACGCACCGGCATCGGCCGCTCGCCACCCGGAACCGGACGTGACCCCGAGGATGTGACCGTGCCCGGCGGCGGCCATGAGCGGAAGGGCTGCATCGAGCACGTTGAGGTAGCCCTGGAGGTGCACGGTCAGCACGGCCAGCCAGTCCTCCTCAGTGCCCTTTCCGAAGTAGGTCTGCCGGGTGATGCCGGCCACGTTGACGACGGCGTCGAGTCCCCCGTGCTCATCGACCAGCGCCTGGAACAGACGAGTGACCGCCTCACCGTCCGTCACGGACACCGCCGAGGCCTGGGCCGAGCCACCCGCGGCCACGATGCGACCGGCCGTGGTCTCCTCGGGCTCGGGGAGCTGCTCGGTGCCGTCGAGGGTCACCAGCGGGTCGAGGGTGACGACGAACCACCCACCACGGCCGAGCTCTTCGGCGATGCCTGCTCCGATCCCACCCCCGCCGCCGGTCACGACGGCGACCCGCTGGCGCCCACTCATGACGGCGTGGACCGTACCGTCAGTTCCAGGCCCTCGAAGCTTCCTGCCTCGAGCCACTGTTCAAGCAGTTCTCGGTAGCCGAACCAGTCACCCAACCCGCGTCCGTAGTTGCTGTTGCGGGGGTTCATGCCCTCCGGGTGGCCCTCGAGGTTGATGCGGGACGGAGTACAGGCCGACATGATGGAGCTGGCGTCGACGAAGGTGTCGACGATCGTCTGCGTCCACGCTTCCTCGGCCTCGGCGCTCACGTCGATAACCCCCACGCCCTTCTCCTCCAGAAGCCCGACAGCGCGGCCGATGAACTCGGCCCCGAGCACGGCTAGCTGGGTGTAGTTGACCGTCACCACGGCCTGCTGCCCCGGTGCGGGCATCACGAACAGGTTCGGGAAGCCACGGCTCATCATCCCGAAGAGGCTGGCGGCACCGTCGGCCCACTTCTCGGCCAGGGTGACACCGCCGCGACCCACGATGTCGTGGCCGGCGCGACGGAACAGGGGGGTGAGTTCGGCTTCGAAGCCGGTCCCGTAGATCAGGCAGTCGACTTTGTACTGCTGCCCGTCGACGATCGGGCCCTCCCCGGTGATCTGCTCGATCCCACCAGGGCAGTCGACCAGTGTGACGTTGGGATTGTTGAACGCCAGGAGGTACTCGTCGTGGAAGCACGGGCGCTTGCACAGGTAGCGGTAGTACGGCTTCAGAGCCTCGGCCGTAGCCGGGTCGGCCACCAAATCGTCGATCCGCCGCCGATGGGCGTCCATGATCTGGTAGTCGAGCTCTTCACCGCCGCGCAGGTACTCGGCGGTGGTCATGCCCTCCACGCGGGGAGGGTGCTGAACGGCCGCATAGTGGCGCGTCCATCCGTCGTCCACCTGATCCGTGTCGACGGGCTTGCCCATCAAGATGGCCTGGAAGTTGTCCATCCGGTGCCGCTGCCAATCGGGCTCCAGTCCCTGTGCGAACTCGGGATCCGTGGGCCGGTTTCCCCGTTCGCCGATGGCCGACGGCGTGCGTTGGAACACGTAGAGGTGCTTCGCAGACTCGGCTAGCGGAGGAACACACTGAATCCCACTTGCCCCGGTTCCGATCAGGCCGACGACCTTGTCGGCCAGTCCGGAGAGCGCTTGGCCCGGTCCGCCACCCGTGTAGCCGTAGTCCCATCGTGCCGTGTGGAACGAGTGGCCGGCGAACTCCTCCATACCCGGGATGGTGGGCAGCTTCATGAGGTTGAGGATCCCCACCGCCAGCACATACCAGCGGCCACTGACCTCGTCGCCGCGATCGGTGTGGATCCGCCACCGAGCTGTGTCCTCCTGCCATTCGGCGTTAGTCACCCCGGTGTGGAACAGGGCATCGTCCACGAGGTCGGATCGTTGGGCGACCGACTCCAGGTGGGCCCGGATCTCCTCACCCAAGGCGTAGCGCTGGGTAGGGATGTAGTCGAGCTCCTCGAGCATCGGGAGGTAGATGGACGACTCCACGTCGCACATGACCCCCGGGTAGCGATTCCAGTACCAGGTGCCCCCGATCCCGCCCGCCTGATCGATGATGCGAATGCGCTCGACCCCGGCTTTGCGCAGCTGGGCCCCGGCGAGTACTCCAGCTATCCCCCCGCCGACGATCACCACATCGACCTCATCAGCCACCGGTTGGCGCTCGATGAACGGCAAGAACGGATCGGCCCGGTAGCTGGCGAAGTACTCGTCCGTCTGCAGGTCACGGATGGCCGCACGGCCGGGGACCAACCTCTTGTCCCGCTCGGCCAGGTACTTGGCACGGACGGAATCGAGGTCGTGGTTGGCGGCCGTCGGATCGGTTCCAGGCATGCGGGAATACTAGGTCACCTCGTATTCTCGGGCCATGGCAACTGAGCTTCTCGCGTTTGGAGAATAGAATTACCGGACAAGCCCGGACATCAACCGGCCCACCGACCGACGCCGCTGACATCAGGGCTGCGTTGGACGACGTCCGCCGATCATGCGGGGAGTACCCCAGCGATCCTGGCCCAACGACCAGCCAGCCCGGGCCGGCCAGAAGCCGGTTACCGGTGCCACCAGGACTCCAGCGTGGGGTACGTTCCTGTCGATGCGTGCCGCCTACTCCCCTCCAGCCCTGATCACAGGCACCGATCAGTTGGTCGGACTGTGTGAAGAACTGGCCGGCGAGGAGTTCTACGCCGTCGACACCGAGTTCCACACCGAGCGGACCTATTGGCCCAAACTGGCCCTAATCCAGTTGGGGTGGGCGGACAAGGTGGCCCTGGTGGATCCCCTGGCCGTCCATCCGGCGCCCCTCAGCCAACTGTTTGCCGGGACGGGCACCGCCGTGGCCCACGCGGCCGGCCAAGACCTCGCCGTGCTGGAGGCCGCCTGCGGGTCGGCGCCGGCCACTGTGTTCGACACCCAGATCGCCGCCGGCTTTCTCGGAATGTCCACCCCATCACTGGCCCGGTTGGTCGAACAGGTACTCGGGATCATCCTCCCGAAGACCGACCAGCTGTCCGACTGGCTGAGTCGACCCATCCCACCCGACCAGCTCGCCTACGCGGCAGGTGATGTCCAGCATCTACTGGCTCTTCGCTCCTCCATGGTGGACCAGCTCACCCACAGCGGCAGATTGGCCTGGGCCATCGAGGAGTGCGCCCACGTGCTGCCGGGACGACGTCGCCAGGTGGTGCCTGAGGAGGCCTGGTGGAAGGCGGGTGACGTGCGCAAACTGACGGGTCAGTCGCGAGGGGTGGCTCAGGAGGTGGCGGCCTGGCGGGAACGCCGGGCCGTCGAGTTGGACCGTCCCCGCAGGAGCGTGTTGTCCGATCTGGCCATGCTCACCATTGCCCAGCGACCGCCGCGGAACCGCCCGGAGCTCGAGAAGCTCCGGGGGGTAGACGCCCGTCATCTGGCCAAGGGAGCGGCCCACGAAATCCTGGAGGCGGTCGACCGGGGCCGGACGTTGACCCCTGATCAACTGCGCCTCCCGCCCGATGCCACCGAATCGCGGGCGTCCCAAGCCGCCGTGGCCGTGTGCACCGGCCTGGTCCGCCAGATTGCCGACGACCTGCAGTTCGATCAGGGCCTGTTGGCCACCCGGGCGGATATCGCCCAGCTGGTGACGGGCGGGCCCAGCCGACTCGACCTGGGCTGGCGCAGCTCCATCGCCGGTGATCCCCTTCGACGTCTTCTCTCGGGTGATGCCGCCGCCGCCTTCGGGTCCGACGGGAGGCTGGTACTCGAGGCTCGTTCTCACACTCTCGACGGGACGATGCCGCCTTCCCGGTAGCCAACCGGGCTCACCGCCCGAACCGTTGGGATCCGACCACTACCGCCCGCAACCTGGTCCCGGCCTCCCGTCAGGAAGTCGCCGCCATCGTCGCGCGCCTCGCCGTCAGGCGCCGTGGTGGCGGCGGCGGCGCCAGGCCTGGGTGATCGAGGGCGGGTCATACCCGGCATCGTCAGAGAGAAAGTTCTGTCCGGGCGGTACGATCTGGTCGATCTGGTCCAGGACCTCGGTGTCGAGGATTACTTCGGTGGCCCCGATCTGGCTCTCGAAGTGCTCCATGGTGCGGGGCCCGATGATGGCCGACGTGACTGCCGGATGATTGATGACGAAGGCCAGGGCCAGGTGGATCAAGGTTGTCCCCGCCTTGTCGGCCACTGTGGCCAGGGCATCGGCGGCATCGAGCTTGGCCTGGTTGCCAGGCTTGGAAAGATCAAAGCGGTCGGGTAGCAACGACGACCGGTGGCTGCCGAGCTCGCTGCCGTCCTTGCGCCACCTGCCTGACAGCCATCCGCCGGCCAGTGGGCTCCAAGGGATGACCCCCATTCCGTACTTCTTGCAGATGGGCAGAATCTCGGTCTCGACACCACGGGCCAACAACGAATACGGCGGCTGTTCGCAGACAAACCGCTCCCGTTGCCGCCGCTCAGCGGTCCATTGGGCCTCCACGATCGACGAGGCCGGAAACGTCGAAGATCCGGCGTAGCGCACCTTGCCCTGGCGGATCAGGTCGGTGAGGCCGGCCAGGGTCTCGTCGACATCCACTGCGGGATCGGGCCGGTGGATTTGGTAGAGGTCGATGTAGTCAGTGCCGAGACGGCGCAGACTGTTCTCACACTCCTGGATGATCCATCGCCGGGAGTTTCCCTGCTCATTGGGATCGGAGCTCATCGGCCCGTGGACTTTGGTGGCCAGGATGACTTTGTCCCGCCGGTCAACCAGAGCCTTGCCGACGATCTCCTCCGATTCACCGGCCGCGTACATGTCCGCGGTATCGATGAAGTTGATGCCCCCGTCGAGAGCGGCGTGAATGATCCGGACCGAGTCGTCGTGATCAGTATTTCCCCACGCCCCGAACATCATGGACCCGAGGCACAGCGGACTTACCTTGATCCCGGTCGAACCGAGGTTGCGGTACTTCATCGAATCATTCCTCCCAGTGGAGCGTCACCCTCCTCAATGACCCTATCTGTCATCACCGCACGTCATGCATTCGCCCGTCGGTCGGCCGCGTTCTTCGCGGGGCCGACCGGCGACCGAAGGGCCGGATGGTCGCCTCTCCGTGAAAACCGGCACTCTGATACTCGCTAGTGCCGGCCCTACTGGCATGATGGTGGCGTGGAGCGTGTGGATGGCATAGGTGGATACTTCATTCGGGCCGCCGACCCGGAGGCCTTGGGCGCGTGGTACCACGAGTGCCTGGGATTGGATGCCGAGGAGAACGGCCTGTGGCATCAAGCAGTCGGACCCACCGTCTTCGCCACGTTCGAGTCTGAGACCGACTACTTCGGCTCCCGCTCCCAGCAAACCATGATCAACTTCCGGGTTCGCGACCTCGATGCCATGCTTGCTCAGTTGCGCATCAAGGGAGCGGACGTGGCCGAAGAGACCCAGGACATGGACGGTGTCGGCCGGTTTGGCTGGGTCACCGATCCTGAGGGCAACCGGGTCGAACTGTGGCAGCCCGCCTGAACGTCGAACCGGGCATCATGCTCACGCCCATCAACCGACCGTGGGCCGAACCACCTGGCGAGCGACCATCGAAGCGCTGGCGCGGTTCACTCCCGATGCACACGGCCCAGCGACTGCACCTAACTCCCACGGTCCACAACCCTCGGTCCGGAAGCTCTAGTGAGCTGCCAGTGTGCTCTTTACGGCGGCAACAAGCACCCCGACCACGAACGCCGTCAAGCCGTAGGCCATTGATGACCAACGCGAACGCTTCGCACTCCGGGCAATGAGGTAGGCGACAATGCCGATAAGGGCTGAGGGGACATCACCGGTGGTCTCTTGGGCGCGAACATCGGAGAAGAGCAGTACAGGCACACTCGAGATCAGAGCGACGGCCGTCGCCCCGCCGAGCTGGGCGATCCCGACGTACGTGTCATGACGGGAGACGTGATCACCCTTGAATGCTGGGGCAACCACCCGGAAGGCGAACCAGTGCGCCAACGCCAGACCCAGCGCCGTCCCCCAGAGCAGTTCGAGCAGTTGGTCACCCGATGCGCCTGTGGCGTGCCCGTCACTGAAGTGTTGCTCTGGAAGGGCGGCGAGTTCCGCGATCTCAACCACGGACACATAGAGCAGCATGATCGCCGCGTCACGGACCATCTCCCTACGGAGACTTCCCGACGCCAGATCTTGTCGGATGCTCCCGCTCATCTACCTCATGGCCTTCGCGTTGGGCCGGACAGATTCCTGAAGGCCGGCAGTACTCTCTACAGGTAGGCGCGAGGGTAGCAGCGCCAAGTTCCGAAGTGCGTCGGGTCCTATCGTTCAATATCGTGATCCGGGCAACTCTCTCATCGGAGGTGACCTCACACCTGAAGAGGCCACCCGCCGGAGGGCAGCAATGCTCGGCGGATCTGATGTTTGGGAGATCATCCGGGCTCTCACGCAGACGCCAGGCAAGGGAGAGCGCCGCGTGAGGGCCGGCTGACGAACTCCCACTTTCGACCGGGCAGATCCGGCTGGCCATCGATTTCTACGGGGTCAATCCTGCCGAGGTGGACGATCGGATCGCCGCAGAGGATTTGGCCGGCGAGCAGCTTCGCGAGTGCATCGACACGATGGACTGTTGGCCAGTTCGGTCCCAGAGCAATCTGTCTCGTTGAGTGACCTACGCGAGGTCACCGCGTAGAGGTCGTCGCTCAAAGATCGACAAAGCCGCCGTGCTCCTCTTCCGGTCGGCCAAGAACTACCCACTACTCGATGGCAACAAGCGGGCCGCGTGGGTGACCTTCGACTGTTCGTAGAGATGAACGGTTGGACGTGGCGAACGTACCCGGGGGTCGACGAGGCCGAGCGAGCGGTCTTGGCTGGCCACCACAGTCGAGGTTGTCGCTCGCGGCCGAGGTATCAGCGTCAACACGCTGGTCGTCGATGCGTTGACCGCCGAAGTCGAGCGGGTGCGCCACGACGAGGAGTTCATGGGCAGGCTCCGTGAGATCGCCGACCCGACCGGGAGATCTTTGACCGATTGGCGCAGTGAGGACACCTCAGCTTGGCTGAGGCTCTCGTCGTGGCCGATATCGGCGGAGTGAGCCGGGAGGGTTGGCCGAGGGGATGACCCGGTGTACGCCGTTGCGTCGTTCCGACTCCCGCTGTCGGGTCCGACGGGACCGTGGACATGTCGCGATCAAGGCAGGCGACATTCGAGCCGATGAGATGCTGAGCGCGGCCTGACGGGTGCGGCTTCATGATCTGCATGGGCCATTGGGTGGTCGACGGTCGGAGACGGCACCCGGTGCTCACCAGTGGAGGATCGACCATGAGCCTCCATACCTCGAGCGGAAGTGGGAACACGATGACCAGGCGGCTGATGTTCGGCGGAGCGGTGCGATGCGGTAGCGGGCGAGCCTTGCGATCTCACGGAGCGGAACGAACCTGCCGGCCCATCGCACTCCTCATGGCGGTGGCGCTCGCCGCGGGACTCTCCACCTTGGGGTTCAGCCCGTCGGCCGGTGCCACGTCAATCGTCTACTACGCCGCACCCACCGCCCAGGGGAACGGTGACTGCACGACCATCAACACCGCATGCTCCCTGAGTACCGCGCTGAGCACCACCGGAGCCGGGGGCATCATCGAGTTGACCTCGGCGGGACCGTATGTGGGTGGGTTCACGGTCACCACCGCCGGAACCACGAGCAACACGCCGGTGACCATCGAGCCTGCCCCCGGCGTGACCAACCCCGCGCTGAGCGGTGGGGACTCCCTGACGGTGCTGACCCTCAACACGTCAGCGTTCGTGACGATCAGCGGGATCACCGTCGAAGATGGACAGAACTATGGCGGGACCGCCGGTGTCAGTGTGGGCGGCGGAGGAACGCTGACCGTCACCAACTGCACGCTCACCAACAACCACGGTAACAACGGCGGCGCGTTGGGGGTCGGCGCCACCGGCAGCAGCCAGACCGGCACGGCGCACGTCACCGGTTCGACGTTCACCGACAACGCCGCCAACTGGGGCGGCGCTATCGCCGTCGGCGACGGCTCCGGCAATACCAGCGGTACGGGCAACACAGGGACGCTGACCGTCGACAGCTCGACCTTCCAGGGCAACTCCAGCTACAACTACGCCGGTGGGGCCATCGCCGACGGACTGTTCGGTGCTTCCGGTACCAGCACCATCACCAACTCCACGTTCGTCGGAAACAGCGCCAGTGACGAAGGTGGCGCCATCGAGAACGGGTACTACAGCTCGCTCCACGGAAACTCCGGCCACGCCACCCTGGTGGTCAGCGGTTCGACGTTCGACAGCAACTCCAGTCCCTACGGCATCGGTGGTGCCATTAACAATGCCGGCTCCAACAGCGGGCTCGGCACCGCCACGGTGACCACCTCCACCTTCACCAACAACTACGGCAACATCGGCGGGGGTGCCATCGAGAACGCCTTCGGCAGTGCAAGCGTCGGTACCCTGACCGTCACCGCATCGACGTTCACGGGCGACACGGCCCACAACGGTGGCCAACCCGCCATCGTCAATGGCGGTGGCGGTACCCCGGGTTCAGCGACCACCACCGTGGCCGCTGATCTGTTCGCTGAGTCCTGCAGTCGGTCCACAGGCACGTGGACCGACAATGGCTACAACGTCGCTGTCGACTCCACCTGTGTGAACGGCGGAACCGCCGACAACCAGTCCAACTCCGGGTTGGGGTCCCTGGTGGAGCCCTTGGGCGCCAACGGTGGACCGACGCAGACCATGGCACTCATTCCGACCAACCCGGCCATCGGGATCATCCCGAGCGCCACGTCGGGCCTGTGCCCGGTCCCCGACCAGCGTGGTGTCACGCCTCCCTCCGGCACTGCCTGTGATGCAGGTGCCGTCCAGCTGGCCGCACAGACCATCTCATTCACCTCCGCCGCACCGACTGCCAGCATCGGCACCGGTCCGTACCTCCCCACTGCAACCTCGTCGTCGGGCCTCACCCCGATCGTCAGCCTGGACGGTGCATCGACAGGGTGCACCCTGAGCAGCGGGGCGGTCACATTCACCTCGGTCGGCACCTGCATCGTCGATGCGAACCAGTCCGGCACGACCGTGATCCAGGCGGGCCCAGTCGCCAGCCAGTCCATTCCTGTGACCGCGGCCGTGCCCGGCTCCCCCACCGGGTTGACCGCTACTCCAGCACCGTCGGGAATCACCCTGGCCTGGACCCCGCCGGCATTCGACGGAGGAGCACAGGTCGATGGCTACCAGGTCCTCCGGGGCACATCCGCGGGGGCGGAAGGGCCGGCTCCCCTAGCCACCGTGTCGAGGATCACCGTCGTCGACAGCTCGGCCGTTGCGGGGACCACCTACTTCTATGTGGTCGAGGCCCTCAACTCAGCCGGCAGCTCGTCGGCCTCGGCGGAGGTCTCGAGTGTGATCACCACTGCGCCCGGGAACGTGTCGGCCGGTGGTGGCGTGGCATCCACGCCGGATGGCAAGGGGTACTGGATCGCATCGCCCGACGGGAGCATCTCCACCCACGGGGACGCTCCGAACGACGGTTCGCCCGCCGCGTCGGGGTTGACCCTCAACAAGCCGGTGGTCGGCATGGCGTCGAGCCCCGCCGGTGGATACTGGTTCGTGGCGTCCGATGGCGGCATCTTCGCCTACGGGAAGGCCCAGTTCTACGGGTCACAGGCCAGCGAGCACCTGAACTCCCCCGTGGTGGGCATCTCCCCGACCAGCGACGGCAAGGGCTACTGGCTGGTCGGTGCCGATGGTGGCGTGTTCACCCACGGCAATGCGCCGTTCGTCGGCTCGGAGGGCGGGACCCACCTGAACAAAGCAGTGGTCGGCATCACACCGACCCCGGACGGCAAGGGCTACTGGCTGGTGGGTGCCGATGGTGGGGTATTCACCTTCGGGGACGCCCACTTCTACGGCTCGACGGGCAATCGGCATCTCAATTCGCCGGTGATCGGCATCACCGCCACCCCTGATGGCAAGGGCTACTGGCTGGTGGCGGCGGACGGTGGGGTATTCACGTTCGGGGACGCCCACTTCTACGGGTCGACGGCCGGATCAGCCCACGGCGGCGCCGTGGCTCTCATCGCCACTCCGGACGGGAAGGGCTACTCGATCATCGACCCGGCCGGAGATGCCACCACCTTCGGAACCTGACTCCGCAAGCAGGCTCGAGGCATCGCTCAGATAATCCAGGTTCTGTCGGCTTCGCCCAGACGGGCGGCACCACCGGGGCCCGCCCTGATCCGGTTGGGGCGGCACATATTTCTCGGGCTCGCCAGTCACAGAGGCTTCTGTCGGCGACGTGCCATCGGGGCCGAACGGTGGGGGACCTTCTGACCGGCGCCGCTTCGGAGGAGGGTGGACGATCGCTCCTCCACTACGACACGGATTCCGACGTCACCGCAGCAATCACCAGACAGTGCTGCCATTGGATCGTAATCCAGGGATCTATCGACTGATGGCGGCAGGCACGCGCGGCGTGGCGGATGAACCCAACCGGTATCCGGACCTCGGTCCGTACCCCAGGCACAGTCGGTTCCTCCGTCGAGTCCACAAGTTGAGCCTTTGAGTTCAAGGTGCACTGGCAGTCCCAACGGGGTTCGAACCCGTGTCTCCACCTTGAGAGGGCGATCGGGATCGTCCAGCGAGTTCGGTTGATCGGTTCCAGTCCTGTTCAGTCGGGGTGCCCGTCCATCGGGTCAACTCTCGTCATCTCCAGTTCCCTGGAGTTCAGTAGCAAACCCAGTAGCAAGTAGCAGGTCCCTTCGCCGGGATCACCCACCCGGCGACTAATCCGGTATCATGACACCATGACTAAGAACATCACGGTGCGTTTGCCCGATGAACTAGCCGCTGACGCCGAGGCGCTGGCTCGTGTCGACGGCACGAGCCTGAACGAGACCATCAAGCAATCCTTGCTTCAGGAGGTCGAGCGTCGCCGGAACAATCCTGAGTTCAAGGCCAGGCTGACCAGAATCATCGAGCAGGACCGGGAGCTCCTTGAGCGCCTGGCCAGGTGACGGTCGACTATCCAGACCTCTCCGACTACCTGGCCGTCGCCAGCGCGGTCACTGGGACCGATCCCAATGTCGTACTGGCCGGCATGAAGGCCGATCTGGCCGACTCCGCTCTTCATGCACCGGCCGGCAGCTGGAGCAACGAGGACTTCTATCCGGACTTCATCGACAAGGCCGCCGTGCTCCTCGTCCGGTTGGCCAAGAGCCACCCACTACTCGATGGCAACAAACGGGCCGCGTGGGTGACCCTTCGGCTGTTCGTCGAGATGAACGGTTGGACGTGGCGAACGTACCCGGGGATCGACGAGGCCGAGCAAGCGGTCTTGGCCGTTGCCAGCAGCGAATGGGACGAGGCACGCACGGCGGCATGGCTCCGACCGCTGCTGGGCGCTCCATCCAACACTGGCGAGTAGGTGACCCTCCAGCGGGGGGATGGATATTTTTGGCAGTCCCAACGGGGTTCGAACCCGTGTCTCCACCTTGAGAGGGCGATCGGGACCATTTATGGGGATCGGTTGCTCTGCTCCAATCCTGTTCAGTCGGGGTGTCGGTCCATCTGGTCCGCCCGAATCATCTGGAGTCCCGTGGATTTCAGTAGCAAACCCAGTAGCAGGCAAGGCGCGCCGAGATCACGGAGAACGACCGACCCTGGCCCAATTCGGACCACTAGTGGTTACAATGGGACCGGTGATGAGAGTTGAGCTTGAACGCATTGAGGCACTTGAGCTCCTTGGGATGACGTTGGCCCATCTCAACGATGCCGAGGCCAAAGCCGAGACGTCACCTCGGGTGCCGCTGCTGATGGCAATCCGGGACAAGCTCGCTCTCGGGCTGAGGGAGGAACTGTGAGTTACAGCGAAGCCGAGGCTTCAGCGGCGACCGCCGCTATGGACAAATATCGAGGTGGCGAAAGTGGCGAGACCGGTGCCGCTCTCGTCGTAGTGGGTCTCAGCGCAGCCCGGGCCTCCAGGGAATCGGAGTTCCGTGACGACATGATTCGAGTCGCCCATCGGGCTGGGGTGTCGATCCGTCAGCTCGCCGACGTTTCGGGCCTCGGTCGCAAGGCCGTCACGGCGATCGTTTCGTCCAACGCCAACGTGCAGGACTGACCGGGTACCTCGCTGATGACGAACGTCCGAAGTGCCCTCGGCGGCCGGCAACTTGGCAGTGCTCAATCTTGCCATCGCCTCTGCCGGTCGCCACGACCCCACTGAGCAGTCCCAACGGGGTTCGAACCCGTGTCTCCACCTTGAGAGGGTCGACGGGAGCGCTACCCGTACCAGCGGAAATGCAGGTTGAACTGCAACTACACCACTCGATGCCCATCGTTAGTTTTGCCCGATTTTGTGGCCTTGTGCGGACGATCCGCGGACAACGATAGCGACGCCGTGGAGGGAATCCTCCCCACAAAGGGCTCTACATTGCTGAACTGGGACGAGTGGTGGCCTCTGGACGATGGCCCAACCGTCGTTGTGGGTACTGTGTCACCCGCGGCTGCACAGACTTCTACACAGCGACCGGGATCTGTCATCCAGTGGACGGAGAGCAACCGAAATCGCGAGTCGTATGCGCTCTTGCGCCTCGCCTGCAGTGTGATCTTAAAGTAGTAGATTTGGCTCAAGATCGGAGAGATGGGTGACCCAGGTCATCACTGAAGCGGCTCCGGCCGACCAACCAGAAAGTAGGGCTGCCCCTGCACGGCCCGCGTGGTGCGGGCCACTACCCCCGGTGGCTGTCATTGTTGCGTATCTGGCACTTGGCTTCGTCGCTTACTGGCCGGTGCTCCCGGGCATCTCCCGCCGTCTCTACGGAAGGACGGGGGACTACACGCTCTCCGCGTGGTTCATCGGCTGGGTGCCGCATGCGCTGGCTCACGGGCTCAACCCCTTCTACACCCACGCGATATTCGCGCCGAGCGGTGTGAACCTAGCCCAGAACACCGAGAGCGCCCTTCTTGGCTTCGTCGCAGCGCCGATCACCGAGCTGTGGGGTCCGATCGTCGCGACGAACCTGCTCATGGTGGCGGCATTGCCTCTCTCAGCAACCGCTGCGTTCATCGTGCTGCGCAAGTGGGACGTATGGCTCCCTGCGGCGGCACTCGGCGGGCTGCTCTACGGATTCTCAGCCTTCATGGTCGGCCAGGGGGCTGACCACCTCGTATTTACGTTCGCGCCACTGCCGCCGTTCATCGCCCTGGTGTTCGTTTCGATCTTGCGACGCAGGGGCTCGCCGTGGAAGCTGGGCGTCGCACTCGGCCTGCTCGTCGCTGCGCAGTACCTAATCTGCCAGGAATTGCTGGCAGATACGGCCATCGTCGCGACGATGGGACTGGTGTGTGTTGGCGTTCGCTATCCCACGCGAATAGCGGGCACCATCCGACGGACTGTGGTGCCGTTCGGCACCGCGCTTGCGCTCGCTGCCGCCTTGCTCGCCTATCCGGTCTGGATGCTGGTCGCCGGTCCAGAACACGCCACGGTCACGGATTCGGCGCGAGCGACGCCGTTCTACAACGATCTGTTGAGTTTCGTCGTGCCGGGTCCGTTGCAACAGAATTCGCTGAGTACGGACTCGCTCGGAACGCGGCTGATGAAAGGGACGGACCCAACCAGTCTGGGAGGATATCTCGGCGGCAGCAATCCAGATGAAGTAGGCGCATACATCGGGCTTCCACTTCTGCTCCTCGCCGCCTTCCTCGTTTGGAGATCCCGGCGCACCGGTCGAATCCAGCTGGTGACCGTGCTCTTTCTCATGAGTGCGGCCCTATCGCTCGGCTCATATCTCGTCGTCAATGCTCACGCCACCCACGTGCCCTTGCCGTACCGGCTCATCGACCACATACCACTAGTTCGAAGGATGTTTCCATCCCGCATTTCATCCGCAACGGCAGTTTGCTTCGCCGCGGTGATCGCGTTCGGGCTGGACAATTTGCACCGCACGCCAGGTAGGCGCAACGTGGCGAGAGTCATCTCTGTTGTTGTGCTCGTGTCCCTCGTCGCCACCCAATTGCCGCGTTGGCCCTATGGGACCCAGCCCGTCCGTCCAATCCCGGCCTCAGTCTCACAGGCGATTGCCCCGAATGAGCCACTCGCCGTTACGTTCCCGTTTGCAACCGCCCTCACCATGCAACCGTTGATCTGGCAAATGCAGATGGGGTACCGGTTCAGTGCTTTCGGAGGCTACGCCCATGCCACGGACGCACGAGGCCAACTGATTGAAGGCGCGGCACTCATGCAGCCGCCCGACTTGCAGCGGTTCCTCTCCCAGCAAGATGGGGTGAACCCTTACGGTGCACCACCACCTCTCGGCCCGGCACTTGTGGCCTCCACCCGCTCGACTCTGGCCAAGTACCACGTACGCCTCATCATCGTGGACCGATCGGAGCGCGGGAGCGGCGCCGTAATAAAGTTGTTCACTGAGGCACTGGGCCCCTCCCAACATTCGCTCGGTCGGTTCTCCCTCTGGCTCCACTGGAAAGTACCCGCTGACTGAGCCACCTCAAATAGCGAGCCACGGAGCGGCGAGAAGGGGCCCGTCTGCAAAGTCTCAGGCTGTCGCCAGCGGTTCTCACGGCTAGTCAGCGTTGTGGTGGTCGAGCTGGTCGATGACCCCGAGCAATGTCGGCCGAGTTCGGTCCCCAAACGCAGCAATCCGATATCAGCATGCCACCGTCGAACGCGACCGAGTCCTTGCCGACGCCCTGGCCGGACTAGCCGGTACCGCAACGGTGACCCCGATAAGCGAGGCTGCGGACAATCTGCGGACACCCAACCGGGCAAGTCGGCCACCGACGCGAGGGGCGGGGGCGCTGACCAGCCAAAACGATGAGCAGTCCCAACGGGGTTCGAACCCGTGTCTCCACCTTGAGAGGGTGGTGTCCTAGGCCTCTAGACGATGGGACCCTGTCCGGAACACTCCCTGCGGAACGATCCGGTGGCGTACTCCTGTCGGAATGCGCCTCACGGCGCTCCTGGTGGGAGCACCGCATGGGCTCGGGGGGGAGGGCTCGAACCTCCAACCTCAAGAATCAGAATCTTGCGCGCTGCCAGTTGCGCCACCCCCGAATGGGCGAACCGTCAATTTAGCCGACCCGGACCACCTCGTGGACGGCCCGGGGTCCGGCCGCCGTGAGGGCCCACTCTGACCGCCGTTCAACCCAACGACCTGGCCGATCACCGGTCCTCCCGACCCCAAGCCGGTCCTCACTACGATCGACCGGAGATGGCCTTGGAACGAGCGGTGATCGTGGGCGGCGGGATCATCGGCACGATGCACGCCCTGGAGGCCTGCCGACGGGGGTGGGAGGTACTCCACCTCGAAGCGGATGCCGGGCCCCGCCTGGCTTCAGTCCGCAACTTTGGCCTGATCTGGGTCAGTGGTCGGGCCCCCGGGCCCGAACTGGACCTGGCCATCCGGGCCCGTCGCCGCTGGGAAGAGCTCGCCGCCGACCTCCCTGACATCGGCTTTCGTCCCGACGGCTCCCTCACCGTGGCCGGCACTGCCGCCGAGCTCTCGCTGATGGCCGAGGCCGTCGCCCGCCCCGACGCTTCGACGAGGGGCTTGGAGCTCCTCGACGCCGTCGGGGTCCGGTCCGTCAACCCTGCGGTCCGCGGCACCGGGGCGGGCGGACTGCTCTGCCGCACCGACGCCGTCGTTGAGCCCGTGTCAGTCCTCGGGGCCCTCCGCTCAGCCCTCGGGAAGACGAGCGCCTATCGGTGGCTGCCGGGACGTCAGGCCGTCGACGTGGAGGCTGGCACCGGCGGGGCCGCCGATGGCGCCACGGTGGTGTACCACTTGGGTGACCGTCACCCTGGCAGCGTGGCTCTCCTCTGCATCGGTGACCGCCGGTCCGGTATCGGCGGCCGGGTCGGTGCCGCGCTCGACGCCGCCCCACTGGCCCGGTGCCGACTACAGATGATGCAGACCGCTCCGGCCCCGGAAACGCTGGGCACCGCCATCGCCGATGGCGACACGCTCCGCTACTACCCCGCCTTCGACCTGCCCGGCCGGTCGGCGCTCCCGCCGGCGGACGAGGACACGACCACCTGGGGTCGACAGCTCCTCCTGGTCCAACGGGCCGGTGGCGGGCTCACCATCGGAGACACCCATGTCTACGACGAGCCGTTCGACTTCGCCGTCGACCAGGCGCCCTACGACCGGCTGATCGATCGGGCCGAAGGCATCTTGGGCTGGTCGCTCCCGCCGGTGATGCGTCGGTGGGCCGGCGTCTACTCCCTGACCACCGACGGGAGCACGTATCTGACCCAACCGGTGGACGACAGGATCGTGGTGATGACCGGGACCGCCGGCCGGGGAATGACGCTCGCCCCCGCCATCGCCGAAGAGACCTGGGACAGGATAGGGACATGACCTCCCCCATCCGACTGGTGGTGCTGGACATGGCCGGAACCACAGTGGCCGACGACGGAGCCGTCGAAGAGGCATTCCAACAGGCCCTCGACGCCGTGGATCTGACCGCCGGGGCCCTGCGGGACGATCCGGCGGCCTACGTCCGGCGGACCATGGGGCAGTCCAAGATCGCCGTCTTCACCGAGCTGCTCGGCGGTGATCGGCACCAGGCCGAGCAGGCCAACCGGGCCTTCGAGGCAGCCTTCGATCAGGCCGTGGAGCGGGGCGAAGTGGCCCCCATGGTCGGGGCCGAGGCAGCCATGTCTGTGCTCCGCCAGGAAGGCCTCCGGATCTGCCTGACCACCGGCTTCTCTCCGGCGACTCGCGACCGCATCATCGCCTGCCTGGGCTGGGAGGGCGCCATCGACCTGGCCCTCTCCCCCGCCGATGCCGGTCGCGGCCGGCCCTGGCCCGACATGATCCTCAGCGCCGTGCTGCGCCTGCACATCGACGATGTGGCCGAGGTGGCCGTGGTCGGAGACACGGCCAGCGACCTCGTGGCCGGGACCCGCTCGGGGGCTTCGTACGTGGTCGGGGTGCTGAGCGGGGCCCACTCGAGGTCAGAGCTGGCCCGTGCTCCTCACACCCATCTGATCGACTCGGTGGCCGACCTGCCCAGCCTCCTCCTCGGGGACGGGTCGTGAGACCCCACTCCCTCAACCACGCCTTCGAGTGGCGACCGGTCTCCGGACCGCTTCAGTTCCTGACCGACGACCAGGCCCACCACTACGACGAGCAGGGCTACGTGCTGATCGAGGAGGCATTCGACGACGAAACGATCAACCGCGTCACTGCGGCCGTCGACCCGCTTGAGCAGCGCCAGGAGGAGTGGCTGCGCCAACAGGGCGGTACCTACCTCATCGGCCGGGCCGACGAGATCACCTTCTCCACCCATCTGGTACTGACCTCTGAGGTGCTCCGGCAGTTCGCACGCTCCCCGGTGCTGCTCGGACTGTGCGCCGACCTCATCGGTCCCGAGGTCCGGCTCTACTGGGACCAGGCCGTCTACAAGAAGCCCTACACGACGTCGTCGTTCCCCTGGTATCAAGACAACGGCTACGCCTTCATCGATCCCCAGCAGTACCTGACCGGCTGGATCGCCCTCTCCGATGTGGACGAGGAGAACGGCTGTCCGTGGGTCGTCCCCGGCGCCCACCGCCGCGGCACCCTGGCCCACGCCATCACCCCGCACGGCCTCGTCTGTCTCGAGGACCCGGCCGAGGCGGTGCCGGTGCCGGCCGCCAGCGGTGGCATCGTGGTTTTCTCCTCCCTGACCCCGCGCTGCACTGGGGCCAACCGAACCCCTGGAGTGCGGAGGGCCTACATCGCCCAGTACGCCCCCGACGGCGCCGAGGTGGTGCACGTGGACGGCGATGGCCGGGAGACGAGAGTTCCCGCCGACGACCCGGGACGCCAGTTCCGAGTGCTCGAGCAGGGTAGACCGGTCCCGGCCTGACCCGAGGGCACGGACCCCCTCAACGCCACTCGTCTCGGGCCGACACCGGGCCCCGGTCGGCAGTCAGGACCGTCCCCGACAGCTGGCGTTCGTCGTGGCGCATCCGCCACTGCAGCAGGCGTTGGGCCGCCCGCCACCCGGCTTCACCACCCTCCCCCTGCGCCACCAGGTCGCGGAACTGACCGGGGTCGGTGGTCAGGTCGAACAGGATCGGCGGAAAGAGGTCGCCGTCGGCGGCGAACTGGACGTACTTGCCCTCGGAACCCCGGGCCACCTCGAGGGAGCAGTGGGCCATGGGTATCCCGAAGAGGACCTCGGCCCCCCGGGTGGCCGGGTTGGAGAAGTGCCAGGCCCAGTGGGCCTCGTGCCGCCAGTGCTCGGGTGCCCCGTCGGGGCCCAGCCCCTCACCGGTGGTGAAGGCCTGGAGGGGGAACCCGTCCGCCTGCAGGGGTACCTCGACCCCCAGCCAATGGCAGATGGTGGGCAGCACGTCCACCGACTCGGTGAAGGCCTCGACCACACGGCCCCGTCCGGGATCGGCGGACCGATCCGGATCACGGACGATGAGCGGGACGTGGTAGGACTCGTCCCAGTAGCCCAGTTTCTCGAACAGCCAGTGGTCACCGCCCATCTCACCGTGATCGCTGGTCAGCACGACCAGGGTGGAGTCGGCCAGTCCTGACGAGTCGAGATAGGTGAACAGCCGACCCAGCTGGTCGTCGACCTCGTCCATAGCCCCGTAGTACGTGGCCAGCATCTGGCGACGCTCGCCCTCGTCGTCGGGCGCGGCTGCGGCGGGAACGCCGAGCACCAACCGGTTGAAGGGATGGGCAGCGGCCTCTTCGTCCTTGGTCGGCGCGGCGGTGAGCGGCGGGAGGTCGTCGGGGTCGTAGCGGTCGTGGTAGCCGGCCGGATTGCGTCGGGGTGGGTGTGGGCGGAGGAACGAGGCGTGGAGGAAGAACGGCTCCGCTCCGTGGTGATCCAGCCACTCGATGACCGAGTCGGTCAAGAAGACGGTCTGCGACTGTTCGGCGGTGTACCGGGTGGGAGCCCAGGTCGAGCCGTGGGCGTCGGCACCCGGGTAGCCGGGCATCGGGCCGTAGAGATCGTTGGGATCCGACGGTACGTCGACGCCCTTCCCGGCCAGCCAGCGTCCCCACGCCGGGCTCCCACCCTCCCATGGGTCGAACACCTCCGGCCGGAAGCCCGGCAGCACCTGCTCGTAGGAGCGGAGCCGGGGGTCGTCGGCCGGGAGCGTGCGGGGATCGAGGCTGGTGTCGGTGTAGCCGAAGAGGACCGGGTCGTACCCGGCCTGGCGAGCCAGGAGGGCCACGTTGGTGAAGCGGGCGTCGAGCGGGGTCCCGTTGAGCAATGACCGGTTGTGGTGGAGGTAGGTGCCGGTGTACAGACAGGCCCGGGACGGACCGCAGGGTGCGGCGTTGGCCCAGTGGTTGGCGAACAGGGTGCCCTGGGCGGCCAGCCCGTCGAGGGCCGGCGTGGAGACCACCGGGTGACCCAGGGCCGACAGGCAGTCCCCCCGCCACTGGTCCACGGTGATGAACAGGACGTTCCGGGTCATCCGCCCATCCCCGGGTTCGCCCCGAACGAGGTGTGGAGGGAGCTCAGGCGGTCGAACCCGATGATGCGCCCGACGGCCACTCCGAGGGTCTCCTTGGCGTAGTATGGGACGGTCGACCATCCGGTGATGGGCGAGTGCAGGGCCGGGGTCGGGTAGGGGTGCAGGCCCACATCGGTGGCGATGGACAGGCTGCGGGCCTCGTGGAACGGGTCGCTCACGATGAGGACCGTACCGTCCCCCCGGGTCCGGAGCACCGGTGCCGCCAGGGCCAGGTTCTCCCACGAGTCGCTCCCGCCCGACTCGAAGATGTCCTTCCCGGGGATACCGGCGGCCATCAGGTACCGGGCGGACGCCTGGGCCTCGGTGTACCGGTCACCCCGCTCCTTCGAGCCCGTGACCATGACGTACGTGGCGTAGTGACCCCTCCACAGCACGACGGCCTGATCGAGCCGGGCGGCCAGATCGGGGGAGGGCACGCCGTTGTACTGCGCCGCCCCCATGACCACGATGGCCCCGGCCCGGTGGGGCTCATATCGGCGTCCGGTCGACCAGACCTGCACGGCGGTGACCGCCATGTACCCCACGATCAGGGCGACCACCACGGCGACGATACGGAGGACGAGACGGAGCGGACCCATTCGCTTCGCCGACGTGGAACGGACCATGGAACTCAGGGCATCTCCGGGCCCGCCACCGAACCGAGTCCCCTCATCCGTCCCCGTCCCCGTCGCGGGCCCGGCTCCGCGCCGTGCGCAGCCGTTCGAGGGTCCGCTCCGGTCCCAGCACCTCCATCGACTCGAACAGGGGAAGGCCGACCCGCTTTCCGGTCACCGCCACCCGGATGGGGGCCTGGGCCTTGCCCAGTTTGCGCCCCATCCCTTCCGCCACGGCCAGTGTGGCGGCGTGGAGACGGTCGTGGGTCCACTGGTCGGTGAGGCCTTCGTAGGCCTCGATGGCTGCCGACAGGATGTCCACCGCCGCCGCGTCTCCGGCCACGGCCTTGGCCCAGGCGTCCGCGTCGATGACCGGATGGTCGAGGAACAAGAAGTCGACCATGCCCGGGACCTCTCCCAGCAGGGCCACCCGCTCCTGGACCAGGGGGGCCACCCGGGCGAACACCCCGGGATCGAAGTCGGCGTCGGGCCATGGTGGCCCGCCACCGGTCAGCCAGGGCTCACACGCGGCCGTGAATGCCTCGGTGGTCATGGCCCGTACGTACTCGCCGTTCATGTGGGTGAGCTTGGCCACGTCGAAGAATGCCGGCGAGTGGTTGACGTGCCCGAGGCGGAACCACTCGATCATCTGGTCGGTGTCGAAGATCTCCTCACCACCGGGTGGACTCCACCCCAGCAGGGCCAGGTAGTTGACGAAGGCCTCGGGCAGATAGCCCTGGTCCCGGTACTCCTCCACCGCTACCTTGTCCCGACGCTTGGAGATCTTCTTGCGCTGCTCGTTGACCAGCAGGGGCAGGTGGGCGAAGAAGGGCAGCCCCGGCGTGTCGACGGGCCCGGGCCCGGTAGAGCCGTCCGTCTTCCAGCCCATCGAACGGAAGGCCGCCCATACCAACACCCCCCTTGGGGTAGTGGGCAAGAGGTCCTCCCCCCGGATGACATGGGTGATGGCCATGTCGATGTCGTCCACCACATTGGCCAGGACGAACAGGGGGGCGCCGGTGGCCTTGACGGCCACGAAGTCGTCGATGGTGGCGGAGGGGAACTCGACCGGTCCACGGATCAGGTCATCCACGACGGTGACGCCGTCGTCGGGGGTGCGGAAGCGCAGGGCCCGACCGTCCCCCCGGGTCAGGCCGCGCTCCCGGCAGAAGTTGTCGTAGCCCGGGGTCTGGACCCCGGCGGCGCGGTTGCGGGCGTCGATCTCGTCCCGGGTGCAGTCGCAGGCGTAGAGGAACCCGCCCTCCCACAGGGCGTCGATGGCCTGGTGGTAGCGGTCGGTGCGCAGCGACTGCCGATACGGCCCCTCGTCGGGGTCCATCGACAGCCAGTGCAGGGCCGAGATGATCCCGTCCACCCACTCCTCGCGTCCGCGCTCGGCGTCGGTGTCCTCGATGCGGAGCACGAAGGTACCCCCGGACTGTCGGGCCACCAGCCAGTTGAACAGTGCGGCCCGGGCGCTGCCGACGTGGAAGTAGCCGGTGGGCGACGGGGCGAATCGGACCCTCGGGGTGTCCCCGGGCACCCCTGGGTTACTCGTCTTCGACGATGGTGATGGCGCCGGTGGGGCAGCCGTTGGCCGCCTGGCGTACCTTCTCCCGCAGATCCTCGCCCGGGTTCTCGTTCAGCACGTAGAGAAAGCCGTCGTCACGGACCTCGAACACCTCGGGGGCGATGCCCATGCACACCGCGTTGCTGGCGCACTCGTCGTAGTCGACAACGATCTTCACGTGATGCCTCCGGATGCTCGGCGAACCAGGCCGAGTGTATCGGTCCCCGTCGGAGGCACCGGGCATCCGCCCCTCCCCGACCGACGGCCCGGCCCGGACCCTGGCGATGGCCACGACGGCCCGACCCTTCGGGTAATACTCAGGCCATGGCCCCGCCCACCACCACGCCCACCCCCTCGAGTCGACGGACGGGGCCAGACCGGATCCGACGGGCGTTTCCCCTGGTGGCAGCCTTGGCCATCCTGATGGCCGCCTGCTCGTCGGCGAGCACCTCGTCCCCCACCACCACGGCACCGGGCCCCGCCACCACCGGGGAGAGCAACGGCCTGCCGGCCATCCGCCACGTCTTCGTGATCGTCCTCGAGAACGAGGGGTTCGACACCACGTTCGGGCACCCCGCGTCCGACCCCTACCTGGCCTCTTCCCTGCCGGCGTCGGGAGCCCTCCTGTCCGACTACTACGGCATCGGCCACAACTCCAACGACAACTACATCGCCCTCCTCTCGGGCCAGGCCCCCAATCCGTCCAACCAGGCCGACTGCCCGGTGTTCGCCGACTTCCCCGCGACTGCCACTGTGGCCCCCGATGGCCAGATCTCCGACTCGGGCTGCGTGTTCCCCACCTCGGTGACCACCGTGGCCAACCAGTTGGACCAGGCCCACCTGACGTGGAAGGGCTACATGGAGGACATGGGCAACATCGCCACCCGGGAGTCGGCGGTTTGTGGGCATCCGGCGGTCGGCACTCCCGACCTCACCGAACGGACCGTCCCCGGTGACGGCTACGCCACCCGCCACAACCCCTTCGTCTACTTCCACTCCATCATCGACGACACTGCGCTGTGCAACACCCGAGTGGTGCCGCTGGGGTCAGCCACCGGAGCCCTCCCGACCGGCGCTCCGTCGGGTGTGACCGGACTGGCCAGCGACCTGAAGTCCGTCGCCACCACACCCAACTTCAGCTTCATCACTCCCAACCTGTGCAGCGACGGGCACGACGCACCCTGTGTCAACCAACCGGGCAGTGACTCGGGCCTGACCAACATCGACACCTTCCTGCAGACCTGGGTTCCCCTCATCACCAGCTCCCCGGCGTTCAAGAAGGACGGTCTCTTGGAGGTCACCTTCGACGAGGCGGACACCGATGGTGGGAATCCGGCCAACGCCACCGCCTGCTGCAACGAGATCCCCGGGCCGGCCTCGGCCCAGCCCGGCCTCTACGGGCCGGGGGGCGGACGCACTGGGGCCGTCCTCCTCTCGCCGTTCATCAAGGGCGGTACCACCTCGTCAGTGCCCTACAACCACTTCTCGACGCTGGCCACGGTCGAAGAGCTGTTCGGGCTCACCAAACTGGGCCAGGCCAGAACGGTCAGCGCCACCTTCGGCCCGGACATCTTCACCCAGGCCGGCTGAGACCGGACCGGCCCGACCACGGGGCCGTCACCGGGGGTCATCCCAGCTCGGCGCCTGCCGAGACAGCCTCCCGGCGGCCACCGCCACCGCCACCATGAGGACGAGGGCCACCAGCAGTCCGAGTGGCCGACTGACTCGAAGCTCCAGAACGGCCCCGACCAGGGCACCCACGAACATGGCCCCGGCGGCCAGGCCTCGGCGCCCGATCCGCGAGTTGGCGCCCCCGCCGATCCGACTCTCGAACGCCGCCCCGGCGATGGTCTGGGTGAGCACCGTGGTGGTCAGATCCGGCACCGCCAGCTTGCGGGCGGTGCCGTTCTGCAAGCCGGCCCCGAGAGCGAGCAGCATCACCAGGACGTACCGGGTGGCCCCCGCACCGGGGTCAGCGACTGTCCATCCGATGATGACGGCCGCCGCGGTCACCCCGACCTCGAACGTGGCTGTCACCGCCAGTACCCGGCCCCGCCGAGGCCCGAGGTGGGTGACGATCCGACCGCTGCCGGCCGCGCCCAGGGCGAAGGCCGCCAAGGCCAGGGCCGACGCCGCCAGCGAGAACCCCTTGGCGCCGGCCAGGGCGAAGGCCAGGAAGACCACGTTGCCGGTCATGTTGGCCACGAACACGTGCCCGAGCTCGAGATAGCTGAAGGCATCCACCAGGCCCGTCACCACGGTGAGGGCGAGCAGCATGGGCTGGAGTGGGCCGTGTCGGTCCCCCGCCGGTGGGGTGATGGTCTGCCAGGCGTCGTTCACGGTGCTCAGCATCAAGGGCCTCCTGTAGATCGGCGTTGTCGCCCCCACCTAATCACCGCCACCCCCACCGAAGCCACGACCGGCCCGACCGTCAGGTCAACTGGATGGAACGGGTGATGTCCACCGACTCCAGCAGCTGGCGGTCGTGGGAGACCAGCAGCAGGGTGCCCCCGAAACCGGACAGGGCCTCCTCCAACTGCTCGATGGCGGGAAGGTCGAGATGGTTGGTCGGCTCGTCGAGCACCAAGAAGTTGACCCCGAGGGCCTGAAAGACGGCCAGCTCGGCCCGGGTGCGTTCGCCCGGCGAGAGGGAGTCCGGGCGTCGGGTCACATGCTCGGCGCCCAGTCCGAACTTGGCCAACAGCGAACGGGCCTCGGACTGGGTAATCCCGCACCGGTCGGTGGTCCATCGGACCAGGTCGGGGCGGTCGGTGGTCGATCGAACCAGGTTGCCCCCGCCGCCGAGCCGGCGCCGATCCTGACCCAACTCGCCCACCACCACACTGGGTCCCATCCATCGTTCGCCTTCGGCCAGGGGCAGTGCGCCGAGGAGCGCCGCCACCAGGGTGGACTTCCCCGTGCCGTTGGACCCGGTCAGCGCCACCCGCTCGCCCCAGTCGATCCGGAGGTCCACCGGTCCCATCCGGAAGGTCCCCCGTTCGATGACCGCTCCGCCCAGTCGGGCCACCACCGCCCCGGCCCGGGGAGCCTCTTCGATCGAGAACTGGAGGTCCCATCCCTCCCACGGCTTCTCCACCACGTCGAGGGCCTCCCGGGCCCGATCGGTCTGGCGGGCCTTGGCGGCCAGCTTCTCGGTGCGGTTGATGCGGAAGTCGCGCTGGGCCTTGTCGTTGTCCTTGGCCTGCCGGCTCTCCTTGCGGACGCCGGTGGTGGCCCACTGGCGCTGCCGTTCGGCCCGCTCGTCCAGCTGGCTCCTCCGCCGTTGGTAGAGCTCGTGCTCCTCGCTGGCGTGCCGTCGGGCGTTGACCCGCTCGGCCAGGTAGCCGCTCCATCCGCCCCCGAACTCGTGGCCGGTCCGGCGGTGGACGTCAAGCTCGAGCACCGTGGCCACCGTGCGGCCGAGGAAGTCCCGGTCGTGCGAGACGACCACCATCCCGCCGTGTCGGGAGCGCACCCACCCCTCGAGGCGCTGCAGCCCTTCGAAGTCGAGGTCGTTGGTGGGCTCGTCCAGCAGGGTCAGGTCGAAGCGCGAGAGCTCGACGCCGGCCAGCGCCACCTTGGCCCGCTGACCACCCGAGAGAGTCGACACCGATTGGGCTGCCACCCCCGGACCAAGTCCAAGGTCGACCAGCACTGCGTCGATGCGGGCGTCGAGGTCGGCCACCCCGAGGGAGCCGAACCGCTGGAGGGCCGCCTCGTAGCGTTCCTCGGCGGCCGGGCCGCCCGTCGACAGGCCGGCAGCCGAGGCGGCCAACTCGACCTCCGCATCCGCTCCCCCGGTCCGGCGGGTCAGCCACTCCCGCACCGACTCCCCCACCCCCGCCTCGTGCTCCTGGGCCAGGTAGCCCACCGTGGCCGAGGGGGGATCTCGGGTGATCCGACCAGCATCGGGCGGGAGTAGTCCAGCCAGGATCTGGAGCAGGGTGGACTTGCCCACCCCGTTGGGCCCGATCACCCCGATGCAGCTGTCCGGCCCGATGGTGAGGGAGACGTCGTCGAGGACGGTCCGACCTCCCCGGTCATGGGTGAGGTGGCGAGCCACCAGCGTGGCCGGGGCCGTGGTGGGGGGTGGGTTGGAACGGTGCGCAGGCAAGTGGGGACCTCTCGGGCCGGTGGACGGAGTTCGGACACGGGTTCACCGGCAGTCAGCGCACGGAGGCATGGTAGCGCCCGACCACCGGCCTCGGACGGGGTCCCGGCTCTCGGTAGGCTCGCCCGGTGGCCCTGAGGACCGAGCCCCGCCGGCCGGGGTACCGCCGACGCAGAGCTCTCGGAGGCCTCGGCCTGGTGGCGCTGGTGACCCTGGTCGTGGTGGTGGCGACGAACCGCAACGCCCCGACGGCCCTGCCGGCCGCCAACCCCGCGCCGACCGCTCAACCGTCCAGCCGGCCCTCGACCACCACGACCGTCCCGGCTCCGCACCCCCCGTACGCGGTGGGCACCCTGTCCCTGACGGTGACCGAGGCGGCCACCCGTGGTGGGCCGGCCCGCACGTTTCCCACCTTCGTGCGGTATCCGGTCCAGGCCGGCGGCGGTGCGGCGGGAGCCGCGCCCGACTCCGCCCTCCGGGCCGCGGGACCGTTCCCTCTGGTGGTGTTCTCCGGTGGCTTCGCCGTCAGCCCCGAGGAGTACTCGAGCCTGCTCGACCGCTGGGTCTCCGCCGGCTTCGTGGTCGCCGACCCCGTCTACCCCTTCACCACCCCTTCGCCCACCCAGGCGCTCGACGAAGGGGACATCGTCCGCCATCCCGGTGATCTCTCGGCGGTCATCACCACCCTGCTGGACGCCGACGCCAACCCGACGACCGGTCCCGGGTCCGCCCTGGGCGGGACCATCGACCGCAGCCGGATCGCCGCCATCGGGCACTCGGACGGAGGCGATGTGACCTTGGCCGCCGTGGCCGACTCCTGCTGTCACGATCCCCGAATCGGCGCCGCCGTGATCCTGTCAGGGGCCGAGTACGCCGCCTTCGGCGGGACCTACTTCACCGCGGCCCCTGCCGTGCCCCTCCTGGTGGTCCAGGGGACGGCGGACGACATCAATCCGCCCGGGTGCAGTGTCCGGCTCTACGACCGGGCCCCGGCGCCCAAGTACTACCTGTCCCTCGACGGCCAGTCCCATCAGGGCCCTTACCTCGAGGCCGGCGTGGCCCAGGACACCGTCCAGCAGGTGGTGGTGGACTTCCTGCTCGGTTCCCTGGAGGGGTCAAGGCCGGCCCAGGCCGCCATGGTCCGGGACGGGGACGTCCCCGCTTCGTCGACCTTGACGGTCGGCACACCGACCGGCCTGGCCGCCGGCCCCTGTCCGGGGGCGCCGAGC
The DNA here is from genome assembly GCA_038210245.1 of Acidimicrobiales bacterium. Lineage (GTDB taxonomy): Bacteria > Actinomycetota > Acidimicrobiia > Acidimicrobiales > RAAP-2 > Bog-756. The sequence continues at coordinate 30,831 of JBBQWW010000008.1, forward strand.
GGCTGACGGTCCGGACCACCTGGCCGCCCGGACAGGGGCCGCTAGGGCTTCTCGCTCCCGACCACCCACATGGAGAAGAACTGGGACCCACCGCCGTAGGCCTGACCCAGGGCCAGCTTGGCCCCGTCGACCTGGTGCTCGCCGGCCTGACCCCGCACCTGCATGGCCACCTCGAGGAAGCGCAGCATGCCGGACGCCCCGATGGGGTTGGATGACAGCACTCCTCCCGAGGCGTTCCAGGGGATGTCTCCGTCGAAGGCCGTGGCCCCGGACTCGGTGAGCTTCCATCCGTCGCCCAGGTCGCAGAAGCCCAGGTTCTCCAGCCACATCGGCTCGTACCAGCTGAAGGGCACGTAGATCTCGGCACAGTCGAACTGCTCCCGGGGGTTGGTGATCCCGGCCTGGGCGTAGACGTCGGCCGAGCAGTCCCGCCCGGCCTGCGGGTTGACCTGGTCCCGTCCGGCGAACATGGTCGGCTCCGACCGCATGGCCGTGCCGTGGATCCACGCCGGCGGGAAGTGCCCCGAGACAGCGTCCTCGGCGGCCAGCACCATGGCGGCGGCGCCGTCGGACGACGGGCAGGCCTCGAGGTAGCGGAGGGGATCCCACAACATCATGGAGTCCTCGACCATCTTCATGTCGATGTCGGCCAGGTGCAGGTGGGCATAGGGGTTGCGCATGGCGTTCTGGCGGTCCTTGACCGCCACCATCCGTCCGATGTGGTCGGGGGCGCCGGAGCGGCGCATGTAGGCCCGGATGTGCGGGGCGAAGTACCCACCGGCGCCGGCCAGCAGGGGGGCGGCGAACGGCTGGGGCACCGACAGGGCCCACATGGCATCGGAGTCGGACTGCTTCTCGTAGGCCACGGTCAGGACCCGCTTGTGGATGCCCGACTTGACCAGATGGGCGGCGACCAGGGCCGTCGACCCGCCGACCGATCCGGCGGTGTGGACCCGGATCATGGGCTTGCCCACCGCGCCCAGGGCCGGGGCCAGGTAGATCTCTGGCATCATGTTGCCCTCGAACATGTCGGGGGCCTTGCCGATGACCACGGCGTCGATGTCCGACCAGGTCAGATCGGCGTCGGCCAGGGCGGCTTTGGCCGCCTCCCGGACCAGTCCGGCGATGGAGACGTCCTCCCGCTTGGCCTTGTGGTGGGTTTGGCCCACTCCGATGACTGCACAGCGCTCGGCCATCACTCACCCTCCAGGACGCAGACGAGATTCTGTTGCAGGCAGGGACCCGAAGTGGCGTGGGCCACGGCCCGGTGGGCCTGCCCCGACCGGATCCGTTCGGCGGCCTCGCCGATCCGGATGAGCCCGGCCGACATGACGGGGTTGGCGGCCAGGGCCCCGCCCGACGGGTTGATGGTCACCGCCCCATCGAGGCCCAGGGCCTCGCGGAGGATGATCTCCTGGTGGGCGAAGGGGGCGTGGAGCTCGGCCACGTCGATGGGCCCGTCGGCCACACCGGCCACGTCGGCGGCCTTGGCCGTGGACGGCGAGGACGTGATGTCACGGGCCCCGAGCGAGTGGGTCTCCATCCGGTGGTCGAAGCCGGTGATCCACACCGGCTTCTCCCCCCACTGCAGGGCCTTGTCCCCGGCGGCCAGCACGATGGCGGCGGCACCGTCGGTGATGGGGGGCAGGGTGTGTCGACGCAGCGGGGAGACCACGTACTCCTCAGTGAGCAGGGTATCGGCCGGAATGTCGTTGGCCACCTGGGCCTTGGGGTTGTCGAGGGCGTCCTTGCGGCTGCGGGAGGCGATGGCGGCGAACTCGGCCTCGGTCCCCTTGCCCGCGTCGATGAGGGCCCGGGCCTGCAGGGCGGCCAGGCTCACCGGGTCGGGCCACAGGGGGGCCAGGTAGTAGGGGTCGAGCTGCAGGGCCATGATCTCCCCCAGGTTGCCCAAGGACGACCGGCCGAAGCTGTAGACCAGGGCGGCGTCGATCTCGCCTTCCTGCAGCAGGACCCACGCCTCGTACAGGGCCCAGGCCCCGTCCATCTCCACGTGGCTCTCGGAACGGGGTGGCCACACCCCCACGGCGTCGAGGGCCATGACGAAACTGAACGGACCACCGATCAGGTAGTCGGTCGAGCCCGAGCAGATGAAGTCCACGTCGTCCTTGGTGATCCCGATGTTGCCGAATACCTCGGCCACCACCGGCATGAGCATCTCCACCTCGTTGCGCTCGTCGTCCTGGCGGACGTTCTGCATCTGGGCGAACGAGGCAATCGACACCGGCCGCGGCGTGCGGCGGGAACCCTGGGCGGCGCTCACAGGTACTCCTGGTAGGTCTCGTAGTCGGCGTCGGGCTCCCCGTTGGGCCGGAAGTACTTCACCGACGCCAGCGAAGGCTCGAGATCACCGGGATCCACCCAGACCGCCTCCACCCGCAGCCCCATGCGGATCTGGTCAGTGGGGATCTCCTGCAGGAGGCCCATGAACGAGAGGTTGGCCCCGTCGAGCAAGATCTGCGCGCAGATGTAGGGGATCTCGATGGACTGGCCGGCGAAGGGCACGTTGACCACGCAGTAGGTGGTGACGGTGCCGGAGTTGGACAGCAGCACATCCTCGGTGGTGGGCACCCCGTCGGTGGGACAGGACCCGCGGGACGGCACATAGACCTTGCCGCACACCGAGCAGCGCTGACCCACGAAGGTGCCCCGCTCCAGACCGCGGAGGAACTTGGACTGGGCGATGCCCGGGGTGAAGTCGAAGTCGAGCCGGATGGGGGTGGCCAGCGTGGTCACCGGACCCAACTCGCTCCCCGGCTCACCGGTGGTCGCCGCACTCATCAGGACGCCCTTCCCTCGGGCACGAAGGCCTCGATGTCGGCCATGGCCCCGATGCGATCGGCGGCGGGACGGAACCTGACGGTGACCCGGTCGCCGGTGGCCAACTGGTCCGGGCCGCCGGAGTCGACCACATGGAGCAGGGCGGTGTCGGCCCCGTCGAGCCGGATCAGGGCCCAGGCGAAGGGGGTCTGGAGGGGATGCTTGGGCTGGGGCGTGGACACCCAGGCCCACGACTCCACCACGCCGGCCGGACCGACCTCGACCATCTCTCCGGTGTCGTCTCCGGTGGTCGGGTCGTACTCGGTGGGCGGCACGATGACTGAACCCCCCGCTCCGGTGACCCCGAACAGCTTCCCGTCCCGCAGCCCGGTCAGGAAGGCCCCGATGACCGGCCCTACCGAGCGTGAGTACGGGTATTCGAGCCGGTGCGCTGCGTGCAGGACTTCGCTGTCAGGCATCCCCGGGCCTCCCCCTGGCTTGTCGTCGAACGTACCGCCGAAAAAGTAGAACACATTTCAGTTATGTGCCAACAGCCCAGGTACGGCGCACCCGAGCCATCGACCGGGGTCGTGCCTACTCCCCGCTGGCCACCCGATGGCCCGGCCGCCCGCCCCCTCCGGTGGGCAACGGCGCTACCGTGAATCCCCATGAGCGAGACCTCCCCGAAGCGTCCCAACATCCTGTTGATCGTCTCCGACCAAGAGCGCCAGCGCTCATGGCTCCCGGCCGGGGTCGACCTGCCGTGGCGGGACCGCCTCCGGGCCGAGGGCCTCGAGTTCACCGACTACTTCACCCACTCCTCCCCGTGCTCCCCCAGCCGGGCCAGCCTCTTCACCGGCCGGTACCTCGAGGGCCATGGCGTACTCGACAACGTGATCATGCCCGAGCACGTGGAGCTGCCGACCACCACCCCCACGCTCGGTTCGCTGCTGGACGGGGCCGGCTACCGCTCCTCCTACATCGGCAAATGGCACCTGTCCCACTCCCCCACCCCGGACATGGAGGCCTACGGATTCGCCGACTGGGACGGCAACGACCGGCACTTCATGGGCTGGGCCGGCACCGGGGTCCACTTCGACCCGCTGATCGCCTCCAATGCTGCCCACTGGCTCCGCGAGAACGCCCGGCCGGCGGCGGCGTCGGGTCCCTCCGGGTCCGACCCCGAACCTTGGTTCCTGACCGTGGCCCTGGTCAATCCCCATGACGTGATGTGGTTTCCGGTGGACCAGCCCGGCTACCGGGAGGACCACCCCGACAACGTGGCCGCCATTCGCCAGGTGCTGGAGTCCGCCGCCTGGAAGGACGACGACCCCCTCCCCATCTACACCGACCCCTACCCCGAGGTGGTGGACCGCCTGCCGGCCAACTTCGACGACGACCTGCACACCAAGCCCGAGGCCCACCGGCAGTGGCGGTGGGACCAGCAACACGGCCTGTGGGGGTACATCGACCCCCAGGACAAGGGCTCCTGGCTTCGTCACCTCGACTACTACGTCCACCTCCATCAGCTGGCCGACCGCAGCCTGGGCACGGTGCTGTCGGCTCTGGAGGCCTCCGGTGCCTGGGACGACACCATCGTCATCTTCACCTCCGACCACGGGGACATGTGCGGCTCCCACGGGCTCCGCTCCAAGGGCCCGTTCGTCTACGACGAGATCATGCGAGTGCCGCTCTACATCAAGGTGCCCGGGACCACTACCCCCGGGTCGGTCACCTCGTCCCTCGGTTCGCACGTCGATCTGGCCGCCACCATCTGCGCCCTCGGGGGGGTGGACCCCTCCGTGGCCGGGGCCACCGTGCAGGGAGCCGACCTGACCTCGGTACTGGCCGATCCCTCGGCCTCGGTGCGCGACCACATCCTGTTCGCCCAGGACTCGGCCCAGACCACCGAGCTCAACAAGGTGCGCTACGCCGTGCGGGGCTTCTATGACGGCACCACCAAGTACGCCCGTTACTACGGGGTGGGCGGGGGCAAGCCGTCGACCGGGCTGTGGGGCAAGTCCCCGGGGACCAAACTCTTCGACGTCGACTGCGCCTTCGACGACAACGATCACGAGTGGTACGACCACAGCGCCGATCCGCTCGAGGTCGTCAACCTGGCCAACGACCGGTCCCGCCGGGCCGAACTGCACGACGTCTACCAGCGGATGCTCTCCTACGAGCAGGAGTCGTTCGTCCCCTTCGCCTAGCCACCCCGGTTCGCCTAGCCACCCCAGCCGACGGGCCGGAGAACGACGTGAGCTCCACAGCTTGGTACCCGGCCCTCCAACGGTGCTCGTTTCGCTTCGCCGATGTGGGCTACCACGTCACGTCGGACACGTGATGCGGCATCCCGGGGCCGACGGGCTCCAGGGTCAGATCCGCTCCACCAGATACTCGGTGAGGCCCCGGCAGCCGGCCTCCACCAGATCGAGGCAGGCCTCGAACTCGGCCTCGTCCCCGTAGTAGGGATCGGGAACGTCCACTGCCCCGCCGGCCCGGGGGTCGAAGCTCCGGAGCATGACCAGTCGCTCGAGGTGCCGGTCGTCGCCGGACCGGCCCCGGGACAGACTGACCAGCGTCTGCTGGTGGCCCCGGTCCATGCACACCACCAGGTCGGTGGAGTCGAACCAGACGGTCTCGAAGGAGCGGGCTAAGTGGCCGTGGTCACGGTAGCCCCGTCGGGACAGGGCATCACGGGCCCGGGGGTCCATGGGCTCCCCGGCGTGCCAGCCGCTCGTACCGGCGCTGGAGATGGCCAGTCGGGCCGCCAGTGGGGTGCCGTCGGCCAGGGTGGCCTCATCGGCCAGATGGCGAAGGACCACGTCGGCCATAGGGGACCGGCAGATGTTGCCGGTGCACACCAAGCACACCCGGTACAACCGCCCCTCGTCTCTGGCCCCCGCCTTGCCCTCCTCGTCGATCCGATCACTCACGGGCCCATTCTGCCCTGTGCCTCAGATGACGCCGACGCCCTTCCCTCACGGCAGACTCCTGACGCCGCCCGGCCCGGTACGCTGCCCACCACGACGGGTGCCCACCACCACCCGCACCCACGCCCAGGGAGGGACGGATGGCCGACGAGCAACCACCACAGCAGATGGGACACGGGGTCAAGCAGCGTGACCTGATCAAGATGACTCCAGACGAGGTCGACGCCTTCCTGCACGAGCGTCGTCCCATGACCATGTGCACGCTCAACCACGACGGCTCCATCCACGCCGTGGCCATGTGGTACGGATTTCTCGACGGCTCGATCGCCATCGAGACCAAGGCCAAGGCCCAGAAGTCGGTGAACCTGGGACGCGACTCGCGGATCACCTGCATGGTCGAAGACGGTGACTACTACGAGGAGCTCCGGGGGGTGGAGCTGGTGGGTACCGCCGAGATCATCGATGACCCCGACAAGATGTTCGAACTGGGCGTCAGCGTCTTCGAGCGCTACTACGGGTCCTACACCGACGACCTCAAGCCGTTCGTGGAGACCATGCTCAACAAGCGAGTGGTCATCAAGCTCAACGTGGAGCGCACCGTGTCATGGGACCATCGCAAGCTCGGCCTGCCCCCGACCCGCCCGGCCTGAGTCGAACCCCAAGGCGCCATCGCTCCACCGCCACCGCCACTCAACCTGCCACCGCACCCAACCCGATCGGAGATCCCGATGCCATACCACTCCATGAGCCACGACGAGTTGGTGGCCCTCCTCACCAGCCATCCCCCCCACACCGGCAAGCTGGCCACCGTGCGGGCGGACGGTCGGCCCCACGTGGCCCCGATCTGGTTCGTGCTCGACCCGACCACGGCCGATGCCGACTCCCCCATCGGGGACATCGTCTTCAACACGGGTGCCGACACCCTGAAGGGGAAAGCCCTCCGACGGGACCCGCGGCTGGCCCTCTGCGTCGACGACGAGCGCCCACCCTTCTCCTTCGCATCGTTGGAGGGTCCCGCCACCATCAGCGAAGAGATCGGGCAGGTGGCCCACTGGGCCGCCGTCATCGGAGGCCGCTACATGGGCCCGGACCGGGCCGAGGAGTACGGACGGCGCAACGGGGTGCCCGGCGAGCTGCTGGTCCGGCTCCGTCCCACCCACATCGTGTCCGCCACCGATCTGGCCGACTGAGTTGGGCGGCCCCGGGGTCCTTCTACGCCCCACGTATCGACCACCGGCCCGCCGCGCCACTCCGGAGCCGTGGCAGCGGACCGCTCCGGACTGCTAGCACTGACACCGACCAAGGGGGAGAACCTGCATGATTCTCGATCGATTTCAGCTGACCGACCAGGTGGCCATCGTCACCGGGGCCGGACGGGGCATCGGGGCGGCCACGGCCGTGGGACTGGCCCAGGCCGGCGCCGACGTGGTCATCTCGGCCCGTACCGAGGAGCAGTTGGGCGAGGTGGCCCGCCAGGTGGAGGCGGCCGGTCGGCGAGCGGTGGCGGTGCCGGCCAACCTCAACGACCTCGATGCCGTCGCCGCCCTGGTCGACCGGGCCCGTGACGCCTTCGGTCGCCTCGATCTGGTGGTCAACAACGTGGGCGGCACCATGCCCCAGGCCTTCATGGACACCTCGGCCAAGATCATGGAGGACGCCTTCCACTTCAACGTGGCCACCGCCCACACCCTCCTGCACGCCGCCGTGCCGCTGATGCTGGAGGGCGGAGGGGGCTCGGCTGTCAACATCTCCTCGGCCATGGGACGCCTGGCCGGGCGGGGCTTCGTGGCCTACGGCACGGCCAAGGGCGCCCTGGCCCACTACACCCGCCTGTCGGCCATGGACCTGGCCCCGCGGATCAGGGTCAATGCCATCGCGGTGGGCTCGGTGGCCACCTCGGCCCTGGACATCGTCATGCAGATCGACGAGATGCGGGTGGCCATGGAGGACGCCACTCCGCTCGGCCGGATCGGTGCACCCGAGGACATCGCCGCGGCCATCGTCTATCTGGCCTCGGACGCCGGCTCCTACATCACCGGCAAGATCATCGAGGTCGACGGCGGTACCGAGGCCCCCACCCTCGACATGGGGATCCCCGACGTATGAGTCCCACCCACCGCACCTTGCCCCACTGTGACCCCCGTCCCCACGCCGTCGAACTGACAAGGAGTACCCCATGAGCAAGACCTACCGAGTAGTGGCCTGGTCCACCGGAAACGTTGGCCGCCACGCCATCGCCGGCATCGATGCGCGGCCCGACCTCGAACTGGTCGGACTGTGGGTGTCCAACCCCGACAAGGTGGGAAAGGACGCCGGTGAGCTGGCCGGTCTGGGTCGCACCCTCGGGGTGGCCGCCACCGACGACGTCGACGCCCTGTTGGCCCTGAAGCCCGACGTGGTGGTCCATACGGCCATGGCCGACCACCGGCTGATGGACGCGCTGGCCGACATGGGGCGCATCCTCCGGGCGGGGGTCAATGTGGTGTCCAGCGGACCCGTCTTCCTCCAGTATCCCTTCGGCGTGGTCGACGACGGCATGATCACCCCGGTCCAGGACGCCGCCGTGGCGGGGGGCGTCTCCCTCTTCGTCAACGGGGTGGACCCGGGCTTCGCCAACGACGCCCTCCCGCTGGTGCTGACCGGGGTGAGCGAGCGGATCGAGGAGGTGCGGGTGGCCGAGATCCTCAACTACGCCACCTACAACCAGCCCATGGTCATCTTCGACATCATGGGCTTCGGCCGCCCCATCGACGACGTGCCCATGATCCTCCAGCCCGGCGTGATGACCATGGCCTGGGGCAGTGTTGTCCGCCAGCTGGCCGCCGGGCTCGAGGTCGAGCTGGACAGCGTGGATGAGTGGTACGAGCGCCTGCCGGCCACCGAGACGTTCGAAGTCGACTCCGGCACCATCGAGAAGGGCACGGCCGCCGCCCTCCACTTCGAGTTGCGGGGAATGCGCAACGGTCGCGCCGTCATCGTCCTCGAGCACGTCACCCGGCTCCACGATGACCTGGCCCCCCACTGGCCCCAGCCCGCCGGCCACGGCTGCTACCGGGTCACCATCACCGGTGAGCCCAACTACACGCTCGACCTGCAGCTGCTGGGCACCGACGGGGACCACAACACGGCCGGGCTGAAGGCCACCGCCATGCGGCTGGTCAACGCCATCCCCGCCGTGGTGGAGGGGGCTCCCGGACTGCTCACCGCCCTCGACCTGCCCCCGGTCTACGGGCGGGGCCTGGTGGTCTGAGGTCGCGGCCGGTCCCGACATCCGGGCCCGACCGAGCCGGGCGGAGGGCGCACCAGCGCACCGACGGGGGCCGGACGGAGGTCGTCCCGGCGCCGGATGGAAGCCGGTCGGTGAACAGTAGGGTCCGGGGCATGATCCCCATCCCCGGAGCACTCCTGTGAGCATAGGGGGCCACGGCATGGGCGGAGGCGGCCAGTTCGGTGGGGTGATGCGCTCCATGCGGCGGGACGACTCCGTCACCAGTCAGCACGTCACCAAGGGGACGGCCCGGCGGATGGTCCAGTTCGCCCGGCCCTACCGCAAGGTCCTGATGTGGTTTCTGGTGCTGGTGGTCATCGATGCCGTCATCGGGGTCATCAACCCGTTGCTGTTCCGTTCCATCATCGATAAGGGCATTCCCGAGCACAACAAGTCGCTGATCGTGGGGTTGGCCCTGGTGGCCGCAGCACTGGCCTTGGTGGACACCGCTCTGTCCATCGGCATCCGGTGGGTTTCGGCCAAGGTGGGTGAGGGCCTCATCTTCGACATGCGCTCCAAGGTCTTCGAGCACATCCAGAAGATGCCCATCGCCTTCTTCACCCGGACCCAGACCGGCGCCCTCATCAGCCGGCTCAACAACGATGTCATCGGGGCCCAGCAGGCCTTCACCGACACCCTGTCCTCGGTGGTGTCCAACCTGATCAGCGTGACCCTGGTCCTCATCGTGATGTTCGCCCTGTCGTGGCAAATCACCCTGATCAGTCTCATCATCCTTCCGGTCTTCGTGCTGCCGGCCAAGCGGGTGGGACGCAAGCTGTCGGTCATCACCCGCGAGTCCTACGGCCTCAACGCCCAGATGAACAACACCATGACCGAGCGGTTCAACGTGTCGGGCGCCCTGCTGGTCAAACTGTTCGGGCGCCCGTCCCAGGAGCGGGACGAGTTCGAGCAGAAGGCCGGCCGGGTACGGGACATCGGGATCACCCAGGCCATGTACGCCCGGTTCTTCATCGCCGCCCTGACCCTCACCGCGGCACTGGCCACGGCCGTGGTCTACGGGTGGGGTGGCATCCAGGTGGTGAACGGCACCCTGCAGCTGGGGACGGTGGTGGCCCTGGCCGCCTATCTCACCCGGCTCTACGGACCCCTCACCGCCCTGTCCAACGTCCAGATCGACGTGATGACCGCCCTGGTCTCCTTCGACCGGGTGTTCGAGGTTCTCGACCTCCCCCCCATGATCCAAGAGACGCCCGACGCCCGGCCCGTCCCGGCCGGACCGGCCCGGATCGAGTTCGACCATGTCGACTTCCGCTATCCGGCTGCCGAGGAGGTCTCCTTGGCCTCGCTGGAGTCGGTGGCGGTGCTGGACACCACGGTGTCCCAGCAGGTGTTGTTCGACGTCACCTTCACCGCCGAACCCGGGCAGTTGGTGGCCCTGGTCGGCCCCTCGGGCGCCGGGAAGACCACGGTCAGTCAACTGCTCCCCCGCCTCTACGACGTGCGCTCGGGGGCCATCCGGATCAACGGTCTCGATGTGCGGGACGCCACCTCGGACTCGTTGACCTCCACCATCGGCGTGGTCACCCAGGACGCCCACCTCTTCCACGACACCATTCGAGGCAATCTCCTCTACGCCAAGCCCGACGCCACCCAGGGCGAGCTCGACGCCGCCCTGGCCGGGGCCCAGATCGCCACCATGGTCTCGTCGCTTCCGGACGGCCTCGACACCGTGGTGGGCGACCGCGGCTACCGCCTGTCGGGAGGCGAGAAGCAGCGCATCGCCATCGCTCGGATCCTCCTCAAGGCGCCCGAGGTGGTGGTGCTGGACGAGGCCACCGCCCACCTCGACTCGGAGTCGGAGGCTGCCGTCCAACAGGCCCTGGCCACCGCCCTGCGGGGCCGGACGTCACTGGTCATCGCCCATCGGCTGTCCACCGTCCGGGAGGCCGACGTCATCTTGGTGCTCGACCACGGCCACATCGTCGAGCGCGGCCGGCACGATCAGCTGCTGGCCGACGGGGGCCAGTACGCCGAGCTCTACCGGATCCAGTTCGAGCGACAGGAGTCGGACGGGTCCGGGGGGTCCGGACCGGGGCGTGCCCCCGATCGGGACCGACCCTCCACCTGAGCGGGTCCCGGGCGTCCGGTCTGTCCGGGACCGAAGCCGTTCAGGCCGCCTCACCCACGCAGAGCGACACCTCACCCTTGTCGTGGGTGTCACCCGGATCGACGACCCGGTCCGAGGACCACTCCCGCCGCCGGGCCGCCGTGGCCCGCTCGGCCCAGTCCGGCCCGACGTGGTCGCTGGCCATCTCGACCCCGCCGCGCTCACTGCTCGTTCTCAACGCTTGTTCGTACATCGGATCCTTCTTTCGGTAGTGCCCATGGTGGGGGTCCACTGAGGACGGGTTCGTGGTGTGCCGGTTCGGTGGTGGGGCGCCTCGGACTTCCGGCCGGGCCGCAGCCTGCAGGCCATCGCCGAGGGACCGGTGGCCCTCACGAATCGGTCGGTTCCGACCGGTCGGCAGGTGGGGGGCGGATGGGGGATCAGGACGGCGGGGAGAGGAGGGAACTGGCTCCGGTACTCACGGCTCCGGTCAAAAGAAAAGGAGCCGCTCCCTAAGAAGCGACTCCTCGACGGTTCCAGACCTTGTCAGTGTCTGTTCAATCCGTCGAGAGTGCCTCCCGAACCGCCTTGGCGCTGGATACCAGAGCATCCTTGCTACACGCCGTGGAAATACCGGCGATCGATACCGCCATCGAAGGGGGCCCCGAGTCGACCAAGGTCTGGTCGTCGTCGTTGTTCTGCCCCTGATTTGACGGATTGCCCATGTCCCTCACGTCTACAAGTGTAGCGGAACGACCACCCCGAGCGAGTGCATTGGCGGAACAACTTCGAAAACATCTGCCGTCTGCGACTGAAGGTGCAGTCCGCTGCAAACTCGGTGCACCGTTCCGACTGGACATCGGGCACCGTGATCGGAGCGGCGGCCAGTACCGTTGGCGGGTGGCTCGGTTCGTCGTCGACACCGCCCCGTTGCGTCGCTACCGGCACTTCCGGCGGCTCTGGGCTGGTCAGGTCATCTCGGGCATGGGATCCCAACTGACCCTGGTGGCGGTGTCGTTTCAGGCCTACTCGCTGACCCACTCCACCCTGGTGGTGGGGCTGATCGGCCTGGCCCAACTGTTCCCGCTGTTGGCCGGGGCGCTGTGGGGCGGGGCGTTGGCCGATGCCATGGACCGGAAGAAGGTGTTGGTCCTGACCCAGGTGGCCATGGCCGTCGCCGTGGGCGGTCTGGTCGTCAACGCCTCCCTTGTCCATCCAGCGGTCTGGCCGCTGTTCGTGTGCTCGGGTGCAGGAGCCGGACTCCAGGGGATCGACTGGCCGGCTCGGCGGGCGGCGCTGCCCATGCTGGTCGAGGAGCGTGACGTCACGGCGGCCATCGCCCTGCAGACCAGCAGCCAGCAGTTGGCCCTAGTGGCTGGGCCGGCCTTGGCCGGGGTGCTCATCGCCACCATCGGACTGAGCGCCGTCTACGGCATCGACGTGGCCTCCTACGGATTTGCCCTGGTGGCAGCGCTGCTCCTCCCCGCGTTGGTGCCCCAGGGCGGCGGCACCCCCATGGGCCTGCGGTCGATGGCCGAGGGCTTCAGCTACCTGCGGGGCCAGAAGCTCCTGTCGGCCACGTACTGGATCGACCTCAACGCCATGATCTTCGGCATGCCCCGGGCCGTGTTCCCGGCCCTCGGTGCCGGCCTGTTCGGAGGCGGGGCCGGTGTGGTCGGCCTGCTCTACGCCGCCCCCGGAGCCGGTTCCTTGATCGGTTCCCTGTTCACCGGTTGGTGCGGCCGGGTCCGCCATCAGGGGCGGGCCATCGCCGTCTGCGTGACCATCTGGGGTGTGACCATCGCCCTGTTCGGCATCATCCCGGTGCTGTGGATCGGTCTCACCCTGCTGGCGCTGGCCGGTGCCGCCGACGTGGTGTCGGCGGTGTTCCGTCAGGCCGTCCAGCAACGGGCCGTGCCCGAGCACCTGCAGGGCCGGCTGTCCGGCACGTTCTTCGCCGTGGTCGCCGGCGGACCGCGGCTGGGTGACGCCGAGACCGGGGTGGCCGCGGCCATCGGTGGTCCCCAATTCGCCGTGTGGTCGGGCGGAGTGGCCTGCGTGGTCGGTGTGGGCGTACTGCTCTGGCGGGTCCCCGAACTGTGGCGTGACGCCGGGGGCGGGCAGCCACTCTCGGAGGAGGCCGAGGCTGAGGCCATCGCCGAGGTCACCTCGGAGCTGGGCGAAGGCGAACCCCTCTGATCCCGCCCCTCCCCCGTGGTCGGATCGACGGGGCCGACTGACCCAGGCGGTACCCTTCGCCCCGTGACGGCGAGCGGGAGCATCCCTCCCCCTCCAGGCTGGTATCCAGACCCGGCGGGCGCGAAGGCGTGGCGATGGTGGGACGGGGGCCGGTGGACCGAGCACGCCGCCGATCCCGTGACGGGGAGCGGCGCTGCCGACATCCCCCTCGCCTCGACCCCTCCGATGTGGGCCTACGGGCCGGGCGCCGCCACCGGGCTTCCGGTCGTGTCGGCACGCGAGGCGCTGGCGTCGGCCGAGACCATGGCGCCGTGGGCGGAACGGGCCTTCGCCTGGTACCTGGTTGTCATCGCAGTCGGGCTCCTGACGGCCTGGGCCGAGAGCTCGTCCTTCCGCCAGATCTTCCACGCCCTCAGGGTCCAGGCATCGACCGGGGTGACCCAACCCCGGGTGATTGACGGGGTCGAGAAGAGCAACCTTTTGAGTGTGGCCACGCTCCTCGTGGTGACGCCGTTCTACGTGCTGCTGCTCATCTGGCAGTACCGGGCGGCCCGGACCGCCCGGCTCCTCGGCCTGCCGGCCGCCCACTCGGCCGGTTTGGGCGTGGGCAGCTGGTTCATTCCGGTGGTCAACTTCTGGTTCCCCTACCAGGCCTTCCGCGACTGCCTTCCCCCCGGACATCCCGACGTGCGGGCGGTGAATCGGATGTGGGCCTGCTTCATCACCGTGCTGGGCACGAACCTGGTCACCCAGGTGCTGGCGTGGATCGGGACCTCGGTGGCCTTCCTCTTCGCCGCCGGGGCGCTGGCCGTCGGGATCGGCTTCGCGTGCTACGGGGTACGAACGGTGCGCTCGATCACCGCCGCCCACCGCCGACTGCTCGGCCTGGCGTAGGGGGACGGACCCACCCTAGGGTCGAAGTGGAACTAGTATTCCGTTTGTGGTACCGTAACCGGAGCGCTTCCTCCGGTCCGTCCCGGGCCACCGGGCGCGCCGACCACCGGCATCGAGCCACCCTCACACCGCCGGTGGCGCCACCTCTGCACCGGTCCGCCCTACCCGACCGGCGGACGACCGACGGACAGGACCCATGACCAGATCCTTCGAACGATCCAGCTACCAGGCCACCTTCGTGGTCCTCCTCCTGGCCGTGATGGCCTACTCCCTCCTGCAGTCCCTGGTGGTTCCGGTCCTGCCCACCTTCCAGCGGGAGCTCCACACCTCGCAGAGCACGGTGACCTGGTTGCTGACGGTGTTCCTGCTGTCGGCGTCGATCTTCACGCCCATCCTGGGTCGGGTCGGTGACATGGTGGGCAAGGAGCGCATGCTGGTGGTCACCCTGCTGGCCCTGGCCACCGGTACCGTCCTCGCCGGGCTCTCCCACTCCATTGGCCTCCTCATCGTGGCCCGGGCCATCCAGGGCGTGGGTGGGGCGGTACTGCCCCTGTCCTTCGGCATCATCCGTGACGAGTTCCCGGCCGCCAGGGTGGCCACGGGCGTGGGTGTTGTCGCCGCCATGGCCGCGGTCGGCGGTGGGGCCGGCATCGTGCTGGCCGGGCCCATCGTCCTGCACCTCAACTACCACTGGCTCTTCTGGTTCCCGCTGATCATCGCTCTGGTGGCGGCGGTGTGCGCCTACTTCTTCGTCCCCGAGTCTCCGGTGCGCACCCCGGGCAAGATCAGCTGGGTGGGAGCCGTGCTCCTCTCGGGCTGGCTGGTGGCCCTGCTCCTCGGAGTCAGCCAGGCCCCCACCTGGGGGTGGAGCTCGGCCAGGGTGCTCGGACTCATCGGCCTGGCCGTCATCATCGGGGTGGTCTGGGTCATCGTGGAGTACCGCTCGAAGGAGCCACTGGTGGACATGCGCATGATGCGGGTGCCGGCGGTGTGGACCAACAACCTGGTGGCCCTGCTCCTCGGCGTAGGCATGTACTCGGCCATCGGCTTCATCCCCGAGTTCCTGCAGACGCCCAGCTCGAACGGGTACGGCTTCGGCGCCAGCATCGTCCAGTCCGGCCTCTACCTCCTGCCTCTGACCGTGACCATGTTCATCGTGGGCATGCTGTCGGGGAGGATCGCCGCCGCCATCGGATCCAAGGCGGCGGTGGTGATCGGGTCGGCCTTCTCGCTGGTCGGCTACCTCCTGCTGGCCTTCGCCCACACCCGCCCGTGGGAGATCTACACGTCTTCCGCCCTACTCGGCATCGGAATCGGCCTGGCCTTCGCCGCCATGTCCAACCTCATCGTCCAGGCCGTCCCCGCGTCCCAGACCGGTGTGGCCAGCGGGATGAACGCCAACATCCGCACCATCGGTGGAGCCATCGGCGCCGGCATCATGTCCAGCATCGTGACCGCCACCCTGCTCCACAGCGGTTACCCGGCCGAGACGGGCTACCGCAACGGGTTCGCCTTTCTGGCTGCGGTGACCGCAGTGGCTATCGTGGCCGGCATCATGATCCCCACCTCCCCCAGGGTGCCCGCCGGCGAGGACCAGGAGCACCGCCACCACGTCGAGCACGCTGAGCTGGCCCTGGTACCGGGCGGCACCATCGTCGACTGATGCGCCCCACCCCCTCCACCGTGGGCCGGCCGACGGCCCTTCGGGGCACAGGGCTCGGCGAGCCCGCCGACTCGGCCGATCCCGAGCCCACCCTCCGACGCGACGCCGCCCGCAACCGGGACAAGATCCTGGCCGCGGCACGAGCCGCCTTCGACGAGGAGGGCGTGGACATCGGGGTGGAGGTCATCGCCCAGCGGGCCGGAGTGGGCGTCGGCACCCTCTACCGACGGTTCCCCACCAAGGAGCTGCTCATCGAGGCGGTGGTCGCCGAGGTCCTGGAGGCCGTGCTGTCGGCGGCCACCGCCGCCCTCGACCACGAATCGCCGGCTGACGGGTTCACCGAGTACCTCCGGGCCGTCGGCTGGCTCCAGTTCGAGCACGCCGGCTGCCTGACCCGCTTGTGGAACGACAGTCCGGGCGATGTGCGGGACCGGATCGAGGTGGCCGGCCGCTCGCTGCTGGCCCGGGCCCAGGCGGCCGGGGCCGTCCGGGACGATCTGGTCTACGAGGACGTGGTCGTCCTGTTCTGGTCGTTGCGGGGCGTCATCGAGTCCACCGCCATGGTCTCCCCCGGAGCCTGGCTCCGACACCTCGACCTCCTCGTGATGTCCCTGGCCCCGAACGGCGACCCCCTGTCGCACCCGCCGCTCACCGCCCAACAGGTGCGGGAGGCCAAGGCCGCGGTGGCGCAGCGCGAGGCCATGCGCACCGGCCGCCCACCCGGGCCCTGAATCGGTCCGGGACCACGGCCCGGCGGCGCTCCTGGCTGGTCGGCTGGTTGCCGTCGAAGTAGCCGTCGACACTCCACTTCTCTCGTGGGACCATGGTCGGCGCCGGGGGGCCCGTAGGCGGAGGTCGCCGGATGCACCGCATGACCAGAGCAGACGTCCCCAGGGACGCCACCGTGTCCGAGGGATGCAGCCGTAGCGGAGCGGGTCGGAACGACAGGTCGGGTCGGTTCGGAGCCTCGTGGATCGCCGCGTCGGCCCTCACCGTGGCCCTGGTGGCCGCCGGCACCCTGGCAGCCGGGCCGGGGTCGTCCTCGGCCGGGGCGGTCACGCCCACCCCCACGCCGGTCAATTCCATGTACGTCCTCAACGAGACCACGCCCTCGGTCCAGTCGTTCACCCCCGGGGCCACTGGCAACGTGGCCCCGGCCAGTACCCTCACCGGTACCGCGCCAGCCCTGAATGACCCGTACTTCATGGCCATGGACCCGTCGGGCAACGTCTGGGTGGCCAACTTCGGTGGCAACACCATCGTCGAGTACACCCAGGCCCAGCTGGCCGCAGGGGGCAGCCCTAACCCGGTAGTGGCCGTCAGCGCTACCGGGACCAGCCTCAACCATCCGTCGAGCCTGGCCTTCGACCGGTCGGGCGACCTCTGGGTGACCAACCAGACCGCCCCGGGCACCGTCGTGGAGTTCACCTCGAGCCAGCTGGCGTCGACCGGGGCACCGGTCCCGGCCGTGACCATCAGCGGCGCCAGCCTGGTCAATCCGGGCTCGCTGGCGTTCGACGGCCGAGGTGCGCTGTGGGTGGGGATCAACGGGACGACCCCCGCCTCCAGCTCCCTCGTCAGCTACACCCCCGCCCAGCTGGCGGCCACCGGCTCGCCCGTGCCCACCGTGACACTTACGCCCACCGGTACCAGCATCACCAGTCCTGACGGGCTGGCCTTCGACAGCTCGGGGAGCCTGTGGGTGGCCAACGGCAGCACCGGGGGCAGCGTGGTGGCCTTCTCCCCCGCCCAGCTGGCCGCCAACGGCTCGCCGGTGCCCAAGGTCACCCTGGCCGCCAACGGCAACAACATCAATGTGCCCGACGGCGTCACGTTCGACCGCTTCGGGAATCTGTGGGTGTCCAACTGGGGCACCGGCATCAACGCCACCTCCTCGATCGCCGAGTACACGCCGGCCCAGCTGGCCACCTCGGGGACTCCGACCCCGGCATCCCTGCTGGCCGGCATCAACACCGCTCTGGCCGGGCCGGACAATGTGCTGTTCGTCCCCGCCACGGGCTACACCCTCACCGCCTCCGACGGTGGAATCTTCAACTACGGCGGGTCGGGCTTCTTCGGCTCGACCGGCAGCTTGCACCTCAACAGCCCCATCGTGGGCATGACCGCCACACCGGACGGCCTCGGCTACTGGTTCGTGGCTGGTGACGGCGGCGTCTTCAACTTCGGCGATGCCGGTTTCTACGGATCCCACGGTGGGACGCCCCTCAACAAGCCCATCGTGGGCATGGCCGCCACCCCGGACGGCAAGGGCTACTGGCTGGTGGCCAGTGACGGAGGCATCTTCACCTACGGCAGCGGCGCCGCCTTCTTCGGATCCCACGGGGGGTCGCCCCTCAACCAGCCCATTGTGGGCATGACCGCCGCCCCCAACGGAACGGGCTACTGGCTGGTGGCCAGTGACGGAGGTATCTTCACCTACGGCAGCGGCGCCGCCTTCTTCGGCTCCCACGGGGGGTTCCCCCTCAACCAGCCCATCGTGGCCATGGCCGCCACGCCGGACGGCGGCGGGTACTGGCTGGTGGCCTCCGACGGGGGCATCTTCACCTACGGAAACGCCCCGTTCTCCGGCTCCCACGGGGGGTCGCCCCTCAACAAGCCCATCGTGGGGATGGCAGGTCCCTTCGGCTAGCACCCCACCGACTGGACCGGTTCAGACCTCGGCCAGGTGGCGGAGCTGCAGGGAGAGGGCGATCTCCAGCACCCCGTAGAGGATCAGCCAGATCCCCATGATGACGGCCAGGACGCCGAGGGTCAGGTGGGGCCAGACCAGGGTGACCACGCCGGCGGCGAAGGCCAGGACGCCCATGCCGATCCGGAAACCCCGGGCCGGCGAGCCGTGGTCGCTGTAGGCGGTGAAGAACTCGATGATCCCGCCGATCACCCAGAACAGGCCGATGAGGAAGGCCAGCGTGGTGACGGTCTGCTCGGTGTGGCGCAGGAACAGGATGCCGATGATCACCGACAGCAGGCCGAGGATGGCCATCAGCCAGCGGGTGCCGTTGGTGTCCTCGTGATCGGCGATGGCCATCACGATACGGAAGAGGCCGGCCACGAAGAGCCAGATGCCGAGCAGGATGGCGAAGGCGTAGATGGTGTCCTTGGGCCGGATCACGACCAGCGCCCCCAGGATGAGGGTCACGATTCCGAAGAACAGGACCCACCCCCACGACTTCCCCACCGTGCGGAGGATGTCCCGCTCTTCCGCTGTGACGTTGAGTCCGTCTGGGCTGGACATGGCAACCTCCCCCGGTCAGGGCGGTTCGCCCAACGGGCCGGCCGCCACTGGGACAAGAGACTACGGCTGCCCCTGTCGAAGGTGGCGGACGCTCCACCGCCCCCGCCCCGGCCCCGCCGTCGGGCCACCCCTCGGCCGGCTCAGACGGACCCGGCGCCGGCCCTGTCCACCAGCTCCTCGCTCAGCGACCACAGCAGGGTGGCGGCCGCTGGATCTTGGGCCGCCGGCGAAGGCACCCGGGCCCGGCACCTCACGAAGTACTGGCCGGTCACCTCGGCCACCTCCGGCGACGAGGCCAGGTACACCGAGGTCCGGGCGCCTTGTTCCGGAGTGAGGATGAACGGCTTGATGACCTTGATGCCGAAGGCCAGGAATCCCCTGGCATCGTCGTCGCGGGCGAAGCCCGAGGCCACGGTGCCGGGATGGAGGCAGTTGGCCGTGACCCCGTGGCCGGCCAGTCGCCGGGCCAACTCCGTCGTGAACAGGATGTTGGCCAGCTTGGATCGGCTGTAGGCCTGCATGCCGCGGTAGTGCCGGGTGGACTGGAGGTCGTCGAAGTCGAGGCCACGGCGGGCGGCCTGATGAGCAGTCGAGGCCACGTTGACCACCCGCGCCGGAGCCGACTCGACCAGCCGGTCGGTCAGCAGCTGGGTCAGGAGGAAGGGGCCCAGGTGGTTGATGGCCAAGGTGGCCTCGTAGCCGTCGACCGTCTCGGTCCGCTCCGACTGGACCAGTCCGGCGTTGTTGACCAGCACGTCAATCCGGGGGCACCGGTCGAGGACCTCCTCGGCCCCCCGTCGGACCGAGGACAGATCCCCAAGGTCGAACAGGACCAGGTCCACCTGCTCCGAGCCGCTTTCTCGACGGATCTCGGCCAGAGCCAGTCGACCCCGCCCTTCGTGGCGGGCGGTGATGACGATGTCAGCACCGGCCCGGGCCAGGGCCACCGCGGTGGCCCGGCCCACCCCCGAGTTGGCTCCGGTGATTACGACGGTGCGACCGTGTAGAGAGGGGACCACCCCTGTTGGGCTCATCGCCGGTCCTCGGGTTCGAAGCGATCGCCCGGGTCTCGGGCGCCGATGAGGAGGCTAGGCGATGAGGCCGAGGCGCCACCGGCCGCATCGTCCGTGACCGCTCAGCCCCTCGACTGGCGCTGTCCCCCGATCGTTTCGTGCACCGGAGGCGTGGCGGTCGGTTCGGCGATGCCTTCGGCCAGGTCGCCCACCGGTCTGGGGCCATCGGCTGGCAGGAGTTGGTCCACGGCGGAGCGCGCGCTGGGGTCCTCGGCCGCCGTTCGGGCCCGGCGGCCGCGGGTGATGAACAAGGTGGTGGCCACCGAGACGTAGGTGACCCAGACGATGACCTGCAGGACGGTGGGGTGATCGGCATAGCCGAGGAGGCCGTGGCACAGGTCTCCCCACGTGCTGTCCTCGCTCAGGACACGGCTGGTGTCCCACACGCTTCCCTCGAGGAACGGCAACCACCCCAGCTCCTGCATGTTCTGGACGGCGTCAGCCAGCAGTCCGGCGGCGAAGACCATCAGCACCACACCGATGGTGCGAAAGAACAGACCCAGGTTCAGTCGGCGACCGAGTTTGAAGATGACATAGGCGATGACGAGGGACACCCCCAGGCCCAGCAGCGCACCGAACAGGAGCCCGTTGCCCCGAGCCGTCGTGGCGGCTTGGGTTGTGGAGGCGAACACGATGGCCAGGGTGAAGACCATGGTCTCCACCCCTTCCCGACCCACGGCCTGGAAGGCCAGCGCCCCCAGCCCGAAGCGGGCCTTGCCACTCAGGGCCTCATCGGATCGCCGTTGGAGATCCGCCGTCAGGGTCCGGCTGTGGGACTGCATCCAGAACGTCATGTAGGTCAGGACGGCGGCGGCCAGCAGGTAGGTGGTGGTCTCGAAGATGGTCTGGGCCCTCGAACCGTTGTACTGCTTGATCACGAGGTAGGCGGTCACACCCCCGCCGATCACCAGCACCATGGCCGCCCCCACGCCCAAGAAGACGTCCCGGAAGTGACGCCGCTGGCCGATCTTGTCGAGATAGGCCAGGAGGATGGCGATGATCATGCTCGCCTCGACGCCTTCCCGTAGGAAGATCACGAAGGTCGGAATCATCGAGGTCCCCCGGCTGGCTCGTTCATAGTTCAAATATTAGGTAAGCCTAATTTTGGTCGTATGTCAACCCTGCCACAGGCGAACCGGACGAACTCAGACGGCCAACACCACCACCGAGCCCAGCGAGACCAGCCGGTCGTCAGCCCCGACGTCGTGGATGGCCACCCGGACCAGGGTGCGGCCCGGAGGGCCCCCGAGGACCCGGCACCGGGCCTCGATGGGCCCCACCCGGGCGGGGCGCAGGTAGTGGAGCACCGTGTCGGCCGCCGCCATCTCGTCGGCCTTCGGGGCCGGGCCTGGGCCCCAAGAGGCGGCGGCGGCCGCCCGGCAGGCGGCCACGTCGGCCAGCACGGCCACTGACCCCCCGTGCAGGATGCCCCACGGGTTCCGGAGGTGGTCGGCCAGGCGGAGGCGGGTGGTGGCGCCCATCCCAGGCTCGATGCAGAAGAACGCCTCGGCCGGGGGCACCTCGGCGGTGGGCGGGGGCATGGGCACCACGGCCGGTCGATCGAACTCGAGGTTCATCTCCCCGGGGTCGAGTACGGCGAAGGTGGCGGTGGATGCCGCCACCAGGCCGTCGTCCCGCCCTTCGTCGACCACGTCCAGACCGGCCACCACCGAGTTGCGCCCCCGCCGCAGCACCCGGCCGTGTACCCGGAGGGGCCCCTCATGGTCGAGGCGGGTCACCGTGACCATCAGGCTGGTGGTGACGATCCACCGAGGGAGCACTGAGAGACCCGACAGGAATCCCCCCACTGAGTCCAGATTGGTGAGCAGGGCCCCGGTGCGCAGGCCCCCGCCGGCGCCCCGGTGGTGATCATCGACGGGTATGCGACCGGCGAACTCCGAGAAGCCCTCGCCGCCGTCGGCCGGCGGGATCTCCCAGCGCTCCAGCCGGAAGTAGTCGCTCATGTGGTGGCGGGCATCGGCCGGTCCGGACCGGGTGGGCCCGCTCACCGCGCCGCCGCCACGGTGGTACCGACCGGTCCTGCGGTGGCCACGAACGACTCCACGGCCATGCCCCGGGCATTGATGACCGTGGTCAGCCGGTCCTCGGCGCCCGAGTCGATCAGTTCGACCACGGCGCTCCCGGACGTCCCGCCGGCACCGGCCACGTCCCCGGTGTCGAGCACCGTGGTCCGGGAGACGATGGGGCCCAGCCGGCCCAGCGTCAGATAGGCGACCTGGAGGTCGGTAACGACCATCGACGCCCCCGAGCGGCCGGTGGCGGCGCCCAAGGCCTCGGTCGCCGCCACCTCGCCCAGGAGGGCCATCACCCCTCCCTGCACCGCCTCGATGGAGTTGTGCAGATAGGGATGCACGGGGAGGGACACCCGTCCGGTGGCGGCGTCGTCCACGATCATGCCCAACGTCTCCACCAGCGGTCGGTCCAAACCGTGGCCGCTGATGGCCATCGTGGGGGGAAGGTCGAAGGGCAGAGGCTCCGTCGCCGTCCGGTTCCCACCGGGGAGCACGGCGAAGGTCAGCGTGGACCAGGCCGCCGGGGCCGACTCGCCGTCGGCCCCCAACACCTCGTCACCGTGCTCGTCCACGTTGACCACCAGGGCCTCGATGACCATGGTGGTGCGACCCCGGCGGACCAGCTCCGCCCGGGCCTCCACCACCGGACCCACGGCCGGCCGGACGAGCTGGAGGGTGAGATCGGCCGTGGCCATCCAGTCCGGGCGGAGAATACGTACTCCCAACAGCCCCCCGACCACGTCCACCAGGGTGGCCAGCACCCCGGCCCTGGCGCCTCCGTCGGCGCCGCACACATACGGGGTGACGCGGGTCCGGGCCACCGCCGCGGTGTCGGACAGCACCTCGGTGTCGAAGCCCACGTCGCCGAGGAAGTGACCGGGCGGCGGGTAGCCCCCCACCGTCACTCAGCGCTCCTGTTCGGTGGGCCGGATCAGCACCTCGTTGACGGCCACCCGGCGGGGCCGGGTGACGGTGAACACGATGGACTCGGCGATGTCCTCGGCCTGCAGGAGCTCGGTGTCACCGAAGGTGGCGGCCATGGTCTGGAGGACCTCGGGCCGGTTGTGGCCGGCCAGCTCGGTACGGGTGGCACCGGGTTCGATGAGGCTGACCCGCACGTGTCGACGGGTGACCTCTTGACGGAGGGACTCGGAGAACGCCCCGACCCCGAACTTGGTGGTGTTGTAGACCCCACTGCCCAGGCGGGCGAACCGCCCGGCCACCGAGCTCACGTTGACGATGTCCGCCACCCGGCGGGGCTCCTGTTCGGCCGCGGCCAACAGGTGCGGGAGGGCGGCATGGGTGGTGTAGAGCAGACCGAGCAGATTGAGCTCGACCATGCGGCGCCACTCCTCCACCGGGGCGTCCACGATGGGGCCGAGGAGCATGACCCCGGCGTTGTTGATCACGGTGTCGAGCCGGCCGAACTCGAGGACGGTGGCCTCCACCATGGCCCGGGCCGCGGCCTCGTCGGTGATGTCGGTCTCCACCACCAGCACGTCGGCGTCGTCACCGATCCGCTCGACGACCTGCTCCAGCCGGTCGCGGCGGCGGGCGGCGATGGCCACGGTGGCCCCCTCGGCGGCCAGGGCCACCGCCGTGGCCTCCCCGATGCCGCTGGACGCCCCGGTGACCAGCGCCACCGTTCCCTCGAGGTGACGTGTCATGACTTCCCCGATCTGCTCAACATGGGGCGCAGTGTACCGACGGGGTCGCGACGCGGACCAGCACGGGGTAGGGAAGGTGTCAGGCGTGGACGGTGGCCGACCCGTGGCCGGCAGGCCAGGGGGTGGGTGGACGGGGTACCCGTCCGGCCGACCTACGCCGCCGTCTGTCGGGACGGCTTGCCCGGCTGGCCCTTGCTGGAGGCGTTCTCCTTGCGAGGCGTGGTACGCCGGGTGCGGCGCCGCTGCCGGGTGGAGGTGTCGTAGGGGCGTTGGGTGGACGCCGGGCTCTCGTGCAGGGCACACCACTCGGTGCTGTTGTAGCGGGAGAGCTTGACCGTGCACTCCTCGGCGGCACACACCCGGCCGGTGGCGAAGACCTCGGGAGGGGTGCTCCCGGCCAGTCCGTCAGCCAAGAACGAGCTGTCATCTCCTGTGCGCCTATCCACCATGGCGGTCGTTCCCCTTTGTGATCGTGGACACCAACTAGAGGAATCTTCGGCAGTTCGGGGCGGGAACTGTAACGGCGGCCTCCCGGTCCCCTGAGCCCCTGGGCCGGGGTCGCCCCGCTCGGGACGGGCTGGGTCCCCAGCGGGCATCGCACCAGGTCGGCGGGCCGGCGTCGTCGTTGGTAACGTCCTGGCCATGTCCACTGTCGACGTGTCCCAACCCATCGAGGCACCGGTCGAACGGGTGTGGGCGGTGGTGGGCGACCCCATCGGCATGAGCGACCTCACCGCCGAGTGCGTCGAGATGGAGTGGGTGGGCCAGTCGAGCGGTCCGGCTGTGGGGGCGCGGTTCCGCGGGCGCAACCGCTCCGGATGGCGTCGATGGAGCACCAGCTGCACCATCATCCGCTTCGAGCCCGGGTCCGAGATCGCCTGGGACGTGGCCTTCGGTCCCCTGCCCGTGGCCCGTTGGTCCTACCGGGTCGAGCCCGGGGAGGCCGACGGGGCCAGCCTGGTCACCGAGCGGTTCGAGGACCATCGGGGTGCCCTGCTGCGGGCCACCGCGCCCCTGGTCCGGGGGACGTCGGATGCCGACACCCTCAACCGCTCCCACATGGAGGACACACTGGCCCGGGTCAAGCAGCGGGCCGAGGCCTGAGCGGATACCGACGGGACCCCGACACCGTTGACTACACCCCCCTCCCCTCCTCGGGCCACGGGCCGACCGGACCCGGACGGTCCCTGGTGGAAGTCGGCCGTCTTCTACCAGATCTACCCCCGGTCGTTCGCCGACTCGAACGGGGATGGTGTCGGCGACCTGGGGGGCATCCGGGCCCACCTGGCCGACCTGGCCTGGCTGGGGGTGGATGCCCTCTGGATCTCACCGTTCTATCCGTCCCCCATGGTCGACTTCGGCTACGACGTGAGCGAGTACTGCGATGTCGACCCGCTGTTCGGCACGCTCGAGGAGTTCGACCGGCTGGTGGACGAGGCCCACTCGCTGGGGCTCCGGGTCATCATCGACTGGGTGCCCAACCACACCTCTGACCAGCACCCGTGGTTCCTCGACGCCGCTTCAGGCCCGGACCGGGCCCACCGCGACTGGTACGTCTGGCGGGACGCCGCCCCCGACGGCTCCCCGCCCAACAACTGGGTGGCCTCCTTCGATCTCACCGCGCCGGCCTGGACGTTGGACGAGGCGTCGGGCCAGTGGTATCTGCACCTGTTCGAGTCGGCCCAGCCCGACCTCAACTGGGATCAGCCGGCCGTGGTGGAGGCCATGCACGACGTGCTGCGGTTCTGGTTGGATCGGGGGGTCGACGGTATCCGGGCCGACGTGATCCACTGTATCGGCAAGGACCCTGCCCTACCCGACGACCCACCGGCGGTGGCCGGCATCCCCCACAGCGCCCTGAACGACGTTCCTGTCACCCACCAGCGGCTCCGGGCCATCCGCAAGCTCATGGACGAGTACCCGGGCGACCGGGTCATCGTGGGTGAGGTCTACCTCCTCACCACCGAAGCCGTGGCCACCTACTACGGGGAAGGCGACGAACTGCACCTGTCCTTCAACTTCCCCCCGCTCTTCGCCCGGTGGCAGCAGGGTGCGTGGACCGAGTGCATCGAACAGACCGTCGCCGCCCTCGGGCCCCGAGACGCCTGGCCCACCTGGGTCCTGTCCAATCACGACAACCCTCGGCACCGGACCCGGTACGATCGGGCCGCGGCCTTGTTCGGGGAAGAACCCGATACCGCCAAGCGGCGGAGCGAAGCCCGGGCGCGCGCTGCTGCCGTGCTGCTCCTGACCCAGCGGGGCACCCCCTTCCTCTACCAGGGTGAGGAGCTCGGGCTGCTCGACGGGGTGATCCCGGCTGACCGGAAGGTCGACCCCGGTGGGCGGGACGGGTGCCGGTCGCCAGTGCCCTGGGACGGGAGTCCGGACCACGGTTGGCCCACCACCGGAGACACCGACGTGTGGCTGCCCTTCCCCCCCGAGTCCGAACGCCGGAACCACCTCGACCTGCGGGCGGACCCCTCGTCGATCCTCCACCTCTATCGGCGTCTGCTGGCCCTCCGGCACCGGTCGCCGGCGCTTGGGCTCGGCCGGTTCGGTCTGGTGGACGCGGCCGATGGCGTGCTCGCCTACGAGCGGGTCTCGGCCGACGAGTCGTGGGTGGTGGCCATCAACCTGACCGGCGACCCGGTCGACGTGGCCGGCGCCGACCCGGTGGTACTGGCCGGGCTACCCGTGGTCCTGGCCACCGATGCCACGCTCGAGGGACAACCCTTCACCGGATCGCTCGCCGCCGACGGGGCGGTGGTGCTGGCCCGACACCCGATCGGCACCTGAACGCCGGTCGGACCGCCACTCCGGCATCGGGAACGCGGCCTAGGCCGGCGTCTGCTCCTCCGGCGTCGTGGCCCGGGCTACAGCCAGGTCTGGCGCCAATAGTCGGGAGCGCCCTCGTCACCCAACGACATGGAGTGGCCGTCCTCGTGGCCGCTACGCCTGATACAGCACACCAGGGTCCCGATCCACGGTCCCCGGTCGATGCAGTGCACCGCTCCGCAGCGGCTCCACTGCGGCTCCGCGGGCAACTCCAGGTCCTCGAGGTCGAAGTCGGCATCGGACCATTCGCTGAACCTGCGCACGTGAAATGGGT
The DNA here is from genome assembly GCA_038210245.1 of Acidimicrobiales bacterium. Lineage (GTDB taxonomy): Bacteria > Actinomycetota > Acidimicrobiia > Acidimicrobiales > RAAP-2 > Bog-756. Next base: position 57,772 of record JBBQWW010000008.1, read on the forward strand.
CGATCGTCAAAGTCTTTCCTGCCCCTTTTTGTTTCGTAACCCTCTCCTCTGTGATCGGAATGAGGGGGCCCAAGCTGTAGTGGGAATTGGGAAAACCGGTCAGGGGGACCTGGACCGGTAGCGGGGCAACGACCGGGTCCCCCTGCTCCACCCGATGGCCGGCCACTATGGGAAGGGTGGAAGCGTCGTCGCCGACCGTGTCGGGCCGTGGACACCCGAAGCCTCCGGACCTGGGGATCGCTCCCCAGACTGTCGTGCCTCCCCCCCGGCCGGCCCTTGGGTCCACGAGTCGGAGTAGGGCCCCTCCGGTGCGGCCGGACGGACAGGTTCATCGGCGAGACGATGGGGTTTCTCGGTGGCCCCAGCGGGCAGCCAGGGTAGGCATAGGGCGGTGGGGCCATCGGCCTGACCCGTGCCCTTGAGAGCATTTGTTCAGAGTCCGATGGTCGGGGAACTACGGCCGGCGGCCTGAAACCCCAGGTGGCAAGAGCGAACATTTCAACCAGGGTCGGGTGTAATGTTCAAATTTCTAACAAAAAGGCGCTACGATGGCTCGATGAACGGCGACCCCACCAAGGGCATCGAGGACATCGTGCGGCGCAATGTGGCCGCCCTGAGGTCCAAGGCCAACCTGACCCAGCAGGCCCTGGCCGATGAGATGCTCCTACGGGGGATCGCCTGGACCCGGGAGACGGTGGCCCAGGTCGAGACGACCAACCGCCGGCTGGGGTTCACCGAGGCCATCGTGGTGGCCGCGTGCCTCGACGTGCCGGTGGCCCGGCTGACCGCCACCGGAGCCCCGACGGTCGCCGTGGGTGAGAGCGAGTGGACCGCGGCCTATCTGGGGGCGGCCATCGCCGGCACCACGGGGGACACGTTCCCCCCGGAGAGCTACGCCACCACCGCCGTTCGGGCCACCCCACCGCCGCCGACCGCGGCTCCCATGGCCCCGGCGGCCGCGGGTGCTCCGGCGCCGGCCCAGGCGCCGACGGCCACTGAGCCGATGGAGGCCCCGACCCGATCCGCTCCTCCGAGCGAGGTGCCCGACCGGCGCCGAGGTGAGCGCCGGGTCACCGATCCCGACGAACGCCAACAGCGGGGCCGACGGGGGACCGACAGCCCTCCGGCCACGCCGCAGAGGACGGCCGAGCGCATCGAGCGCCGGCTCCGGCTCCGGGTGACGGCGGGCGATGTCGATGCCACCGCCCAACGCCTCTGGTCCCGCAGTCTGGAGGCCGAGCGGGAACGACGGGTGACCGATCGGGTGGCCCTCACCGGAGGCTCGCTCAAGACCATCCGAGGCCACGTCTCGCGCGATCTCGACCGCGAGATCGCCTACGAGATGGAGCAGGGCTCTGAACAGATCCAGCCCATCGTCGCCCCGACCGGGGACATGAGCCCGGACGAGGTGGCCTGGGAGGCCACCCGCCTCAACATCATCTTGGCCAACAGGGGCTACAGCGACAGCGACGTCACCCGGTGGTGGAACTTCACCCGTCATCGTGAGCTGGGCGACCGGACCATCGCCGAAGCATGGAAAGACGCCGAGTACGGGGCGGTGAGCCGCCTGGTGGAGTCCCTTCCCGACAAGCTGGTCCTCACCGACGGCTACTACCTCGACGAGTAGCGCGGCGCCCGACGGCGCCCCGGCCCCGGCCGGTACGCTGACGGCTCCAGCCGACGGCTGTTCCCCGAGGCACCCGCACCCGCACCCGAAAGGACCCCATGGACCGGGCCCGACTCGCATCGCTGCTGGACGAGGAACGACGACTGCACCGGAACCGCAACCCCGGGTCACGGCAGCAGTTCTCCCGGGCCGAACACCTGTTCACCGGGGTGCCCATGACGTGGATGGCCAACTGGGCCGGTGGCTTCCCCCTCGCCCTGGACCGGGCCAACGGAGCCCAGGTCACCGACGTCGACGGCCACACCTACGTCGACTTCGCTCTGGGTGACACTGGAGCCATGGCCGGCCACTCGCCCCGACCCGTGGTCGACGCCGTCCGGCGACGGATGGAGACCCTGGGCGGGATCACCGCCATGCTGCCCACCGCAGACGCGGAGTGGGTGGCAGCCGAGCTGTCCCGCCGGTTCGGCATGGCCCAGTGGTCGTTCGCCCTGAGTGCCACCGATGCCAACCGGTGGGCTCTCCGCCTGGCCCGTCTGGCCACCCGTCGGCCCCAGATACTGGTCTTCTCCTACTGCTACCACGGGAGTGTGGACGAGACCTTCGTGGTGGCCGGACCGGACGGCACCACGGTGTCACGCCCCGGCAACGTGGCCCCGGCCATCGACCCCGCCGTCACCTCGGTGGCGGTGGAGTTCAACGACCTTGACGCGGTGTCCCGAGCCCTGCACACCGGTCGAATCGCTGCCGTGCTGGCCGAGCCGGCCCTCACCAATATCGGCATCGTCCTCCCCGATGAGGGGTTCCACTCCGGACTGCGGGATCTCTGTGACGAGACGGGCACCCTGCTCATGATCGACGAGACCCACACCTTCTCGGCCGGCCCGGGAGGTGCCACCCGGGCCTGGGGCCTCCGTCCGGACATCGTCACCATCGGCAAGGCCATCGCCGGTGGCATCCCCATCGGCGCCTTCGGACTCAGCGACCGCCTGGCGCAGTCCCTGCTCGACCGCGTCGGTGACGACGACGCCGACATCGTGGATGTCGGCGGGGTAGGAGGCACCCTGGCCGGCAACGCACTCTCCATGGCGGCGGCCCGGGCCACGCTGGAGCACGTGCTGACCGACGATGCCTTCGGCCACATGACCGAGCTGGCCGGGCGGTTGGCCGATCAGGTCGAGCGGTCCATCGCCGACCACGGGATGCCCTGGTCGGTGTCGCGACTCGGGGCCCGATCGGAGTACCGGTTCCGCACCCCGGCCCCAGCCAACGGCACCCAGTCGGCGATGGCCGAGGATACCCAGCTGAACGAGTACCTGCACCTCCGGATGAGCAACGGCGGCGTGCTCATCACCCCGTTCCACAACATGATCCTGACCTGCCCCGACACCACGGAGGCCGACGTCGACCGCCACGGCGAGCTGTTCGACTCGGCCCTCGATCAGCTCGCCGGGTGAACGGCCTAGGCCAGGCCTTCTTCGGCCGGAACGGTGGCGCCGGGGTGAACGACCCGGGCCTGGGTGGCTAGCGCCGATCGCCCTGCGGACCGGCGGGTGCCGGGGCCGCGGGGAGGGACGGCCACAGCCGGTGGGCGGTGGCGAGACGTGGGCCGGATCACCGGACCGACCATCGTGGGTTCGATCGGCTGGTGTGCCTTTGCCACCTACCTGATGGTGCAGTCGTCGCTCGGGACCGCACTCGTATGGAACGACTCGAAGGTCTACGCGGTCATGGCCCACCGGCCCCTGTGGTCGTCGGCCCTGTGGGCCGGGCCTCGTCCGCCCCTCACCCCCCTGGTCATCAAAGCGGTGGGCGGTGCATCGGCCGTAGTGACCGTCCAGACCGCCATCGCCGCCCTGGCCTGGGGAGCACTGGCCTTGACCGTCGGTCGCCTGGTAGCACCGGGATGGCGGCGGATCGCCGCCGGATGGGTGGTCCTGGGGTTCGCCAGCACGCTGCCCATCGCCATGTGGAATCGATCCGAACTGTCGGAGTCCCTCTCCCTCAGCCTGCTGGCTGTGGTCTTCGCCACCTTCCTCGCCACCTCGCGGCGACCCACCTGGCCCCGGGTGGCGGCCACGGCGGCGGCGGCCCTGGCCTACGCGGCGACAAGGGATGCCCAGGTGTGGACGGTGGCCATGTTGGCCCTGGCCACAGGAGGGTACGCCCTCACCCAGCTCCGCCCCCACCGGGCCGGCGCCCTCCGGGTCGGAGCGTTGGCCGTCAGTCTGCTCGGCGTGGTGGCCCTCTGCGGGTGGGGCACCCTCGCCTCCCAACGGACGACCCCAGACACCGCAGACGTCCTCTTCGTCCGGATCTTCCCGTTCCCCGACCGGGTGGCCTGGTTCGCCACCCACGGCATGCCTCAATCGGACCAGATCGACCGCCTGGCCCGGGAGACGCTCCCGACCCCCACCGGAGTGAAGGTGGTGGGCATCGATCCCCGCGACCCGCGGTTCCAACCCTTCGAACGGTGGCTCCACACCCAGGGAGAGGGCACCTACCTGCTGTGGCTGGTCAGTCATCCCGCCTATGGGGTCAGCGAGCCGCTGCGGCGGCCCGAGCGCGCCTTCAATTTCGCCCAGGGCGACCTTTCCTTCTACGCGCCCGCCACCCACGCATTGGCCTCCCCCTCACCCGTGTCCTGTGGCCACCGCTGGAGGAGCTACTCGTACTCGCGGCCCTGGCTCTCTACCTCGGTATGGCGTCCGACGCCCGGCGCACCGGGCCGTGGCGGGTGCTCGTGGTCCTGACCCTGGTGGGCCTGGCCGGAATGGTGGTGGCTTGGCACGGCGACGGCCAGGAGGTCGCCCGGCACACCGTCGAGGGCTTCGCCCAGGTGCGGCTGGGGGTGTGGCTCCTCGTGACCCTGGGCGTTCTCGAGCTGCCGAACCTCCGTCGGACCCCGTCCGAAGCGAAGCTGGTCCCGCACCGACCGGAGCTGGTGGCCCAACCTTCCGAGCCGGTGGCGGCCGTGGTGGTCGACTCCTCAGTGGGCCAGCCGACGCCGGGCCCGTGACCGGAGGCCGGGTGGGGTCGGCCGGCGCTTGGTGAAGAACAGCACGATGGAGGTGAAGCGCCACTCGGCGATGGCCAGGACCACGTGGGGGGTGTGCAGTGGATCCTCGGGGAGGTGGACCGGATCGTCGAAGAACGCCCGGTCGGGAGGCGTGAAGTCGATCGGCTCCACCAGTTCCAGGTCGGGCGAGGCGGCCAGGATCCAGTGGTGGAGGTCGTTGTCGGTGAAGTACTCGCCGTGTTGGCCCCCCTCCATGACGAACTCGGTGGCCACACAGGCCACCCCGCCGGGCTTCAGCACGCGGGCCATCTCACGCATGGCCTCGGCCGCCTTGTCGTGTCCCCCAAAGTGCTCGATGGAGCTGAGCGAGTAGACCACGTCGAAGCGGTCAGCGGCGAAGGGGAGGGCCAGGCCGTCGGCGGGAAGGCCCGACAGATGGTCCCGGCGATAGGGGAAGGGGGCGAATCTCCCGGGATCGGTCAGGAAGGCCGGGTCGGCCTCGGCAGCGATACTGCCGGCGAAGGCCCCGCCGTAGAGGTCGGTGCCCACGGTGAAGCGGGTCCGGTTGGCCAGGTAGTAGAGGACGCACTCATGACCGGCTCCCACTCCGAGCGCCTGGCTATCGGCGCCCAGGACCCCCAGGCGCTCGAGACCGTAGACACACTGCACCCACTCGAAGGTCTTGCGGTGGAGCCAACCCTCGTCCTGGGGCAGGGCCAACAGACGACCCACCGCCCGCCAGTCGGGGTCGTCCCAGGCGTCGGTCTGGCACAGGCAGTTGAGAGGACGGGGACTCACCCGCTGATGTTACCCACGGGTCCCGATCCGCCTAGGGACTGTTGAGGGTCGTCGATGGCGAGACGTCCGTGGTGGTCCTAGCCGATCCCGACGATCGGTCGGTTGAGGTGCGATCCGCCCTGCGAGCCATCAAAAGAAGCATTGCCAAAGGCGAAGATCCCGCCATCGGAAGCGGCCAGCCAGTAGCCCACCCCGCTGGACGTGGCTTTGATGCCCACGATGGGCGCATTGAGGCGCAGGGCGCCGGTGGAACCGAAGTAGCCGGCATCACCGAAGGCGAAGATGCCACCGTCCGAGGCCACCAACCAGTAGCCGCCCGAGTCCGGGCTGTCGATACCCACGATCGGTCGGTTCAGATGTATGGCACCAGTTGAGCCGAAGAAGGCCGCGGTTCCGAAGGTGAAGATGCCACCGTCGGAGGCCACCAGCCAGTAGCCGGCGCCGGTTGGAGTCGGGGTCATGGCCACAATGGGTTTGTTGAGGTGCTTGGCTCCCATCGACCCGTGGTATCCGGCGTCACCGAAGGTGAAGATCCCACCATCGGCTGCCACCAACCAGTACCCGTTGCCGTCCGGTGTCGCCGCCATTCCCACGATGGGGGAGTTCAGGTGCTTGGCTCCCATCGATCCGTAATACACGGCGTCCCCGAAGGCGAAGATGCCGCCGTCGGAGGCCACCAACCAGTACCCGTTCCCGTCCGCGGTGGTGGCCATTCCCACGATCGGCGCGTTCAGGTGCGTAGCCCCGGTGGATCCGAAGAACCCGTTGTGACCGAAGGCGAAGATGCCCCCGTCCGTACCCACCAGCCAGTAGCCGGTCGGCTGGGGTCGCACTGGCGGGGTAGCCGCTGAAGCCGATCCGGTGCCGGCTGCGTTGATGGCCGACACGGTGAACGTGTAGGGGACGTCGTTGGTCAGTCCGTTCACGGTGGCGTGATCGAGGCTCCCGACGGTGACCTGGGCCCCGGTGGACACCACGGTGATGACGAATCCGGTGATGGCACTGAACCCATTGGAGGACGGAGCGACCCAGCGCACCGTGGCCGAATTGTTGCCTGCTGCTGCGGTGACCGAGGAGGGGGCCCCAGGGATCGTGAAGTTGGTGATCAGGAACGAGGCACTCAGCGATCCCACGGATGCTGTGACCGCGTACGACCCGGCGGTGCCGTTGGCCGTGAATCCGTGGGACGTGGCCAGACCGGCGGCGTCAGTGGTGGCGGAGCCGCCACCGGAGAAGGTCCCACCGGCGCCGCTGGGCGGAGCAGCAAAGGTAACCGCCGAGCCGGAGATGGGATTGCCGAGCGAGTCCGTCAGCGTGGCACTGAACGGGGTGGCGAACGCGGCACCGATCTTGGCCACCTGCCCACCACCGGCGCTGGCCGTCAGGAGGGCCGGGGGTCCGGCCGTAATGGCGTAGGAGCCGGAGGCCGGCGTCAAGTCCTGGGAAGTGCTCGCACTCAACGTATAGGAGGGATTGGCCACCGTCGGGTTGACCGCCGGGGCATCGACCGTCACCGTCGCTCCACTCGACACCGCCACAGGCACGGTGATGGTGACGGTATTGGAACCGGTCGCCGGGGGCGACGCGGTAGTGCCGTTGACTGTGTAGGTCCCTACCGAAAATGTGGTGCCCGCCGCAGCCGTCAGCGTGATCGTCTCGGCCGTGGACAGGGCAGTGGTAGCGGTGAATCCGACCGTGTATATCGAACCTGCCCCGGCCGTGGAAGGCGACGGACTCACCGTCAGCCCGGTCACCGTCCCGGCCGAGGCCGGGTTGCTCAACACGATGACGGAACCCAGAGGCACGATCGCCGCCACCACGATGATCGAGCACCGAACCATTCTCATGGCCCATCGACCTCGACGGCCGACCGGGCAAGATACCCCAGAGATGTTCACCCGGCCCATTATTGGATTCAGCTGAGAAGTCGTCAATGAATGGCGGGGACATTCTGGCCACGCAGGCGACAACTGTGATGCACCAACCACTCACGGTAGGAACTCCAACGCCGCCCGAGCCCTCAGACGCGGGCCACCTTCGCGGTTCGGGGCTCTCAATTGTCGCGTTTGGTAATCAAATGACCACCGTTAGCGTTTGATCTTGACTGTGAGTCATCGACGGAATGGGGCCGCTTCAGCGCTCAATGCGGCCCCTTCCGGAGTCGGTGACTTTGCAGTGAACCCCCAGTTGAGATACATCGGCTGCCTCGTTCATCTGAGCTTTTGTGGTCACTTGTATTCCGCGGTAACTTTCATGGTTCGAGTCGACGAACGGGGCATTATGAGAATGCGAGCTTCGGCCAAGCTGGCCGTCGGGGTAGCTGTCCTGATCGGCGTGACATCGTCGGTCGCGCTGATGGCCACAGCATCTGCGGACAGTCCGGTGCCGGTCGCGCCCTACACCGGGTACAACCCGATCCTGACTCGAGCTCCCTACCTCACCGATGTTGCTCAAACGTCGGTATCCGTGAACTGGGCCACCACGTCGGCAACGCCGGGGTCAGTCCTCGCTGCGCCGACCGGCAGCGGGTCGTCATGCCCGGCCTCGGTAACGACCTGGTCAATTTCGGCGGCTTCGGCCCCCACCTCGCTGCCCAATCCCGTCAACCCCATCAATCCGGTGGTCTCGGCCAGCTTGACCAGTCGCCAGTTCACGGTGAACGGGACTTCGGAGTACCAGTCTTCGGTCTCGCTCTCCGGACTGACGCCCGGCACCCAGTACTGTTACGCCGTCTTTTCGGGCAATGGACCCGGTTCGGTGGACCTCCTGCCATCCACCGCACCGGTGCAGTTCTTCACCACCCTCAGCCCCGCCAGTGCCCAAGCGTCGACGCCTGTCTCTTTCGACGTGATCGACGACACCGGGGAGAACTACTACTACACCAATCGGACCCACACCACGGACATCCCGTTTCCCAGCGGCTATAACCCCAACCAGGCGTCCCTGTATCACCAGATCGGGCAGTCGGGTGCCAACTTCTTGGTATCCGCCGGTGACATCGCCTACAGCGGGGCAACACAGACGAACTTCGGCGACCTGCAGCAGACCGGCACGCAGCCCGAGGTCAGCAACATCTTCGGCTCGTTCTACTATCCCCAGACCGGTGGAATCCCGATCTTTACCGGACCCGGGGACCACGGCCAGAACATCAACCCTCTCAAAGTCTTTCCCACCGCGAACACCGCGGCCGCTTCGGGGGGGACGTACGCCTACGACAGCTACAGCGGAACCGACGGGATCACTGGCGCTTCGCCCGACAGCTGGTACGCCTTCTCGACCGCCAACGTGAGGGTCTACGTCCTAGACGCGGCATGGTCGGAATCCGTGGCCAACAAACTCGGCACCACGACGGGAAGTCTGTGTGGCGCCCCTAACTCGGTCCAGGCCCTCTACTGCCTGCCGTACCAAGCCGATGCCGATCTGCACTGGCAGCCCAGCTCTCCTGAGTACCAGTGGCTGCAGCGGGACCTCGCCGCCCACCCGGGTGGGGTCAAGATGGCCGTCATCCACAATCCGATCCGTTCGGACAACGCCACCCAGCCCTCGGATGTCTACCTGCAGAACAGTTCGGCCAATCCGAGCGCTGCCACCAGTCTGGAAGCGCTGTTGACCACCAACGGGGTACAACTGGCCTTCGACGGCCACGCCCACACCTACCAGCGGATCGTGCCGAACGGACCCGGGCAGCTCACCAACTACGTGACCGGTGGCGGTGGAGGTATTCTCGAGCCAGTCCTCGGCGGAGCCACCTGCACCAACCTGACCCACGGCGCCTCGGCACCCTATAAGGACATCTACGCACTCGGATGGAACCCGACGGCCAGCACCGGCTCGTCCTGTAGTACGAACAACAACGTTCCCGCTCCTGGCGCAGCCGCGGATGTCTACAACTTCTTGAAGGTCACGGTGAGCGGAACCACGGTCACCGTGACGCCCTACAACGCCGCGGGTGCCTCGTTCGATGTGCAGACATACGCCTACCCGGCGACGGGCGGCCCATCGACACCGGCCAGTGTTACGGCCGCGGCCACATCAACGACTTCGGTCGCCGTCAACTGGGCGCCGTCGACTGAGGCCGGGGGCTCCATCGCCTCCTACCGGATCTACCGGAATGGCTCGGCACTATCGACGGTGGCGGGGTCCACCACTTCCTTCACCGACGCTGGAGCGCAGCCCGGAACGACCTACACCTACTCCGTGGCGGCCGTCGACAGTACGGGTCGGCTCTCGTGGCCCGGACAGGCCAACCTGATCACAACGCCGGCCCAGGTTCAGTCGAGACCGGGTTCGGGCCAGCCCGGATGCTCGACCCACCTGCCTTCGGGATCGGTGGTGGCGGCGGCGGCCTCCGTCGACGGCTCTGGGTACTACGAGGTGGACAAGTACGGGGACGTGGCCGCCTTCGGTGCTGCCACCTGCTTCGGTGGCATGACCGGGATCCCCCTCAACCGTCCCATCGTGGGGATGGCCGTGGACCCGACCACTGGTGGTTACTGGCTGGTGGCGTCCGACGGTGGCGTGTTCTCGTTCAACGCGCCATTCCGCGGATCAACAGGCAACCTCCGGCTGAACAAACCTATTGTGGCCATGGGCGCCACTCCGGATGGGGCCGGCTACTGGCTGGTGGCGTCCGACGGTGGCGTGTTTTCGTTCAACGCTACCTTCTACGGGGGCACCGGCCTTATCAAGCTCAACAAGCCCATCGTCGGCATGGCCGTGGACCAGGTCACCGGGGGCTACTGGTTTGTGTCATCCGACGGTGGTGTCTTCAACTTCAATGCACCCTTCGATGGGGCCACCGGCGGGATGAAGCTGAACCAGCCCATCGTGGGCATCGACGCCGTATCTGACGGGAGTGGCTACCGCTTGGTGGCGGCGGACGGAGGGGTGTTCACCGGCTTCAACATGCCCTTCTACGGAGGCACCGGGCTGATCCGGCTGAACCGTCCCATCGTGACCACCATCAACGACAACAACGGCGACGGCTACTGGCTGGTGGCGTCCGATGGTGGCGTGTTCTCGTTCCACGCACCGTTCTACGGCTCTGCCGCCGGCTGACCGGACCCGGTGGTCCGGCGGAGAGCGTTCAGGTCGCTCAGGTGTGCTGCCACTGAACGGAGAAGGCCGAGCCCGCTGACACCAGCGCAGATGTCTGGGCCTTCACCCTCTTTCCACTCTTGCTGCCCATGGTGATCCGGTTGTTCGACACCGACGAGATGGGAAGCCCGTTGGCCTTGGCCCCGGTGAAGGCCATCGATCCGAAGTTGGCCAGGGGCACGATCTTGCACGTGGAGCCGTGGCACGAGGTCGGAGCCTCGGCGATCCACTCAGCCGACTTGTTCTGGGGGTGGACCGACGGGGTCTGCACGGTGGCGTAGGTCCACCGGCCGGCATCCACCAGCGCCAACAGATAGCCGGTGCCATATACCGACACCGAGGCGGTGATGGCGTCGCCGGGGTGCACGGGATAGGAGGAGGAGGGAAGGACTACCAACGCGGCGGGATACATCTCGAACCAGGCGTAGTAGCTCGGTGCTCCCCCCTGCTTGCCCTTCACGCAGTCCGAGTCGGTACCGATCTGCTGGACGGTCGGATCGGAGGGTGCGTATCCGTCCAGCCCCACCCAGAACGCCGCCAACTGCGACTTCTTGGCCGGGCAGCTCGCCGATGGCTGGTTCCACGAGGCAGACACACTCGTGAAGGTGGCCCCGGTGGCGGCGTAGCCGGCCCAGTTGAGCGAGGACTGGGCCCCGTTGAGCGAGGCCCCCGAGCCGGGGGTCGGTCGGGGTGCCCTCCCGGCAGGAAGGTTCGGCGCGGCCGCAGTGGTCAGAGGGGTGGCACCGGCGTCCGCCGCTCGCATGAACAGCAGCGAGGACAGGGCCATGACCGAGCCCACACCCACCCGAGCGGCCGCCCTCGTCGCCCTCTGCATGGTGCTGCCCATCATCCATCTGCTCCCATCGTGGTCAGCGGGACCGTTCGCAATGACCCCGACGCCCATTGCTCGTTCAGTCAAAGGCCCCGGGCAGGTCGGCGCGTCGGCGGTGGGCACCCTAGGGTTCCCCGGACCTCCCCGCCAGCCAGACCACGCTCCGTCAACCCCGCACCCGGCCAGCCTGACCCACCCCCAGACGCTGACCACTGCGGGTGGTGGTGATGGTGCTCGATTTCCCTCTCAGGCCGGAGCCGGTGCCAGTGGCCCCTTTGGCCCCACCCCGGCCGGTGCCGGTCCCCGTACCCTGGTTGCCCCCTCGGCTGGTGCCCTTGTGTCCACCTTGGTGGGAGCCCTTCTTCCCTCCGGAACCCGAGCCTGTGCCCTGGTTGCCGCCGCGACTGGTACCGGTGCCCCGGCCACGAGAGGGCGCCGTAGTGGAAGGGGTCGGAGTCGGAGTCGGAGTCGGAGTCGGAGTCGGAGTCGGTGTCGATGTGGGTGTGGGTGTGGGTGTGGGTGTGGGTGTCGATGTCGGTGTGGGGAAGGCGGCGCCGGGTGACGGGCCGGTCGAGCCGGCCATCGAGACGTCGCCTGATGCCGGCGGGGTCGAGGAGTCGATCGTCCCGGAGGCAGCGCGTCCGGTCCGGGTGGCCGGACCACCCTTGGCCGAGGCGACCGCCGGGGCGTTGCGGCACGTGCTGGCGGTGGAGGATCCCGATGTTGGATCGTCGACCGATCCGGTCACGTGCGGGGAGCAGGGCGGGGTGACGATGTGATGGGTGGAGGTCGTGACCGGTGCCACCATGGATCCCAGAGGGGTCGGTCGGTGGCGCTGGCTGGAGGCGCGGACGGCCGAGGGGGTAACGGTCGAGGGTGCGACCGTGGGGGACTGGTCATCGAACATGTGGTCGACCATGCGGGCGGCCGGTGCCGGAAAGCCTGTGGCGGCGGCCAACCCGGTGCTTCCGGCTAGCACGCTGGCGGCGATGGCGGTGGCCACGGCGACCCGCCGTCCCCGACGATGACGGACCTTGGGCCAGCGGGCTGTCTCGGACCGGAACACCGTCCGCGCCCCGTGCTCCCAACTCAGCTCGTGGGCCTGCGCCGGAGCCGCCGCCGCGTCCAGGAGTTCGAGGAGGCCGATCGACGCTAGAGGGGGGAGGTCGACGATGGCGCCATCGTCCCGACCATCTACTCCTGGGGTTGAGCCACGCTCGAAGAAGGTCGTCATGTCGTTGCCTCTACGCGTTCTTCATCTCGGAGGCGGACGGCAAAGGGGCCGCGGACACCATCACGAAGGCGTGTACCCTCGGGTCGACCGGCGCGGCTGACAGCATCTCCTCGAGTCGGCGCAGGCCCCGATGGCAGAGGACCCGGATCGACCCCGGCGAGCGGCCCATGATCTCCGCCGTCACCGGCACGCTCAGTCCGGCCACGATCCGCAGCATCACCGCCTCACCTTGATCCGGAGGGAGCGTGGCGATGAGCGCCAAGGATCGCTCGGTGGCCGAGTGCTCGTCGGCTTCCGACTCGACGTTGTTGCTGGCCGGCAGCATGGCGAGGTTGGCCAGATCGATGGAGAGGGGACGGAGGTCTCCGGCGCGGTACCAGTCCGTGAGCCGGTTGCGGGCGGCCGTGAACAGCCAGGCTCGAAACCCGTTCTCGTCCCCCTCGAACGACGGCAGCGCCTTCAGCACCCGGAACCAGGTGTCCGCGGCCAGATCCTCGGCGGCCGGCGCGGCCTTGACCCGTAGGTAGCGGAGGAGTCCGGGCTGGAACTCGCGCCAGATCTCCGCAAACGCCTCTTCGTCCCCACGCTTCGCAGCCCGGAGGCTCCCCCCGAAGTCGACCAGCACTGACCCCCCAACCCTCATTCGCCGACCACACTGTTGCCGCCCCCTCCTCAAGTACTACACCCGCGTCGAGGGACCGTCCACCACCTTGGCCCACCCCAGACCGCCTGAGCTGGGCCGATGGGCTGGAGTAACGAAATTTGGTCGTTGCTCGTTTGTATAGAGGGATTGGTGTCGATCGGATCGCCGTGATGGAGGGTCAGTAACGGATTCGGCCCCTTCGAGGTTGTATTGGGTGAACCACTGCCCATCCCTAGGGGGACCTGCATCATGCTCAAGACCTTGATGAAATCCGCACTGGCGGTGTCGATCGCCGCTGGAGGAGTGATCGCGCTGTCCTCCGGAACGGCCGGTGCGGCCAAGCCCACTATCACCGCCGGGGCCGGCAGCTCCATCAGCTGTGCCATCACCGGGGTGGCCCACCTCAGCGTCCCGCTCATGAACGACTGGGTGGCCGCCGACCATGCCAGCGACCCGGTCGCCGCGGTGGTCGCACTGGCCAACCAGCAGTACGCCCAGAACGGTCCAAGCATCACCACCATCAAGGGTGGTGGCACCTGTACCGGAACCGTAACGGACGGAACGAACTCGGCCACGGTGACATCAGTGAAGTTCAGCGTGACCAACGATCCGGCCCACCTGGGCAACACCGGCGAACTCACCTGCACCGGCCTGGTGCTCAACACGCCGCCGAGCACCACCCAGTTCGATTCCACTATCAGTTATAAGACCACGGACAACGC
>JBBQWW010000009.1:0-68005 GCA_038210245.1 Acidimicrobiales bacterium
GACACCGCGATCCCACAGGGATGCCCGCCGACGCTCTCAAACCGCCGAAGGGGGCGGTAAGGCCTGGGTAACCCAAGGCAACTTCCTTACGGCCGGTGAGCGTCGGACCAGGCCTGGACAATCTCGGGTCGTAGGCGTCCCTGCCTGGCGACGGGCAGCCCCACGGAGCGGGCCCACGCTCGGACCTCGCTGGTAGCAGGTTCAGCTACCCCAAGCACGCCCCCATCGGCAGATTCGACGCCGATGCGGGAGGCGGCGGCGGATTCGCTCCTCGCCCAGGCGTGGGCTGCTGCGAGATAGCGGTAGATCCACTCTTCGGCGAGTGGGCGAGTTTCGCAGAACACAATCGGGACGCCAGGCCAGCGGACCTGCAGTTCGGCGAGCCCGTCAGCGACCACAGCCGGGCGGATGCGGTCGAGCTTGAAGACCTGCGAGTAACGCTCCTCGACCACAACGGCAGCGAGCGGTAGGGAAGCCAGTTCGGCGATGGCGAAACGCAGCGTGCTGTTGGTCAGGCTGGAGACGAGGTCGGGTAGCGATTTGCGTTCCACTGCTGCCACCAGCCGGCCGTCGAGTTCCAGGCCGTAGTCGCCGCAGGGAAGCGACCGTTTGGTGGTGTGGACTTGCTGGTTGGTGAAGCGATAGGCGTAGCGCTCCCGGGAGTCGACGATGATCTGTAGATCGCCGATGCCACCAGCGCGAGCGGTCGGGACCCTTACGTTCGGTCGAGCTTGCTTCCGAGTGCGCGGAGACTGCCAGAACACCGCATCTCGGCCACGAGCGGTGGTGAACACCAGTTGCGAACGGTTCTCCCTGCCGCGAGCGAGTACGAGGTCGATTGACGCGCCGCGGCGCACACACGAGCGCACCGGGACTTGCTCCACGATCTCGGGCTCGCGCGGCCATTCGTCTATCGGAACCGGGTAACAGAACAGCGCCTTTGTCCGCGGCCATGTGCCAGCGGTGCGGAACACCAGCCCGTCGCCCAGCGGAACCCGCATCAGGTAGGGCAGGCGTGAATCGGGGTCGGGGTTGCTGACGATCAGCAGTTCAGTCATCGACACCACCAAGTGAGCTTTCCCTTGCCGGCTGACAATTCGCCGGCGACCCGGCCACGCTCCTCAACGAGCTCAATCGACAGGACCTCCACCGGCATGAGCCACGACCGTAGACGGCGGTCGGGCGACGCGCAGTGCGAGGGTCAGAACCGGTGTCCCGCACAGGTTGGTTTTGGTGGAAGCGAAGGGGCCCGACCCTCTCCCTCTCCATTGCGAGCGGAACGGCAGCACTCCCGTGAACTGGGACTTCACGTCCATTTCCAGGCCAGTGTAGTTGGTGAAGTGCACCGAAGAGCTTGGAAGGGCACGGGCAACCAGCAGTTTGAGTCCTGAGGACGAGCACCTTGATTTGACCAGGGAAATCAGAAGTACCGCCGTAGACTTGGAGCAATGGCACGAACGCGAAGTCTGACCCTCGGACCCGCAGCTCGTCCGGTGGCGATCCCCGAGGCGTTCGATTGGGAGCCAACAGCCTCGGGGACCGTAACGCTTCCGCTCCATGTGCGATGGAGTGATCCGGTCGTGGCTTACGACATGGCTGTGCGGGCGGATCGGCTTCGCGTCTACGAACAGGTCCTCCGTGAGGGCACCGAGGCGGACGTACGGCACTATGTCGACCCCAAGGATCTCGCCGAGCTCTTCGATGAGCTCGTACTCCCGCCAACCGTCCGACGGACGTGGGAGGAATGGTTCCTACGCCACGATGAGGCGCCGGCGGAGTGCTGAGTGCTATCCAGCTTCGAGTCGCCAGAATCATTGCTGGGCTCGTAGAAGCCGAGAATTTCGCGCTCGCCGGTGGTGCCGCACTGATCGTCCGTGGCGACGTGGACCGAGCTACTCGCGACCTGGACTTCTTCGGTACCAGTCCCGATGCAGTGGACCACTTGGTTCCAGCCGCGGAGGCGGCGCTCCAGCAGGCCGGACTCCAAGTCGATCGGCTGATCGACAGCCCCGGATTCGCGCGCTTTGTCGTCGCTGATGAGCTTGATCGAACGGAGGTCGACCTGGCGAGCGACGCCCGGCTCTTCCCCACGGAGACCGGCCCGGGCTTCGACCTCTTATCATCCGAAGAACTCGCCGCCGACAAGGTACTCGCCGTGTTCGGTAGGGCGGAGGCCCGCGACTACGTCGATCTCATGTCCATCGAACCTCGCTTTGGCCTTACACGTCTCTTCGAATTGGCTCGCGAAAAGGACCGTGGCTTCAGTCCAGTCGTTTTTATCGAGATGTTGGATCGCTTCCCACGTCTTCGCCGGGACGAGTTCCCCATCGACGACGTTCGGTTCGAAGAACTCCAGCATCGGGTTCGGGTGTGGCGAGTGGGTGCACTCGAACTGAGTTCGCCAGAGGAACGATCAGCGCAGAGGAGTGGGGCTCGAGATACTGGAATGGACCTCGGGCACTGAGCTCCGGACTCCGGATCTGATCAGCCACTGAGCAGAGCCAGAACCTGCCGGTCCCGATGAGGCATCTGAGTTCTGTTGAGTCCTGAACCCGCCACTTGACCTCGCTCCCGAACCCAGGAGGCCCTGTTGGCCGTTGTCCTGCCGGTTCCTCAGCTCCACCGGTTCAGCTGAAGGTCGCCAGCTACTCCCCTAACGTAACGCTCATCGGCGTTCCGGAGATTCCACTTTATGGCCCTGAAATGGCCTTTTCGTGGAGGTGAACGGACTCGAACCGTCGGCCTCTACATTGCGAACGTAGCGCTCTACCAGCTGAGCTACACCCCCGGGTCCGCCCGAGATTAGCCGCCCGGGGTCCGGGTCCGGCACGACCCGAGAAATCGGGGTCCGACCCATCGGCGGCATCCTGGGACTCAAGTGGCCGAGGTGGTCGACGACGGGTCGGGCGTGGTGGTCGTCGGGGGTGCGGTCGTGGTGGTGGTGGTCGGAGGCACGGTCGTCGTGGTCGTCGTCGTCGTCGGCGGCGGCACGAAGGTGAACATGCCCTGGACGCAGTTGGCCGGGGACTGGGCCACGACGACATAGACCCCCGGCATGTTGGAGAAGGTCCACACGTTGAGTGGCGGGCCTACCTGCAGGCAGGCCAACGCCGAGGAGGTGGTGGCCACGGTGGACACCGTGCCCACGAATTGGGGAGTACCGGGCGAGGCCGGCGGTGTCACCGGGGTAAGGGGAACGGTCACGTAATTCCACACGGCGGTGGTGGCGAATCCGGAGCCGGGCGGAAGCGTCACCGTCGGACCGGTCTGGTAGTCCTTGGCCGGCGGGGCGTTACCCAGCAGCGCGGCCAGGTTGGCCGGGTCGTTGCCGTCCATACCCAGGGCCCAGATCCCCAGACCGGCGATGTGGAACGAGTTGGCCAGCTGTGCCTTCAGGGCCAGCGATGTCGGATCGTCGAAGAAGGTCTCGTGCCACTGGTTCCCGATCTGGTAGGCCGTCCAGGGTGTCTGGGTGGTGGGATCCCAGTACGTCGGATGCCCGGACGAAGAGATCACCCCGTAGCTGAGCGGCGACTCGCCTCCGGTGGCCTGGGCCGTTCTGGTCCCGTCCGTCGTCGGCCAGTCGTAGCCGTAGTAGGGGACGCCCAGGATGACCTTGCTCGGGGGCACCACCGCGGTGAACTGCTGGAGGGCCTCGGTGTCGTTGTATCCCCCACCCACCAACGGTGCGGTGGCACTCGGGACCGACCGGCTGTTCATGTCGTAGGCCATGACGAAGAAGCCGTCCAACGCCGGGGCCAGGGCAGCCACATTGTAGAAACCGGCGTTGTCGGCGGCGGCGCTGGCGTAGGTGGCCATAGTTACCTGCCAGTGGGGGTTGGCCGCGTGCAGGGCCGCCGACACCTGGGTGATCAAGGAAGTCAGCCCATTGCGGTCAGCACTCCCCTGTCCCTCGAAGTCGAAGTTGATCCCATCCAGGTTCTTGGCCGAGACGGCGGCGATCAGGGCCGCCGACAGCCGAGCCGGGGCCGTCGGGTCGGAGGTGATGGCGTTGAGCGAACTCTGGCTGAAGCAGGTCACGGTGAGGACCACGCGGTCCCCAGCGGCATGGGACCGAGTGACCAGGTTCACCAGATCCTGGCTCTCGTAGCCGTTCCAACCGGCGCCACTCTGGTTGAGCGAGCCGTCGGCATTGGCGTCCACACTGAAGTAAGCCAATGTGGTCAGGTCCTTGACGTCGAACCCCGCCGACTGGGGCAGCGTCCAGTAGGGGGCGTAGCCGAAGATCTCGTGGGACTGCAGCGGTGCCGCTCCGGCCAACGAGGGCGGAGCCGGCGCCGGCGTCGACGTGGCCGGTGGAAGGCTGACGGCGGGGTGGGCCCGCGAGGCCTGAACTCCGTTGCCCACGTTCAGGGCGTGGATCGGCGTGGGTTTGGCGTTGGCGGCCGCTCCGCCCGCAGATGCCTCGAAGGCCCGGCCACTGCCGGCCAACAGCACCAGGGCCAGGACGCCCACCACGATCGGCCCCACCCGTTGTCGGGCGAGACCTCCCGAGCGGTCTCCGTCGGGGTGGCGGATGGACGTGGCCCACCCGGTGGCCGCGGCCCATGCCCCGGCGGCCCCGGCCGCCAGAGAGGCCGCCGGCCGACCGGACGCCGGGTCTCTACCGGAGCCCGACTCCGCCTCAGCAGCCGCGGTACCGGCGGACAGCGCATAGAGGAACGGTTCGACATCGAGCATGGGGAGTACAAACCGGGCCCGGGACGCACCGTCAAGCCCCTCTCCCTCACTCCACTCGATCTCGACGACCCGCCCTACCGCCCCGTCAGGGAGCAGGGCTGGATGGGTGACGCTGGCCCCCACGACCGACGACCAGGGAATGAAGGACGGCACCGGCCCGGCTGATCCGTCCGACGGTGCCGACGACGACCCCACTGTCATACCCGAGAGGCCGGCCACCAGGTCGACCGGGGCCGCCGGCACCATGGTCACGGAGTCCGACGGGACGGCACCGGACTCGCCGGCGAACAGTGCCGGCTCCTCAGGGGTGAGGGGGAGCGCTCCGTGGACCACCGCTCCCTCTCCGGAACCAGGGCGTTCAGGATTGGGAGGACGGCGGAATGGTCTCATGGGGAAGTTCTTGGGGAGAAGCGGTCGGCGCCTTGGTCCAGTCGGAATGTCCTAAAGACACTGTAAGTAGTTAGAATACTACTCTTCGCAGTATTCTGCCTGGCACAAGGGTGTTCTCACTGCCGCCCTACCCAATCTAGAGGGGCATGAGGTGGTTGGAAAAGGGGCGTAACTAAAGAATTACCTTCTCCTTCCGACAATTACCGTGCAGGCCGTCGTTCCGTGGCGAAATCAGACTGGTCACCATGAAGCCGTTCCCCCTACACCGCAGCCGGCCGGGCCGGTAGCCCGATGATCTTCGTCGAGGGCTTCCGCCTGCTCTTCGTCCTGGCCGGATCAGCCGCCGGATTCGAGATCGGCCGCCACACCGGGTCCAGCCCCCATGCACCGGTCATCGGCCTGCTGCTGGGTGCCGCCATCACCTACGTCCTGGGCGGAGTGGCCGGACGGCTGGCCGACCGGGGGCTGCAACACGCTGTCTTCCTCTTCCGCAACACGCCCCCCGGGGAGATCTTTGCCGCCTCCATCATCTCCACGACGGGGATGCTGCTCGGACTGGTAGTGGGTCTACCCATCCTGTTGCTGGCCCGGTCGGGCTTCACCCTCCTCTTGATGGCCGTGGTGTCCTGGGTGCTGGCCACCCTGGGTTGGCGGCTGGGATCAGTGAAAGGGCGCCAGATCATCGCCGCCGCCGGCCTGACCCGCATCCTGGCACCCCCCTCCACTCCTCCCCAGGGACACGCTCTACTGGTGGACGGCTCAGCCATCATGGACCGCTACCTCATGGTGCTGGGTCGGAACGGGCTGCTACCCGGAGGGCTGGTGATCCCCCAGTTCGTGATCGACCACTTGCAGGCGGTGGCCGAATCCCCCGACCCGGTCAGTTCACGACGGGCCCGACGCGGTCTGGAGACCATCGAGGCCCTACGCGAACTGTCCGTGCCCGTGCATGTGGCCCGGGACGAGGTTCCCGAAGTGGACGATCTGGTCATCAAGTTGCTGACCGTGGCCCGCCGGGCAGGACTGCGGATCGGGACCTGTTCCAGTGCTGTGGTGGACGAGGCCGGGCGATGGGACGTGGCCGTCGTCGACCTGCGCGACGTGGCCCACGGCCTCAGCCCCGAACATCTGCCCGGGGAGCGGTTCGAGGTGGAACTCATCCGGGAGGGCCGTCAACCCCGCCAGGCCATCGGCTATCTCCCCGACGGCGACATGGTGGTGGTCAACGACGCCACCCACATGGTCGACCAGGGATCCGTCGAGGTGACCGTACTGTCCACCCGGCCTACCAGCCAGGGTGTCATGGTCTTCGCCAAGCTGGCCACGGATAAGAGGGTGTCGCCCGAGCTCAGCCACCTCGACTGACGGCCTCGTTCGGAACTGACCGGCGCTGTGTCGTGGCGGACGGACCCGTGCGGAACTCTCAAGCACCCTCCATGAAGGGAGCGATCAACTCGCAGGGATCGGTAGTCGCGTCGCTAGGCGCCGATGGCCACGATCGGGGCGTTGAGGTGGGTGCCCCCCTCGGAGCCGTTGAACGTGGCGTCACCGAAGGTGAAAATGCCGCCGTCGGAGGCCACCATCCGATAGCCGTTGTTGGTCGGTGAGGCCTCCATGCCCACGATGGGTCGATTGAGATGCTTGTTGCCCATGGACCCCTTGTAGGAGGCGTCCCCGAAGGCGAAGATGCCGCCGTCGGAGGCCACCATCCAGTAGCCGTTGTTGGTCGAGGTGCCAGCCATGCCCACGATGGGCTGGTTGAGGTGCTTGTTCCCCATCGATCCCCGGTACGAGGCATTCCCGAAGGCGAAGATGCCGCCGTCGGTGGCCACCATCCAGTAGCCGTTGTTGTTGGACGTGGCCGCCATGCTGATGATGGGCGCATTGAGGTGTTTGCCGCCCATGGACCCCTTGTAGGAGGCGTCCCCGAAGGCGAAGATGCCGCCGTCGGAGGCCACCAGCCAGTAGCCCTTGTCGTCAGAGGTGGCGGCCATGGCCACGATCGGGGCGTTGAGGTGCTTGCCGCCCATGGACCCCTTGTAGGGGGCGTCCCCGAAGGCGAAGATGCCGCCGTCGGAGGCCACCAGCCAGTAGCCGTTCCCGGTAGAGGTGGCGGCCATCCCCACGATGGGGGCGTTGAGGTGCTTGCCACCCATGGACCCCTTGAACGGGGCGCCGCCAAAGGTGAAGATGCCGCCGTCGGAGGCCGACATCACATACGAGCCCCCGGCAGTGAACGGAAGACTGATGGGGCCGCCACCGCCACCGCCAGCGCCGCCGCCGCCGGCACCGCCGCCGCTCCCGGTGTAGGTGAAGCGGGCCTTCTTGGCGGTGGTGCTACTGGTTCCCGCACTGGTGGTGACGGTGATGCTGACCAGGCCGGCCACATGGGCCGGCGTGACCACCGAGATGGCGTCGTGCTTGAGGAAGGTGAACGATGCGGATGCTGTGCCGAACCTGACCGCGGACACGCTGCCGAACCGGTAGCCGGTGATGGCCACCACAGTGCCGCCGTTGGCCGGCCCGGTAGCCGGGGTGACCGTGGCGATGAGCGGCGGGTGCTTCGGAATCGGCGCCGCCGAAGCTGGCGCCGCGGTGACAACAGCCAGTCCGGTAGTGGCCACTACCGACACGATGGCCAGACCCGTCAGTTGCATCAAGCGGTCAGAAAGCGATCGCAACGTGCCCATGGTTACTACCCCCCGGAGGACTGCTCCCCCACAACACGGTCAACGGACCCCTCACTGCCTGCCCCTGCAACCGGACCACGTTTTGTGGACAGCCGGAAACTAGGTGACGCGTCCGCCTGAATGCAATGGGTTCCACGCAGAGTGTTGGCCCTGTCACCTGGGGCGATGGCCCCACGCCTGACCGACCGGCCCGGAACGAAGGGAGCCCGGCTAGGCGTCCTTGACCGCGGCCACCAGTTTGGCCAGCGTGTCCTTGGCGTCACCGAACAGCAGGGTGGTCTTGTTGTCGAAGAGCAGATCGTTGTCGATGCCGGCGAATCCCGGGCGCATCGAACGCTTCAAGAAGACGATGTTCTCCGCCTCGTCGGCATTGATGATGGGCATGCCGTAGATGGGGCTGCCCGGCGTGTTCTTGGCGGCAGGGTTGACGGTGTCATTGGCTCCGACCACCAGGGCCACGTCGGCGGTGGCCATCTCGGGGTTGGCCTCGTCCATCTCCTTCAGCTCGTCGTAGGGGACGTTGGCTTCGGCCAGCAGCACGTTCATGTGTCCCGGCATCCGACCGGCCACTGGATGAATGGCGTAGAACACCTCCACACCCCGCTCCATCAACAGGTCGGCCAGCTCTCGCGCCGTGTGCTGCGCTTGGGCCACAGCCAGTCCGTAGCCCGGGATGATCACCACCTTGCGGGCGTAGGCCAGCAGCACCCCGATGTCCTCGGGGGTTCCCGACTTCACCGTTCGGGTCTCCCCCGTGCCGTCTGCCCCTCCGGTGGCCGTGACCACCGAGCCGAACGCGCTGAACAGCACATTGGTGAGCGACCGGCCCATGGCCTTGGACATCATGCGGGTCAGCAGGATCCCCGATGCGCCCACCAGGGTTCCGGCGATGATCAGGAGGTTGTTGTTGAGGGTGAAGCCGGAGGCGGCCACGGCCAATCCGGTGAACGAGTTGAGCAGCGAGATCAGGACCGGCACGTCGGCCCCACCGATGGGCAGCACGAAGATCACGCCCAGCACCAGGGAGAGCAGCGCCGTGGCCACCAGCAGGGGCACGCTGGCCGTCGCCACCGTGGCCACGGCCAGGACCACGATGGCCAGACCGACAATGGCGTTGATGACCTGTTGGGCCGGATAGGTGACCGGACGTCCGGTCATCAGCTCCTGCAATTTGGCGAAGGCGATGGCACTTCCAGCGAACGAGACGCAGCCCACGAGCACGCCGAACAACACCTCGACGATGCGGTAGACGGCCGGTTTGGCCGGAGCCTCGATAAGGAAGACCACCATGGAGATCAGTGCGGCCGCACCACCGCCCACTCCGTTGAAGATGGCCACCATCTGGGGCATCGCCGTCATCTTGACCTTGCGGGCGGCCGGCACCGCGACGACGGCACCGATGGCCATGGCCACCAACGTCAGAATCAGGTTGAGCGAGTGGGCCCGAACCTCGGGGTAGGCGAAGGTCATGCCCACAGCGACGGCAGCCGCCGCTGCGGCCAGGAGGTTTCCGTTGCGGGC
Source organism: Acidimicrobiales bacterium (assembly GCA_038210245.1). Taxonomy (GTDB): domain Bacteria; phylum Actinomycetota; class Acidimicrobiia; order Acidimicrobiales; family RAAP-2; genus Bog-756. The sequence continues at coordinate 9,303 of JBBQWW010000009.1, forward strand.
GTACTTTGGGGAGCCAAGGCCCTTCAGGGCCAGGATGAAACCGATGGCGGCCAGCAGGTAGACCAGATCGATCCAGGTGTTGAGAGTCACTTGGCACCACCCGAGGGGGCGTCGCCGGAACCCTCAGTGGACTTCGGGGCCCGCTCGGTCGGCTTGGCCTTGAACATCTCCAACATCCGGTCGGTGACCACAAACCCACCCACGATGTTGAGGGTGGCCAGGAGCACGGCGAAGAAGGCCAGGGTGATCTGCACCGCCCCGTGTGCGCTCCCCATGATGATGATGGTGCCTACCAGCACGATGCCGTGGATGGCGTTGCTCCCGGACATCAGCGGTGTGTGCAGGATGCTGGGGACGGCGTTGATGACCTCGATCCCCACGAACCCGGCCAGGACAAAGACGGTCAGATACTCGAGAATTCCGGTGCTCATGATTCCGTCTCCTGATCTGCTGGCGGTGGCACTGCGTTCGGTGGCTCTTCTGCCGATGGCTCTGCGGTCGGTGGCTCTGACGGTGACGGCTCGGCCGGAAGCGCCAGGCCCAGGGCCTCGGCCGTCGGTCCGTGGACCACGGTGCCGGCCCGGACCACACAGGTTCCGGCCACGATCTCGTCCGCGAAGTCAGGGGCCAGGTCACCGTCCTTGACCAGCAGGCCCAGGAAGTTGGCGATATTGCGGGAGTAGAGGAAGCTGGCGTGGGTGGGCATGGAGGCCGGCGGATTGGTCAGTCCCACCACTGTGACCCCGTGGTACAACACGTCCTCGCCGGCCACTGACAGCTCGCAGTTCCCGCCCGAGTCGGCTGCCATGTCCACGATGACCGATCCTTCGCCCATCCCCTCGACCATGGCCGTGGTTACTAGTACCGGCGCCCTGCGCCCGGGGATCTGGGCCGTGGTGATGACCACGTCGGATGCCGCCACCTCGGCGGCCAGCAACTCTTGCTGCTTGGCCAGGTACTCCGCCGACTGTTCCTTGGCGTAGCCGCCGGCACCGTCCTGGGTCTCGAGGTCGAGCTCGACGAACTTGGCCCCGAGGCTTTGCACCTCCTCTTTGGCCGCGGCCCGGACGTCGTAGGCCCGGACCACAGCACCGAGGCGCCGGGCCGTGGCGATGGCCTGGAGCCCGGCCACCCCCGCCCCCATCACCAGCACCTTGGCCGGCGGCACCGTGCCGGCCGCAGTCATGAACATGGGGAAGAACTTGGCCAGGTGTTCGGCGGCTGACAGGCCGGCCCGATATCCCGACACGGTGGCCTGGGACGAGAGTGCGTCCATGGACTGGGCCCGGCTGATTCGGGGCAGGAGGTCGAGGCTGTAGACCGTGGCCCCACGGCCAGCCAAAGCCTGGACGATCTCGGCGGAGGCGACCGGTTGAAGAAAGCTGATCAGGGTCACCCCGTCCGGGAGGGAGGCCACCTCGTCGGTGGTCGGAGGCTGGACTCGGGCCACGATGGCCGCTCCGGACAGCGCCGCTACCGCGCCGGAGACCACCGTGGCACCGGCCGCGGTGTAGGCATCGTCACCGAACCTGGCCGCCACACCGGCGCCGGACTCCACCACCACCTCGACTCCGGTCTTGGCCAGCTTGGCCGCCACCTCGGGAACGATCGCCACACGATCTTCGCCCGGCCGCGACTCTTTGACGACAGCGAGTTTCACGCCAGAGGTATACAACAAATTAGGAGTGGCGCCTACCGGGAGCCGCTGAATCGGGCTCGCCGGCCTCCGATGCGCCCCCTTCATGGGTCGGGTCGAGGGCGGTCAGCGGCCGCCCTCGCGTCGAGCAAGGCCCAGCCCAGGCCCTCCTCGCACCCTCGGACCGCACCCGAGGACACCCCGGTGCGAGCCCGGGTCCCCTGGTCGGCGGGTCAGTCCCCGGCCGACGCTACGTCCGGGTCGGACCGGTCCGACGTGGCCGGGGCGGAGCGGTCCATCCCCTCCTCGATCGGCTCAGCGACCTCGGAGTCAGTGGCGTCGGAATCGGTGGCGTCGGAATCAGTGGTGTCGGAATCAGTGGCGTCGGCAATGGGGGGATCGTCCGGAGCACCAGTGGGTTGGGCGGCTTCTGGGGTCACATCGGGAAGCAACACCGTCCGGATCTCCGTGCGGGAGAACTGCGGAACGTCGGTGCCTCCGGCCAGGGCTGCGGCGTTCTCACTGGACATGGGCCGGGCGAAGAAGAACCCCTGGGCGGCGTCGGCGTTGAACGATCGCACGATCTGGACCTGAGCGGCTGTCTCCACGGCCTCGACGATGGCCGACATCCCGAGCGAGTGGGCCATGTGGATCACTGTCTCCACCACCAGCCGGTTGATGCCCTGGGTCGGCTCGAGCCCGGCGATGAACGATCCGTCGATCTTCACGGTGCTGATGGAGTGACGCTTGAAGGGCTCGAACGACGACCAATTGGTGCCGGCATCGTCCACCGACAGTTGCACCCCCATCTGCGAGAGGTTCTTCAGGTCGGCGGACGCTGCCGGGTCCACGATGGCGTCCTCGGTGACCTCGAGGGTCAGCTGACCGCTGCGGAAGCCGGTGGCCTCGAGGGCGGCGGCCACGGCGTTGGACACTTCGCCCCTACGCAGCTGGTCGATGGTGCAGTTCACGCCCAACTGGATGCTCGGCGACCAGGTACAGGCCTGCTCGCAGGCCTCCATGACGATCCAGCGGGTCAGCGGTCCGATGTCCCCGTTCTGTTCGGCGTAGGGAATCAGCTGGTTGGGCGAGATGAGGCCCTGGGTGGGGTGCTGCCAGCGGACCAGGGCCTCCATGCCGAGCAGTCGACCGGTGGACAGGTCGATGACCGGTAGATACTCGAGGAAGGGCGTTCCGGCCAGGGCAAAGGTCGGCTCGGTCTGCGTCAGCACGGGACCATCGTCCCGGCGCCTGACGCGCCATCCCCTCCGTTGCCCCCGTCCGCCGGGGCCGCGAATTCTCCTTGCACCTAGGGAGCATCGACCATCTGGTGGTCCCACTTGAGGAGTTTCCGATCGATCGATCGAAGGAGTCCTCCCTGGTTAGAGGCCTGGCAGGACCCATCGGCCATCCGTCCACATCGGTTCAGCCGGCGGACCCTCCCGATGGCCCCTCGGCGGCGCCCAGGAAAGCGGGCCACTCTCCCCCTCCGTGGGCCACCACATTGGCCCCACTGACGTAGCTGGCCAGGGGAGAGGCCAGGAACAGGCAGATCCCGGCCACATCTTCAGGGGTGCCGAACCGGCCGAGGGGAACAGTGGCCGCCACCCGGACCATCCCCTCGGGGCCCCCGTAGTACTCGTCGGCCGCCTCAGTGGCCACCAGTCCGGCGCTGACCGCATTGACCCGGACCCTCGGGGCCCACTCGACGGCCAGCGTCTGGGTCAGGTTGATCAGGCCGGCCTTGGCCGCCCCGTAGGCCGACGACCCCGGAGACGGCCGGATACCGCTCACCGAGGTGATGTTGACGATCGACCCGCCCTCCTCCTGCTCCTGCATGGCGCCGTTGGCCGCTTGGGCGCAGTACAGGGGGGCGAGGAGGTTGAGCGTCACGATGGAGGCGGCGAACCGGGGTGAGGCCACGGCGGCGTCCACCGAGGGCGAGCCACCGGCGTTGTTGACCAGGGTGTCGATCCGCCCGAACCTCTCCACCGCGGTGGCGATCACGCCCGAGGCCTGATCGGCCTCCCGCACGTCCCCGACGACGAATACCGCCGTCCGTGCCGTGCCGGCGGCGTCGGTGGCCGTGGGGAGCTGGTCTTGAGGCACCTCGTGACGGCCGCACACCACCACGTCGGCCCCGGCGGCCAAGAAACCCTCGCTGATGCCCCGCCCGATACCCCTCGCCCCCCCGGTGACCACCACCACACGCCCGCGGAAGTCGAGATCCCCCGATGTGCGAGCAGATTCGTATGTGGCCACAGCTGCCTCCCGGTCTCGACTGGTACTGTCCTGACGCTGTATCAGATCACGCCGAGTGGGACCCCGCTCTCCGGCTCTGCGGCTCCCGGTGTCCCGGGACCGGGGACCGGCTTCGGGAGTGGGGCCATCCACCGACCTTCACCACCCACCGAGTCCCCCGTCGACTCCCACCGACCGCCCGGAGCCCTGTATGCCCATCACCGTCCACCAGAACGCTCCCGGGATCGCCGAGGTGGTCATCGACCACCCCCCGGTCAACGCTCTCGACGTGGCCGGCTGGTTCGGACTGGCCGACGCGGTGCTGGCCGCCGGACGGGTGCCCGACAACCGGGTGGTCATCGTGCGGGCCGAGGGGCGGGGCTTCTGTGCCGGAGTGGACATCAAGGAGATCCAGGCCCGAGGCGACGAGGCCCTGATCGGGGCCAACCGGGGCTGCTTCGCCGCCTTCGCCGCCGTCTACGAGTGCGAGGTTCCGGTCATCGCCGCCGTCCACGGGTTCTGTCTGGGCGGCGGCGTGGGCATCGCCGGCAACGCCGACATCGTGGTGGCCTCCGACGATGCCACCTTCGGTCTGCCCGAGGTGGACCGGGGGGCCCTCGGAGCCGCCACCCACCTGTCGCGGCTGGTCCCCCAGCACCGGATGCGATCGATGGTCTACACCGCCGAGCCGGCCAGCGCCGCCGAGCTCCACCACTACGGCTCGGTGCTCCGGGTGGTGCCTCGAGACCAGTTGGTAGCCACGGCCTATGAGGTGGCCGCGACCATCGCCACCAAGTCTCCGACCATTCTCCGTCGGGCCAAGGAGTCGCTCAACGGGATCGACCCGGTGGACGTGAAGGGCAGCTACCGGCTCGAGCAGGGATTCACCTACGAACTGCACGTGGCCGGTGTGGCCGACGAGCAGCGCGCCGCCTTCGTCGAGAAGCGCGACGCCGACACCAGCAGATAGGGGCAGGCGTGTCTGACAAACGATTGACACTGGACGAGTTCGTCGGCGAGCTCCGCAGCGGGATGACCATCGGGATCGGCGGATGGGGATCCCGGCGTAAGCCCATGGCCGCCGTCAGGGCCATCCTGCGCAGCGACCTCACCGATCTGACCGTGGTGTCCTACGGAGGACCTGACGTCGGCCTGCTGTGTGCGGCCGGCAAGGTCAGTACGGCTGTCTACGGCTTCGTCACCCTCGACTCCATCCCGACCGACCCCCACTTCAAGGCGGCCCGCCAGGCCGGCGCCATCGAGTGCGTGGAGCTCGATGAAGGCATGTTCTACCTGGGCCTCATGGCCGCCTCGCAACGGGTGCCGTTCCTCCCCACCCGGGCCGGCCTGGGTTCCGACGTACTGGTGGTCAACCCGTCGCTGCGCACCGTGGTCTCGCCCTACGACGACGGCGAGGAGCTGGTGGCGGTGCCGGCCCTCCGGCTCGATGCCGCCCTGGTCCACGTGAATCGGGCCGACACCAAGGGGTCCGGTCAGGTACTCGGACCCGATCCCTTCTTCGACGAGCTGTTCCTTGGAGCGGCCGACCGCCGCTTCATGACCACGGAACGCATCGTGGAGACCGACCAGTTCGCCTCCGAGGGCCCCCTCCAGACCATGTGCATCAGCCGGCTGCTCACCGACGGGGTGATCGAGACCGAGGGGGGGGCCCACTTCACCGCCTGCGTTCCCGACTACTCGCGGGATGAGGCGTTCCAGAAGGAGTACGTGGCCGCCGCCGGGGATCCCGAGGCCTGGGCCGCCTTCACCGAGCGGTTCCTGTCCGTGGACGAGCCCGCCTACCAGGTTGCCGTGGGCCAAGCCACCGTGGAGAGGAAGGCCCGGATCGCCGCCGAGAAGGCCGCAGCTGCGGCCGGCCCAGGGGAGGCCTCATGAGCGCACCGCCACCAGACATCGAGGGTTCGGGAGGATCCGGAGTGACCCGGGCCGAGTACTGCGCCGTGGCTTGCGCCGAGGTCTTCCGGGGCGACGGCGAGGTCATGGCCAGCGCCTTCGGCACGGCACCGGCCCTGGGGGCCCGGCTAGCCCGGCTGACCTTCGCTCCCGACCTCGTCCTGACCGACGGTGACGCCGCCCTGGTGGCTGGAGTCCCAGCCCTCGGCGTCGACCCGACCACCCTCCTGCTCGAGTCGCACATGCCCTACCGGAAGGTATTCGACACCGTGTGGTCGGGCCGGCGGAACCTGATCATGATGGCCTCCCAGATCGACCGCACCGGCAATCAGAACATCAGTGCCATCGGGGAGTGGGCCCGGCCCAAGGTCCAGCTGATCGGGGTGCGCGGCGCGCCCGGCAACACGGTCAACCACCCGACGAGCTACTGGGTCCCCAACCACTCCACCCGCTCCTTCGTCGAGCAAGTGGACGTGGTCTGCGGTGTCGGCTACGCCCGGGCCGAGGGGGCCGGCCCCGCCGCCACCCGTTTTCACGAGATACGCCTGGTCATCTCCAACCTCGGGGTCTTCGACTTCGACACCCCCGATCGGGTGATGCGGCTGCGCTCGGTCCACCCCGGCGTGACCGTGGACGAGGTCGTCGGGGCCACCGGCTTCGAACTGGCCATCCCCGACCAGGTCGCCGAGACGCGTCAGCCCACCCCCGAAGAGCTCGAACTGCTCCGCAGCGTGCTCGATCCGCGAGGCCTCCGAGAGCGCGAGATCCGATCATGACCCCTCCAGGCCGAGGCGCCGGTGGGGACGGGACGGCCCCGCCGGGAGCCCCGTCGAGCAGTGCCCCCCTCGTGCACCCGGCCCTGCACACGCCGTTCTGCGACCTGGTCGGCGTCCGGTACCCCATCGTCCAGACGGGCATGGGCTGGGTGGCCGGACCCCGACTGGTGGCCGCCACCGCCGAGGCCGGAGGACTGGGCATCCTGGCGTCGGCCACCATGACCTTCCCCGAGCTGGTCACCGCCATCGCCGAGGTCCGGTCCCGCACCGACCGGCCGTTCGGGGTGAACATGCGGACCGACGTGGCCGACGTCGGGGACCGGGTGGCCCTGATGATCGAGAACGGGGTGCGGGTGGCCAGCTTCGCCCAGGCCCCGAAGCCCGACCTGGTCACCCGGTGTCGCGACGCCGGGTTGGTGGTCATGCCCACCATCGGCGCCCGTCGCCACGCCGAGAAGGTGGCCGGTTGGGGTGTCGACGCAGTCATCGCCCAGGGTGGTGAGGGCGGGGGCCACACCGGTACGGTTCCCACCTCGCTGCTCACCCCGGCCGTCGTCGACGCCGTGGGTGACCGGGTCCAGGTCATTGCGGCCGGGGGCTTCTTCGACGGGCGGGGCCTGGTGGCGGCCCTGGCCTACGGCGCCTCGGGTATCGCCATGGGTACACGGTTCCTTCTGACCCAGGAGAGCCGGGTGCCCGACGAGGTCAAGCAGGTCTACCTGGGGACGCCGGTGACCGGCACGGTGGTCTCCACCGCCGTGGACGGTGCTCCCCAGCGGGTCATCCGCACCCAGTTGGTCGATCGGCTCGAGAAGTCCAGCTGGGTGCAGAACCTGCCCAGGGCCCTGGCCAACGCCCACGCCTTTCGCCGCGAGACCGAGACATCCCTCCCTGCCCTGGTCAAGGAAGGTCGGGCACTCAAGCAGGGCAACGAGCTGTCGTGGCCCCAGGTGGTGATGGCGGCCAACGCCCCCATGATGACCAAAGCCGCCCTGGTGGATGGTCGCACCGACGTGGGCATCCTGCCCACCGGCCAGGTGGTGGGTGAGATCGCCGAGCTGCCCACCGTGGCCGAGCTGATCGCCCGCATGGTGGCGGAAGCCACTGCCGTTCTGGACCGATTGGCTGGGTCGGCCTGAGACGCTTAGGGCGGTCCATGGCCCAGGGCGACCGTGCCGACCACCTCCCCGTGACCAGCCGATCGCCGGTCCAATCGGGGTCGGTTGCTACTATCCACCTCCAGTGAATCCCTCGGCGGCTGCTCCGACCAGCTTCCACGCTGACTTCGATCTGCTCGATCCCGAGTGGAATGTCGATCCCTACCCGCACTACCGGGAACTCCGCCGGAACGCCCCGATCCACCGCAGCCAGATGGGCGACATGGGATTTTGGGTGGTGGCCCGCCACGCCGACTGCCTGGCCATGCTCCGCGACCGTCGCGTGAGCTCCGACACGTTGAACGTCCCCGAGGGTTTCCGTCGGCCCATCGGTGACGATCCCGTTGCTGCGGCCCGCCTCGATATGCGGCCGTTCCTGTTTCGGGACCCCCCGGACCACACCAGACTGCGCGGCCTGTTGGTCAAGGCTTTCACCCCCAGGGTCGTCGAGTCGCTCCGGGACCGAACCCAGCAGATGGTCGATGAACTCCTCGATGAGATCCTCGAGGCCGGGGAGGTCGATCTCCTTGAGGACTTTGCTTCCCCGCTGCCCGTACGGGTCATCTGCGACCTTCTGGGCGTCCCAGCTGCGGACTGGGGCCGATTCCGGATCTGGTCGGACGACATGGCTCGGGGGCTCGACCCTGACTTCCTGCTTTCGGATGAGATCGTTGCCGATCGCGATGCCGCCGTGGTACAGTTCGCCGGCTACTTCTACGAGTTGTTGGCCCACCGCCGAAAGCACCTCGGGCACGATCTACTGAGCCGGCTCATCGAGGTAGAGGAAGGGGGTTCGGTCCTCACCGAAGCGGAGATGCTCTCGACCTGCATCCTGCTCCTCGTGGCTGGACACGAGACCACCACCATCCTGCTCTCCGGCGGCACCCTGGCCCTTCTCCGCAACCCGGACCAGATGAAGCTGTTCAGTGCCGATCCGGAGGCGCAGCGTGGCGGCATCGAGGAGATGCTCCGGTTCGTCACTCCGGTGCAGATGACAGCGCGAGCCATGACCGAGAACTGCGAATTCGGTGGGGTGCGATTCGCCCGGGGGGACTACGCCATCCTACTTCTGGCCTCGGCCAACCGCGACGCCGAGGTGTTCGAGGATCCCGAACTGTTTGACATCACCCGGACGCCGAACAGCCATCTGGGTCTGGGCTTCGGCATCCACCACTGCCTCGGGGCACCCCTGGCGCGGATGCAGAGCCATGTGGCCCTGGCCACCTTGGTCCGTCGCGCTCCCCAGTTGACGCTGGCGACGGACGAAATCACCTACAAATCCAACATCGTCATGCGATGCGTGGAGTCGTTGCCGGTGTCGATCCACGGCTGACACTGCCGTCATCTGCGATACAAGACCACGAGATGCCGTGTCGTTCCGAGGCCAGCAAAGTCCCATTCCATTGGGTGATTCAGTTTCGGCTCATTTCCGTATAGATGCGAGCGGCGTTAGCACTCTTCGAGGCGTCATTTCGGTCGGGTTAACACTGCCAAGAGCCTGATTGGCCATTGTGCCGCCAATCCAAGTGAGCAATAATCTGGGGCAGCCGTACCTGCCACGGTTGCCGTACCTGCCACGGAAGACGATCGAAGACCTGCCTGCATCTCGCACTCCTTGCTTCGGTCGTCGACTCAAAGCATCAGCAAGAGGAGCTCTCATGTCGGAAGGCCTTCCGCAGTCTTCGCCGCCGTCGGTGCCTCTTCGGCGCGACCGGGGGTCGGAGATCAGCATCACGGGCGTGGGTGCGGTTACCGGCTACGGGTGGGGACGGAAGCACATGTGGGACGGGTTCCTCCTCGGCGAGAGCGCGGTGAAGCTGGTCTCCGGGTTGGGCGACTTCGTAGCCGGAGGCGAGGCCTACCTGTCGCTCATCAACGACGAGGGCGACCGACGTGACGGGCCGAGCCGGTTCATGCAGGCGTTCCGGTTCGCCGCACGCGAGGCCATCATCGATGCCACCGAACGAGGATGGGAACCGGGTCCCGTGGTCGGGGTGGTCCACAGCCTCGAAAAGGGCGACATGGACATGTGGAGCGACTTCTACCAGCACCCCGAGGTCAGGGTCAGGGCCAAGACCTGGGTGAACATGATGCCGTCCACCGTCATCACGCAGATGATGAAGGAACACGACTTCCACGGTCCGGCCATGTCGGTCTCAGCCATGTGCGCCAGCGCCAACGCCGGCATGATCACGGCCAAGTCGTGGATCGACTCGGGGATCGCCACCGATGTAATCCTGTTGGCGACAGACCTGTCCGGTCTGCCCCAGAACCTCCGTCCGTTCAAGGATCTCGGCGTGGCCGTATTCGACGCCCCTCCCTTCGACGCCTGTCGCCCCTTCCAGGAGGGCAGCCGCGGCTTCGTCGGCGGTGAAGCGGCCGTGGCCATGGTGCTGTCCAAGCAGCCGACCGGCTCCTACGCGTCGGTGCTCGGGGGGGCCATGACGATGGATGCCTACAACTTGGTGGGTGTGGCCCCCGATCTCACCGAGATGACCCGTTGCTTCCGCCAGGCTCTGGTCAGCGCCGGCATCAGTGCCGAAGAGGTGGCCTACCTCAATGCCCACGCTCCGGGCACCGCGGCCTGCGATGTCGCCGAGGCCCGGATCATGGATGAGCTCTTTCCTAACGCCCACGGCGTCTACTCGGTAAAGCCCCTGGTCGGCCACTGCCAGTCGGCCGCGGCGGGCGTGGAGACCCTGGCCACGCTGTACGCGTACCAAACCGGCTACATCCCGGCCCCTCCCCGGGTGGCCCCTGGTCACCCCAAGCTGGTCGATGGACGAACTCCCAGCGTGCCGGGGGTAACGCTCAAGTCCTCGATCGGAATGGGCGGTTACAACACCGTCGTGGTGATGGCCGAACCCGACTACGCCTGACCCGTTCGGCCGCAATGTGGCTCGTCGGCCCCGGCGGAGCGACGCGTGGCTGGCCGAGGCCGCATCCACTCGCCGCAGTCCGTACCTAAAGCCGGACAGGTAAATGCCGATACAAGGGTCTATGGCTAGAACGAGCAGCTTTGGTGATCGGCGCTCAAAACTCTCGTTCGATCGAGTAGAGCAGGGTGATTCGGACTTCTCTGACCGCACCCTCGAGATCCCGGCCGAGATCGACCTGGCCGCCAAGCAGTTCCGGTCGGTCACCTGGGTCTACGACACCGTCCACGACACCGTGATCTGGTCGCGACCCATCGAGGAGCTGTTCGGGTTCTCCGAGGGAGTCTCGGGATTCACCATCCTCTACGACCAGCCCCAGCTCGTCGACGCCTCCGCTCCGCTCCACGAGCCCTTCGGCACCGGCGCCTGGTCCACCGACCCCATCCAGTTCGCCAGCAGTGACGACCTGGCCACCGCGCTTCTAGCCCCGGTCCTGGCCCCGATCCGGGCCGGTGCGCCTCTGGTCGACATGGATCTCCGCATCACCGTGTCTTGCCCCGACGCCTCTGAACACCACCTGGTCGTCCGGGCCTCGTACATGAGCCGGCCGGATGCCCCAGATGACCGCACCGACTCGTTCTATGCCGGGGTGGTGGTGGACATCACCGCCCAAGGCCGCTTCGAGCAGGAACTCAGCGAGATGGTCGACCGATACCGGCTGCTCACTGAGGTCTCGCCCGACGTCGTCTTCGTGCACCAGAACGGCCTCCTCGTCTACGGCAACCGTGCCGCCGCCCGTCTGATGGGTGCCGGGTCTACCGAGGAGGAGTACCGCCAGACAGTGGCCGAGCACTACGGCCGGCCGGTGACCGACTTCATGCACCCGGCCGACATCCCCGACCTCGTCGACCGCCTGGCCCAGCTGACCGAACACGGACAGTTCTTCGAGCATGGTGAAGTCCGCTCGGTGACGCCCAGCGGTGAGGTGGCGTGGATGGAAACCACCAGCATCCGGACCACCTGGGGTGGAGCGCCCGCCTACCAGGTCATCGCCAGGGACATCTCCGAACGTCGAGCGGCCGAGGCGGCAGACCGGTACCGGGCCAGCCTGGTGGCCCACGTCTCCGACGCCATCATCGGCATCGACGCCGAGGGGAAGATCGAGAGCTGGAACGAGGCCGCCCGCACCCTCTACGGCTGGACTGAAGAGGAAGTGTCGGGCCTGTCCATCGCCGCCGTGGTCACGGCCAACCGCACCGACAGCGCCGCCGTGCTGGAGCGGGGCCAACGCTCCCACCATCGCAAGGACGGGTCCGAGGTCGAGGTGCTCGTCTCCATCGACCCCCTGATCGACGACGACACCCAGCCCTCGGGCTGGGTGGTGGTGTGCACCGAACTGACCGACGCCCGTCAGGCCGAGGCTGGCCGCCGGGCCGCTGAGGAGCGGTACGAGGCCGTGGTGGCCTCCCTCAGCGAGGGGATCGTACTATTCGACGAGCACGGCACCGTCTCGGCCCACAACGAGGCCGCCGCCCGCATCCTCGGGGACCGCCTCGACTCGGGCTCCAGCCACCAGATCTTCACCGGGTCGTCCATCGCCATCGAGGCCAACGGACACCCGATGTCGGCCGCCTCCTTCCCGCACGCCGTCACCCTGGCCACCGGCGTGTCCCAGGACGACCTGATCATCGGCGTGACCGACGGCAGCGGTCGGCGCCAGTGGCTGTCACTCAGCTCGCGACTGCTCTCCGGTGCCGGGCAGAACGAGTCCCCCATGGTGGTGTGCTCGTTCACCGACGTCACCGACCGGAAGGCCGCCGAGGCCCAGCTGCACTGGCTGGCCTACCACGACTCGCTCACCGGTCTGGGCAACCGCTCCCTGTTCAACGACGAGTTGGAGCGGGAGCTGCTGGTGTCCATGCAGCGCGGCACCAACCTGGCCGTCCTCTTCATCGACCTCGACCGGTTCAAGTTGGTCAACGACTCGTTCGGTCACGCCAGCGGCGATGAGGTCCTGCTGGCCCTGGCCCAGCGGTTCAAGTCGGCGGTCCGCGGGGGCGATGTGGTGAGCCGCTTCTCCGGTGACGAGTTCGTGGTGCTGTGCCGGAATGTCCACGACGTCGATGTGGCCATCTCTCTGGCCACCGAGTACTCCCGCCTGCTGTCCGACCCGGTGCAGCTGTCCACCGGGCGGAACGTGGTCGTCACCTGCAGCGTGGGCATCGCCTTCGTCATGCGGGGCCGTCAGTCGGCCCAGGACATCCTGCAGCAGGCCGATGTGGCCATGTTCCAGGCCAAGAACAAGGGCCGGTCGCGTGTCGAGGTGTTCGACGAGTCCCTGCGGGCCAAGTCCGTGGCCCGGCTCGAGATCTACGACGACCTGCGCCACTCCATCGACCACGACGAACTGGCCGTGCACTATCAGCCCATCGCCTCGGTCAAGGACGACCGCATCGTGGCCATGGAGGCCCTGGTCCGTTGGCACCACCCGTCACGGGGGCTGCTCGGACCGATGGAGTTCATCCCCTTCGCCGAAGAGACCGACCTGATCTTCTCGCTCGGCCGCTGGGTGCTGCGCGAGGCGTGCCAGACCATGGCCCGCTGGCGCCGTGAGCTCCCTGGGGCCGAGGATGCCTACATCACCGTGAACCTCTCGGCCCACCAGCTGAGTGACACCGAGCTGCTGGACACCATCGAGTCGGCCCTGGCCGACTCAGGCCTTCCTCCCGAAGCCCTGGTGATGGAGGTCACGGAGAGCATGCTGATGAGCGACACCTCGGCGTCGATCGCCATGTTGGGCGGCATCCACGAGATGGGTGTGGGCCTGGCCATCGACGACTTCGGCACCGGGTACTCGTCCCTGGCTCAGCTCAAGCGGTTCCCGGTCAAGATCCTGAAGATCGACAAGTCATTCGTCGACGGACTCGGGGCCTTCGAGAATGACGAGGCCATCGTGGCCGCCATCGTCCAGCTGTCCAAGGCCCTCGGCCTGGTCGTGCTGGCCGAGGGGGTGGAGCGACCCGTGCAGCTGCAACGGGTGGCCGAGCTGGGCTGCGACCTCTACCAGGGGTATCTGATGTCCCGACCCACCCGGGCCGACAGTGTCGACTTCAACAAGCATGTGAGTTGGAGCGAGGACGACGAGATCGAGGCCACGGCCACGGTCGCCGAGACGACCAGTGGCACCGAGTCGCACGCCACCGAGTCGCAGGCCGAGTCGGCGTAGATCCGGCCGCTCCGGAAGCCGTCGACTACCCCAGCCGTTCGATGATGGTGGCGTTGGCCTGGCCACCGCCTTCGCACATGGTCTGGAGTCCGTAGCGGGCTCCGGTGCGCTCCATCTCGTTGAGCAGTGTGGACAGCAGGCGGGCCCCCGAGCCTCCGGTGGGATGGCCGATGGCGATGGCCCCTCCGTTGACATTGACCTTGTCCATGTCCGGGTGGTGCTCCTTCTCCCAGGCCAGTACCACGGAGGCGAAGGCCTCGTTGATCTCGACGAGGTCGATGTCGTCCAGGGACAGCTTCGACTTCTCCAACACCAGGGTGGTGGCCGGGATGGGTGCGGTCAGCATGATGACGGGGTCGTTGGCGGCCACGGCGAAGGTGTGGAACCGGGCACGAGGGGTGAGACCCAACTGCCCGGCCCTCTCCTCGGACATGACCAGGACGGCGGCGGCCCCGTCGGAGATCTGCGAAGAGCTGGCCGCGGTGATCAGGCCGTTCTCGATGAACGCCGGGGGCAGGCTGGCCAGCTTCTCGTAGGTGGAGCCGGCCCGTACCCCTTCGTCGAAGGTCAGGGGACCCTCGTCGGCCGGATCGCCCTCGTCGGTGCCGGCCACCGCCACCTTGTCCACGATCTGGGCGCGGCGGGTGGCCAGGGGGATGATCTCATTGTCGAACCGCCCCTCGGCGATGGCCCGCGCCGCCCGGTCGTGGGACTGGAGGGCGTAGCGGTCCATGGCTTCCCGGGTAATCCCCCACCGGCGGGCGATCTCCTCGGCGCTGAGCCCTTGGTGGATGAAGTCGAAGCGGTCGTGGACGGTGGGTCCGTAGGCCTCTCCGGGTCCATGGTCGGTGGTGGCCCCGATGGGCACCCGACTCATCGACTCCACGCCGCCTCCGATCACGATGTCCATCGCACCCGACATCACGGCCTGGGCGGCGAAGTGCACGGCCTGCTGGGCCGACCCGCACTGCCGGTCCACGGTGGTGCCGGGCACGGTGTCGGGGAAGCCGGCGGCCAGAGCGGCGTTGCGCCCGATGTTCATGGCCTGCTCGCCCACCGTCATGGTGCACCCGTAGATGACGTCCTCCACCTGGGCCGGATCGAGACCGTTCCGCTCCACCAGGGCCCGGAGGGGCTGAGCGGCCAGATCCACCGCGTGCCACCCGGACAGGCGACCGTTCTTCCTCCCCACCGGGGTCCGGACGACGTCGACGATCACAGCGTTGGGCATGGGTCCATTGTGACCGATAGGCCGTGGTTGCCGGAAATCTGGCGGTGTGTCAGATTTCCCCTACCCTTGCCCCCGGCCCCAACCGGCCCAGCACCAGCCCAGCCCGAAACCGATGGACCCCACCATGGACACTCCGATGGACCTGCGCTTCACCGCCGCCCATGAGGCCTTCCGGGCCGAGGCGCGCTCATGGCTGGCCGACCACGTCCCGCCGCCCCGGTCGCTGCCCTCCCTCGACACCGCCGAGGGGTTCGAGGCCCACCGGGCCTGGGAGCAGACCATGTTCGAGGACCGGTGGTCGGTGGTGTCGTGGCCCGAGGCGTTCGGTGGCCGGGGCGTGGGCATCCTCGAGTGGCTCATCTTCGAGGAGGAGTACTGGCGGGCGGAGGCCCCCCTTCGGGTCAGTCAGAACGGCGTGTTCCTGCTGGCCCCCACCATGTTCGAGTTCGGCACCCCCTCCCAGCAGGAGCGCTACCTGCCGGCCATGGCCTCGGCCCGCCAGATCTGGTGCCAGGGCTGGTCCGAGCCCGACGCCGGATCGGACCTGGCCGGCATCCGCAGCCGGGCGGTTCGGGCCCCGGGCGACGACGGCTGGCTACTGACCGGCCAAAAGACCTGGGCCTCTCGCGGGGCCTTCGCCGAATGGTGCTTCGGACTGTTCCGCACCGATCCGGAGGCCGAGCGCCACCGAGGGCTCACCTACTTCCTCGTGGACATGAGCACCCCCGGGGTCACCGTGCGGCCCATTCCCCAGATCGACGGGGAGACCGGCTTCGCCGAGCTGTTCTTCGAGGAGGTCTTCGTCCCCGACGACCAGGTACTCGGGGGCGTGGGCCAGGGTTGGAGCGTGGCCATGGCCACGGCCGGCTCGGAACGGGGGCTCAGCCTGCGGAGCCCAGCCCGGTACAGCGAGGCCGCCGGTCGGCTGGTGGCGCTCTACGGCGACAAGCTGGCCGAGGACCCGGTGCGGGCCTCCCGCACCGCCGATGCCGTGGCCCAGGCCTGGATGGACGCTGAGGCCTACCGGCTCAACACGCTGTGGACGGCCACCCGGGTCCTCGGCGGCGGTTCGGTCGGGCCCGAGGCCAGCGCCAACAAGATCCACTGGTCGGAGACCGACCTGGCCATCCACCGGGCCGCCCTGGCCCTGCTGGGCCCCGAAGCCGAGTGGCACGGCGACGGCGTGGACGCCCCCTGGCTCGACGGGTACCTCTTTGCCCTGGCCGGCCCGATCTATGCCGGGACCAACGAGATCCAACGCAACGTGGTGGCCGAGCGCATGCTCGGGCTGCCCCGGGCCTGAGCGGGACGGATCGGGCACGGTGCACTTCGCCTTCTCCGAACAGCAGACCGAGTTCCGTGACGCCGTGCGCCAGGTGCTGGCCAAGGAGTGCACCACCGGCCATCTCCGGGCCGCCTTCGAGCATCCAGAGGCCCGGGGCCCGAGGTGGAGCACCCTCACCGAGCTGGGCGTGGTCCCCCTGACCGTCCCGGAAGCCCAGGGCGGCCTCGGCCTCGGCCTGGTGGACCTCGTCCTGGTGTTGGAGGAGGCCGGTCAGGTGGCCCTCCCCGAGCCGTTGCTCGAGACCACCGCCCTGGTCGCGCCACTCCTGGCTGGGTTGGACGCCGGTGCCGGCACCGGCAGTTTGGAGGCCCTGGCGGCCGGCCGGGTGGCGGCGGCCGTGGCCCCGACCTCGGCGGCACAGGCCCCGGTGCCCGGTGCGGACGGGGCCGACCTGTTGGTCCTCGCCACCGGAACCGAGGCCGACGGGAACCTCGAACTCCACCTGGTGGACGCGGCCTCCACGACCGTCGACCCGGTCTCCTCCCTCGACCCCACCCGGCGCCTCGGGATCCCCCGGTGGACTCCCACGCCGGCCACCCGGGTGGCGTCCGGACCGGCGGCGGCCCGGGCCATGGCCGTCACCGCCGACCGGGCAGCCACCGCCACCGCCGCCGAGCTGCTCGGTCTGACCGGGCGGATGATCACCATGACCGCCGAGTACGCCAGGGAGCGCCAGCAGTTCGGGAAGCCCATCGGCAGCTTTCAGGCCGTGAAGCACCTCTTGGCCGGTGCCCAGGTGCGGTTGGAGTTCGCCCGGCCCGTGGTCTACGGCGCAGCGTGGGCCCTCGACAATGGCACCCGGGACTCGTCGCGCGCCGCCTCGGTGGCCAAGGCCTACGCCTCCGATGCCGCCACCGAGGCCGCCCGGGTGTCCCTGCAGGTGCACGGAGCCATCGGCTACACCTGGGAGTGCGACCTGCAGCTCTTCTTGAAGCGGGCGTGGGCGTTGGCCGAGGCGTGGGGCTCGGCCGCCGACCACCGCGCCCGGGTGCTCGACAGCCTGGTCACCGGAAGCTGAGCCCGGGCCGGCGACCGGTCAGCGTGCCCAGGGCCGGACCCGGGGCCGGACGTCAGGGCCGGGCGAAGGCGTAGATGGGCACCCCGTTGTAGGACACCGACTGCGACGGCAGGTACGGACCGTTCACCACCACGGCCAGCGACCCGGACGGAGCCGGGCCGGCATCGCCCTCGATGGTCACCACGGCCCCGTCCGGCCACACCTGGACGACCAGGCCCACATGGACCGAGGTGGCCGTGGAGTAGGGACTGGTCCCGTAGAGGACGGCATCGCCCGGCTGCGGCACGGCCGTCGGGGGCAGCACGGCGGTGTGGGCCGCGGCCCAGTGGTAGATGTTCCCGGTGAACGGATACGACGGGATAGGCACGCCGGCGTGCTGCCACACCCAGGTGGCGAACAGGGCACACCATTCCTCGCACGGACCGTAGGGGTTGCAGAACCGACCCCGCACCGGGTCGCTGTTGACCTGGCTGTTGGCCACCGACACGATGGCCGAGGTGGTGGCGATCGGCGCCGGGCTGGGTGGGTTGGTGAATCCGTAGGACCAGCCGTCCGGCTCCAGCAGCCAGTAGCCCTGACCGTCGGGTGACAGGGCGATCTCGGCGATGGGGGGCACATTGGTCGGGTCGCCCCCGTACCCCCCGGCCAGGGACCCGTAGAAGCCCGCCGACCCGAAGTGGAACACCTCACCGTCGGTGGCCACCATCAGGTAGCCGTTGTCGTTGCGGGTGGCCACCATGTCGACCACCGGATCGTTGAGTACGGCGCCGCCCATCGAGCCGTAGAAGGTGGCGTTCCCGAACGTGAAGATTCCGCCGTCGGCCGCCACCATCCAGTAGCCGTGACCGGTGGACGTGGCCGCCATGCCGGTGACCGGCTGGTTGAGCCGGACGCCACCCTCGGAGCCCAAGAAGGTGGCGTCTCCGAACGTGAAGATCCCGCCGTCCTGGGCCACCAGCCAGTAGCCCTTGCCGTCGGGGGTGGCGGCCATGCCCACCACCGGCTGATTGAGGTGGCTCCCCCCCATGGACCCGTAGAAGGCGGCGTCCCCGAACGAGAAGATGCCGCCATCCAGGGCCACCAGCCAGTAGCCCTTGCCGTCGGGCGTGGCCGCCATGCCCACCACCGGTGCGTTCAGATGGAGGGCGCCGGTGGAGCCGTAGAAGGCAGCGCTCCCCTCGGCGAACACCCCGCCGTCGGCGGCGGCCAGCCAGTAGCCCTGCTGGCCGGCGGTGGCGGCCGGGTCGACGGCCATGGCCACCATCACCGAGCTCAGCGACGAGCCCAGGGGGGCGTTGATCGACTGGGCGTCCCCGAACCCGATGACCCCGCCGCCCGGGTAGACGTGAGGAGCGATCTGGGCCTCAGCGGCACCCGATGCCGGGCCGATCGGCACCAGGACGGCCATGGCGATCAGTGCCGTGCCCAGTACCCCGGCTGCGGCTAGGAGCGGCCGTTGCCGCCGGCGGAGGTTGGAGGAAGGGCCGTCAGACCGTGTGGGCGCCGGTCGAGCGGCTGAAAAACCACGCTCCGTCGCTTTCGGTGAGCCACGGCCCCATCGCTCCCTGCGCACCCAGCCATGCTACGCAACCCCGATCACGAGGGGAAGCACCCCCACCCCGCGCCACGATCTCCAAGGGTTCTCCCAGTTAAACGCGGGTGCCTGGGCCCGGTTCCGGTGATGACCCCCTTCCCGGGCGGCCGCCCAGTGTCCTCCGGCCCGACCCACCGGTCCCTCCCGCCACCGATCCGTAACAAATCTCCCGGTGCGAGAAAACCATGCTGGGTGGTAATGTGATCAAGCCACCACTTTCGGTGGTAATTGTCTGCTGAAGGGGCGCAAGTGATGGAAGCAAACGACCGGTGACGCCGCGTCCGGTGCAGCCCGAGCCCTTCGTCCGGGGGGCTCCTTACCCGGCCGCCGGGGAGGTTCCCTACCCCCGGGCCAATCCCACCGACACCGCCCGACTCCCCTCGGACACCTGGCACGCCGCCGTGGTCCCGGCCGGGGTGCGCCTCGAGCTGGTGGGCGACGCCGAGGCCATCGACATCGCCTACCGCACCACGTCGGGAAACCTCGGCTACCGGGGTGACGGCGCCGGGATCACCTTTTCGGTGTGGCGGGCCGGCCGGAAGGTCTGCGAAGAGGAGGCGGTGCTGGGCGACGGTCTGATTCGCCTCTCGCTCGGATCGGCCGGCGGCGACAAACCGGCCACCATCTACCTCCCCGAGGGCATGCAGCCGGTGATCCAGTCCCTCACCGCGGTGAAGGGCGAGATCAGCCCGGCCCCCGACCTGCCCCGTTGGATCGCCTACGGCGACTCCATCACGCAGGGCTGGATGGCCTCGGGACCGGCCCAGGGATGGGCGGCCATCGCGGCCCGCAAAGCCGGCCTCGACTTGGCCAACCTGGGCTACGCCGCCGCCGGCCGGGGTGAGATCGTCTCCGCCGAGCACATCGCCGCCCTCCCCGCCGACATCATCTCCATCTCCTACGGGGCCAGCTGCTGGACCCGGGTCCCCCACAGCGTCGGGATGGTGACCGAGGGCTTCATCGGGTTCCTGGACGTGGTCCGGGACGGGCACCCCGACGTGCCCATCGTCGTCATCAGCCCGGTGCTTCGGCCCGACGCCGAAGACGAGCCCAACCGACTGGGCGCCACCCTGGCTGATATCCGCCAGGCCCTCGAGTCGGTCACCCGGGACCGCATCGTGGAGGGCGACCACACCCTGGCCCTGGTGGCCGGAGAGGCCATCATCAACGCCGACCACCTGGGCGACGGGATCCATCCTGACGACGAAGGTCACAAGCGGATCGCAGCCGCCGTGTCCAAGGCCCTCACTCTGGCCATCAAGACGGCCAAGGAGTCCCCCAGTCCCGAGGCCCTGAAGGCCGCGGCCAAGACGTTCAAGGGCGGTGGCAGTGGCGTCCGAGACGGTGGCGGCCGGGAGGACGACTCCGACGTTCGCCAGGGTCAGGGCGTGGGGGCCGCATCCGGCGCCCACTGACCGGGGCGGTGGCCCAGGTCACCGGCGGTGGGACGGGGGTGCCGGTGGGCAGGGGGCGTGCCGATGGATAGGGTCTCCGACGGTGGGTGCCGCGCCCACGACGGGGGCTCCCGTCCTCCAACCCGAAGAGGTCTGCACACGCCATGGACGCCAGCACACTGATCGAATCGTTCCGGGTCGACGGGAAGGTGGCCGTGGTCACCGGGGCCGGCAGCGGCATCGCCAGGTCCAGTGCCCTGTCGCTGGCCGGAGCAGGGGCCACGGTGGTGTGCGCCGACATCCACGAGGACACCGCCCGGGCCACCGCCGAGGAGATCGTGGCCGCCGGAGGCACGGCCGAAGCGGCCGCGCTCGACGTGTCGCAGAAGGCGGACGTGGAGGCGCTGGCCCAGCGGGTGGCGGCCCAGCACGGCGGCATCCAGGTGTGGTGCAACATCGCCGGCATCATGCTGGGTGGGCCGTTCCTCGACGAGCCGGAAGAGGACCTCGACAAGATCATGGCCGTCAACCTGAAGGGGGTCTTCTTCGGGTGCCAGGCCGCCGGTCGGATCATGGTCGGTCAGCCCGAGGGCGGCAGCATCATCAACTGCTCGTCGGCCGCCGCCGACACCCCGAGCCCCAACATCGTGAGCTACGCCATCTGCAAGGCGGGGGTCAACCAGATGACCAAGACCCTGGCCGTGGAGGTGGGCAAGAAGCACGTCCGGGTGAACGCCGTGGCCCCGGGGTTCGTGATCACCGGCATGACCACCGGGCACTTCAACCTCCCCGACGGGAGCCCCGACGAGGCCATGGAGAACTCACTGGTGGCGGCCATGGCCAAGGGCGCCCCGCTCCGCACGGTGGGCGAGCCCGAGGACATCGCCGCCGCCGTGCTCTACCTGGCCTCCGATGCCTCGCGGTTCATGACCGGGCAGGTCCTCCGGCCCAACGGCGGGGTGGCCATGATCTGAGCGACCGGGGGGCCGTTCGGCTTGCGTGGGCTGTGAGCTGGGCCTTCTCGGTGATGGGGGGCGATCCCTTCCCCGGGCGCCCCTGACCCCGGCTCGTTGTCCCACCCTCCTGACTCACTGTCCGGACGTCGGCTCTGCGGCTCCACGCCCGCTGGTACCAACAGACCGGACGGCACCACGGGACGGACCAACCCGGCGAGTGGCACCGACCGCCTCCCGATGAGCGACCCGACCCCGGCGGAAGAGGGGCGGGCCCGACCCACAGCGCCCGCAGCACCCACCGGACAGATCTCGGATCGCTCGGAACGACCCACTCGGGCCCCTTTGGTGCGCCTGGTTTCCTGACGGACCGTCAGACCAGGCTGTAGACTCGGCTCCATGGCCGACATGCCCTGGATCATCTCCGTAGACGACCACGTGGTGGAACCACCCAATGTGTGGATGGACCGCCTCCCGAAGAAGTACCACGACGTGGGTCCGAGGATCGTGCGCGCCCCGATGGGGGAGATCACCTTCGTCGGGGGCAAGCTCACCGTGGTACCCGGGTCGGAGGGCTTCCCCACCGACTGGTGGTACTACGAGGACCTGAAGCGTCCCCTGCTTCGTGTCGACTCTGCCGTGGGCGTACCCCGGGACGAGGTGACCATGCGGGGCGTGACCTACGGGGACATGCGCCCCGGCTCCTACGAGGTCAAGCCCCGGCTCGAGGACATGGACCTGAACCACCTCGAGGCCTCGCTGTGCTTCCCGACCTTCCCCCGATTCTGCGGGCAGACCTTCACCGAGGCCAGCGACAAGGAGCTCGGCCTCCTGTGCGTCAAGGCCTACAACGACTGGATGGTCGACGAGTGGTGCGGCCCCGAAGCCAAGGGCCGGCTCATTCCGCTGTGCCTGGTCCCGCTGTGGGATGCTGAGCTGGCCGCCGCCGAGGTGCGTCGCAACGCCGCCCGCGGCGTACGGGCGGTCTGTTTCAGTGAGATCCCGCCGTTCCTCGGACTGCCCTCGGTCCACGATCCCGACCACTACTGGGACCCGTTCTTCCGGGCCTGCGAGGAGACCGGCACCGTCGTCAACATGCACATCGGCTCGTCGTCCAAGATGCCATCCACGTCGGCCGACGCCCCACCGGCCGTGGGGTCGACGCTGACCCACTCCAACGCCACGTACTCCATGGTCGACTTCATGTTCTCCGGCGTGCTGGTGCGGTTTCCCGAACTCAAGCTGGCCTACGCCGAGGGGCAGATCGGATGGATCCCGTACATCCTCGAGCGGGCCGACACCGTCTGGGAGGAGAACCGGGGGTGGGGAGGAGTGGCCGACATCGTGCCCGAGCCTCCCTCGACCTACTTCTACCGCCAGATCTACGGCTGCTTCTTCAGCGACGCCTTCGGCCTGAAGAACATCGACTCCATCGGGGTGGACAACATCACCTACGAGTCCGACTACCCCCACTCCGACAGCACATGGCCCGAGACCCGCCAGATCGCCGAAAAGCAGATGAAGGACCTCACCGAGGAGCAGATCTACAAGATCGTCCGGGGCAACGCCATCAAGCTCTACGGCCTCGACTTCAAGTGATCCGGCTGGTGGACCACTCCTCGGTCCTGCGGGCTTAGGGGCCCGCTCCCATGGACCTCCGCTACACCGACGCCGAGCAGGCGTTCCGGGGAGAGCTGCGCCACTGGCTGGCCACCACCCTCCCCGGCCTGCCGCCCAAGCCCGCTCCCACCGACTGGCCCGGCCGCCGCGCCTACGACACCCACTGGCAGCGCCTGCTGTTCGACGCCGGCTACGCCGGGGTCGATTGGCCCGTCGAAGGAGGCGGCCGGGGCTCTTCCCCCGTCGAGGAACTGGTGTTCAAGGAGGAGTTGGAACGGGCCCACGCTCCCTACGTGGGGGTCAACTTCGTCGGTCTCCTGCACGCCGGTCCCACCATCATCGCCGAGGGCACCCCCGAGCAGCGACAGCGCTACCTTCCGGCCATCCTCAACGGTGACGAGGTCTGGTGCCAGGGCTTCTCCGAGCCCGATGCCGGATCCGACCTGGCCTCCATGCGCACCCGTGCCGTCCGCGACGGCGACCACTACGTCGTCACCGGATCGAAGATCTGGACCTCGCACGCCGAAGTGGCCGACCACTGTGAGCTCCTGGTCCGGACGGGCGAGGACGACAGCCGACACCGTGGCATCTCGTGGCTGATCCTGCCCATGGACACACCGGGGGTGGAGATCCGCCCGTTGACCACCATCGCCGGCTCCACCGAGTTCGCCGAGCTCTTCCTCGACGAGGTCCGGGTCCCCGTGGCCAACCGGGTCGGCGACGAGAACGACGGTTGGCGCGTGACCATGGTCACACTGAGCTTCGAGCGCGGCACGGCCTTCGTGGGCGACCTGCTCGAGGCCTTCGAGCTCCTGTCGGCCACGGTGGCCTTGGCCCGACGGACCGGGGCGTGGGACGACGCCGGCATTCGTCGCCAGGCCGGGCACCTGCGGGCCGAGCTGGACGCACTGTGGGCCCTCACCAAACGCAACGTGTCCCAGGCCGCCCGGACCGGTATCCCCGGTGTGGGCGGGACGTTCTTCAAGCTGGCCTACACCGAGACCCGCTCCAAGCTCGGCGAGTACTCCCTCTCCCTCCTCGGGCGGGCCGCTCTGGCCGCCGACGACGTCGAGGGAGCGGACGGGCTGGGACCCCTGCCGTCGGCCACCATGGTGGAGGACTGGCTGCGGGGCATCTCCCTGACCATTGCCGCCGGCACCTCCCAGATCCAGCGGAACATCGTCGGCGAGCGCATTCTCGGGCTCCCGAAGGAGCCGTCCGGGCCGCCCAAGCCGGCCGCGGCCCGAGTCCCGTCATGAGCGGTGGGCGGCGCCGGGCGACCTTCCATCCGACGATGACGAACCAAGCCGGGCACCCCCCCGACGAACGGCCCGCGGACCACGAGGAGCGACGGTGGACTTCGAACTGACCGAGGTCCAGTCCGAGCTGGCCGACGGCGTGCGTCGCCTGGGCGAAGGCCAGTTCCGACTCGACCATCTCCGTACCCTCGAGTCGGAAGGCCAGGTGGTCGACCGGCAGGGCTGGCGGCAGCTGGGGGAGGCGGGCGTGTTCAACCTGTGCCGGCCCGAGTCGGAGGGTGGGGTGGGCCTGGGCCTGGCCGAAGCGGCCCTGGTCTTCGAGGAACTGGGGCGGGCACTGGTCCCCGGACCTCTGGTGGCCACGCACCTGGCGGCCGGATCGGTCGACGGCGCTGATGACGGCTCCGTGGTGGTGGGGCTGCTCGAAGCCGACCGAACTGGCGACCGCGCCGCCCTGCCCCTGATCGTCGAAGGACTCGATGATCTCGACGTGCTGATGGTGCTGTCCGACGACGGCGTGACGGCCATCGACCCCGCCGCTGTGGACGCCACCCGGCTGCAGCGGCCCATGGACCCCCTGACCCCGGTGTGGGCCATCCCCTCCCCGTCCACCCTTCCCCGGGGCACCCCGGTGGCCGGACCCGACGTGGCCGCCCGCTGGCGTCGGGACGGAGCCGTGCTCACCGCCGCCCTGCAGGTCGGCGCGGCGACGTGGGTGACCGACCTGGCCGTCGAGTACGCCAAGCAGCGCCGGCAGTTCGGTCGGCCCATCGGTGGGTTCCAAGCCGTCAAGCACCTCTGCGCCGACATGGCCGTACGAGCCGAGGTGGCCCGCTGTGCCGTGCACGCCGCGGCGGTCACCGCCGACCAGCCCGATGTCGGCGACGCCGCCTCGGCGGCGGCGGGGGCCAAACTGCTGGCCGACGAGGCCGCCATTGCCAATGGCCGGTCCTGCATCCAGGTTCACGGGGGGATGGGGTTCACCTGGGAGGTGCCGGCCCATCTGGCCTACAAGCGGGCCCGAGTACTAGCCACCCGTTTCGGGACGGACGATCAGTTGGCCGAGCAGCTGGCCCTGTCCATCCCCGTCCCCACCGGCGACGTACGCTGAGCCGGTGAGCGCCTCCCCGGTCCCCCTGCCCTCCAACGTGGTGCCCGTGCTCCCCTCTGGTCGCACCGTCTTCGGGATGCAGCTCCCCATCCAGTCGCAGTCCACCATCTACACCCAGGCCTGGGAGACAGCGGCGGGACCGGACGAACTGGCCACCGTGGCCCTGGCCTGTGAGGCGGCCGGCTTCTTCTACGTGGGCGTCTGCGATCACACCTTCATTCCCGAGCGGCTGGCCGGGGCCATGAGCACCACCTGGTACGACACGGTGGCCACCCTCGGTTGGCTGGCCGGGGTCACCACCACGGTCCGGCTCCTCTCCCACATCTACGTGGTGGCCCTCCGCCATCCGCTCCGGGCGGCCAAGGAGTTCACCACCCTCGACGCCCTGTCCAAGGGCCGGGTCATCTGCGGCGTGGGCGCCGGCCACGTCACCGAGGAGTTCGACCAGATGGGACCGCCGTTCGACCACCGGGGCCCGGCCACCGACGAAGCCATCGCCGGGCTGGTCGCCGGGCTGGAGAACGAGTTCCCCGTCCTCGACGGTCCCACCTGGAAGGCGTCGGGCCTCGGCCTCAGGCCCCGGCCGGTGCAGTCCCCCCGTCCTCCCATCTGGACCGGGGGCTCGTCGCCCGCCGCCCTGAGACGGACGGCCCGGTTCGCCGATGGCTGGCTGCCCCAATCGCTCGGGCCCAACGTCGAGTTACTCGTCGACCTGCACCGGATGCGTGAGGAGTACCGACCCGGGGCCCCTCTCGACATCGGTGCCATCGCCGCCCCGTTCCACGTCGGCCCACCCCCATCCGGCTTCGACCTCCCGCCGGGAACGGTGTCGGGTACCCCCGAGGAGATCGCCGAGTACCTGCGTCCGTTCTCGGCCGCCGGCGTCGGTCAGGTGCAGGTCCGCTTCCCCACCGGGTCGGTGGAGGAGCAGTGCGAACAGATCGCCGGCTTCGGTGAAACAGTCATCCCGCTGATCGACGCCTGACCGTCGGTCGGTGACTTCCCCGGCCCGGTCAGTGCGATGTCGACGTGGTCGACGTAGAGGACGCACCGCCGAACGGACCGGCCGCCACTGACGTCGTCGTTGTCCCTGCGCCACCGGAGCCGCCCGAGCTCCCCGCTGTGGTGGTGGTCGAACTCGTGGAGGTCGTCGAACTCCCGGGCGACGAGGTCGCCGTGGTGGACGTCGGGACCGACGTTGACCGGGTGGTCGTGGTGGTGGCTACCGACGTGGTG
The DNA here is from genome assembly GCA_038210245.1 of Acidimicrobiales bacterium. Taxonomy (GTDB): domain Bacteria; phylum Actinomycetota; class Acidimicrobiia; order Acidimicrobiales; family RAAP-2; genus Bog-756. The sequence goes on from JBBQWW010000009.1 coordinate 35,890, forward strand.
GTCGACGGCACCACCTTCGTGGCCCCCGGGATGACAAAGTCCCCCTGCGGCGTGTGGATGACCGCGCCGGTCCCCGCTGTCGGGACCTGGGGTGGGTTGAAGTAGAGCAGCGTCGCCAGTCCAGCGAAGGCCACCACCATGAACAGGGTCGAACGACGCACGGGGAATCCCCGGCTCACCGGCACGGACATGAATCCCACCAGGGCGCTGTGCCGGACCTCATGCTCCTGGCTCGGGTCCTTCCGCTCCCACGGCGCCCGGGTCCGGGGCGTTCGCAGACCGTCTCGACCATCGGCGGTGGCTCCCCCGCCGTCCTCGTCGTCTCTCCCACCGTTGCCGTCGTCGCTCCCGCCTGGTCCCGAAGTGGACTGATCGCCGGTCATGAGTGGCCGTCTCCGATCGACGGGGAACTGACACCGGCGGCACGGAGTGCGGTGGTGGCCCGCAGCCGGATCTCGCGGGCCACTTCGAACTGACGTCCGGGCAGGGTCCGGGCGATCAGTCGGAGTTGCACATAGCCCACGTCGATGGTCTCCACACCGGCCACCACCGGATCGCCGAGGAGGAGCCCCTGCCATTCGGGGTCAGCGGCCATGTCGGAGAACATGTCCTTTAACAGCCCCGTGACCCGTTCGAGATCCTCGGTCACCGACACGGGGATGTCGATCACCGCCCGGGACCAGTCCTTGGACAGGTTGGTCACCTGGCGGAGCGCACTGTTGGGCACCACCACCAGCTCTCCCTGGGCGGTCCTCACCTTGGTGACCCTCAGGGTGAGCTCCTCCACCGTGCCGGTGATACCCGTGGCCTGGCCGGGGATCGACAGCCGGATGACGTCACCGAAGGCGAACTGGTGCTCGGCGAAGAGGAAGAAGCCGGCCAGCAGGTCGCCCACCATCTGTTGAGCCCCGAAGCCGAGTCCGATGCCGATCACGGTGGCCGGGGCCACGAGGGTGGTGAGGGGTATCCCCAACCGGCCCAGGGCCAGGATGGCCGTGACGAAGCCCACCAAGGCCACCGCCACCCACTCCACGGCCTCGCTCACCGCCCGGGACCGCTTCAGACTCTCGGAGGCCACCTCGCCCGACTCGATCTGGGCCCGGATCTGACCGTCGACCCAGCTGCGGCGGCGGGCCCCCACCCAGTGGGCGAACCGGATGAAGAGTCCGGCTCCGAGTACGAGCACGACGGCAGGGAGCAGGTGGTTCTGTAACCAAGCGTGGGTGATCCCCGGAAAATACCATCCAGGTGGCCGTGGGCCCCGTCCCCCACCCGCGGGCTCCGGTGGAACCGGGCCATCGGCCGGTGCCGCCCTTGAGCGGGAACCCCGGGCGTACCGTAAACTGACGGTCTGTCAGTTCTGGACAGGACCTCGTACCTCGACGTCGCGGCCCGGTCCCACGATCCTCACCACCCCACGGAGGCACTACACCATGCTCGACTACGTGATCCGCAACGGCTTGGTCGTGGACGGCACCGGGGCGCCCGGGCGTCGGGCCGACGTGGGGGTCCGCCACGGCCGGATCGTGGCCGTGGGCGAGATCGACGAACGGGGCACCACCGAGCTGGATGCCGAAGGGCTGGTGGTGGCGCCGGGGATCATCGACCCCCATACCCACTACGACGCCCAGCTGTTCTGGGACCCTACGGCGTCCCCGTCCAACCTCCACGGCGTGACCACGGTGATCGGGGGGAACTGCGGCTTCACCCTGGCCCCCATCAAGGCTGAGGACCACGACTACATCCGCCGGATGATGGCCAAGGTGGAGGGCATGCCCCTGGTGGCCCTGGAGGACGGCCTCCCGTGGGACTGGACCAGCTTCGGCGACTACCTGGGCAAGCTCGAAGGCAACCTCGGGGTCAACGCCGGCTTTCTGGTCGGCCACTGCGCCCTCCGGCGATGGGTGATGGGCGACGAGCGGGGCGCCGATGTTGCCACCGACGAAGAGGTGGCCGAGATGGCCGGGCTGCTGGCCGAGTCCCTCGAGGCGGGTGGTCTGGGCTTCTCGTCCTCGCAGTCCCGGACCCACTCCGACGGTGACGGGAACCCCATCTCGTCCCGCCACGCCGACCGGCGTGAGATGTTGGCCTTCTGCGAGGTGGTGCGGGACCATCCCGGGACCACCCTCGAGTACATCACCAACGGTTGCCTGGACACCTTCACCGAGGAGGAGATCGACCTCATGGTGGCCATGACCACCACGGCGCGCCGCCCACTCAACTGGAACCTGCTCACCATCGACTCACGTACCCCGGACAAGACCACCCGCCAGCTCGAGGCATCGGTCAGAGCCGCCGAGGCCGGGGGGCGCATCGTGGCGCTGACCATGCCCACCCTGGTGCCGATGAACATGAGCTTCCGTACCCACTGCGCCCTCTTCCTCATCCCCGGCTGGGGTGACGTGATGGGCCTGCCGGTGGAACAGAGGATCGAGAAGCTGTCCGACCCGGCCGTGCGGGAGCAGCTCGACGAGTTGGCCCACTCCGAAGGGGCCGGGGTGTTCCGTCGGCTGTCCCACTGGGCCAACTACATCATCGGCGACACCTTCGCCCCGGAGAACGAGGGCCTCAGCTGGAGGGATGTTGGCTCCATCGCCGAGGAGCAGGGCAAGCCCCCCTTCGACGCCCTGCTCGACCTGGTCATCGCCGACGAGCTCCGCACGGTGCTGTGGCCCAAGGCCTCCGACGGGGACGACGCCTCGTGGCAGGCACGGGTCGACGTGTGGAACGACCCCGGCGCCATGGTGGGTGGCTCCGATGCCGGCGCCCACCTCGACCGGATGTGCGGCTCCAACTACCCCACCTCCTTCTTGGGTGACTGCCTCCGGAAGCGGAAGTTGGTCCCACTGGAGCGCGCCATCCAGCTGATGACCGAGGCACCGGCGGAGCTCTTCGGCCTGCACGACCGGGGCCGGATCGCCGAGGGCCTGTGCGCCGACCTCTTCGTCTTCGACCCCGAGACGGTGGGATCGGAGCCGGCCACACTGGTCCACGACCTCCCCGGCGGGAGCCCCCGCCTCATCGCCGACGCCATCGGCGTGGTACGGGTCCTGGTCAACGGCGTCGAGACCATCGCCGACGGAAAGCCCACCGGCCACCTTCCCGGCACCCTGCTCAAGTCCGGTCAAGACACCGTCACCGTCGACCCCTCGCCGGCCGGGGTCTGACCGCCAGCCCACCCCGGCTCCCGACGGCAGCCGTCCACCGCCGGCCCCTCCGCCCACCGCGGGGTAGGACCGGCCCTCGATCTGCCGGGTCTGCACCCACGGCCTACACTGCTGACGAGGCGTCAGATTCACACCTCGCCGGCCGGTCGCCAGGGGATCCTTCGCCGATCCGCGAGCCCGACACCACCCACGAAAGGGGACCCACCATGGCAGTTCAGATCACCAAGGACGAGACGAGGGTGCTCATCGGGGGCACGTGGGTGGAGGCCGGTAACGGCACCTACGACATCATCAATCCGGCCACCGAGCAGGTGGTGGGTCAGGCCCCCAACGCCTCGGTGGCCGATGCCAACGCCGCCGCCGCCGCGGCCAGGGAGGCCTTTCCGGCCTGGTCGGCCACGCCGGTCGAGGAACGGCTGGCCCTGCTGAAGAAGGCCGCCGCCGCCATCCGGGCCAAGGGCGACGAACTGGTGCCCCTGGTCATCGCCGAGACGGGGGCCACGGCCTCGGTCGGCTCCCGCATGCAGGTACCGGTGAGTGCCGCCCGGTTCGACCGCTACGCGCGCGACATCAGCCACGTCCAGGAGCACATGCTGCCCCCCATCGTCTCCGAGGCCACGCCGCTGGCCCCGGGCGGCCTGATCAGTGCCCTGGCCTACCGCCAGCCCGTCGGCGTCGTCACGGCCATCGCCAGCTACAACTTCCCCATGACCAACATGGCCGGCAAGGTCGCCCCGGCCCTGGCCATGGGGAACACCGTGGTGATGAAGCCGGCGCCCCAGGATCCCCTGGCCGTCATCGCGCTGGCGCGGGTGCTCGACGAGGTCGGGTTCCCGCCCGGCGTGATCAACATCATCAACTCGCAGGGACCCGAGCCGGCCTCCGCCCTCACCACCTCCCCCGACGTGGACATGGTGTCCTTTACCGGTTCGACGGCCGTGGGCCAGCGCATCGCCTCGGCCGGGGCCCCGACCATGAAGCGCATGCTCATGGAGTTGGGTGGGAAGGGCGCGGCCGTGGTGTTCGAGGACGCCGACATCAAGTCGGTGGTCACCGCCATCGGCTCGGTGTGGGCCTTCCACTCCGGTCAGATCTGCACCGCCCCCACCCGGGCCATCGTCCACCGGAGCATCTTCGACCAGGTGGTGGCCGGCCTCACCCAGTTCGCCGGCGTACTGAAGGTGGGCGACCCCACCGAAGCCTCCACCGTCGTCGGTCCGCTCATCTCGGGTGCCCAGCAGCAGCGGGTCCTCGACTACATCGAGACCGGGCGCAAGGAGGGTGAGGTGGTGGCCGGCGGTGGCCGTCCCGAGCACATGGCCACGGGCTACTACGTCGAGCCCACCCTCATCTCCGGGACCAACGACATCACCGTGGCCCGGGAGGAGATCTTCGGCCCGGTGGTGGTGGCCATCCCCTTCGACGACGAGGAGGAGGGCATCGCCATCGCCAACGACTCGGAGTTCGGCCTCTACGACTACGTGTTCTCGGGCGACACCCCCCGGGCCTTCCGGGTGGCCAAGCGGCTCCGGGCCGGCCACGTCGGCATCAACACCGCCCAGCGCAACATGGATGCACCCTTCGGCGGGTTCAAGATGAGCGGCATCGGCCGGGACGGTGGCGACACCGGACTCGAGGCCTACTCGGAGATGCAGTCCATCATCTGGTCCAGCTGAGGGCTCACCCGGCCCCGAGGAACGGCGCCCCGTAGGAGAAGACGCCGCCGTCGGCACCCACCAGCCAGTACCCGCCGGTGGCCGAGTCGCCGGCCATGCCCACCACCGGGGCGTTGAGCGGGGTGGCGCCGGCGCTACCCCGGAAGATGGCGTCGCCGAAGGCGAAGATGCCGCCATCGGCGGCCACGAACCAGTAGCCCCGTCCGTCGGCGGTGGTCGCCATGCCATTCACCGGCCGGTTGAGGTGGAGGTTTCCGGTAGAGCCGTAGAAGGGGGCCCCGAAGGCGAACACCCCTCCGTCACTGGCCACCATCCAGTAGCCGCCGGTGGCCGTATCGGCGGCCAGGCCCACCACCGGGGCGTTGAGGTGACTACCACCCATGGAACCGTGGAAACCGGCGTCGCCGAAGGCGAACACCCCTCCGTCGCTGGCCACCAGCCAGTAACCGTGTCCGCTGGCCGTCGGCGCGATGCCCACCACCGGCGCATTGAGGTGCTTCCCACCCATGGAGCCGTAGAAGCCGGCGTCGCCGAAGCTGAAGATGCCACCGTCGGAAGCCACCATCCAGTAGCCGCGGCCGTCACTGGTGGCCACGATGTGGGAGATGGGGGCGTTGAGCGCGGTGCCGGCCATCGAGCCGTAGCTGACCGCATCGCCGTGGGCCGAGACCGAGCCGTCGGAGTGGGCCAACCAGTACCCGTTGGCATCGGCCGTGGCCGCCATGCCGACGGTGGGGGCCGGCAGGTTGGGCTCCCCGGCGATCGACGACACTCGGAACGGGTAGGGGAACTGCCCCCCGGTGGGGGTCACGGACCCACCGGCGCCGATGGTCTGGCCGGGGCAGTAGACGGGGGCGCCCGTGGGCGCTCCGGCCACCACCGGCGCGGCGGCTACCGGCTGTCCCTGCATGAAGTTCTGCCCGCTCTGTCGGGCCAGGGCTGAAGGGATGGCGCCGTAGGAGTAGCCGAACACCTCGACGGTCCAGGCCCGGCCGCCACTGCAGGTGACCCCGACGCCGACATCGGTGTAGGCGGCGCCCAGCATGTTCTGACGGTGGGGGGCGGAGGCCATGTAGAGCCCGTCCATGCCGTCCGAGCCGTCGCCGGGCCAGTAGCCGTTTCCGGTGTTTCCGGCGTTGGCGGCCATGGTGCACAGCTGGGTGGCCGGACCGGAGCAGGACGAGAGGGGAGGATCGGCCACCGTGCCCGTCGCAGCCAGATGGGCCGACCATCCCTGGGCGTAGGCGGCCAGGGATGGATCCACCTGCAGCGCCGGGACGATCACCCCGAACGAGGCCCGGGCGGCCCGCTCGGCGTTGATCCGGGCCACCAGATCCTGGGCGTAGAGCGCCTGGACTCCAGTGACACCGGTGGCGACGGCGGGTGCGGGGCTGGTGGCCGCGGCGGCCCGGGACGAGGCGGCCACCCCTTCCATCACCGAGAACACCGCCACCGCCACCACCACGGCGGCGGCTACCGCCGCCCCGAAGGAGGCCCACGAGTGGTGGGCGCCCGGGCCGGTGCGGCCCCGCGGGACCACGGGCTGGCGGTGGTGTCGGTGAGCTTTCTCTACTGCGGTCATGGCGCTGATCCCTCACACGTCGGTCGGCGCCCCTCCCTGGTCCTATCGGCGCATACCGGCGAAAACTGTTGCCCACTTGGGGTACAACTGGGCCATGCCCGTGCCCGTTCCCCCCTCGATTCCCCCGTCGTTCACCCAGTCGGCCGCCCGGGTGTCCAACTGGGGCCGGTGGGGAGCCGACGACCAGCTGGGCACGCTCAACCTCATCGATCGGGCCGCCCGGAAACGGGGACTGGCGGCGGTCCAGGACGGTGATGCCTTCGCCCTGGCCCTCCCGCTGTCGGCTGAGGAGGGGATCCAGATGGGGTTCATCCCCGGACGGGTCAACCCCACCCGCAGCATGATCTCGGTCAACGAGTCCATGGGCCCCGGGCCGGGGTGGATCGCCTTCTCGGAGGACGTGGTGACCATGGCCATGCAGTGCGCCACCCACTGGGACGGCCTGGCCCACGCCTCGTACGGCGACGGGGCCGACGGCGGTCGGATCTACAACGGCTTCCCCGCTTCCAGCACCACCGAGGCCGGTGCCGCCCGACTGGGGATCCACCTGGTGGGATCCCTGGTGTCCCGGGGGGTGCTGCTCGACGTGGCCCGGGCCAAAGGCGTCGAGATCCTCGAGGCGGGTTATCCGATCACTCCCGCCGACCTCGACGCGGCCTGCGCCCTCGGGGGCCTCGAGCTCGAGCCGGGCGACGTGGTGCTGGTCCGCACGGGCCAGATGGCCCACCTGGCGCTGGCCGGCCGGCCTGGTCTGGCCGGAGCGGAGCCGGTACGCGATCTGCTGGCCTACACCTGGCCCACCCCGGGTCTCACCGTGGCCACCGCCGAGTGGTTCCACGCCCGCGACGTGGCCGCCGTGGCCATCGACACCCTGGTACTGGAGGTGTATCCGTCCGAGGATCCCGACCTCCCGTTGCCGGTGCACGCCCTGCACCTCGTGGAGATGGGTATGACCCAGGGCCAGAATTGGTTCCTCGACGAGTTGGCCGAAGCCTGTGCCGCCGATGGCCGCTACCAGTTCCTCCTCGACGCCACCCCGCTGCCGTTCACCAACGCCCTGGGCTCACCGGTGGCCCCGGTGGCCATCCGCTGACCCCTCCGGGGGCCCGGCCGGTCACGGTCGGCGGCGAGCCAGGGGCTGCGCCCGTGCGCCCACCGGGCGCGGCCTAGGCGCGGTCGGTGGGCCGCTTCGATGCGGCGTTGGCCGAGGCCGCCTTGACCTGGGCGGTGCGGGAGGAGGCGGCACCTCCACCGACCACCGGCCCGGTACGGGGCAGAGGGACCTCGGCCCCGGCCACCTTGGCTCCGACCGGGGCGGGTCGTCCGGTGACCGACCAGTGGAGCAGCCGGGCCTGGCTGTCGACCAGGGAGGCGGTGCGGATGCCCCAGAACTCGAAGCCGTAGCGATGGCCGGCCACCTGGGCCAGCATGGCGATCAGGGTGCCCGCCGCGGCCATGGGATCGGCACCGGCCGGCGACCCCGAGACGTCCCCATGGGTGGCGATGACCCGGGCCAGGGTCACAGTGACGGCGTTGAGGGCCCGCACCCGCAGCCCCTGGAACCGCAGGTCGCCCTCCACCGTGGTCAGCTCCACCACCCGGAACACGGCCCGGTTGCGTTCCCAGTAGTCCATGAAGCCCTCGACCACGGCCACTGCGGTAGTCCAGCTGGACCCTTCCGACCAGTCCCCGTCCACCACGCCGGCCAGCACCCCCACCCCTTCGACCAGTTCCTCGGCCAGCACGGTGATGGCGGCCTCCACGTTCTCGAAGTACTGGTAGAAGGTGGCCGGCGACGTGCCGGCCTGGCGGGCGATGTCGATGACCTTGATCGAACGCCAGGGAGTGGCCACCAGCAGTTCGGCGGTGCACTCCAGCAGACGCTGGCGGGTGGCCCGGCCGCGCCGTCCGGGGACCCGCCCATCGGTGGTGGCGATCAGCTCCGGATCCTCGACGGGTGGCATGGCGGCCCATGGTACCGACGCCGGGCCGCCGCCAGGGTGTGGGGACCCCTCCCTCCCCCGGGGCCACCGCCACTCCCGGTCCCGATTCCGGGTCAGAAAACCCTGGCGAGTAGGGTAAACCCCATGGCGAACCGTCCGGTGCCACGCACCTTGACGCGAGCCCAGCAAGCCCGACGCCAACGTGTCGTCGACGCCGCCATGACGCTGGGGCTCGATGGGGGCTACGAAGCCGTGCAGATGCGCGACGTGGCGGCGCGGGCCGACGTGGCCATGGGCACCGTCTACCGGTACTTCACCAGCAAGGACCACCTGTTGGCCGCCGCTCTGGTCCACTGGGTCGAACAGCTGGACAGCCGCCTGGCCCAGCAGCCGGCCCAGGGCGAGACGGCCGCCGCACGGGTCATCGAGGCCCTCGACCGGGCCCTCCGGGCCATGGGGCGCCAGCCCCAGCTGGTAGGGGCGGTCTTCACCGCGCTGGCCTCGCCCGATCCTGCCGCCGTCGAGTGTCAGCAGCAGGTGTCGGTGCTGATGGAACGGATCATCACCCGGGCCATCGGGGAGCCCCAACCGCCCAGCCTCGGGGACCGGGCCCGCATCCTCGGTCACGTCTGGTACTCGGCCCTGGTCGGCTGGGTCAACGGATGGAGCAACATGGGTCGGGTGCACGACGAGCTGGTGGTGGCCATCGGGCTCCTGCTGCCCTCCGACATCTACGCCGAAGTCTGACCGGAGTCACCGCGGAGCAGAGTCACCGCATGAGCCGGGTCACCGCCCGATCGGTCACGGGATGAGCCTCCAGGCATGCCGCAGAATTCGTAGACGGCCGGGGTACCGTCTGGCATGCCGTCGGCCATCGAAGTACACGGACTGTCCAAGCAGTTCGGACCCTTGCGGGCCGTGGACCAACTCACCTTCGAGGTGGCGGCGGGCCGGGTGACCGGATTCCTTGGTCCGAACGGTTCGGGCAAGACCACCACGCTCCGGATGCTCCTGGGCCTGGTCTCCATCACCGAGGGAACGGCCACGTTCGGAGGCCGTCGCTACCTTGAGTTCGACCAGCCGATCCGGCACGTCGGGGCGGTCCTCGAGGCCACCAGCTTCCACCCCTCCCGTCGGGCCGAGGACCACCTGAAGGCGGTGGCCCTGGGAGCCGGGCTCCCACTGTCCCGGGTGGACGAGACGCTCGACCTGGTGGGACTGTCCGACGTGGCCCGGCGCCGGGTGGGCAAGTTCTCGTTGGGCATGCGCCAACGGCTGCAGCTGGCCACCGCCCTGCTCGGGGATCCCGAGATCCTCATTCTGGACGAGCCGTCCAACGGCCTCGACCCCCAGGGCATCCAGTGGCTCCGCACCTTCATCCGCCATCAGGCCTCTGTCGGCCATGCCGTGCTGGTCTCTTCCCACCTGCTGTCCGAGATGGAGGAGACCGTCGACGACGTGGTCATCGTGTCCCACGGGAAGCTGGTGCTCCAGACCACCCTGGCCGATCTGGCCCAGCAGGCCGGCACCAGCACCGGGCTGCGCGTCCGGACGCCCGAGATGGCCCGCCTGAGGGCCGTCCTTGACGCCGTCCCCGTGTACTACCGCCAGACCGCCGACGACGGCCTGACCATCGATGGCGCCACCCCGGAGTGGTTCGGCCCGCTGGCCGCCCAGCACCAGATCGTCCTGTATGAACTGGTGCACGAACGGGGCAGCCTCGAGGAGGTCTTCCTCAGCCTGACCCACGGCTTCGACGCCGCCGACCCCTCCCTGATGGGCGGTCCGTCGGCCACTCCGGCCGGCCTCGGCCCCATGCCCGGAGGTGCGCAGTGATCACCCTGATGCGCTCGGAGTGGCTGAAGCTCCGCACCACCGCCGTCCCGTGGGTCCTGACCGGGATCGCCCTGACCATCAACGCCCTCCTCATCCTGGTCATCTTCCTCACCCGCCCCGACGTCGGTGGAGGTGGGGGTGGCACGCTGGTCTCGCCGGGCTACACCGTGCCCCACACCACCCAGCAGCTGCGCAACCTGGTGGGGGCGGGGTTCCAGGGCTACCTCTTCGCCCTGCTGCTGGGGACGCTCATCGTCACCACCGAGTTCCGCCACAAGACCGTGACCACGTCCTTCCTGGTCACACCGGTCCGCCCGAAACTGGTGGCCGCCAAGATGCTCACCGCCGCCGTCCTCGGGGCCGGGCTGGCCGTGATCCTGCTGGTGGGCACCGTCATCGGGGGTGGCCTGACCCTGTCGGCCCGGGGCGGCTCCTTCACCGACATGGTCCACCAGATCCCGTCGGTGGCTCCCGGCTTCGTCCTGGTCTTCGCCCTGTTTGCCATCCTCGGCGTCGGGGTGGGATCGGTCCTGACCAATCAGGTGGCCGCCATCGTCGTGGTCCTGGGCTGGTTCATCATCCTGGAGGGCATCCTGACCGGCCTGGTCCACAGTGCCTTCAAGTGGGTCCCCACCGGGGCCGCCGTGGCCGCCTCCAACCTCACCCGCGACCGGGGCAGTGACTTCGGCCTGTTCCACTGGTGGCAGGGTGCCCTGCTGATGTTGTTCTACGGGCTGGCCTTCGCCGCCATCGGCTCACTGATCCTGACTCGCCGCGACATCACCTGACCCGGGTCGCCCCCCGTAGGCTGGCCCGATGGCCGTCCATCCCGCCACCCCTCCCGCCACCCGCCTGCCCGCCCACGGCGTCGACGCCGAACAGGTGCTGGCCACCATGGCCGGGCTCCGGGTCGACGACCGTGACTGGCGGGGCGGCCGCGTGTTCAGCCTCGTCTACTCGGCCGGTGAGGACGTCCACCGTCTCCTCGAGCAGGCGGCCACCCTCTACTCGGCGGAGAACGCCCTCAACACCGCCGTCTTCCCCAGCCTGGGCCGGATGCAACAGGACATCGTCTCCATCGCCACCGGGCTGCTGGGCGGGGACCACCTCCCCGCCGGCGAGTCGGACGGGGTCCGCGGCTTCCTCACCTCGGGGGGTACCGAGTCCCTGCTGCAGGCGACCAAGACGGCCCGGGACTGGGGACGGCAACGACGCCGGGTCGAGCAGCCCAACATGGTGCTGGCCACCAGTGCCCACGCCGCCTTCGAGAAGGCCGCCCACTACTTCGACGTGGAGTCCCGACGCGTGGCCGTCCGCCCCGACTTCTCCGCCGACGTGGACGCCATGGCCGACGCCGTCGACGACCAGACCGTGCTGGTGGTGGCGTCGGCCCCCTCGTACCCCCAAGGGGTGATCGACCCGGTGACCGAGCTGGCCGCCATGGCCGCCGAACGGGGCGTCCTCTGCCACGTCGATGCCTGCCTCGGGGGCTTCCTCCTGCCCTTCCTGCAGCGGCTGGGGCACGTGGCCACGCCGTGGGACCTCTCCGTGCCCGGGGTCACCTCGATCTCCGCAGACCTGCACAAGTACGGCTACGCCTCCAAGGGCATCTCGGTGATCCTCTACCGGGACAAGGAGCTGGCCCGGCTCCAGCCCTTCGTCACCACCAACTGGCTGGGGGGCCTGTACGGTTCGCCCTCGATGGCCGGCACCCGGCCGGCCGGGCCCATCGCCGCCGGCTGGGCCGTCCTCCACCACCTGGGGGAGGACGGCTATCTCCGCCTGGCCGACGAGGCTTTCCACGCCGCCGCAGCCATCAAGGCGACCATCGTCGACACCCCGGGACTGGCCCTTCGGGGCGCGCCCGACGCCACCGTGTTCGCCTTCGGTGGTGACCTCGGCGGTGACGGTGGGCCCGGTCGCGACAGCGGACCGGTTCGGATCGACAGCTTCGCCCTCGGCGACGCCCTGGCCGAACGGGGAGGGTGGTTCTTCGACCGCCAAAACCACCCCGACAGCCTTCACGCCACCGTCCAGGCCGGTCATCTGCGGGTGGTGGACGAGCTCGGTGCGGATCTGGTCTCCGTGGCCGACCAGCTCCTCGGGACCGGGACTCGGGCTGAGGACCGGAGCACCACCTACGGCACCGTGTGACCATCCGGAGCGACCCCGAGGGGGTCCGCGTGGACGGTGTCGGCGACGGGAAGATGCCGGGCGGACCTATTGCCTGGCCGATCTTCATCGTCTAGAACTGCCGGGGTCAGGGCAGACCTCCGGCAGTGGGGGTGGAATCGGTGGCCTCGGTGGCCGTCGGGCCCGTGGGGCCGATCGGGAGAAGGTGGCAATGGACCGGAAGTGGTGGACGCTGATCGCCGTCTGCACCGGGACCTTCATGCTGCTGTTGGACATCACCGTGGTCAATGTGGCCCTGCCGGACATCCAGAAGTCGCTCCACGGGTCGTTCGCCGACCTCCAGTGGGTGGTCGATGCCTACGCCTTGACCCTGGCCGCCTTCCTGCTCACCGCCGGGGTGGTCGGCGACATGTTCGGACGGCGCCGCGTCTATGCCACCGGGGTCATCATCTTTTCGGTCTCGTCCCTGGTCTGTGGGGTGTCCACCACTCCGCTGATGCTCAACCTGTCCCGGGGCGTGCAGGGGGTCGGGGCCGCTGTCATGTTCGCCACCTCACTGGCGCTGATCGCCCAGGCATTCTCGGGCCGGGAACGGGGGACGGCCTTCGGCATCTACGGGGCGGTCCTCGGTGGGGCGGTGGCCATCGGACCGCTGTTGGGTGGAGCCATCACCAGCGGGATCGGCTGGCGCTGGATCTTCTTCCTCAACCTGCCCCTCGGCGTGGTGGCCATCGTGATCTGCCTGGCCAAGGTGCAGGACTCGCGGGACCCGACCACCCGTCGCATCGACTGGATCGGTTTCTTCACCTTCTCCGTGTCCCTGTTCATGCTGGTCTACGCCCTGGTGCAGGGGAACGCCAAGGGATGGCACAGCCGAACCATCGTCGGGCTGTTGGTGGGCTCGGCCGTCCTGATGGTGGTGTTCCTGCTGGCCGAGTGGCTCCAAAAGGACCCCATGCTCGACCTGACCCTGTTCAAGCGACCAGCCATGGTCGGGGTCTCGCTGGCCTCGTTCAGCTTGGCCGCGTCGATCTTCGCCATGTTCCTGTACCTCTCCCTCTACCTCCAAGAGGTGCTCGGCTACGGTCCCTTCCAGGCCGGCCTGCGCTTTCTCCCGGTGACCGTGCTGGCCTTCCTGGTGGCCCCGGTGGCCGGCAAGCTGAGCGTGCGGGTGCAGTCTCGGTACCTGTTGGGGCTCGGCCTCTTTCTGGTGGCGCTGGGGTGCGAGCTGATGACCCGGGTCCATGCCGACTCCCCCTGGACGGTACTGCTCCCCGGCTTCGTGGCTGCCGGCATCGGCGTGGGCATCGTGAATCCGGTGCTCGCCGGGGCCACCGTGGCGGTGGTCCCTCCCGAGCGGAGCGGCATGGCCACCGGGTCCTCCACCACCTTCCGACAGGTCGGCTTCGCCACCGGCATCGCCGGACTGGGGGCGGTCTTCTTGCACCAGATCCGCCCCAACACGGTGGCCGCTCTGGCGTCCAGCCCCGCCGGCCAGACCGTCCTGGCCCACGGGGGTGGGCGCCTGAATACCGCCATCAATGGGGGTGGGATCCGTGAGGCGGCCGCCTCCATTCCCACCGCCGGGGCCCGGAACGCCCTCATCGGTGCCTACAAGGTCGGGTTCACCTCCACCTTCGACCATCTCATGGCCATCGCCACGGCCATCGCCTTCGTCGGGGCGGTGGGCTCTCTGCTCTTCGTTCGCCAACGCGACTTCGTCCCCAGCGTGTCCCCGGACGAACCGGGGCCGACCGAACCGGTGCCCCCAGCGCTGCGGCCCCGCTATGCCCACTCCAAGCGGCGCCGGCGCCGGCGCGACCCGGGGCGACCGGCCCGACCCCCGTCGGGCCGGTCACGACCGCCGGCGGGGGCCTCCTCCGACGTGGGCTGACCCCGGCCCGTGAGCACTGAACGGCCCTCGGACATCCCGGCCGACCGCCCGCTGACCGAGCCCCACCCCCTCCGGCTCCCCCTCGACCATCCCGATCGGAAGCGCATCCTGGCCGCCCACGTCGCGGCCATGGACCGGGGCGAGCCCGGCTACCTCGACCCGGGCACCGGTCTCTTCGTCCTCACCGCCTCGTACCTGCTGGACCGGTCGACATGCTGTCACTCCGGGTGCCGGCACTGTCCCTACCTGGTGTGAGCGGCCCGGCCGGCGCCGGGCCCCTGGGCGTCCGCCTAGGGTTCCACCCGGGTGCCGACACGGCCGACGCCGGCGTCATCGCTGCGGCCCACCACCAGAGGAGACGGGTATGAAGACGAGGCTCACCGACATCCTGAGGATCGAACACCCGGTCATGTTGGCCGGCATGGGAGGCGTCTCCTACGCGCCCCTGGTCACCGCAGTGTCCGAGGCGGGCGGGTTCGGCTGCCTCGGGGCCTCGACCATGAGCGATGAGCGCATGGTGGCCGAGATCGCCGAGGTGAAGGCGGCCACCGACAAGCCCTTCGGCGTCGACCTGCTCACGGCCATGCCCGGGAACCTGGTCGGCCAGGTGGAGCAGATCATCGCCGGCGGTGCGTCGGTGTTCGTGGCCGGGCTCGGGGTTCCGGCCGAGGTGGTCGAGCTCTGTCACCGGAATGACGTGCTGGTCATCAACATGTGCGGGAAGGTCGACCATGCCCGCCGGGCCCTGGAGGCCGGATGCGACATCGTGGTGGCCCAGGGCACTGAGGCCGGAGGCCACACCGGCCAGGTCGCCACGCTGCCCCTGGTCCCTCAGATCGTCGATGCCGTCGGTGCCCACATCCCGGTGGTGGCGGCCGGCGGGATCTTCGACGGGAGGGGCCTGGCCGCGGCACTGGCCCTGGGGGCAGATGGGGTGTGGGTGGGCACCCGGTTCATCGCCACGCCCGAGGCCCGCGGGGTGGCCGGCTACAAGGACGCCCTCATCCGGACCAAGGAGGACGGCACCACCATCAGCCGGGCCTTCTCCGGGAAGACCATGCGAGTGGTGCGCAACGAGACCACCCGGTTCTACGAGGAGCACCCGACCGAGCTCAGCCCGTTCCCGGCCCAGTTGGGCAAGGCCATGGAGGAGGGCTCGTTCCACCTGGGCGGGGACGAGGAGACGCCGGGTGTCGATCCCGATCGCGAGTGCTACCCGACCGGCCAGGGGGTCGGGGGCATCCAGACGGTGATGCCGGCGGCCAGCATCGTGGCCCAGATGGTGGAGCAGGCCGAGCACATCCTGGGTCAGCTGGGTACGGCCGCGCCCGCCTGACCCAACCGCCTACACCGCCGGAGCCCGGTCGGCCCAGGCGCCAGCGCCTCAGTCCGACCGGAGGACGTCACGGTCGCCGGCCCGCACTCCGGCGATGATGTCCCGGTAGGCACCGGCCGAGTCGTCGCCGAGGGCGTCGGTGTCCATCCAACGCATCCCCGGCGCGCCGCGCTGGCGGTCGGCCCCGTAAAGGCCGAAACGGGGCTCGTAGGACCCCCACTCGTAGTTGTCCACCAGCGACCAGTGCCAGTAGCCGGTCACCGGCACTCCGTCGTCGACCGCCGCCATCACCGCGGCCACGTTCTCCCGCAGGTAGCGGGGCCGGTCCCAACCGTCGAGCCGGGGCCACGAGTCCCCGCTGGTGACCCGGTTGCACAGACCGTTCTCGACCACCCACAACGGCAGCCCCGGGGCCAGGTCCCGCTGAGCGCCCAACCACCGGGTGAGGGCGGCGGGATCGGGCACGTCGTCCCAGAGCTCCCGGGTGGGCCGCGGGTTGCGGCCACCCGCCGTCCGGTGGCCGGGCCGTCGGAAGTGCCGGGACACCGTCGGGTCGTACCAGTCGATGCCGAGGACGTCGAGCGTCCGATCGAAGGGGCTGTCGTAGACCGCGTCCACCGCCCGTCGGGGCACCGGCGATCGGCGGTGGATCACTCCACGGCCGAACGACCCCGTTCCCGACCCGGTGCCGGTGCCGCGCCGCTGTCCGTAGGGCGAGGTGGAGGCCCCGAGCCGCCGGACCATGCGCTCGAGCACCCCCGAAGGCGGCACCAACGAGTCGTGCTGGCGGGCCCGGTCGGCCAGCCAGGTGTCGACCTGCCCCCGTTCCACCCCCGCGCTGCGGGCCAGGAGCACGTCGGTCAGCATGCGGTCGTAGGCATAGGCGCTCATGGAGGAGTTGTTGGTGGTCACCACGGCGTCGGGTCGGGCCCGGTGGATGACCTCGTAGCCCAGGACGTGGGCGGTCAACAGGTGGTCGACGGCGATGGCGGCATCGTCGAACGCCAGCGTCCTGCCGGGGGGAAACATGCCCAAGAGCCATGACCCGATGGCCAGGACGTTGATCTCGTTGATGGTGACCCACCACCGCACCCAGGGCGCCAACGTCTCGACGGCGACCTCCACCCACTCGCGATACCGGGACGGCGCGTCCGGCCGGAGCCAGAGGTCCTCGCCCAGCCAGGCCGGATGGGTGAAGTGGTGCAGGGTCACCAGCGGCTCGAGCCCGCGGTCGAGGCACCCGCCCACGATGGCCACATAGGCGTCGAGGGCGGCCACGTCCGGACCACGATCATCGGGGAACACCCGGGCCCACTCCACCCCCAGCCGGAAGCTGGTGCACCCGATGGCGGCAGCACGGTCGAGGGCCTCCTCGGGGTGCTCCCAGAAACCAACGGCGTTCCCCGAGGGCTCCACCCGGCCGACCTGCTCCCAGGGCAGCCAGTTGTTGGCCGGTTCCCCCGGCCCGTTGAAGCCCCCCTCGACCTGGAACCCGGCCGTGGCCACCCCGAAGACGAAGTCGTCGGGCCGGCCGGGTCGGCCCGGGCCGCCCGACCCCGTCGCTTCCACGCTGGAGGACAACGTCCCCACCTTTCCACTCCGTGCCGGCCGTCCGGAGTCCTGGGTTCCGTCGATGCCGCCCGTGTCGGATGGCGATGGTAGCTTGCGGCCGAAGGTGCCCCGTGTCCCCTCCCACTCCGACGACCGACCGCTGCCCGTGAGCGGACCGAGCCGGTGACCGGCCCCTCGCCCGAGCGGGTGCCGGTGGTGGTGGCTGCCGGCCAGTCCATCGAACGGGACGCCGTGGTGAACCCGGTCGACCTGATGGAGCGGGCCTGTGAGCAGGCCCTGGCCCTGGCGCCCGCCCTGCGGGGGGCGATCGACCGGCTCTCGGTGGTGGACGTCATGACCCGTACCGGACCGGCCCCCGCCACCGAGCTGGCCCGGCGGATCGGGGCGGGGAGCGCGGCCTGCGAGGTCTCGACCATCGGCGGCAACACCCCCCAGGGGCTGGTCAACCGGGCGGCCACCGACATCGCCGAGGGCCGCCTGTCGGTGACGGTCATCGCCGGAGCTGAGGCCATCCGCTCCTCGCGGGCCCGACGGGCCGCCGGCCTGCCCAGGGACGACGGCGACACCGGGCTTCCGGCCGATCCGGTGGTCGGCGACGACCTCCCCGGCGTGGGGCCGGCCGAGCTGGCCATCAGCCTGTTGATCCCGGTCCACGTGTATCCGCTGTTCGAGAGCGTGGTGGCGGCGCGGGCCGGGCACGACACCGACACCCACCGCCGGGCCATGGGCCGCCTGTTCGCCCCGTTCACCCGGGTGGCCGCCGACCATCCCTACGCCTGGTTCCCCATCGCCCGCACCGCCGACGAGATCGCCACACCGTCAGCCCAGAACCGGATCGTGGCCGAGCCGTACACCAAGCTCATGACAGCGTTCCTCGGTTCGGATCAGGGGGCGGCGCTGGTGGTGTGCTCCCTGGCTGCCGCCCGTCGGGCTGGGGTGGCCGACCGGGCCGTGTTCGTCTGGTCCGGGGCAGAGGCCACCGACGTGCGGTTCCCGACCGCCCGCCCCGACCTCGGTCGGTCCCCGGCCATCGCCGCCGCCGGCCGGGCGCTGTTCGATGCCGCATCCGTGGCCGCCGGGGCCGGGGCGGACGTCGGGGTGGACGATCTCCGGTGGCTCGACCTCTACTCGTGCTTCCCCTCGGCGGTGGGGCTGGCCACCGAGGCACTGGGGCTGGCTTCCGACGACCGGCGGGGACTGACCGTCACCGGCGGTCTCCCCTACTTCGGGGGACCGGGCAACAACTACACCACCCACGGCATCGGGACCGTGACCGACTTGGTCCGTGGGTCCGATACCGGCACGCTGGGAATGGCCACCGGGCTGGGTTGGTTCGTCACCAAGCACGCCTTGGGCCTCTACGGCTCCACCCCCCCGCCGGCCGGCTTCCGTCGTGGGGACACCGCCGTCGCCCAGGCCCGGATCGACGGCTCGGCCGTCGAGACGGCGGCGGAGGTGGACCAGGCCACGGTGGCCACGGTGGTGGCGGCCACCGTGATCCGGGACGGCCAGGGAGCCGCCACCGGCGCGCCGGTGATCGCCCGGCTGCCTGACGGGCGCCAGATGGCCCTGGCCCCGGCCGACCTGGAGGTCACCGAGGCCATGGGCACCCTGGACGCCCCCGGACTGGTCGGAGGGTCCGTGGTCGTCCAGTCCGGTCCGGCGCGCTACCGTCTGGCGGCAGGCTGACCACACAGGGAGACCGCCATGTCCGAACTGCTTCGTGAACGCCAGGGTCACATCGAGATCCTCACCATCAACCGGCCCGAGGCCCGCAACGCCATCAACGGTGCCGTGTCCCGCGCCTTCACCGAAGCCTTCGACGAGCTGGAGGCCGACGACGACTGCTGGGTGGTGATCGTCACCGGCAGCGGGGACAAGGCCTTCAGCGCCGGCATGGACCTCAAGGCCTTCACCGCCGGGGAGGCCGGCGAGATCATGGGGGCCAAGGGCGGTTTCGGGGGCATCGCCCAACGGGACTTCGCCAAGCCCATGATCGCCGCCGTCAACGGGTCGGCCCTGGCCGGCGGGTGCGAGATCATGCTCTCCTGCGATCTGGTGGTGGCCGTCGAGGAGGCCAAGTTCGGGATACCCGAGGTCAAGCGGGGCCTGATGGCCGGGGCCGGCGGCCTCATCCGGCTCCCCAAGCGCATCCCCCCGGCCATCGCCCTCGAGCTGGCCCTCACCGGCGATCCCATCGACGCCCAACGGGCCCTGGCCCTCGGCCTGATCAACCGGGTGGTCCCGGCAGACCGGCTCATGGAGGAGGCGTTGGCCCTGGCCGGCACCATCGCCGACAACGCCCCCCTCGCCGTCCGGGCCTCCAAGCGGGTCATGAAGCAGGCCGGCGAGCTCCCCGACGCCGAGGGCTGGGCCATCAACAACGCGGCCATGCCCGCGGTGTTCGGCTCGGCCGACGCCATGGAGGGCCCCACTGCCTTCGCCGAGAAGCGGAAGCCCAACTGGTCCGGCCGGTGACCGGCCTGCTCGGCACCGACGTCCCCTCCCTCGCCGACGGCCTGGGCGGGTTCCGGCTGATCCTGCACGTGCTCGCCGCCACCATCTGGGTGGGCGGGCAGTTCACCGTGGTGGGCCTGCTCCCTACGGTCCGCACGTTCGGCGAGGAGGCCCCCCGAGCGGTGGGTCGGGCCCTCGGGCGCCTGCTCTGGCCGGCCTACGCCCTCCTGGTGGTCACCGGGTTCTGGAATATCGGTGCCCTCACCGTCAAGGACGCCTCGTCGGCCTGGAAGGCCGTGCTCATGGTCAAGATCGCCGTGGTGGTGGTGGCCGGGGTGGCCGTGTTCCTCCATCAGCGGGCCTCGAGCAGGCGGGCCACGGCCGTCTGGGGGGCCATCGGAGCCCTGGCCTCCGTGGCTGCCCTGGGCCTGGGAGTGTTTCTGGCGGGCTGACCAGGACATCCGTCCAGAGCGCCGGCGCCGAAGACCCGGGAGCGCCCCGTGGCGCCGCTGCGCAGCGAACCAGGTCGGACAGGTCTAACCTGGATACCGCAGCCCCTAGGCAGCTCAGAGAAGGAGACACACCCGTGCACTTCGGCCCACCCTCAGAGATCTTCGGCGTAGACGGCATCATCATCCTGGTCGTCGTGGTACTGGTCCTGTTCGGATCCACTCAGATCCCCAAGCTGGCCCGCTCGCTGGGCTCGGCCCAGAAGGAGTTCAAGAAGGGGCTGGACGAGGGCTCCACCGACGACGGGAAGGGCAACGCCGCCGTGGTCCAGGCCACGCCGCCCGCCGCGGTCAGCCCGCCGGTGGCTCCTCCGGCCGTCCAGGTGAACGTCGAGGGCCAGCCGGGCTCGGCGTCCTGACGACCCTCGCGGTCACCCGTCGCTAGGTCGTCATGAGCGAGGGTCCCGCATCCGGCACGAATCCGCCGGCACCTACCACGACCGGGCGTCGTCGCTGGATCCCCTTCTGGGTGCTCCAGCTCACCGAACTGGTGGTGGCCTTCATCTTCGTGGACATCTCCGTCCACGTGTCCAACAGTGGCCTGATGGTGGCGGCGGCCATGGCCTTCGCCACCCTGGCCATCACCGCCCACGGCCCACTGGGGATCGTCCGGATCTGTCGTCCCCTGCTCCACCTGACCCTGTTGATCGCCGCCGCCGCCCTGGTGGCCGTAGCCCCCATCGTCCCGGCCCTGCGCCCGGACATCGAAGGGATCATCGTGGTGGAGTTCGGCGCCATCGGGCTCATCCGACTGGCTACCCTCACTGACATGCAACCGTCATCCCGCTCCCGCCGTGCGGTCGGATCCCTGAGGTCTGACCCCACCGTCATCGAGGCCACCGCCGTCGAGGCCACCCGCAACCCGGCCCGGCCCGGCCCGTCGGGCGAGGGCCCGTCCGACCCACCGTCGTCTACCGGGGCCGCCGCTCGCTGGGCCGGACGGGCCGCCGGGACCGCCTCGGCCTCGAGCCGCCGGGCCATGGCCAAGCACCGTCCCGTCGCTGAGGCCAAGGCGAAGAAGGCCATCCGGGGGGCCGGTCGACTCACCGGGAAGGTCACCTCACCGGCCCACGGCGCTCGGTCCGGGGCTCCGGACGACCTCCCGTCCGGCGGCGTGTCGGGCCCCCCTTCCGGCACCACGCCGGGCAGCTGACCGGTGGCCCAATCCGCCGGGCCGCCCACCTCGGCCGACGTGCTGGCTCTGGCCGACCGCCTCTGGAACGGTGAGGTCAGCACCGCCGACGTCCACCCTTTGCGCCCCGCCGCGGGTATGGCCGAGGTGGCCGACGGCGTGGGGTTCGTCCCGTCCTTCGCCAACGTCTCGGCGGTGAGCACCGACGACGGGCTCGTGCTGGTGGACACCGGGAGTGCGTTGATGGCCGCCGACATCCACACCACACTCCGCCGCTGGAACCCCGGTCGCCTGCACACGGCCATCTACTCCCACGGTCACATCGACCACGTGTTCGGTGTTCCGGTGTGGGCGGCGGAGTCGGCGGTGCAGGGCTGGCCCGACCCGGTGGTGGTGGCCCACGAGGACCTTCCTGCCCGCTTCGACCGGTACATCAGGACCGCCGGCTACAACGGCATCATCAACCGGCGGCAGTTCAACATCGACTCCCTCCAGTGGCCCACCGAGTACCGCTATCCGGACCGTACCTACCGGGACCACCTCGACCTCGACATCGGCGGCACACGGGCCGAACTCCATCACGCCAAGGGGGAGACGGACGACCACACCTGGACGTGGTTCCCCGAGTCGAAGGTGCTGTGCTGCGGCGACCTGTTCATCTGGGCGTCGCCCAACGCCGGGAACCCCCAGAAGGTCCAGCGCTATCCCCTGGAGTGGGCCGATGCCCTCCGCCAGATGCTGGCCCTCTACGACGGCCCGGCTGGTGCCGCCGCCGGTCCCGAGGTGCTCCTGCCCGGACACGGCTTTCCCGTGGTGGGGCGGGATCGTGTCACCCAGGTGCTCACCGACACGGCCGATCTCCTCGAGTCCCTGGTGAACCAGACCCTGGCCCTCATGAACGGCGGAGCCAGGCTGGACGAGGTCATCCACACGGTGACCCCGCCAGCCCACCTGATGGAGCGCCCCTATCTGCAGCCGGTCTACGACGAGCCCGAGTTCGTGGTCCGCACCGTGTGGCGGCTCTACGGCGGATGGTGGGACGGCAATCCGGCCACCCTCAAGCCGGCCCCGGAGCGGGCCCTGGCCCTCGAACTGGCCGAACTGGCCGGGGGGGCAGGCGCCCTGGCCGACCGGGCGCTGGCGCTGCTAGGCCGCGGCGACCCCGGATCTGCCCCCGAGACCGCCACGGAGACCGCCCTCCGGCTGGCTGGACACCTGGCCGAGCTGGCCTGGCTGGCCGCTCCCGACGATCCGGGGGTACAGGAGGTACGGCGCACCGTGTTCACCCAACGGGCCGACGCGGCGTCGTCCACCATGGCCAACGGGGTGTTCTCGTGGGCCGCACGGGAGTCCGGGGAGGGGCGGTCCCGGCCCGCCGGCTGAACGCCGGGCCCGGGTGGTCGTGGCCACCCTTCTGAACTGGGAGTTCGTGGCGCCCGAAACAAGTCGGATCTGAACTTCTACTTCCGGCTCCGTGCCCACTAGTGTCATCGCCGTGAACGCATTCACAACCCGGTCCCGACGTCCCGCACAGGGAGACCACCCGCCCGTGCCCACCACCGGATCCGGGAGCACCGGCCCGACCCCCAGGCGACACTGGGGCCACTGGGCCGCCGGCCTGGCCGTGGCCGCTCCCCTCGTCCTCGGCGGCTGTGACTTCTACCCCACCTACGGCGCCAGCCGGGGCGTGACCAAGCAGGGCCAGGACACCTTCAAGCTCTACTCGGGGATGATGACCATAGGCGTCATCGTGGGCGGCCTGGTCTGCCTCCTGATCCTCTGGACCATCTTCCGGTACCGGAGGCGCTCCGACGAGATGCCCCGTCAATTCAACGAGAGCATCCCCCTCGAGGTCATCTACACGATGGTACCGATCCTGATCGTGGCCGTCCTCTTCCTGTTCACCGTGCTCACGGAGAACAACGTCGACGCCACGGTGTCACCGAGCGCCAGGTTTACCTCGACCGGGACCCCGGTGGTGCAGGTCCGGGTGACCGCCTTCCAGTGGGGCTGGCGCTTCGACTATCCCGGACTCAATGTCGGCGTGGCCGGCGAGACCACCAACGGCCCCAACAACCACGGACCCCAGATGGTGGTGCCGGTCGGCCAGACCGTGCAGATCACCCTGGTGTCCGAAGATGTCATCCACGGCTTCTACCTGCGGGACTTCAACTTCAGCCGGTACGCCCTGCCCGGGGTGACCAACTACTTTGACTTCAATGTGCTCCACGCCGGCACCTACGACGGGCAGTGCACCCAGATCTGCGGGCTCTACCACTCCGAGATGCTGTTCAGCGTGCGGGCGGTGAGCCCGTTGGCCTTCCACGCCTGGGCCAGCGCCCAGGTAGCGTCGGGCCACACCCTGCAGCGGAGCGGCACGTCGGCTTCCAACATCCCGCCCAGGGACACCACCGTCTACCCCTCTGATGCACTTCCCTCGCCCTCCTCGGCCAAAGGATCCGCATGACCACCACCATCGAGCCACCTGACCTGGTCACCCCCGAAGAGCCCAGAGGCCCCGACGGTCACACCCCGGGCCTCGACCACGAGCACGGGGACCACGACCACCACCAGGGCCCGACCGGACTGCTCAACTGGCTGACCTCCACCGACCACAAAGTGATCGGCAAGAGCTACATGATCACCTCGCTGGTGATCTTCTTCATCGCCGGCATCATGGCCCTGGTCCTCCGGACCCAGCTGGCCGATCCCACCTCGTCACTGGTCTCGTTCCAGACCTACAACGAGCTGTTCACCATGCACGGCAGCCTGATGCTCTACCTGTTCGCCGGACCGTTCGCTTTCGGTGGCCTGGCCAACTTCATCGTGCCGCTCCAGGTGGGCGCCCCCGACATGGCCTTCCCCCGCCTCAACGCCCTCTCCTACTGGCTGTACCTGAGCGGGTCCATCGTGATGCTGTCGGGCTTTCTGGTGGCCGGCGGAGCGGCCAGCTACGGATGGGTGGCCTACGCACCACTGTCCAACGCCATCAACTCCCCGGGCGCCGGCGCCGACCTGTGGCTGATGGCCCTGGGCCTCACCGGGTTCTCGGCCATCTTCACCGGGGTGAATCTGGCCGCCACCATCTTCTACCTAAGGGCCCCGGGCATGACCATGTTCCGGGTGCCCATCTTCTCGTGGAACATGCTGGTGACCGGCATCCTGATCCTCATCGCCTTCCCCGTGCTGTTCGGAGCGGTGGTCATGCTGTTCTGCGACCGCCACTTCGGCACCCATATCTTCACCGTGCAGGGCGGCGGGGTGCCCGTACTGTGGCAGCACCTGTTCTGGTTCTTCGGGCACCCGGAGGTGTACATCCTGGCCCTGCCCTTCTTCGGCATAGTCACCGACATCATCCCGGTGTTCTCCCGCAAGCCCCTGTTCGGCTACAAGGGCATGGTCTTCGCCACCATGTCCATCGCCGCTCTGTCCACCGGGGTGTGGGCTCACCATATGTTCACTACGGGCGTGGTGCTGCTGCCCTTCTTCTCCCTGCTCTCCTACCTGATCGCTGTGCCCACCGGCATCAAGTTCTTCAACTGGATCGGGACGATGTGGGGCGGCCAGCTGAGCTTCCAGACCCCGATGCTCTTCTCCATCGGCTTTCTTTTCGCCTTCCTGATGGGTGGCGTGACCGGGGTGCTCCTGGCTTCGCC
The DNA here is from genome assembly GCA_038210245.1 of Acidimicrobiales bacterium. Taxonomy (GTDB): domain Bacteria; phylum Actinomycetota; class Acidimicrobiia; order Acidimicrobiales; family RAAP-2; genus Bog-756. The sequence continues at coordinate 60,783 of JBBQWW010000009.1, forward strand.
GCCGGTGGACTTCATGACCCATGACACCTACTACGTGGTGGCCCACTTCCACCAGGTGCTCATCGGCACCACGGTGTTCGGCGGGTTTGCCGGGTTCTACTTCTGGTATCCGAAGATGTTCGGCCGCATGCTCAACGAACGACTGGGCAAACTTCACTTCTGGGGTCTGTTCATCGGATTCTGGGTGACCTTCATGCCCCAGTACCTGGTGGGCCTGTACGGGATGCCCCGCCGGGTGGCCGACTACCTGCCCTCCAACGGATGGACCACCCTCAACGTGATCTCGACGGTGGGGGCTTTCATCATCGCGGTCTCGTTCCTCTTCTTCCTGGCCAACCTGTGGATCTCGTGGCGCAAGCCGATCCCGGCCGGGGACAATCCGTGGGACGGCCACGCCCTGGAGTGGTTCACCTCGTCACCGCCGCCGCACCACAACTACACCCACCTTCCCCCCATCCGGTCGGAACGGCCGACGTGGGACGCCAACCACCCTGAGCACCGCACCATCCACCGGCCGCCGAAGCACCGCCCGGCCGCCCCGGCGGACGAGGCCGAGACCGTGGGAGCCAGCTCGTGAGGGTCGACGGGTGGTTCCTGGCCGCCATCGGCGTGTTCTTCGGCGTCATCGGGATCGTCTACTGGTTCACCAGCTACGAGGATGCCGGCTTCCTGATGCTGATGGGCGCAATGCTGCTGGGCATCCTCCCCGGCTCGTACTACCTGTGGTGGTCGTTCAAGATGAAGCCGCAGCCCGACGACGACCCCAACGCCGAGATGTCCGAGGGGGCGGGAACCATCGACTCCTTCCCGGGCTCCAGCATCTGGCCGTTCGTCCTGGGCATGGGGGCCATGTTCACCGTGCTGACCTTCGTGTTCGGTCTCTGGCTGGCCCCGATCGGCGGTGCCCTGATCCTGTCGGCGGCCATCGGGGGCACCATGGAGAGCCGTCGCGGCGGGGCCGTCTGAACGGTCCTCCCCGGTCGGCCCGTTGGGCCGGCCTGAGCCCCATTCCGGCCCCCCCGGCCGACCTCGGGGCTGACCGGAGCCTGGCTACGGGGCTAGCCGGCGTCGACCCACGTCACCCCGATGATCCCAGCCCCACCGTGGGAGCCGATGACCGCACCCAGCTCCCCGACCCGGATGGCGGTACGGGGAAAGCGGGAGGCGATCAGGCCGAGGAACTGATCGAGATCGGACGCTCCCCCGTGCATCACGGCCACCAGCTCGATGTCGCCGGCCCCGAGGAGGCGTTCGGCCAAGAGCTGGAGGACCTTGGTCCGGGTCCGGGCCCGACCGGCCTCGGACACCACTCCCCCGGTGACGTCGATGAGGGGCTTGATGGACAGTACCGACGCCATCAGGGCCTTGGCCCCGCCGATCCGGCCACCCTTCTTCAGGTTCTCCAACGTGTTGAGGGCAGCCAGGACGTGGGTCCGGTCCACCAGCCGGTGGACCCGGTCGAGCACGGCATCCACATCGGCGCCGTCCCGGGCCCGTCGGGCCGCCTCCAACACCATGGTGCCCAACCCGCTCGAGACCGACTTGCTGTCGACCACGTGCACCGGCACCCGGCCGTCGAAGCCGGCCGCCGCCGTGAGCGCCGACTGGGCGGTGTTGGACAGGTCGCCGGAGATGGTGACGCACACCACCGCCTCGGCACCGGCCTCCTCGGCCCTCCGGAAGGCCCCGGCGAAGGCCCCGGGCGACGGGCAGGCCGTCTGGGGCAGCTCCTCCTCGGTGGCCATCCGGGCGTAGAACTCCTCGACGCTCAGATTCTTCCGGTCGGTGAACTCCTCGTCCCCGAACCGGATGGTGAGGGGCACGATCTCGACGTCGTAGGGCTCGATCTCGTCGGCGACCAGGTCACTCGAGCTGTCGGTCACTAGGAAGACGCCAGGCATGAGTAGATGCTCCTCGCACGTAGAGGCCCGGGGAGCTCCGCCCCTGGGTTCGGACCCACAAAATCTGACACCGCTGGAGCGTCCACGCCAATCGGACGGCCGGAGGCGATTGACCCTACCGCAGGGCCTCCCCTACAGTCTTCCCCTGATGAAGGGGTACGGGGTCCGCGGTCTCACCCCGTTCTCCCCCTGCCCCTGATTCCGTGTCGATCGTCGACCAGGCTCCGGCCACCGCTCCCGAGGTGCCCCGACGGGACCAGCCGGCCCACCGAGCCGATCGCCGCCGGCGGTGGCCCGCCGTGGCCGCAGCCGTGGCCGTCACCCTGGTGGCCCTGGCTCCCATCATCTGCGTCCTGCTCCAGCGATGGGGCCGCGTCTACATACCCGTCGGCGACCAGGCCATCTTGGACCTCCGGGTGCGGGACGTCTGGACCTTCTCGTCCGACACCCCCCTGACCGGGCCCTACAGCCGGTTCGGATGGAACCACCCCGGACCCACCATGTACTACCTGGTGGCCCTGTTCTCGGGGGTGGCCGGCCAACCGGCCTGGGCGTCCCTCGTCGGCAACGTGCTGCTGCAGGGCGTGGCCGTGGTGTGGACCGCCCGGCTGTCGTGGAAGTCGGGGGGGCTCCGGTGGATGATCCCCTGGCTGGCCGTCATCACCCTGTCCTACTGGGCCACCGGGCCGTGGATCTTCCAGCAGCTGTGGAACCCCTACCTACCCTTCCCGTTCTTCACCCTCCTCCTCCTGCAGGCCTGGGTGGTGGGCTCGGGGGACGGGAGGCGACTGGTGGGCATGGCCTTCGTCGGATCGTTCCTGGTCCAGACCCACGTGGGCTACGCCCTGCCGGTGGTGGCCGTCACCCTGTGGGCCGTGGCCCGGCTGCTGGTGGCCGAGCACCGGTCCGATCGGAGCGCCCGACGCTGGTCGCTGTGGTGGCCGCCCCTGCTGGTCCTGGCCGGGCTGTGGTTCGTCCCCCTGGTGGTCGACACCGTCCGGCACTGGCCGGGCAACACCGTCCGGCTCGTCCAGTTCTACCTCGGTCTGGGCCCCGACCCGCACCTCCCCTACCTGGGCCTCCACCACGCCCTCGGCTATCTGGGCACCGAGTTCCGCTGGCGGCCCCCGTGGCTCGGCGGGCCCGATCCCGTGGACCGGTTCAGCGCCCTGACCTCGCCCTCGTCCCTGGCCTGGCTGGCGGTCCCGGTGGTCCTCATCGGAGCCAGTTGGGGGCTGGCCCGCTGGCGGCGCCGTCCCGAGCTGACCGCCCTGGCCGAGCTGCTGGCCGTGGCCGTGGTGGCCGGGGCGCTGACCTTGGCCGTGCTCACCGGGCCGGCCTTTCCCTACCTCTTCTTCTGGCGCATCCCCATCGGAAGCGCCACCGTGGTGCTGAGCGTGGTGGTGCTGGTGGAGACGCTGCCGGGAAGGGGCCGACGGGCCACGGTCATCGTGGGCTGCGTCCTGGCCGCCATCACCGCCCTGGCCTCGGTCAGCTTCACCCGGACGGTGGCGGCCGCCAATGGACCGGTGGCCCCCATGGAGCCGTCGGCGGCATCCATCCTCGGCCAGCTGCAACGGGAGGGCCAGCCCCACGGACCGGTGTTGGTGCGCTTCTCCGGCTCTCCCCTGGGTGGGCTCCATGCCGCCGTGGTCGACCAGTTGGCCCGCCAGGGAAGGCCCGTCTACGTGGACCGGGGCCTGGGCTACCAGTTCGGGTACACCCGGACAGCGGTACCGGCCGACGTCGGGGAGGTCTGGTACGTCACCGAGGAGAGCGAGCTCTACAGCCTCATCTCCCGGGCCCCGGGCGCCCAGGTGCTGGCCGTGACCCATCCCCTGCCCCCGGGCCCACAGGCCGAGCTGGTGGCCCTCCAGCGCAAGCTCTCGGACCAGATGACCGCGGCCGGCCACGCCGACGACGTGGGCTACCTGTTCAGCGAGTACGTGGTCACCGCCCTGTCCGGGATCCCCGGACTGTCCCGGGCCGACCTCGAACGACTGCAGGCCCTCAACACGGTCGTGGTCGACCACACCTGCCTGTGCTCGGTCATCGCCTTCCCCTCCGACCGGATCCCGTCCTTCCTCACGTCCAAGTAGGGCCGGGGCCCACCCCCGGCCGGGACGAGGCCACGCTACGCAGGGCGGGAGCCGGTGGTGATGTCGACGTCGCCCGGTGTTTGGGCCTGGGCGTGAGCGTCGATCAGCAGGGCCAGGGAGGCGGTGACCCGCTCAGCCGTGGGCAGGTGGAGCCCTTCGTCGGGACCGTGGGCATTGGCACCCGGGCCGAGCACGCCCAGGGCCAGCAGGTGGGCCTCGGGAAACCGGTCGGCCAGCCAGCCCATGAAGGGGATGGTCCCGCCCTCGCCCAACTGGCCGTAGGACGGACCGAAGCAGGCGGTCGAGGCGCGGTCGAGGGCGGCGTCCATCCATGGGGCCGGCGGTCGGGCCGCCCATCCGGCCGCCGGTGGCTCGGCCTCCCAGGTCACCGAGGCCCCATAGGGCGGATCGGAGGTGAAGGCCCGGGCCACCGCGGCGGCGGCCGCTCCGGCGTCGGCGGTGGGCGGGAGACGGATGGCCAACTTCACCGAGGTGAGGGGGCGCAGGACCGCCCCGGCCTCGGCCGTGGGGGGCAGGCCGTCGGCCCCCACCACGGCCACCGAGGCCCGCCAGGCCTGGCGCAAGGCCTGCTCAGCGGCGTCCCTGCCCTGGAGCTGGAGTCGGCCGACCACAGGAAAGGGCGGTCCGCTGGAGCCGGCGGCCCCGAGCGCCCCGGCCAAGTGGTCGGCGGCGGCGGCCGCACCGGGCGGAAGGTCGACCACGAGCTCGGGGAGCCGGAGGTCGCCGGTGGCGACGTCCTCGATCCGGTCCAGCAGCAGCCGGAGGATCCGGAAGGACGAGGGCACCACCGCCCCGGCCGAGCCGCTGTGCACCCCGTGGTCCAGCACCCGCACGGTGAGGGTGCCCACCAGGGCTCCACGGAGCGAGGTGGTCACCCACAGGCGGTCGTAGGTGGCACAGCCCGAATCGAGGGCCAGCACCACGTCGGGCGTGCCGATCCGGTCGGCCAGATGGGACAGGACGGCCTGCAGGTGGGGGCTGCCGCTCTCCTCCGACCCTTCGGCCACCACCAGACAGCGGGCATGCCGGCCGCCCCCGGCCCGGACCGCCTCCAGGGCCAGCAGGGCCGAGGGCAGGGCGTACCCGTCGTCGGCCACTCCCCGGGCGTAGAGCCACTCCCCTTCGACCACCGGGGCCCAGGGCCCTCGGCCGGCGGTCCATCCCTCGAACGGTGGCTGCTTGTCGTAGTGGCCGTAGATGAGGACGGTCCCGGTGGCGTCGGGATCGGTGGCGGGCACGTCGATGACCACGGTGGGAGTCAGCCCCGCCAGTCGCACCACCTCCACGGTGGCCCCGGGCAGGGTCCGTCGCCGGGCCCAGTCGGCCAGCAGCTCGGCGGCCGCCTCCAGATGCCCGTGCTCCTCCCATCCGGCGTCATAGGCCGGCGACAGGCTGGGGATGCGGGCGAACTCCATCAAGAGGGGCAGGACGTCGCCCGTCCACCGCTCGTGCACGTAGGCGCGGGTGTCGGCGACCCGGAGCGCGCTCGGCACCATCAACGCATCCTCACCTGGGGGCTCGGGCCGGACCGTGTGACCCAGGTTCAGCGCATGACCCGGCGCACGCCCTCACCGGTGGCCAGCGCGGGATCGGCCAGATCGATGAAGGTGGGGACGGGTATGGCGTCCAGCTCCTCGGCACCGTCGCCGGGACGGGGCTCGGACGGCACCGTGGTGTACTCACCCGAGTCGGAGCGGAACACCACCAGGGCCCGCTTGCGCTTGCCGATGCCCTCGGCACCCCGCATCTCGTTGCAGATCTGCACGGCCAGGAAGTAGGCGATGATCGGCGCGATGACCACGGCGAAGCGGAAGAACCACAGCACCCAGTTGAGCGGGATCTGGAAGAAGTTGGCCAGGACGTCGGTCGACGAGGCGAAGAACGTCATACCCAGCAGGGTGAGCATGGCCGCACCGGCTCCGGTGCGCTTGGGCCGGTCGCGGGGTCGGTCCAGCAGGTTGTGGTACGCCAAGTCCTTGGTGTGTCTCGATTCGATGAAGGGCCAGATGAGGAGGATGTTGAAGATGATCCCCGGAAAGATCACCGCGGGCAGGAAGACCTCGAGCGGGATGGTGTGGCCCCACCCCGACCACTCCCAGCTGGGCATGATCCGGAGCGCCCCGTCGAGCCAACCCATGTACCAGTCCGGCTGCACGGCGTAGGAGATCTGGTACGGCTCGTACTGGCCGAACTGCCAGATGGGGTTGATCTGGGCGAAGCCGCCGAGCAGGAAGATCACACCGGTGCTCACGAACAGGAAGCCGGTCGTCTTGGCCATGAAGGTCGGAAACATCGGGGAGCCGACCACGTTGTGCTCGGTCTTCCCCTTGCCGGGGAACTGGGTGTGCTTCTGTTTGACCAGGAGCCCGAGGTGGGCGGCGAGCAGCCCGATGAGGATCAACGGCACGATCAGCACGTGGAGTATGTAGAACCGCTCGAGGATGATCCCGTTCCCCGGGAAGTTCCCCCCGAACACGAAGAAGGCCAGATAGCTCCCGACCAGGGGGATGGACTCGATGATGGAGTAGGCGATGCGGATACCCGTCCCCGAGACCAGGTCGTCGGGGAGCGAGTAGCCGAGGAACCCGTTGACGATGCCCAGGATGAGCATGGTCACGCCGACGATCCAGTTGAACTCGCGGGGCTTGCGGAAGGCGCCGGTGAAGTACACCCGGGCCATGTGCACGGCGATGGAGCCGAGGAAGATGTCGGCGGCCCAGTGGTGGGCCTGGCGCATCAACAGGCCGGACCGGACATCGAAGGACAGCCCCACCGACGAGGAGTAGGCCTCGGAGACCCGCTGGCCCCGGAGGGGGACGTAGGAGCCGTGGTAGACGATCTCGTGGGCCGAGGGGATGTAGTACAGCGAGAGGAACACCCCGGTGGCCAGCAGCACCACGAAGGAGTACAGGGCGATCTCCCCCAGCATGAAGGACCAGTGGTCGGGGAAGATCTTGTCCAGGAAGGTGCGCCCGCCCTTGGCCACGCCCAGCCGGTCGTCGACCCACTTCAGCGAGCTGTCGATGGTCTTGTCGATCATGACGGGGGCCGCTCCCAGAATCCCGGCCCGGGAGCCTGGTTGAGACCGCCGTTGGCCACCAGCAGGCCGGCGGAGTCGACAGTGATGGGCAGCATGGGGAGGGGCCGGGGAGCAGGGCCGAACTCGGGCAGGGCCCCGGCGTTGACATTGAAGATCGACTGG
>JBBQWW010000010.1:0-64373 GCA_038210245.1 Acidimicrobiales bacterium
GGGACAGCGAAGCGATTAGTGGAACAAGGAGCCCGGCGGGTGGATCCCCGACCCGGAGGGGTAGGGAATTACGTGAACGCAGGGGTAGGGAATTACTTGAACGTCCTGGTCAGTCGCTAGGGAAATACTTGAACGCTGACACGCCGCCAAAGCCAGACGGCGCCGAGATCTTCTGGTTGAAGAGCAGGAGAAGCTGCTGAAGGCCCACTACGCCGATGCCGTCCCTCTGGACCTCATGAAGAAGGAGCAGGCCCGGATCGCCGCGGAGCTGAAGTCGATCGACCAGCAAGTGGCGATCGCCTCAGCCAACTACGACGCCATCCGGGACCGACTCGATCGGTGCCTAAACCTTCTGACGAACTGTCATGCTGCCTACCTGGCCGCTCCGCACCATCTACGTCGAATGATGAATCAGGCGGTGTTCGAGAAGTTCCTGGTGGATATGAACGGCTCCTCGGAGGCAGAACCCACAGATTTGTTCGGCCTCTTGCTTCGGACGGACTTCGTTCTGGCTGCAAACGGCACGGACGCTGCGCTGGTTTCGGGCAGTCCTCCGCTGCACAGGAATATTGACTGGGCGAACGGACGACCGGTCAATCTTGGCAAGGTCCATGGTCGCGGCCACGTTCGAGGACCCGAACGGACAGGCCCTCGAACGAGACAACGCAACCCACTCGGGGTGGGTTTGAATAAGCACTACTTGGCGGAGGGAGTGGGATTCGAACCCACGGTGCCTTGCGACACAACGGTTTTCGAGACCGTCCGATTCGTCCGCTCTCGCATCCCTCCGCCCGAGAGGCTAGCCGCGACCCCGGACACCGCAGGCTCCCGGTCCGTCCGGCCGTGGGCCTGGTGGAGGGGTGGTGCGAGGCGCCTGGTCAGGATCGGGGATCGGCGGGCGGGGTTCGGGTGAGGGCGGGGATGGGGTGCCGACCCACACGGACGGGATGTCGGGCTCGGGCCAGCATGGCCGTGTCGCCGGCGCTGTTCCCGTAGGCGAACTCCAGATCGCAATGCTCACCGACGTGGTCGTCGAGCAGGGTGACTTTGGCCTCGCCCCGGACGTTGCGTCCGTCCAGCCGACCGGTCAGGGTCTCGGTCACGGGGTCGACCTCCCACTGTGTGGCGATGACCTCGTCGATGCCCAGCGAGGCCGCTACCAACGTCACGTAGGCCGAGAACGACGCACTGACCACGATGATCCGGTGCCCTTGCGCCTGGTGCCACCGGATCCGGCCCGCAACATCAGGGCGGATGAGTGAGCGCTCCACCTCCCGTGCCGTATCGGTCGCCGCATCCTCGGCCAGGCGGCGGTCCAACCCACCCAGTACATCCATACAGATCAGCTGCTTGGCCCGGTCGCGGGCGGCGCCGCCCCGGAGGGCCAGGCCCAGCTGGGGAGCGTGGTGCACGAATGTGGTGGCCAGCTCCCGGGGTCCGCGCACACGAGTCAGGAAGAGCCGGAAGGTGTCCTTCGTGGTGATGGTGCCGTCGAAATCGAAGGCCACCAGGGGAGGACCCCCCGGGTCAGTCCCTCCGGGCTCAGAAGCCATGGCGGCCGTGTGGTCGGGGCATCGGGACTCCGTTGCCCTGGTGGGCTTCCGGGGCCGAATCCGACGGCGGCAGTCGTTGATCGTCCAAGGCTGGGTCGATCCGCTCCTGTCCTGGTGCTCGGCTCACGGCCGGCCTCCTGTCTCGTCGCATGTCCGAGCCCGGTCCGCACCCCTTCCCCTCAAGACGGCCCTTCGGGATGCCGAAGAAACACCGAGGAGCACGTTCGATCGGTATGTGGAGATAACCAGGGAGGCAGGTCAGGCCATGGCAGTTTGTCATGAAGTCGTCAGAGGCCTCGCTCACGATGGAGATTGACGCTCCCGCTATTGGCAGGGATGGAGTCAATTCCATCCCGGATGGTGTGTCAAGACGACATGCCGTTGGTTCGGTGCACTCCAGTGTGATGGTGCCGGCCTGCTCCTGTGCGCAGGCCGGCCTGGACCGGAGTGTGCCGATCGTTAAGGGAAGGCACGAATAGATGACTATGGCCAAGGCTCCCAATCCGCGAGACCGCCATGGGCACCCGGTAGCGTGGCCAGCCATGGGAGCCCCCGAGGGCGAGGGAACGAGCTCCATGACGCCCGGGTGGTTCGCCCAGCTGGTCTGTCGCTATGCATCGCACGACTGGTGGTCGCTGGCCTACCCACCGGCCCGGCGCTGGGAGTGCCGGCGGTGTGGGGTGATCGTCGAGGAAGCTCCCACTTCCACCCCCGATCGCCGGCGAACGCCGCGGGACAAGACCAAGCCGGCCAACGGCCCCACCCACGCCTGACGGATCTCCGGGCGTTTGTCCCTCCTGCCCCACTGATGGCGGTCCCCGAGAGGGGTAATATGGCGCTCGGTGGCCCGTTTAACCACTAGTTGTGGTGGCCCAAGCGCGGTCCGTCCGATCATTGTTAACCAAGGGATAACTTGACGTTTTCCACTTGTTTACCAGCGAGGCCACCGTTACGGTGACTGTTGATGCAAGCAAGTCACACGCTCGGCGCAACCGCGAAAAGGACAAGATGTCAGGGCATCAATGTCCCTTCGTCACCGTGCCGGCGGCCGGGCCGTCCCGCTGAAGCGGGGCGAATCGCCCGTCCAGGCAGTACCAGGCAGTACGATAGCCTGGTGCTGGCCACGAATGGAGCGATCCACTCGGGGGACGGCGTGTTCGGCGGACTCGACGGCAGGATCATCGAGATGCGCGTGGGTGGTGAGATTCGTGTAAGGCAAATAGATGCAATCAGCGGGCATCTATTTTGCGGTTATTTAGGCACTAACTATAAGACCAATATGACAAGCGGCGTCGGACGTCTTGCAGTTAACGAGGGGCAATTGTGCATTCTATAGACATCAGTGTGGTCATCCCCACACGCAACGAGCGCGAGAATATCGAACCACTGATCACCCGCCTGGCGGCCACATTGCCCGCCGGGACATCTCAGGTGATATTCGTCGACGACAGCAGCGATGACACCCCGGTGGTCATGGCGGCCATTGCGGAGACCTCCACCCTGCCCGTGCTGATCCTCCACCGTGAGCCCGGCGAGCGGTCCGGTGGCCTGGGCGGCGCCGTCGTGGCTGGACTGCGCCTGTGCGAAGGGCGGGTGGCCGTGGTCATGGACGGCGACCTCCAGCACCCTCCCGAGACCATCCCCGACCTCATCCGTCCCATCGACCTGGGCGAGGCCGACGTGGTGGTGGCCAGCCGGTACCGCGACAACGGACAGGCCGCCGGACTGGCCAACAGGTCGCGGGTGGGGGTGTCCCACGCTGCCACCAAGCTGACCAAGTCGGCCTTCCCCCGACGCCTCCAGGAGGTGTCGGACCCGATGAGCGGATTCTTCGCCCTCCGCCTGGCCGCTGTGGACATCGACAGTCTGCGCCCGGTGGGCTTCAAGATCCTGCTCGAGGCGGTGGCCCGCTGCCGTCTGAAGGTGGCCGAGGTCGGGTTCAGCTTCGCGCCCCGGCACTCCGGGGAGTCCAAGGCCGACTTCCGCGAGGGCCTCCGCTTCGCCGTCCACCTCACCCGACTCCGGCTGGGTACGATCCTCACCCCCCGCCAACAGCGGGCAGCCGGCTTCGCCGCTGTGGGTGCCACCGGACTGGTGGTCAACACCATCGCTTTCTGGGCCTTCATCCGCTTCGGCCATCTGCCGTACCTGCTGGCCGCAGTGCTGTCGACCCAGATCTCCACCACCTGGAACTTCGTGGGTATGGAGCTCTTCGTCTTCTCCGGCCGCAAGGCCGGCGGGCTCTGGGGCCGCTACTGGCGGTTCTGCCTGCTCAACAACACCGTGATGCTGGCCCGGCTGCCCCTGCTGGCCTTGATGGTCGAAGTCCTACACACACCCAAGACGGCTGCCAACGTGATCACCCTGTTGGCGGTGTTCTTGATCCGATTCGGAATCAGCGATCGCTTCATCTACGAAGGAGAGAAGAAAATGGCCAAAGCCGAAACTGCGACCACCCTGGTCGGACCGATCGAGGTGGCGGTGGAGGAGTCACGCCCCGAGCTGAAGAGCCTCGAACTGGCTCTCGGCACGCCGTTCCGCCATTACTACGACCTCCATGGGATCGTGACCATCGGCAGCGACGTGGTGCTCCCCGAGCTGTCCTACTTCCTCACGCCCAGCCCGGTCGGCGACAGCGCCAGCCCGGACATCGCCATCCGGGTCGGGAAGGTGGGCAAGACCCGGTCCCGCACCCGTCTGGTGCGCTCCGAGGACGGCAAGACCATCCGGTGGGAGGAGCAGCTGGGCCGGGGATCGGCCAACTTCGCCATCCACTTCGGATCGCAGATCCTGGTGACGTCGTCCAAGGCGCTGGCCCGCAGCCCCCACGTGCTCTACACCAACGTGGTGGAGGCGCTGCTGCGTTTCGTCTTCGTCGACCGGGGCTACATGCTCCTGCACGCCGCCTGCATGGACGTCGGCGGTCGGGGCATCGTGCTGTCGGCCCGCACCGATACCGGCAAGACCGGGACCGTGCTGAAGTTCCTCCGCACCAGCGAGGGCCGGTTCCTGTCCGACGACATGACCATCATCGACAGTGCCGGTGTGGCCAGGAGCTTCCCCAAGCCTCTGACCATCAGCCAGCACACCCTGCGGGCCATCGACGCCGGGGATCTCACCCGTCGGGAGTGGGCCTGGCTGCGGGTGCAGAGTCGCCTGCACTCCAAGGAGGGCCGTGGCTTCGCCATGAAGCTGGCCGACCACAACGTGCCGATCATGACCATCAACGGCTGGACCCAGCGGATCATCCCGCCGCCGAAGTATCACGTCCAGCGTCTGGTACCGTGCGAGCTGGGCTCGACCACCACCATCGATCAGCTCTACATCATCGAGCGGGGTGTTCCTCACCACAGCATGGTCTCGCAGTCCCAGGCCATCGTGGAGTTGCTGGAGAACACCGAAGATGCCTACGGATTCCCTCCGTACCGCTACTTGGCGCAGGCGTTGTCGGTGGGTGGCCTCAGCTACGACGAGCTCCGGGAGCGGGAACGACTGATCTTGGTGAGTGCCATGGAGAGCGTGCAGATCCATCGACTCGGGTCGAACGACTACACCTGGGCGGAGCAGATCGCTGCGGCCATCGCTCCAGCCACGGCCTCGGCGAAGACGGACGTCCCTTATCTCGACCTCACCAACGCCGGCACGAATGGACATGACTACTTCGGAATCGACAAGAGCGTTCCTGAGGGAGATCCCCTGTCTGGCTCCGAAGCCTGACACGAGAAGTTTGAACTCCCGCAGGGCCCACAGTGACACTGCTTAGCGACGACCGCGCTGGCGTGATGGAACGCCAGGCGGCGTCGCCTGCGGGTGACGCGCGCCCCGAGCTCACGGAGAAGCCCACTTTGAAGCAGCGTCTCTGGCCGCTGCCCACCACCGTCTGGCTGGGATTGACCCTGCTCCTGGGCCTGGTGGTGCGGCTCACCAATCTCAACGCCTTCGGGTTCAACAGCGACGAAGCGGTGTACGCCGGTCAGTCGGCATCCCTGGCCGGCAACCCGCTCTTCGTCAATCAGTTCCCCATCTTCCGGGCCCATCCGCTGCTGATGCCCACGCTGCTCTCGCCGCTGTTCTCTTCGGGCACCCCGGACCTGCGGGGCCGGGTGGTGGTGGCCATCCTCGGTGTGGCCACGCTCTTCGCCATCTACCTGTTGGGTAAGGAACTCTACGGGCCGAGGACCGGGATCATCGCCGCCCTCCTTCTGGGTCTCATGCCCTACCACCTGGTGGTCACCCGGCAGCTGCTGCTCGACGGTCCGGCGGTGCTCTGGATCACCCTGTCCTTTTGGATGCTGGCCCGGTTCGTCCGGACCAACCGGTTCGAGTGGCTGGCGGCCTCGGCGGCCACGTTGGGGTTGGCCGTCCTGACCAAAGAGACCAGCATCGTCGTGGCCGGCAGTGTGATCATCTTCCTTTTGGTCAGCACCGAGGTCCGTCGTCCCGGTCGAGCCGTGGCCTTAACGCTGCTGGTGATGGGGGCCATAAGCCTGGTCTTCCCCCTGGCCATCGACTTGGCCGGCCACAAGTCGACGGGACAGAACTATCTGGCCTGGCAGCTGACCCGGTCGTCCAACCACGCCGGCACCTTCTATCTGACGGTCATCCCGGCCGCCATCGGCTGGCTGGTGGTGGCCGCCGCCGCCTCGGCCCTCATCTTCCGAAGGAACCGGACCTGGAGGGAACTGCTGCTGGTCCTGTGGATCATGGTCCCGTTCGTGACCCTCGAGATCTATCCGCTCAAGGGCTACCAGTACCTGCTCCCGGTGGCGCCGGCGATGGCCCTGCTGGCCGCGCGGGCCCTGACCACCTGGCACCTGCCGGCCCGTTGGGACAAGTACACCAAATCGGTCCTCCGGCCGTTGGTCATCGTGGTGGTGGCGGTGTCGCTGCTCCCCGGGGTGTGGTCGGTCATCTTCCCGACGGTGAGCGCCTCGGCCCTGGCTGGTCAGGGAGGCGTGGCCGGGGGCCGGGAGGCAGGGAAGTGGGTGGGGGCCAACCTGGTGCCGGGTACCGAGCTCATGACCATCGGCCCCAGCCTGGCCAACATCCTCGAGTACTACGGTCATCGCCCGGCCCAGGGCCTGTCGGTCAGCACCAACCCGTTGCACCGTAATCCGGCCTACACCCCCATCTACAACCCCGACCAGAGCGTCCGTAGTGGCCAGTTCACCTACCTGGTGTGGGACGCCTACTCGGCCTACCGGTCACCGACGACCGCCCACCGGTTGCAGAAGCTGATCAAGAAGTACCACGGGTTCCCGATCCACACCGTGAAGGTCAACGGCAAGCCGGTCATCGTCTTCTACGAGGTCCACCCATGAGGCGACGCCCCTTCCGCACGCTCCTCGGGGCCTGTGCCGTGGCGACCGTAGCCGCGAGCGTGCTCGTCCCGGCATCGATCTCAGGCGCCGCCTCGATCAATACCAGTCCGTTCCCGGACGCCGGAAACCCCATTCAACACGTGATCGTGCTCGTCCAGAGTGGTCACTCCTTCGACAACTACTTCGGGACGCGCTCAGGGGTGAACGGCATTCCGGCCGGGGTCTGTGAGCCGGTAGTGGCGGTCGGCTCCACCCAGTGCCTGAAGCCCTATCCTCTGGCAGCCGAGCAGGCCAGGGCCGGGCTCAGCGACACCCTCCGGGTCACCCAGAAGGCCATCCACGGCGGGAAGATGGACGGGTTCGTCAGTGCCCAGCCCAACTCCTCCATCGGCTCGGTGGCCATGGGGCACTACAGCCGCACCGACCTCCCCTACTACTGGAACCTGGCCGACCGGTTCACCCTCTTCGATAACTTCTTCGCCTCCAGCCAGGCCGGGTCCCTGCCCAACCGGTTGGTGGCCGTCTCCGGGACCACCGACAATGTCAACTCCAACAAGACATTGGGAGTGGGCATCAACCTTCGAACGGTCTTCGACCAGCTCAACGAGTCCGGTCACACGTGGAAGTACTACGTGCAGGGCTACAAGCCGGTGCCGGTGCCCACGCCAGGGGACATCTCCCGCACCCCGCTCCTCGGGATGCCCACTATGGTCCACAATCCGACCAATGCGGCGAGGATCACCAACACGAGTCAGTACTTCGTCGACCTGGAGAAGGGCCAACTCCCGGCCGTCTCGTACATCACCGGGGCTTCCGACTCCGAACGCTCCCCCCAGGATCCGGCCCGAGGCGAGGCCTTCACCCGCTCGGTGATCAACGCCCTGATGCAGAGCCCCGAGTGGAGTCATACCGCCCTGCTTCTCACTTACGACGACTCGGGCGGCTGGTACGACCACCAGGCCCCGCCGGCCAACACCACCCTGGGCCCGCGCGTCCCGGCCCTGTTGATCTCGCCCTACGCCAAGGCCGGGTACGTCGACCATGCCCTGACGGACACCGCCTCGATCCCCGCCTTCATCGACAAGGTCTTCAAGATGTCGCCGATCACTCCCGAGGTGGGAACGGCGGGAGATATCCTGGCCACGGCGATCGACACCAGCCAGCAGCCGATCACCCCGGCCATCGGACCGAGTCAGGGCACATTGGCGGCCATCGCTCGACCCAAGGTGGCGACCATCTACTTCTTGTACTTGGGAGCGCTCCTGGCGGCCCTCCTCCTCCTCCTCCTCGCCTTCATGCGCCAACGCCGGCCGGGGACCAACGCGCTGACCTCGGGGACTCGCGGTGAGGCGGTGCCCCTTCCGGGCCTGGCGTCGGTGGGCGCCACCCGGCGTTCCGCAAGGAGGTGGGGCAAGCGACGACTGCCTTCGGCTCCTGGAGGGAGCGGGGGAGACAGTTCCGGTTCCCCGCCTCCCAACTTGCCGTCGGGCAAGGTCCTGTCGCGATCGCGCACCAACGCCGCCACGGCCACGGACCTCCTGGCATGAGGCCGTTCCTGCTTAGACGGGCCGGTGCAGCTCTGGCCGCCCTGACTCTGGCCACCACGGGCGTCGTGGCCGCCTCGCCCGCGGCCCAGGCCGTGGGCCCGGCCACCCGCACGGTGCAGGTCCAGGTGGTGCCGGCCCTTGCTGGCGTGTCGTTCGCGCTCGACGGTGTCACCCATACGACCGTCCCCGGGGGCACGGCGGTGGTGGACGATACCAATCTGAACGGGGCGGCCGAGCATCTGACCGTGCCGGCGCAGCAGCTCACCGCCGACACCCGGGTCTCCCTCGACCGGGTGGCCAACGATCCCAATCACGGCCCGTTCACCCGCAAGCTGGTGGCCGAACTGGACGAGGACCGGGCCATCACCATCAACATGGTCACGCCGGACAAAAAGATCCTGCCGTTGAGCGAGGTGACGTCGATCACCCTGACCGACAGCCTGGGTGGTACCACCCGCTACACCGCCGCAGATCTGGCCAAGCCCATCTGGCTGTCGGCCAGCCGGCCAGCCCTGGCCAGTACCGGAGCCAACGGGCGCTTGGTCACCTACGCCTTCAAGTCGGTCATGATCCACGGTGCCAATGTGGTCAACAGCGGTCAGCTCCGCTTCACACCGAACAAGCAGCTGGCGTGGCAGGTCCCGGTGATTCTGCACTCGTTGACCATCGAGGCCAACGACCTTTTGGCCGGGGCCCCGGCGGGCAAGACGGCGCAGCTCACCTATCCGGACAAGACGGTCAAGGTTGTTCCCCTGGGTCCGGACCACAAGGTAACGCTCCCCAACCTGCCCCGGGGGACGTACCAGCTCAAGGTGGGTGGGGGTCTGATCGCCCTGTCATCGACCGTCCGCCTGTCCCGGGACCAGACGGCGACCGAGGTGGTCATCACCGGGGGCGATGCCGGGGAACTGGCCCTCATGCTGTTCTCCGTGCTCGCAGTGGTAGTGGCGGCCGGGGTGATCGGACGCCGGCTGCGCCGGCAGGCTGATCACAAAGAGGGTAACGCCAGTGCACTCCTCGCCTAAGGCCCGCCGGACCGCCTCCCTCCTGGCGCTGGTTGCCGTCACCGGTCTGGTCCTGGCCGCCTGTGGCTCAGGGAGTCCCGTGGCCTCCGGCCAGTCGACGGCCACCGCCGTACCGAAGTCCACGACCACGGTCACGCCGGCCACCACTCCCACCGTGGCCGCCAGCGGCAACGTGCCCGCCTCCAACCACCGGATGTTCGCCTTCTATTACCTCTGGTGGGACACCCAGCACTGGCACGCCCGCCTGGGTCCCAACTACGCCTACACGGCCAACCCCCTCCCGCTACCGGCCACCCTCAGCGGGAACGGTTGCACCGTCACCAACAACTACCCCGGCAACCAGCTCACCGATGTGGCGTCACCGTTGTGGACCCAGGACGACCCGAACCAGATCCGGTCCGACGTCTCCCTGGCCGCCCAGTCCGGCCTGGCCGGCTTCGCCGTCAGTTGGGCGGGCACCGGCCAACCCAATCAGACCGCCACCTCGTCGGCGTTCAACCACCGGCTGGCCATGGTGGTGGCCGCCGTGCACCAGATCAACAAGGCCGGCACCCCCTTCTCGCTGTGGATCGCCTACATCTCCTCGGCCCGCATCCGGAGCACCGGCGAGATCAACAACGACCTCTCCTACCTGAACAAGACCTACGGCAAGGACCCGGCCTTCGACCACAGCAACTCCGGTCGGCCCACCCTCATCATGATGGGGAGCCGCAAGTACCCCCAGTCGGTGCTCAACGCCTTCAGCGCCCGCTGGCGACCCCACTTCTACCTGGTGGCCGACGAGAACTGGAACACCTGGGACGCAGCCAAGGCGGCCGACTTCGATGCTGATCAGTACTACTGGTCGAGCCAGAATCCGCTGACCAACCGAGCCTCTTTCTCGCAGCTCAACCGACTGGCCACCGAGGTGCGGGCCACCCGCAACCCCGACGGCTCGGCCAAGAAGTTCTTCAGCCCACTGGCACCCGGGTATAACAAGGTGATCGCCGGAGGGTCCGGATGCGTGCCCCGTCTCGGCGGCCAGACCATGCAGAACCTCTACCTCGGCAACTCCTCCACCCAACCGGACGGCTGGATGGTCATCAGCTGGAACGAGATCACCGAGGGGACCTACATCGTCCCCTTGGCGCGCTACGGGAACCAGAGCGTCGACACCCTCAAGGCCATCATCAACGGGGTGCCTACCGGAGGTACGGGCTGATGGCCGGCATCGAGTCCCTCCGCCACGGTGGGTCCGACTTCTCCGGACGCCACGGCCACGGCGTGGCTGGGGCCCACGCCCACGCCCGCCGGGGGCTGGCCAAACTGACGGAGTCACCAACCCGGATCCTGGCCGGTGCGTTGGCCGTGGCCGCCGCCGTGGCCCTGCCGGTGACCGTCGCCCACGGCGCTGCCGGTCCGAGCCCGGTGGCGGTGTCGCCCTATTCCGGCTTCAACGCTCAGCTCACCCGCGTGCCCTATCTCACCGACCTGACCCCGACTTCGGTCGCGGTGACCTGGGCCACCACGGTCTCGGCGCCGGGCACCCTCGAGTGGGGTCCGGCGGGCAACTGCCTGGCCAACCGGGTGGCGGCCCCGTCGGTGCTGCCGACCCTGGTACCGACCTCCGAGTCGCCCACGACGGCCACCGGTCGGGCCTTCACCGTCGGCACGGTGCACGAATACCAGACCACCGTGCCCCTGGTCGGGCTGTCTCCCGGTACCAACTACTGCTACCGGGTCCTCTCGGGTGGCACCACTCCGGTCGATCTCCTCGGCACCAACGCCTCTCCGACCTTCACCACCCTGGATCCGGCCGGAGCTCCGCCGGCCAAGCCGCTCACCTTCGACGTGATCGACGACCTCGGCGAGACCCAGGTGTCGGCGGGTGTGGACTCGCCCAACCACTTGAACGGCAACCAGGCGGCCGTCGATTCCCTCATCGGCACCAGCGGCGCCCGCTTCGTGATCGACGCCGGGGACACCGCCTACCCGGCCGGGAACCAGCTCAACTACGGCGACCTGCAGCAGAGCGGTACCGATGTCAGCGACATCTTCGGGCCTTCCTACTGGCCGAAGACGGGGGGGATCCCAACGTTCAAGTCCAACGGTGACCACGGACAGACGGTGGTCAGTCTCCGAAACTGGCCCGAGTCCACCACGGCGGCGTCCACCGGGGGGACCTACGGCCTCGATGCCTACCCGGCCTCCTCGACCGACGGGACCAGCGCCGTCAGCAACGCCGACACCTGGTACGCCGTGCAGAGCGGCAACGTGCGCATCTACATGCTCGACGCTGCGTGGAACGAGTCCTCCAACCTGGGCACCGCCACCGGGGCGGCCTGTGGGCCCGTCGGCTCCTCGGCGGCCCTGGGGTGCAAGACCTACCAGATCGACTACGACAAGCACTGGACCACCACCTCCCCCGAGTACAAGTGGCTGGCTGCCGACCTGGCCAGCCACCCGGGAGGGGTGAAGCTCGCCGTGTTCCACTATCCGCTCCGTTCCGACAACGCCACTCAGCCCAGCGACGTGTACCTGCAGAACAGCGGGGCCAACCCCAATCAGGCCACCAGCCTCGAGGCCCTGCTGGCCAACGGCGGGGTCAAACTGACCTTCAGCGGTCACGCCCACACCTACCAGCGCATCGCGCCCACGGCCGCCGGGCAGGTGGTGTCCTACGTCACCGGTGGAGGGGGCGGGATCCTGGAACCGGTGTTGGGTGGGTCCACCTGCACCACCCTCCAGAAGTCGGAGGCCATCTACGCCCTGGGGTGGAGCCCGACCAAGGGCACCGGCTCCAGCTGCGGTACGACCGCCCCGCTGTCCGCCGCCCAGGTCTTCAACTTCCTGAAGGTCACCGTGACGGGCACCACGGTGACGGTCTCGCCCGTCAACGCCGCCGGCCAGGTCTTCGACCAGCAGACCTACGCCTATTCGTCGGCGCCCGATACCTCCTTCACCACCCCGCCGAGCCCGGTGACCCCGGCCCGGGCCACCTTCTCGTTCCAGTCGATCCCCACCGGTGCCACCTTCCGGTGCACGTTGGACGGTGGTTCGACCACACCCTGTTCGAGCCCGGCGACCTTCACCGGACTCGCGGCCGGAGCTCACACTTTGGCCGTGGCGGCCACCAACGGATCGGGGACCGATCCCACCCCGACCACCGCCCACTGGACCGTCGACACCACCCCTCCCTCGACCCCTACCGGCCTGGCCGGCACGGCGATCACCTCCAGCCAGGTGAACCTGTCGTGGGTGCGGTCGACCGACGCCAACGGCATCGCCGGCTATGACGTCTACCGGGGGACCACGCTGCTCGGTACCGCCCCCGGGACGACCACGACCTTCACCGACCACTCCGCCGTGCCCGGTGCGCCGAACACGTACACCGTGGACGCCCGCGACGGGGTGGGCAATGTCTCGACGTTCAGTGGTCCGGCCACGGTCACCACGCCGGCCACACCCCCGGGCCCGGCTCTGGTCGCATCGACCGGTGCCACCGAGACGGCGGCCGCCACCTCACTCACCGCCACCTTCCCCGGGCCCACCTCGGCCGGTGACCTGCTGGTGCTGTCGGCCGGTGAGTACAACGGCACTTCCAACCACATCACCTCGGTGACCGACTCGGCCGGTAATACCTGGGCGCGGGTCAACGCTTTCGCCGTCGCCGGCCACAACTCCAACGGCGAGATGTGGTACTCAGCCAACGCCCTACCCACCACGTCGGTTACCGTGCACAACGCCTCGGCGGTCTCCATGAGCCTGGCCGTCCAGGCCTTCACCGGCGTGGCCTCCACCAACGCCCTGGACGTCTCCGCCGGAGCCGCCGGAACCGGTACCTCGGCCACCTCGGGGTCGGCGTCCTCGACCGCCGCCCACGAGCTGGCCGTCGGCTTCGTGGCCGGCCACGCCAACACCCAGCCCATCTTCGTGACCTCGCCCGGCTACACCAACCAGGCCCAGCAGACCACGCCGGGCATCGTGGTCAGCGTGGTGACCGGGTTCCAGGTGCTGGGGGCACTGGGGCCCCAGTTCTTCTCCGGATCCTTCGCCAAGGCCATGTACTGGTCCTCGGGCATCGCCATCTTCCGGCCGGCCAGTTGACACCGGTGACCGATGTGGCCAGTTTCCCTCAACCCAATAGTTCCTACCCAATCCATCAGACCATCGACACAGCATCGTCTACCGCCGTCACCACCAGCCCCTTCCGGGTTGCGGGTGCCGGGGTGGCACGGCGGATGCAGTCCAGCGGGAGGCTTACCCATGTCCAGTAGCACCGAGCACACCACCACTCCCGAGATGGCCCGACGGCGCCGTCATCGGCTGGCTCCGCTCGTGGCGGTGGCTGCCGCGGTACTGGCCGCGGTGACCGTCATTCCACTGGAGGTGGCCTCGGCTGCCGGGCCCCCTCCCGTCAACGTGGTCCCGTTCACCGGATTCAACTCCACACTCATGCGGGCCCCGTATGTGACCGACCTCACCCAGACCACCGCCGACGTGAACTGGGCCACCTCGGTGTCCAACGTGACCTCACCGGGCTCGGTGCAGTGGGGGCCGCTCGGGAACTGCACGGCCCACACCACCGCGGTGCCGGCCAACCTGCCCAACTCCTACCCGTCGGCGGGCACCCCGGCCAGCATCACCGGCTCGGCCTACTCGGTGGTGAGTGGGACCAATGAGTACCAGTCCACCGTGGTCCTGACCGGCCTGTCGCCGAGCACCAAGTACTGCTACCGCCCCCTCGGCCCCGGCTCGGTCGACCTGCTCGGCTCCAACCCCACCCAGAGCTTCACCACCCTCAACCCGGCTGGGACCGCCGCACCCCTGACCTTCGACGTGGTCGGCGATCTGGGCGAGACGCTGTACGGGTCCAGCACCCCCTTCCTCAACAACCTCAACACCGGCCAAGCGGCCATCGACAACCTCATCGGCCAGTCGGCCACCACGGCAGGGGCCAAGTTCGTGGTCACCGCCGGCGACGTGGCCTACTCCGGCGGCACCCAGGCCAACTACGGGGACCTGAAGAACACCGGCTCGGACATCAGCAACATCTTCGGGCCGTCCTACTGGGCCCAGACCGGCGGCCTCCCGGTCTACGCCGGTGAGGGCAACCACGGACAGAACACCATCGGCCTCCACAACTGGCCGGAGGCCAACATCGCCCAGGCCTCCAACGGGGTCTACTCCTACGACTCCTACCCGGCCATCGCCGCCGACGGCACGTCGGCGGCCAACTACCCGGATGCCTGGTACGCCGTTTCCGACGGCAACACCCGCATCTACGTGATCGACGCCGCCTGGGCCGACGGCAACGTCGGGAAGACCAACATGTACCAGGTCGACCACGACGCCCACTGGACCACCAGTTCGCCCGAGTACCAGTGGCTGGCCGCCGACCTGGCCAGTCATCCCAACACCATCAAGATGGCCGTCTTCCACTATCCGCTGCGCTCCGACAACTCCACCCAGGCCAGCGACACGAACCTCCAGAACACCGGTTCCAACCCCAACAGCCTCGAAGCCCTGCTGGCCACCAACGGGGTGCAGCTGGCCTTCAACGGTCACGCCCACACCTATCAGCGCATCGCCCCGGCCAATTACCAACAGACCGGAACGATCGTCAACTACGTGACCGGGGGCGGCGGTGGCATCCTCGAGCCGGTCAGTGGCGGCAGCGCCTGCTCGGCGTTCACCAGCACCGGCTCCATCTACGCCCTCGGCTGGAGCCCCACCTCCAACTCCGGGACCGCCTGCGGATCCGGCGTGCCGACCCCCCAGTCGTTCGCGCAGGTCTTCAACTACCTGCAGGTCTCGGTGAACGGGAACCAGGTCACGGTGACTCCCATCAATGCCGCCGGCCAACCCTTCGACCAGCAGACCTACACCTACTCGGGCGTGACCTCACAGCCGACCACGGTCATCGACTCGCCGCCACCGGCACTGACCAACGCCACCACCGCCTCGGTCACCTTCCACGGAACCGGCGGCGTGACCGGCTTCACCTGCAAGCTCGACGCCGGATCGGCCACCGCGTGCACCAGCCCGGTGAGCTACAGCGGGCTGGCCTTGGGGAGCCACACCCTCACCGTGACCGGCAACGGGGCCACCCCGGCCTCGGCCACCTGGACGGTGGACACGTCGTTGCCGTCGGTGCCCACCGGGGTCTCGGCCAACGCCATCTCCTCCACCCAGGTCAATCTGGCCTGGACGGCGTCCAGCGACAACACCGGAGTGACGGGGTACGACATCTACCGGAACGGCACGTTGCTGACCACCACATCGGGGACGGGGACCACCTACTCCGACACCTCAGTCACCGCCTCCAAGCTGTACTCGTACACGCTGGACGCCCGAGATGGCGCCGGAAACGTCTCGGCCCAGAGCTCGCCACCGGCCACGGCCACCACACCCACCGGACCCTCCGGACCAGCCCTGGTCCAGACGGCGGGCTCGTCGACCACCACGGTGAACCTCCCGGCGGCCAGCACCCCTGGCGACCTGCTGGTCCTATCGGCCAGCGTCCTCACCGGGGCCAGCAAGCCCATCACCGCCGTGACCGACGGCAAGAACTCGTGGAGCAAGGCCACGGCCCACTTCGTCTCGGGGAAGAACTCGGACGGTGAGCTGTGGTACGCCCCCAACGCCGCATCGGTGCAGAGCGTTACCGTGACCACCGGCGCCACCACGGTGGCCCTCCAACTCCAGGAGTTCAGCGGTGTGGCCACCACCAGCCCTCTCGACACCTCGGTAAGCGCGGCCAACACCGGCAGCTCAGCGTCCGCCGGGCCGATCACCCCGGCCGCCGCCGGTGAGCTGGCTGTCGGCTTCATCGCCGGCCACAGCTCCACCCAGCCCATCAACGTCACCTCGCCGGGCTACACCAACGAGCCCCTGATCACCACCTCGACTCCCAGCAAGGTATCGGTGATCTCCGGCTACCAGGCCCTGTCCTCAACGGGCGCCCAGAGCTTCGCCGGCACCTTCACCACGGCCATGTACTGGGCGGCCGGCATCGCCCTGTTCAAGGCGGGGTCGGTCCCGCCCCCGCCCGGGGACTTCTCCGTCAGCGCCACCCCGACGTCGGGGAGCGCAGTCATCGGCACGCCGGCCACCAGCACCATCACCACCGCCACCGTCTCGGGCGCCGCCCAGACCGTCGGCTTCACCGCCACCGGGCTGCCGGCCGGGGCCACGGCCCAGTTCTCGCCCTCGTCGGTCACCTCGGGGAGCAGCTCGACCCTGTCCATCGCCACCACCCCGGCCACCCCGGCCGGGACCTACGCCGTGACGGTGACCGGTACCGGCACGTCCACCTCCCACTCCACCCCCTTCTCGCTGACGGTGAACACCCCGGCCGCCATCACCTCGGCCAACACCACCACCTTCACCCAGGCCACGGCCGGGACCTTCACGGTGACGACCTCGGGTACCCCCGCCCCGGGCCTGTCCGAGACGGGAGCCCTGCCCAGCGGGGTCACCTTCACCGACAACGGCGACGGGACGGCCCAGCTGGCCGGCACTCCGGCCAGCGGCACCAGCGGGACGTACCCGCTCACCGTCACCGCTGCCGGCGCCGGTACTCCGGCCACCCAGAGCTTCAGCCTGGTGGTGGCGGCCCAGCCCAGTGACTTCACAGTGGGTGTGCCGGCATCGGCCACCAACGTGGCCGGCACCCTGACCAACGTCACCGTGACCACCACGGTCAGCCAGGGCGCGTCCCAGACGGTCGGACTCAGTGCCGCCGGCGCCCCGTCTGGAGCCACCGTCTCCTTCACCCCGCAGTCGATGGCCTCGGGATCCTCCTCCACACTGGGGATCACCCCGCTGGCCGGTACTCCGCCGGGGGTCTACACCATTGCGGTGACCTTCACCGGCACCACTCAGACCCACACCGCGTCGTTCCCCCTGACCGTCAACACCCCGCCGACCATCACGTCGGCCAACACCACCACCTTCACCATCGGGACGGCGGGCACCTTCACGGTGACCACCTCGGGCAGCAGCCCGATCGGGGTGTCGGAGACCGGTGCCCTGCCCTCGGGCGTCAGCTTCACCGACAACGGCAACGGGACGGCCACACTGGCCGGTACCCCGGCGGCCGGATCGAACAGCTCGTACCCCCTGACCATCAGTGCCAGCAACGGCTACGGCACCCCGCCCAATCAGAGCTTCAGCCTGGTGGTCAACGCAGCACCCCTGCCGCCTGACTTCGGCATCTCCGCTTCGCCCCCGTCGGGCAGTGTGGCCGCCGGGAGCTCGACCACGACGGCCATCGGCACCACGGTCATCAACGGGCCCCAGTCCGTGGCCCTCTCCGCCACCGGACTGCCGTCCGGTGCCACGGTGTCGTTCACGCCATCCTCGGTCACCGCCGGGGGGAGTTCGATCATGAAGGTCACCACCTCGGGCTCGGCGACGGGAACGTTCCCCATCACCGTGACGGGACTCGGCAACGCCTCCGGCACGCCCAGTCACTCGACCACCTTCACCTTGACCGTCACCGCAGTGGCCGCTGCCCCCCATCTGGTCCAGACGGCCAGCGGCACCGAGTCGGCCTCGTCCACGGCGCTGGCCGGCTCCTTCCCCACCCAGACCGCCGGAGGGGACCTGCTGGTGCTCTCGGCCAGTGAGTACAACGGGGCCACCAACCACATCACCTCGGTGACCGACACCGCCGGCAACACCTGGAAGCTGATCGGCACCTACAGCGTGTCGGGCCACAACTCGAACGGGGAGATGTGGTACACCGCCAACGCGTCGCCCACCCTTACGGTGACGGTGCATAACTCGGCTGCCGCCTTCGTGAGCTTCGAGGTCCAGGAGTTCGCCGGCCTGGCCGCCACCGGACCGCTCGATGTTTCGACGGGGACGTCCAACACCAGCACCGGGGCCTCCTCCGGCCCGGCCACCTCCACGGTGGCCGGCGAGCTGGCCGTCGGGTTCGTCGCCGGCCACGGCAATGCCCAGGCCATCTCGGTGACGTCGCCGGGCTTCACCAACCAGGCTCAGCAGACCTCCACGGGAAGCATCACCACGGTGGTCACCGGCTATCAGGTCCTGGGCGCACCGGGGGCGCAGACCTTCGCCGGCACGTTCGGGACAGCCATGTACTGGGCCGCCGGTATCGCCATCTTCAAACCCGGTCCCTGACCCGTCCACGCTCCGGGGGTGCAGCGATCGCCACCCGACCCTCGGTGGTCATGGGCCACTGTCCGTGGGAGGATTTTCTGGCGGTGAACAGCACCTGAACGTGGGGTGAATTCGGAGATACTCCCTACTCAAGGGGGTTTAATCGACTCATCTGCCCGCCCGCCGCCCACTCCAAGCCGTGATTATCTCACCCTAAGTGGTTGGTGGTGGCCACTCCTTGCGGCGCCTCAGAGGGGGCGGTACCGTCGCCCCCGGACCTACCCCCCAGACCCACGGCGGCTCGGGTGGGAAGTTCCAGTTGTCGGGGCACCCATCGAAGGACGGATCCGATTCTCCTGGCTGTCGGGCAGGGAGCGGTGAGTCAGAAGAAAGGAACATCCATGATTCGATCTCCATTCGGGGGCGGAGCGCCACGCGCCTCCCATACGGTCGGGCCGCGGCGTGCGAAGCGCCACGTAGTCGGAGTGGTTGCGCTCGCCGGTGGCCTACTGGCCGCGCCTTTGGCCTTGACCGTGGGGACCACTGATGCGGTGGCCGCGTCGGTCCACGCGCTGTCCCCGGCTGTCCCCGATTGCCCCACCTATGCCGCATCGTTCGGTCCGAATGTGGTGAAGGTCCAATTTAGTTACCGAGTCGTTCCACAGACTTGGGTTGTCCCCTCGAACGCCATCCTCAATTCGATCTGTCTCGATGCCAGTGGCGCCCAGGGTGGGGCCGGGACGGCCAACACGTTTGGCGATGGAGGGACAGTCAACGTGGTGCCAAATCTCATCGCCGGCCAGTCGATCCAGGCCTACGTGGGGCAGCAAGGTAGTGCGGCATCGGCGGGTGGAGCCGGTGGTGTCGGTGGTGGTGGGAGCGGCGGACCGGGAGCCGGAGGTGGGGGCGGTTCGACGCAGGTGTTCACTCAGGGCAGCCTCTTGCTGGCCACCGGAGGAGGTGGCGGCGGTGGAGCTGCGACCACAGGCGGCGCTGGTGGACCGTCTGCAGGCAACTCGGTGGGTAACGGTGTGGCCGGGACCGCGTCGACGGGCGGCGGCGGCGGTGCCGGCACCTCGTTGGGCGCCGGCGCAGCCGGAACCGGCAGCGCATCGGCCACGAGCGGGAGCGGGCCTACCACGACGGCAGGGTCGCCGGCCACGGGCGGGATCGGTGACACCACGCTGACCGGTGGTGGCGGTGGTGGTGGTGGCTACTTCACCGGCGGAGGGGGCGGCGCGGGCGCCGGGGGAGGCGGCGGCTCAGGGTACGCCGACCCCGCTCGCTCACTTTCCCAGCCGTACTTCCAGGGTCACTGGAAGTTGAACGGGAACCTGACCATCACCTATCAGACGTCCACGCCGCTGCCACCGCCGCCGCCTCCAGGGGGCGGCCAGCCCCCGATTTCGTCGCCCAGCAACGGCTACTGGCTCGGTGCCACGGACGGTGGCATCTTCAGCTTCGGGAGTGCGCTGTTCCACGGTTCGCAGGGCGCTACCCGGCTCAACAAGCCCATCGTGGGGATGGCCGGCACCTCGCCTGCCGGTGCGGCCGCCAACGGCTATTGGCTGGTGGCCTCCGATGGGGGCATCTTCGCCCACGGATCGGCCCAGTTTTTCGGTTCGACCGGGAGCATCCACCTGAACAAGCCCATTGTCGGCATGGCTGCCTCGCCCGATGACGGTGGATACTGGCTGGTGGCCTCCGATGGCGGGATCTTCGCCTTCGGCGACGCCCGGTTCTTCGGTTCGACCGGGAGCATCCACCTGAACAAGCCCGTCGTCGGAATGGCCGCCACCCCGGACGGAGGCGGCTACTGGTTGGTGGCCTCAGACGGCGGGATCTTCGCCTTCGGCGACGCCCAGTTCAACGGCTCCATGGGTGGCTCGCACCTGAACCAGCCCATTGTCGGCATGGCCGCCGATGCGCAAGTCCCCGGTGCGTACTGGCTGGTGGCCTCCGATGGGGGCATCTTCACCTTCGGCGGGGCCCCCTACCTGGGGTCGACCGGCAACATCCACCTGAACAAGCCCATCGTGGGCATGTCGGCATCGCTGGACGGGGCCGGATACCGGTTCGTGGCCACCGACGGTGGGGTGTTCTGTTTCGGTAGTGCCCTGTTCTACGGATCCACCGGCAGCATCCAGCTGAACCAACCCATCGTGGGGATGGCCAGCGCCTGAGCCGGTCCGGTCCCGACATCCTTCGGAACGCCAGCTGGTCGTCGACTTCGGTCGGCGGCCAGCGGCGCGTCACGACCACGGCGCGTCCGACCGCGTCGCGCCGCTCGGCGGCGGGTCAGGCCGGTGGTGCGGGCCGACGACGACGTTCCTCGAAGAACGCCTTGAGCAGCGCCGATGCCTCAGCCGCACGCAATCCGACCGTCATCGGGACCTCGTGGTTGAGCCGGGGGTCGGCGCACAGGTTGTAGAGGGAGCCGCAGGCCCCGGCTTTGGGATCGGCGGCCCCGAACACCAGGCGACCCACCCGGGCGGCCACCAGACCACCGGCGCACATGGGGCACGGCTCCAGGGTGACCACCAGGGTGACCTCGGCCAGACGCCAGGTGCCCAGCACCTCGGCGGCATCGGCCAGGGCCAGCAGCTCGGCGTGGGCGGTCGGATCCCCCCGGCGTTGCCGTTCGTTGTGGCGGGCGGCGATCACCCGGCCGTGGAGAAGGGCCACGGCGCCCACCGGTACGTCGCCGTGGGTCACGGCAACGGCGGCCTCGTCGAGAGCCAGGCCCATGGCCTGCTCGTCGCTCAGGAGGGGACCGGGTTGGAGGTCGGGGCCATCCGGGTCTCCCCGGCTCTCGGAAGCGTCGTCCCGTCGGGGGTCCGGTCGTGGTGAGGTCGCGTCGGTGCCCATGTGGCGGAGGCGGTGGGATTTGAACCCACGGTGAGTTTCCCCACACACGATTTCCAGTCGTGCCGATTCGGCCGCTCTCGCACGCCTCCGGTTGCCTGGGCGCCCCCGGTACGATCCGGCGGAGCCAATGGCCCCGACAGGCTACTCCGCCGCTCCAGTCGTGGCGGACGCCGCAACCGGAGCCGACTGGCGGTGGGGACCGAGGGCCATCGGGCGGTATCATCCTTCCAGCCCCGACGTTGTGTGCGGCGGCTGGGTCCTGCGCAACGTCCGCCTGTGAATCGAGTCAGGGTCGGAAGGCAGCAGCTCTCAGCAGGTCAGGCCGTGTGCCGCAGCCAACCTGGCCGTCGCACAGAACGTCGGGGCCGACAGGTTGCTCGGACGGGACCGGGCGGCCCGCCCGCCGTCCGGTCGGTCCGCATCGTCGGCGCCCAGCCGGAAAATCCGCGGCCGGCGACCGGTAGGCTGCCTCGACGTGGCCGACACACCGGACGACACCCCCTATCAGTCGCTGTATCGACGCTTCCGTCCCTCCACCTTCGCTGAGGTCAAGGGCCAGGACCACGTCGTGCTGGCCCTCCGCAACGCTGTCCGGGACGGGCGGGTGGCCCACGCCTATCTGTTCAGCGGACCCCGTGGGACGGGCAAGACCTCCACCGCCCGGATTCTGGCCAAGGCCCTCAACTGCACCGACCTGCAGGACGGCGAACCCTGCGGGGTCTGCCTCTCCTGTGTCGAGATCGCCAAGGGCACCTCGCTCGACGTCCACGAGCTCGACGCCGCCTCCAACAACGGGGTGGAGGCCATGCGGGACCTGGTCTCCCGGGCCGCCCTGGGCACGCCGGGGCGCCAGAAGGTCTACATCGTCGACGAGGTCCACATGCTCTCCACGGCGGCCTCCAACGCCCTGCTCAAGACCCTGGAGGAGCCGCCGGTCCACGTGATCTTCGTGCTAGCCACTACGGACCCCCAGAAGGTCCTGCCCACCATCCGGAGTCGGACCCAGCACTTCGAATTCCGGTTGCTGGGCCCCGAGACCCTGGGGCAGCTGCTGGATCAGGTGCGCCGCGACGCCCATCTGGAAGTGCCCGACGAGGCGCTCGACCTGGCCGTGCGACGAGGTCGAGGCTCGGCCCGCGACGCCCTGTCGATCCTCGACCAGGTAGCGGCGTCCGACTCGATGGACGACGACCTGCCCGAGCTCGACGAGGTGGTGGAGGCTCTGGCCGAGCGGGACATCGGTCGGGCTCTGGTGGCCGTGGCCCATCTGACGTCGGCCGGGTTCAGTCCCCAGCAGCTGACCGGGGATCTGGTCGACTACCTGCGCCAGGGGTTTCTGTCCCTGGTGGCCCCCGAGCTGATGAGCGTGTCCGGCACCGAGCGGGAGGCCTTGGCGGGCCGGGCTGAGCGGGTCGGCCTGGCCACCCTGGTCCGAGCCATGGAGGTGCTCGGCCGGGCCCAGGTCGACATGCGGGACGCCCCCGATCCACGGGTCAATCTCGAGGTGGCCCTGGTCCGCCTGGCCCACCCGGAGGCCGATGACTCGCCCGAGGCACTGCTGGCCCGTATCGAACGGCTCGAGGCCGGGGTTCGGATGGGCGGCGCAGCCAGCCCTGCGGCACCGGCCCCGGCGGTCCCAGTCCGTCCGTCGGCCCCGGCCCCGGAGCGGGCCCTCGACTCCCAACCGATCGAAACCGCCACCTCCAGCCCCGGATCCTCCGACCGTCCGACCGCGGGTCCGACTGACAGTGAGCACGGCGGTCCGCTGGCCCCCAAGCCGACGCTCGGGGCCCTGCGTCGGGGAGCCGCCACCACCCCTGACCCAGGGACGGCCGGAGCCCCGCCCGCCCCACCCGCCTCCCCTCTCCCTCCGACGGTCGAAGTGGCCCCAGTCCCGCCCTCGAGTCCCGAGGTGCCGGTGGCGTCATCGCCGAGCGTTCCCGCCGGGCCCTTCCCCACCCGGGACCAGCTGGTCCAGGCGTGGGGCGACCATGTCATCGGCCGTCTGCGGCCCAAGGCCAAGGCACTGTTCCAGGCCGGCCGGTTCGTGGGCGTGGACGGCGACCGGGCGGTGTTCGGCCTGCCCAACGAGACCCACCGGAACCGGTGCCGTGAGGTGCAAGGCGAGATCGAGGCGGCGCTCCGCGACCAGTTCGGTCGACCGATCGACCTCGAACTGGTCGTGGATCCGGGAGCAGAGCCAGCTCGGAGCCGGGCCGGTTCCCCGTCGGATGATGCGGTGGCGTCGTCCACCGGTCCACCGGTCCGGGGATCCGACCGCCCGACACCGGGGGAGTCGACTCCGTCCGGCCTAGCCGTCCCCGCCCCCTCACCCTCGCCGCCCGGGGGGCCGGTCCGCCACGACGAGCCCGACGAATCCGACGAGGAACATGACCCTTCCGTCTTCGACGACGCCCACCTCGGAGAGGTCGCCGACGTGGACAACTCGGCGCAGGCCCGGGTCCTCCAGGCCTTCCCCGGCGCGGAGGAGGTGGGGTAGTTGGCCATCTTCTCCGGACCCCTGCAGAGCCTGATTGACGAGTTGGGCCGCCTGCCCGGCGTGGGCCCCAAGTCGGCCCAGCGGATCACCTTCCACCTCTTGAAGGTGGCACCCGAGGACGCCCTCCGACTGGCCGAGGCCATCATCGCCGTCAAGGAACGGATCACGCTGTGCACCCGGTGCTTCAACGTGGCCGAAGGGGGACTGTGCGCCATCTGCCTCGACGACCGGAGGGATGCCGCCTCGGTCTGTGTGGTGGAGGATCCCCGGGACATCGTCTCGGTGGAGAAGACCGGCGAGTTCTCCGGCAAGTACCACGTGCTCCAGGGAGCGCTCAATCCCATCGAGGGGATCGGTCCGGAGCAGCTGCGGGTACGTGAGCTGCTGGTGCGGGTGGAGGCGGAGGGCATCACCGAGGTGATCCTCTGCACCAACCCCAACCTCGAGGGTGAGGCCACGGCCATGTACCTGGCCCGGCTGCTGAAGCCCATGGGCCTGACCGTCACCCGGATCGCCAGTGGGCTGCCGGTGGGTGGGGATCTCGAGTACGCCGACGAGCTCACGCTGGGTCGGGCCCTCGAGGGTCGTCGAGAGGTCGAAGCCTGAAAGCGAACCCCCCGGGCCCGCCCCGCCGCGTGTCCGCGTGCATCGGGGACACCACCGACCGCGCCCGGCGCGTCCGGTGAGTCCCCCGGTTCGCTATCTGTGGATCCTCCGGCACGCCAAGGCGGCGTCCGATGCCCCCTGGGGCGGCAGCGACAAGGACCGTCCCCTCACGGCCCGGGGACGGCGTGACGCCATGGCCCTCGGGGAGCGGCTGGCCGCCGATCCCGTCGACCTGTCGTTCGGCTCGGGTCCGGGTCCCGACGTTGACGGCAGCCGGGGCGGAGTGCCCCGACCCGAGCTGGCCGTGTGCTCGGCCGCCGTCCGGACCCGCCAGACCACCGACCTGCTCATCGAGGCCATGGGCGTAGACGTGCCGGTGAGTGCCTACCGCTCCCTGTATGAGGCCGACGCCGATCTGGTCCTCCAGTATGTGCGGGAGATCGACGAGGGGGCGGTGAGCGCTCTCGTGGTGGGTCACAATCCGACGGTGTTCGACGTTGTCTCGGTGCTACTCGCCAAACCCACGGACCCCACGGACCTCACCACCGGTCAGAACGCGCTGGAGGCCCACGGCTTCCCCACCTGTGCCCTGGCCGTACTGTCGTTGCCGGTCGGGGCCTGGGAGGACGTGGCCCATGGCTGCGGGACCCTGGTCGGGGTGTTCAAGCCCCCGTACTGAGTTCGGACTCGTCTGGTCCGGTGGCCCGGATCGACCTACCGGCTCAGAGGGTCCGCAGCACAGCGGCATCGCCTTGGCCGCCGCCACCGCACAGGCTCACCGCGGCAGTGCCGCCGCCCCGCCGCTTGAGCTCGAGCAGCGAGGTGAGGGCCAGGCGGGTGCCGGACATCCCGACCGGGTGGCCGAGAGCGATGGCGCCACCGTTGACGTTGACCACGTCATCGCTGATGCCGAGGTCGGAGGCCGACGCGCAACCGACGGCGGCGAACGCCTCGTTGATCTCGAAGAGGTCGATGTCGCTGACCTTGAGGCCGGCCTTGTCCAGAGCCACTTTGGTGGCGTGAGAGGGCTGGTGGAGGAGGGAGGGGCCCGGTCCGGCCACCTGGCCGTAGCTGACCAGCTCACCGAGTGGCGTGACCCCCAGCTCCTCGGCCTTGGCCTTGGACATCACGATCACCGCGGCCCCGCCGTCGGAGATCTGGGAGGCGTTGCCAGCGGTGATGGTGCCGCTCTTGTCGAAGGCGGGACGCAGCTTGCCGAGGGACTCGGCCGTGGTCTCGGGACGGACGCCCTCATCGGTGTCCACCACCAGGGGATCACCTTTGCGCTGGGGCACGCTGACCGGGATGATCTCTTCGGCAAATTTGCCGTCCTTGATGGCGGCAGCCGCCCGCTCGTGGGAGAGGGCGCTGAGGGCATCCTGCTTCTCGCGGGACACCCCGTCGGCCCCGTTGTACCGCTCGGTGCCCAGGCCCATGGCGCAGTTATCGAAGGCGCAGAACAGGCCGTCGTACATCATGGAGTCCACGACGTTCTGATCCCCGATCCGGTAGCCGGCGCGTGCTCCAGGGAGGAGGTAGGGCGCCTGGGTCATCGACTCCATGCCCCCGGCCACCACGATGTCCGCTTCTCCGGCGTTGATGAGCAGGTCGGCCAAGTAGATGGCGTTGAGCCCCGAAAGGCAGACCTTGTTGATCGTCGTCGAAGGCACGCTCATCGGGATACCGGCGTTGGTCGCCGCCTGACGGGCGGTGATCTGTCCGGCTCCGGCCAGGATCACCTGTCCCATGAACACGTAGTCGACCTGCTCCGGCTTCACTCCGGCCCGCTCGAGGGCGCCGGCAATGGCGAATCCACCGAGCTCGGTGGCGGCGAACCCACCCAGTGCACCAGAGAGTTTGCCGATCGGGGTCCTGGCCCCTGCGACGATGACGGTTCCGGACATGACGACCTCCGAGGCCTGGTGGCCAGATCAGGCGGCGATCCCCCCATGGGCGCGCCACAGCGACGGGACCATGATACGACCTCGCCGGGCCCGGCGACCACCCGGCGACCGGTGGGACTCCCACCCGGTGGCTGATCCACCCCCTCACGTGGCCGACCCGATCCTGGAGTGGTTCGTCTCGCCGGCTCGTGCCCCCACGGCGCCGCCACCGACCACCACTTGCATCACCCGGACCGCGGACGAGCACTCGGGCCCCAGACCGGCACCCGGCCGGCCACCTCCACCCAGAATCCCGCCACGGTGGGCGGACTATCCTCGCTCTCCATGCAGGAGTTCCTTTCAGCCATCCAAGCCGGCGCCACGGGCGACGAGCTCGAAGCCATCCCGCTCCCGGACCACTACCGGGCCTCCTTCGTCCTCCGGGACGAGGCCGGCATGTTCGAGGGCCTCGAGTCCGAGGAAAAGGACCCCCGGAAGTCGCTCCACATCGGAGATGTCGCCGTGCCCGAGCTGGCTCCGGACGAGGCCTATGTGGCCGTGATGGCCAGTGCCATCAACTTCAATACCGTGTGGACCTCGATCTTCGAGCCACTGCCCACCTTCGGCTTCCTCGACCGGCTGGGCAAGGAGGGCGCCTGGGGCCAGCGGCACGCCCTCGACTACCACGTGGTCGGCTCCGATGCCTCGGGCGTCGTGCTTAGGACCGGCTCGGCTGTTCGCAAGTGGAAGCCCGGGGACAAGGTCACGGTCCACTGCAACTACGTCGACGACCAGAGCCCGAGCGCCCACGACGATTCGATGCTGGCCGACAACCAGCGGATCTGGGGGTTCGAGACCAACTTCGGCGGCCTGGCCGACCTGGCCGTGGTCAAGGCCAATCAGCTGATGCCCAAGCCCACCCACCTGACCTGGGAGGAGGCGGCGGCCAACGCGCTGTGCAACTCGACCTCGTACCGGATGCTGGTGTCGAAGAACGGTGCCCAGATGACCCAGGGCGACAAGGTCCTGGTGTGGGGGGCCTCGGGTGGACTGGGGGCCTACGCCGTGCAGTACGTGCTCAACGGCGGAGGGACCCCCGTCGGGGTGGTGTCCTCGCCGTCGAAGGTGGACCTCCTCCACGAGCTGGGGGTCGAGGCGGTCATCGACCGGAAGGTGGCCAACTACCGGTTCTGGAAGGACGAGCACACCCAGGACGAGTCGGAGTGGCGTCGTCTGGGGAAGGACATCCGGTCCCTGGTGGGGGACGACGTGGACATCGTCTTCGAGCATCCCGGCCGCCAGACCATGGGGGCCTCGGTGTTCGCGGCCAAGCGGGGGGGCACCATCGTCACCTGTGCGGCCACGTCGGGGTACATGATCGAGTACGACAATCGGCACCTGTGGATGAAGCTCAAGACCATCAAGGGGTCCCACTTCGCCAACTACCGCGAGGCCTGGGACGCCAACCAGCTGGTGTGCGAGGGCAAGATCATGCCGCCGCTCTCGGCCGTGCACGCCCTCGAAGGGGTGGGTGACGCCGCCTACCAGGTGCACAAGAACCTGCACGAGGGGAAGATCGGGGTGCTGTGCCTGGCTCCCGAGGAAGGGCTGGGGATCGACGACCCCGAGTTCCGCGCCGAGGTGGGCGAGGACCGCATCACCCTGTTTCGGAGGCACGGGGCATGACCGAGCTCCTGCTGACCGAGATCGACCACGTAGCCATCGCCGTTCCCGATCTCGAGGCGGCCATCTCGTACTACGAAGAGACCTTCGGCGCCACCGTGGACCACCGTGAGCTGGTCGAGTCCGATGGGGTGGAGGAGGCCCTCTTGAAGGTGGCCGACAGCTACATCCAGCTGCTGACCCCGACCAACGACGACTCGCCGGTGGCCAAGTACCTGGAGAAGAAGGGACCCGGTCTCCACCATGTGGGCTACCGGGTGGCCGACTGCGGAGTGGCCCTCCAGTCGGTGAAGGACCACGGGGGGAAGGTCATCGACGAGGTGCCGCGTCCCGGCTCGCGGGGGACCACGGTGGCGTTCGTGCATCCCAAAGGGGCGTTCGGCACTCTGATCGAACTCGTCCAGGAGTGAGCAGCCCCGTCGATGGACACCGCCACCACGGCCTCTGAGGGGAACCCCGAGGAGTCCGAGGTGGGCCGCTCCCCGTCGATCGGCGTCCCCCGTATCCCGGCCCAGGCCCCGCCCCTGCGGACCCCGGTCCCGGTCCCGTCCGTGCCCATGCCCTCCGATCCGGCGGGAGACGGGTCCGAAGAGGACGTCGACGGGCCGGAGCCGATGGCCCCCTCCCGCCCGAACCCCACTCCGCCCATCGGAGCTGCGGCCACCGTCACCGCCCGCCCCACGACCCCGGCCTCCACCTACCGTGCCGGCGGCGCCCACCCTGCCGGCACCGGGGCCGGGCTGGAGGCCCGACCGGGGGGTTCGGTGATCGGAGGTGGTCCGTTCGACATGGCCTTTCCCCCCGGGGTGGCGGCCAGGTTGGGTTGGTACGTCTACCTGCTCAGCGAGCCGCAATCGGGTCGGGTGCTCTTCGTGGGCCGGGGACGGGAGGATCGTTGCTTCGACCACGTGCGGGCGGCCCGGACCCCAGCCGGCCCCGATCCGTCGAACCGGAGGGCCGGCCCCGGTCCCGGCGGTGGGGCACCGCCTCCGTCCTCTGACGGCACCACGGGCCCCTTCCCCGGCCTCGACCGGATCCGCCAGGTCGAAGCGACCGACGGTCCGGTCCGGGTGGAGATCCTGCGCTACGGGATGAGCGCCGACGAGGCCAAGCTGGCCGAGGTGGTGGCGGCCGACGCCCTCGGGTTGCCGGTGGACACCAAGCGGCGGAGGCAGCGCCAGGCGGCGGGCGAGCTGGGGATCCGGCTGGCCAAGCGGGCCAAGTTCAAGCGGGAGCACCCGGTGGTGCTGTTGCGGATCGGTGCCGAGGGAGCCGACACCGGGTACGAGAACGTCCGCCACGGGTGGCGGATCGGGCGGCGGTGGACCGATCCGGACGCCGCCCGCTCACCCCGGTGGGCCGTGATCGTGGATGGAGAGATGGTGATCGGCGTCTACCGCATCGAGGGGTGGGAGCCCACTCCGCTCCCGGGCCGGCCCGGTCCCGCCGGACCCTCCGGCACGACCCGGTCCACCTACCGGCACTCCTTTGTTGGTCGGCGGGACCACCAGCTCGAAGCCCGCTACCTGGGGCGCAGCGTGGCGTCCTACCTCGGCGCCGGCCCCCGGCCCGGCGCCCCGGCCCGCTCCGGGGTCGGGGCGAGCACCGGTACCGGAGTCCCCCCGGCCATCGGTGCGCCGAACCAGGTCGCCTATGTGGGGTGCGGTCCCCACGGAACCGACCGCCCCGGCTGACCTCCGGGACCGCCAGCTCCGTCCCACCCGACCTCGGCGCCCCCCTCCACGGCCCGCCATCTCCGCCACCCTCGGTCCTGACCGGATCGGCCCCGCTTCGAAACCCCTGGGCCTGGTCCGGTAGCCTCACAGTCCATGGATCACCCGATGACCCAACGACTGGAAGAACTGGCCGAGCGACGCGAGCTGGCCCGCAACGCGGGCTCGCCCCGGGCGGTGGAGAAGCACCACGCCAAGGGCAAGATGACGGCCCGGGAGCGGATCGACTACCTCCTGGACGACGACTCGTTCCAGGAGCTGGACATGCTGGCCCGCCACCGGGCCCATGGCATGGGCCTCGAGGAGAACCGGCCCTACACCGACGGGGTGATCACCGGCTTCGGGACCATCGAGGGTCGGCGGGTGTGCGTCTTCAGTCAGGACTTCACGGTCTTCGGTGGTGCCCTGGGCGAGGTGTTCGCCGAGAAGATCCACAAGGTCATGGATCTGGCCAGCTCCATCGGGGTCCCGATGATCGGCCTCAACGACGGGGCCGGCGCCCGGATCCAAGAGGGCGTCGTCTCTCTCCACTCCTACGGCGGCATCTTCCACCGCAACGCCCAGGCCTCGGGGGTGATCCCCCAGATCAGCGTGATCCTCGGGCCGTGTGCCGGGGGTGCGGTGTACAGCCCGGCCATGACCGACTTCATCTTCATGGTCCAGGGAACCAGCCACATGTTCATCACCGGACCTGATGTGGTCAAGACGGTGACCGGCGAGGACGTGACCCTGGAGGAGCTGGGTGGGGCCATGAGCCACGCCACCAAGTCCGGGGTGGCCGCCTTCGTGGCCCCCGACGAGAAGTCCTGCCTCGACGATGTCCGGTACCTGTTGAGCTTCCTCCCGTCCAACAACCTCGAGGAGGCCCCGCTGGTGGTGTCGGGGGACGACCCCGAACGGCTTACCCCGGAGCTGGCCGACCTGATGCCGGCCTCCCCCAATCAGCCCTACGACATGAAGAAGGTCATCGAGGCGGTGGTCGACGACGGGGAGTTCTTCGAGGTCAACCACCACTGGGCCATGAACCTGGTGTGCGGCTTCGCCCGCATCGACGGCCGGGCCGTGGGGATCGTCGGGAACCAGCCCCAGATGCTGGCCGGTGTGCTCAACATCGACGCGTCAGAGAAGGGGGCCCGGTTCGTCCGGACCTGTGACGCCTTCAACGTCCCGCTGATCACCTTCGTGGACGTGCCCGGCTTCATGCCCGGGACCGACCAGGAGTACGGCGGGATCATCCGCCACGGGGCCAAGCTGCTCTACGCCTACTGCGAGTCGACAGTGCCCCGGGTGCAGATCATCACCCGCAAGGCCTACGGCGGGGCCTATGTGGTCATGAACTCCAAGTCCATCGGGGCCGACCTGGCCTACGCCTGGCCGTCGGCCGAGTTGGCCGTCATGGGCCCTGAGGGGGCGGTGGAGATCGTCTACCGGCGCGACCTGGCCGAGGCCGCCGACCCGGTGGGCCGCCGCAAGGAGCTGGTGGAGGAGTACACCGAGCGCTACGCCAACCCCTACGCCGCCGCCGAGCGGGGGTACGTGGATGATGTCATCGACCCGGCGGAGACCCGTCGGGTGCTGGTCCGGAGCCTGGCGCTGCTGGTGTCCAAGCGGGAGGACCTGCCCAAGCGCAAGCACGGGAACATGCCGCTGTGAGCAGCTCCGCCCCCCAGGCGGACCCGGCCGGGCCACCCTCGGGAATCGCCCCCCGGCCGGAGATCGATCCGGTGGTGCTGTCCGTCATCGCCGCGGCGGTGGACCAGGCCTGGCCCCGAACCCGGCTGGTCGTCACCGAGGAGACCCCGCGTCCTCCGGCCTGGCGGTTCAGCGGCCGGTGGTGGTCGCGTCCGGCCACCACTCGTCGGGATCGTCCGTGGGCCGGCGGTTGAGCGGGGCGGACCCGAGACCGACCAGGGCCGGCACGCGACGGGATGGTGGCGCCTTCGGCTCGACTGACGACGCCGGCCACGGAACCCGTAGGGCATCCCGCCTGCCTCCTTGCCGAGACCACTCGCCCTCCTCGGCCGGGCCGACCCTCAGGTGGGGTCGGTGACGAAGTCGATGAGACGTTCCACCGCTCCGACCAGGGCCGGCTCGAGATCGGCATAGGACCCGACCGAAGCCAAGATGCGTCTCCACGTCGTCGGCGGATCGCCGAACCCCAGCCTCTCGCACACCCCGGTCTTCCAGTCGAGGCCCATGGGGATGTGGGGCCAGGCCTCGATCCCTACCACCGACGGCTTCACCGCCTCCCACACGTCGACGAGGGGGGTGCCGGTGATCAGCACCTGGGGGTGACGGAGGTCCGAGGCGATGCGCCACTCCTTGCTGCCGTGGACCAGGTGGTCGACCAGCACGCCCAGCTTGCGGGCGGGACCGGGCCGGAACTCTTTGATGGCCGCACCCAGGTGATCGATTCCGTCCAGCCGCTCGACCACCACGCCCTCGATGCGGAGGTCGTCACCCCACACCCGTTCGACCAGCTCGGCATCGTGAACCCCCTCGACCCACAGTCGCCCGGCCCGGGCCACCCGGGCCGATGCACCGGCCACGGCCACCGATCCTGAGGCCGTCACCCCGGGAGGACGTCCCCCGGCCGAACCCGACGCGGTGCCCTTCGGCCGCACCAGGGAGACGGCCCGGCCGTCGACGGCGAACGCCCCCGGCGTCAGTCGGAAGACCCGCTCGAGTCCCGTGCGGCCCCGGAGCTCGACCCCCCCGCCCTCCACCCGGACCAGCACCCCGGTGAAACCGCTGGACCGGTGGCTCAGCGTCATGCCAGCCACCGCTTCGACCTTCGGATAGACCTTGGCCAGCTTGTCCTCCGGGGGGGCGTCGATGGGGCCGGACAGGATGCCGGCCATGGGGTTGCGACGCGTGGACACGTCGGGAAACTATCCGCTGACCGCCTGCGAGGGGTGGAGGCGAGGCCGAAGACCGACCCCGGTTCACACCGACGCCCGTCTACCGCCCGCCCTGCCGTCAGCCGCCCGCCCAGGGCCGCCGGTGGTCAGCCGACCGGCGTGGCCCGGTGCTGTTCGGCCAGGCTCAGCATGTCGTCCATGATCTGGCCGATCTCGAAGTCCTTGGGGGTGTACACCCGGGCCACACCCTTGCCCACCAGGATCTCGGCATCCTCGGGGGGGATGATCCCGCCCACCACGACGGGCGCGTCGACTCCGGCCGCTCGCAAGCGCTCGACCACATCGGGGACCAGCTCGAGGTGGGACCCCGACAAGATGGAGATGCCCACCACGTCCACGTCCTCGTCCCGGGCGGCGGCGGCGATCTCCGCCGGTGACAGTCGGATGCCCTGGTAGACCACTTCGAAGCCGGCGTCCCGGGCGGCCACCGCGATCTGCTCGGCCCCGTTGGAGTGGCCGTCCAGGCCAGGCTTGGCCACCAGCAGCTTGGGGGGCCCGCCGGTGCGGGCGGCCAGGGCCTTGGAACGGGCCAGCACGGCACGGAACTCGGTGCCACGGTGGCCGACCCCACCGCCGACCCCGGTGGGGGCCCGGTACTCGCCGAACACCTGGCGCAGGGCGCCGGCCCACTCGCCGGTGGTGCCGCCGGCGTGGGCCAGCGCGATGGTGGATGGCATGATGTTCTCGGTGCCCTCGGCGGCCCGGCGCAGGGCATCGAGGGCCCGGCCCACCGCTCCACCGTCCCGAGCCTCCCGCCACGCCTCGACGTCGGCCCGGAGCTCGGCCTCCACGGCCGGATCCACCCGAAGGATCGACTCCACCCCACCACCACCCACTCCATCCTCGGGCGACAGCGGCGACGGCGCCGTCTCGGTGAACCAGTTGACCCCCACCACCTGGAGCTCGCCGGTCTCGATGCGGCGGACCCGCTCGGCCTGGCTGCCCACCAGTCGGGACTTGAGTTCGTCGATGGCCTCGAAGGCGCCGCCCAGGGCCAGCACGTCCTCCAGCTCGGCCCACGAGGCCTCGGCCACCTCCGCCGTCTTCTTCTCGATGACCACCGAGCCGTCGAAGATATCGCCGTACTCCAGCAGGTCGGACTCGAAGGCCAGGATCTGCTGGATGCGGAGGGACCACTGCTGGTCCCAGGGGCGGGGCAGGCCCAGGGCCTCGTTCCAGGCCGGGAGCTGGAGGGCCCGGGCCCGGGCCTTCTTGGACAGGGTCACCCCCAACGCCTCCAGGACGATGCGGGGGACGTTGTTCTCGGGCTGGGCCTCGGTGAGGCCGAGCGAGTTCACCTGCACCCCGTAGCGCATGCGGCGCAGCTTGGGGTCGGTGACCCCGTAGCGCTCGGAGCAGACCCGGTCCCACAGCTCGGTGAAGGCCCGCATCTTGCAGGTCTCCTCTACGAACCTGACCCCGGCATTCACGAAGAAGGAGATGCGGCCGACCACGGCGGGGAACTCGTCGGGGGGGATCTGCCCGGAGGCCTGGACCGCGTCGAGGACGCCGATGGCCGTGGCCAGAGCGTAGGCCACCTCCTGGTGGGGGGTGGCCCCGGCCTCTTGGAGGTGGTAGCTGCACACGTTGATGGGATTCCACTTGGGAACGTGGCGGACGGTGTAGGCGATGGTGTCCACGGTGAGCCGACGACTGGGCAGGGGAGGGAAGATGAAGGTCCCCCGGGACAGGTACTCCTTCACGATGTCGTTCTGGGTGGTGCCCGACAGCACGGTGGGGTCGACCCCGTGGTCCTCGGCGTTGGCGATGTACAGCCCGAGCAGCCATCCGGCGGTGGCGTTGATGGTCATGGAGGTGTTCATGGACTCGACCGGGATCTGGTCCAGGAGCTGGGACATGTGGCCGAGATGGGCCACGGGCACACCCACTTTGCCCACCTCGCCGGCGGCCTCGGGCGAGTCGGGGTCGTACCCGATCTGGGTGGGCAGGTCGAAGGCGATGGACAGGCCGGTCTGGCCCTTGGCCAGGTTGGTCCGGTAGAGCTCGTTCGAGGCCTTGGCCGTGGAGTGGCCGGAGTAGGTGCGCATCACCCAGGGTTTGTCGCGGGCACCGACGCCGTCGCCCACCGGTCCCGCCGGGCTCACGCGCTCACCTGATCGTGCCGGACCACCGGCTGTGCGTCACTCATCCCACCATTGTTCCCCAGGCGGCGGCCGGTGGCGAGAAGATGGTCGTCCCTTCCCGGTCGGCCGGGCCGCCTACTTGCGGTAGTCGAGGAAACCCTGGCCCG
The DNA here is from genome assembly GCA_038210245.1 of Acidimicrobiales bacterium. GTDB lineage: Bacteria > Actinomycetota > Acidimicrobiia > Acidimicrobiales > RAAP-2 > Bog-756. The sequence continues at coordinate 35,003 of JBBQWW010000010.1, forward strand.
ACTTGCGCCCCAGCAGTTCGGCCGTGACCATGCGACGGAGCAGGGGCACGGCGGCGTAGTTGGGGTCCCGGAACTCGGCGTAGAGGGCGTCGAGGATGGCCAGCGAGGTGTCCAGGCCCACCAGGTCGAGGAGGGCGAAGGGGCCCATGGGAAAGCCGCAGCCGCCTTTCATGGCGGTGTCGATGTCGGCCACCGATGCCACGCCCTGTTCGTAGAGGCGGACGGCGTTGTTGAGGTAGGGAAAGAGAAGGGCGTTGACGATGAAGCCGGCCTGGTCCTTGACCTCGACCGGGGTCTTTCCGCAGGCCTCGGCGAAGGCGCGTGTGGCGGCCAGGGTCTCATCGGAGGCGGTGAGGGGCCTGACCAGCTCGACGAGGGCCATCACCGGGGCCGGGTTGAAGAAGTGGACCCCGCAGACCTTGTCCGGTCGGCCGGTCTGCATGGCCAGTTCGATGACCGGCAGCGTGGAGGTGTTGGTGGCCAGGATGGTGTGGTCGGCGGTGATCCTGTCCAGCTCGTTGAAGACCTCCTTTTTGACGGCCAGGTCCTCGACCACCGACTCGATGACCAGGTCCACGTCCTTCAGGGCGGCGAGGTCGGAGGTCCCGGTGACCCGAGCCAGGGCCTCGTCCCGCTCGGCCTCGGTCTTCTTCCCCTTCTCCACCTGGCGGTTGAGGGACTTCTCCATGGCGGCCAGGGTGGCGTTGGCAGTGGACTGGCTCCGTGAGCGGAGGACCACCTCGAAGCCGTTGGTGGCCGCCGTCTCGGCGATGCCTGAGCCCATGATGCCCGATCCGACAATTCCCACGCGTGCGATTGACATAGGGGGGAATGGTAGCGGGGGCCTGCGATGTGGCGCTCCGGAGGATCCTTGGGCCGGTGGGGCCGCCCCTCGTGGCGCCGACACGATCCTCGGTTTGCCGCCCGCCTACCCCTCCTGGAGCCTGTCGTCCTATCGACCCCGCCCGGATCCAACCCGTCCGATGACGGCCCGGAGCGGCTGAGGGTTCTGGTCGATGACCAGGCTCCGGGAAGGCGGAAGGCGGCCCCACCTCACGTCGGTCGGATCGGGGCACGCTTGCCTTCGCCCCACCCTCCCGGCACGATGGTGGCCTATGGACGAGACCCCAGCCAGTGGCTCGACTCCGGAGCCAACAGCCCCGGGCTCCCGGGCTCGGCCGTCGCCACGAGCCACCAAGGCCGCCAAGGCCACCAAGGCCACCAAGTCGAGCCGGGCCACGAAGGCCACGAAGGCCACGAAGGCCACGAAGGCCACGAAGGCCACGAAGGCCACGAAGGCCACCCGGGCCACCACGGCCAGCCGGGCCACCACCTCGAGCAGGCCCACTCAGTCCGATCCGACGGCCGAGGCCGCCTCCCCCGTTCTCACCGGCGGCGCCGGGTTGGTCGTCGGCCCCGACACCGGCGTCGTCCCCGGCATCGGGAGGGATTACCCACGGGGTCCGTGGCGGGGATCACGGAACCGTGCCCTCTACAACCGTCGGGCCCAGCGGCTCAACGAGCACTGGCCCCTGGCCACCCGGGCGGTGGCCGGCCTGCTCCGCCATCCTGAGCAGGTCCTCTCGGTCCTGGGCGGAAGCCGGCGCGTGGAGCGTGACGGTCGGGTCCTCAACCGGGGTGTCCAGGCTTTGCTCGAGCTGTCCATTCGGTTCGACGGGGGCCGCAGCGGGGCGGACCAAGGCCACTCCACCGATCCCACGGTGATGCGGGCCCAGATGCGACAGACCACCCGACTGGCCATGCCGACCCGCACCGATGTCCACGCCTGGGGCCGTGTGGTGCCCGGTCCCGAGGGGGCACCCCCCATCCCGGTGCGCCTCTACCGTCAGTACGGGGCGGGTCTGGGGCTCGGCGGGCCGGGCCGGCTGATCCCGGGCATTGTCTACTTCCACGGGGGCAGCTGGGTGACCGGTGACCTCGACACGCACGACGCCACCTGTCGGATGCTGGCCGCCACCGCCCGGTGCCTGGTGGTGGCCGTCGACTACCGCCTGGCCCCCGAGCATCCGTTCCCGGCCGCCGTGGATGACGCCGTGGCCGGCTACACCTGGGTCCAGCGTCACGCCGAGGAGTTGGGCGTCGACCGGCGCCAGGTGGGGGTGATGGGAGACAGCGCCGGCGGCAATCTAGCCTCCGTGGTGGCTCTCGAGGCCCGGTCGGGTGCCGGCTCGCTGGACGACGATGTGCTGCCCCCGGTAGCCCAGGGACTGATCTACCCGGTGGTCGATGCCCGGTTGGAAACCGAGACCGTGCGCACGCTGTCCGAGGGATTCTTCCTGACCCGCGCCGCCATGGAGGTGGCCAGGGCCCACTACCTTCCCGACCCCGCCGACTGGACCGAGGCCAAGGCCTCGCCGCTGCTGGCCGCGGACCATCGGGGTGTGGCCCCGGCCCTGGTGGTCACGGCCGGATTCGACCCGCTACGGGACGACGGGGCCCACTACGCCGAGGTGTTGCGGGAGGCAGGTGTGGACGTCGAGTACCGGTGCTACGACGACCAGGTCCACGGATTCATGGGGATGGGCATCCTGGCCGATTCACTGGCGCTGGCCACTGAGGTCTGTGCCGCCATGGGCCGACTGGTCCGTCGGTCGGCCTGATCGGGAGCCGGCCCGGTCGGAGCGACCTCTACAGTTGGGCCATGGACCGATCTCCTGGAATGTTGGCGCTGGTTGGTGGCGGCGAGTGGAGCGAGGGGTGCAGCTTCGACGCCGGGTTTCTGGCCGCCTCCGGCTCGGAGGAGGTCCTGGTCCTGCCCACGGCCGCCGCGTATGAGCACCCCGAGCGGCTGGTGATCCAGGCCGGCTCGTGGTTCGAGCGCCTCGGGGGACAGGTCGAAGGGCTCATGGTGGTGTCCCGGGCCGACGCCGAGGACGAGGGGGCGGCCGCCGTCATGCGGAGGGCACGGCTCATCTACCTGGCTGGAGGATCGCCCATGCACCTGCGCAGTGTGCTGAAGGGATCCAAGGTATGGGCGGCGTTGGTAGCGGCGTGGGACGAGGGTGCGGTGGTGGTGGGGTCGTCGGCGGCGGCCATGGCCCTCACCGACCCCATGGTCGACGCCCGGGGCGGTGGTCTCACCATCGGGCTGGGCCTGCTGAGCGGCGTGGCCGTGGTGCCCCACTTCGGCGACGCCCACGAGGACACGCACGGGGAGAAGCTGCATCGTTCGGTCTTGCTGGCTCCGGAAGGGACCCCGGTGGCCGGCATCCCTGAACGTACGGCACTGATCCGGGACCCGTCCGGAGCCTGGCGTAGTGAGGGGGTGGGCCAGGTGGCCGTGTATCTGAACGGCGCCCGGGCCGAGGCGGGGCTCGGCGCCCTCCCCACCTGATCCGGGGTCGGTCCAACCAGCGCCGGAGCGCCGGAGTCAGTCGGCCTCGGTGACGGTCACCGACTCGATGGTCACCGGCTCGGACGGCGCGCCGGACTGGCTGCCCACCGCCTCGATGGCCTTGATCACGTCGAGACCGCCGACCACCTTGCCGAACAGCGAGTAGCTCGGCGGCAGACCCACGCCGGAGGGACCGCTCACGATGAAGAACTGGCTGCCGTTGGTGTGGGGACCGGCATTGGCCATGGCCAGCGAGCCGATCTCGTAGCGACCGGGGGCGGGGAGTTCGTCGTTGAACCGGTAGCCAGGGCCCCCGCGGCCCGAGCCCTCGGGATCGCCGCCCTGGAGCATGAAGCCCGGGATGATCCGGTGGAAGACGATGCCGTCGTAGTAGTGCCACCGGGCCAGGAAGACGAAGTTGTTCACCGTGGCCGGAGCGGCGATGGGGTCGAGGGCGATGGTCATGGTGCCCTTGGACGTCACCATCTCGGCCGTGTAGCGCTTGGTCGGGTCGATGACCATGGGCGGGGCGGCGTCGAAGCGCTGGGTCTTGGGGCTGGAGCCGTCGGCTGCGGGGATCTCTGGGGCCATGATGGAACTCCTCGGGGATGGGTTGTTGGGGTGGGTTGGGGCGGTGGGTCGAGCGGCGGCCGGGTCGGGATCGGGGTGTCGTCCGACCGACGGGTGAAGATCAGGAGCTGGTCACGGTGACCGAGACCATCCGGTGGAGTGTGGTGGGGGTGCCGCTGCTGGCGCCGGCGGCATTGATCTTGCTGACCACGTCCATTCCGGCTGTCACCTTGCCGAACAGGGTGTAGTTGGGGGAGAGGCTCTCGCCCTGGACGCCGGCCACGATGAAGAACTGGCTGCCGTTGGTGTTGGCCCCGCTGTTGGCCATGGCCAGGGAGCCCAGCGGGTACTGGGGGGTGGCTGTCTTGGGCAGCTCGTCGGCGAACTGGTAGCCCGGCCCGCCACTGCTGGTGCCGGTGGGATCGCCGGTCTGGTCCACGAATGACGGGATCACCCGGTGGAAGGTGATGCAGTCGAAGAAGTGCTGATTGGCCAGGAACACGAAGCTGTTGACGGCCTTGGGCGCGGTCTTCGGATCGAGCTGGACGGTGAACGGCCCGATGTCGGTGGTGATGGTGGCCGTGTAGGTCTTGTTGGCGTTGATGGTCATGGGCGGATAGGCGGAGTAGGAGGGCTTGTTGAGGGTGGCACTGAAGTTGGTCGGGCAGTCGGCCGAGGTCGTGATGGCGCTCGGGGTCTTGTCCCCGGAGCCCCCGGCCGGTGCGGGCTTGGTCGTGGTCGTCGAGTTGGGCTTGGTGGTGGTGCTGCTGGCGCTCTTGCTCGATCCCCCGCCGAAGATGGCGTACGAGATCCCGAAGACCACGGCAGCCACGATGGCCACCACGATGATCCTTCGGGTGTTGGACTTACGCTTCTGGGCCTTCTGCTCGGCGGCCAGTCGGGCTTGCCGGCCGGCCTTCTGACGTTGTCGCTTCTCGGTGGGCACGGGGCCTCAGGGTAGTCGGTCACGGTTGGGGCGTCGGTGTCGCCCGCCGGGACCCCGGACGGTGCCCCGAACCGGTCCCTGTAGCCTGGTGCACCATGTCTCTGGTGGTACAGAAGTTCGGCGGGACCTCCGTCGCCGATGCGGAGCGCATCCGTGCCGTCGCCGACCATGTGGCGCGCTCCCGTCGGGCCGGAGACGACGTAGTCGTGGTGGTGAGCGCCATGGGTAAGACCACCGACGAGCTGGTCCGGCTGGCCGACGATGTCAGTTCGGTGCAGCCCACCCGTGAGGTCGACATGCTCCTGAGCGCCGGAGAGCGGATCTCCATGTCCCTCCTGTGCATGGCCCTGGCCGAGCTGGGGGTCGAGGCCACCTCCTATACCGGGAGCCAGGCCGGCATCATCACCGACGCCGTCCACACCCGGGCCAAGATCGTTGCGATCAAGGCCGACCGGCTGCGGGCCACCCTGGACGGGGGCGGGGTGCCGGTGGTGGCCGGGTTCCAGGGGATGTCGGTGGAGCGGGACGTGACCACCTTGGGACGGGGAGGCTCCGACACCACCGCCGTGGCCCTGGCCGCGGTGCTCGATGCCGACGTCTGCGAGATCTACACCGATGTGCCCGGGGTGTTCAGCGCCGATCCTCGCATCGTGCCCGAGGCCCACAAGCTGGCCCGGATCAGTTACGAGGAGATGCTGGAGATGGCCGCCACCGGGGGCCGGGTACTGATGCTGCGGTCGGTGGAGTTCGCCCGCAACCACGGGGTGCCTCTGCACGTACGGTCGAGCTTCACGTGGGAGCCCGGGACCTGGGTCGATGAGGAGGATGCAAGCATGGAGGACGCCATTGTCACCGCAGTGACCCACGACGTGACCGAGGCCAAGGTCACGGTCATCGGGGTGCCGGACCGGCCCGGCCTGGCCGCCCAGCTGTTCCGGGGTCTGGCCGATCGCCACGTCAACGTGGACATGATCGTCCAGAACACCTCGTTGCACGGCACCACCGACATCTCCTTCACCGTGCCCGGCTACGACCTGGCCGTGAGCACGGAGGTGTGCGAGCAGCTGGTCCCGGTGTTGGGGGCCACGGGGGTCACCACCGACAGCGACGTGGCCCGGGTGTCCCTGGTGGGGGCCGGGATGAAGACCCATCCGGGGGTCACGGCGCTGACCTTCGAGACGCTGGCCGCCTCCGGTATCAACATCGAGATGATCTCCACCTCGTCGATCCGGATCTCCTGCATGGTCCGGGCCTCAGCGGCAGAGGACGCCGTGCGGGCCCTGCACGCCGCCTTCGAACTGGCCTGACCGCGGCGCCCCCGGCCCGCACCCACCCGGTCGGGCCCGGGGAGAGCGCTCCCGTAGACTGGGTCCATGCGAGTGGCTGTGGTGGGCGCGACCGGACAGGTGGGGTCGGTGATGCGGACGATCCTCGAGGAGCGGGACTTCCCCCTTCGGGAGTTGCGCCTGATGGCCTCGGCGCGCTCGGCCGGAAGCCGGCTGTCGTTCCGGGGGGCCGAGTACGAGGTGGAGGATGCAGCCACGGCTGATCTGTCCGGCCTCGACCTGGCCCTGTTCTCGAGCGGGGCCACGGCATCGAGGGCGTTGGCCCCCCGGTTCGCCGCGGCCGGGGTCATCGTGATCGACAACTCCTCCGCCTGGCGGATGGACCCTGACGTCCCGTTGGTGGTGCCCGAGGTCAACGCCGCCGCCCTGGGCTCCATCGGGAAGGGCATCGTGGCCAATCCCAACTGCACGACCATGGTGGCGATGCCGGTGCTGAAGCCGCTGCACGATGCGGCCCGCCTCCAACGTCTGGTGGTGTCGACCTACCAGGCCGTGTCGGGTGCCGGCCTGGCCGGGGTGGCCGAGTTGGAGGCTCAGCTGGTCAAGACCGTCGACGGGGCCGCTGCGCTGACCTTCGACGGGTCGGCGGTCGACTTCCCGGACGCGTCCACCTTCCCCGACGTCATCGCCCACAATGTCCTGCCCATGGCCGGATCCCTGGTGGGGGACGGATCGGGAGACACCACCGAGGAGCAGAAGTTCCGCGAGGAGAGCCGCAAGATCCTGAGCATCCCGGCCCTCGATGTGGTCTGCACGTGTGTCCGGGTGCCGGTCTTCACCGGGCACTCCCTCTCCATCGTGGCCCAGTTCGAGGAGCCCCTCAGTGCCCGCCAGGCCACCGAGATCCTCTCCGGCGCCGCCGGGGTGGAGCTGTCGGAGGTGCCGACTCCCCTGCATGCCGCCGGTCGGGACCCGTCCCTGGTCGGACGGGTGCGGTCCGCAGACTCCTCCGGGCACCAGTTGGCCCTGTTCGTCAGCGGCGACAACCTCCGGAAGGGCGCCGCCCTCAATGCCGTGCAGATTGCCGAGGCCCTCGTGGCCATGGGCGAGGTGGACTGACCGGGGGCGGGAGGACCGACCTAGCGCAGGCCGCTCCAACCCGACCGGGCCCGATCCGTTCCGGCCGCAGCGGCTCCCGGACGGTTCACTCCACCGGGATCGTCGACGGCACCAGCACGGCCACCCGTTTGGCCAGGTTGACGGCATGGTCGCCGAAGCGCTCGTAGAAGCGGGCCACCATGGCCAACTCGACGGCCACCGGCAGCGGCATGGTCCCGGCCACCACCTCCACGGTGAGGCTGACATGGAGGTCATCCATCTCGTCGTCGAGCGTGTCGACCAGAGAGGCCCCGGTGGGGAGCCGTTCGGCGTAGGCATCGGTGGTGGCGCGCCACATGTGGATGGCCACCTCGCCCATCCGCTCGACCAGGCCCCGGCTGCGGGCCGACAGCTCGGCCCCGAGACCGCGGGCCGCCCGTCGGGCCACGTGCTCGGCCAGGTCCCCGTTCCGCTCGAGGTCCGGGAGCATCCGGATCACCGTGACCAGGAAGCGGAGATCCTCGGGCGAGGTGATACCGGCCACGGTGAGCTGCTGGAGGGTCAGCTGCTCGATGTCGTGGTAGAGGGTGTCGACCACTTCGTCCCGATCGGCCAGGGCCTTGGCCGCCTCCCGGTCGCCGGACAACAGTGCATCGGTCGCTCCGGTTACCGACTCGCCGACGAGGGCGAACAGCTGAAGGACCTTTCGGTCGATCTGTTCGAGGGCGTCGTCCACGGAGCCACCGTACCCGCAGTGGAAGTCCGGAATCGCCCGACACGGCGAGGTCGGCTCCTCGGAGTTCGGGCCAGCACCGGTGTCAGCCCCGGTGGCCGTCCTGGTCGGCGCCGGGGTCGCCGACCCCGGCGTCTCCGGCCTTCGGGGCAGGGTCGGTTCCGCCTTCCTCGAGGAGGTCGCCGACGATCACCCGGGGTCCGGATCCCCAGGACAGGTACCGCCACGACCAGTTGATGAGCACGACGATCTTGTTGCGGAATCCGATGAGATAGAGGATGTGGAGGCCCAACCAGGCCAGCCATCCGAGGGTTCCCCGCACCACCAGACCCCGGGGGAACTCGGTGATGGCCGCCCGCCGCCCGATGGTGGCCATGATGCCCTTGTCGCGGTAGGAGAAGGGTTGGGTGGGTCGTCCCTCCACCCGGTTGACGATCTGGAGGGCCGCGTGCTTGCCCGACTGGATCGCCACCTGGGCCAGTTGGGGGCAGACCCCGTCCTGGTGTCGGGATCCCGGCCCCCAGGGTACGGCGGCGGCGTCGCCGATGGCGAAGGCGTCGGGCCGACCGGGCAGGGAGAGATCGGCGCCCACCACCAGGCGCCCGTTCGGTCCGGCCTCCTGGTTGAGGGTGGAGGCCACCGTGTTCTCCACCGAGACCCCGCCCGCCCAGACCACGGTACGGGTGGCGATCGTCGAGCCGTCGTCCAGCTCTACGCAGGTGCCGTCGACCGACCGGACCATGTGACCGAGCTTCAACTCCACCCCCCGCCCCTCGAGGGTGCGGGCGGCGTAGGCGGCGGCGGAGGGCTGGAACGGGGTTAACAGGCGGTCCAACCCGTCCACCAGGATGATCCGACCTGACGATCGCGGGAACTTGAATCCGTCGTGCCGCACGGCCACGTCCAGCAGCTCGGCCAGGGCCCCGGCCACCTCCACGCCGGTGGGACCACCACCGACCACCACGAAGGTGAGGAGACCGTTGACGTCCGCCTCCGGGTCGCTGTCGGCGTCCTCCAGTCGGCGCAGGATGTGGTCGCGCAGGCTGCGGGCGTCGCTGAGCGTGTAGAGGGGGAAGGTGCACTCTGCCGCGCCCGGGATCCCGAAGTAGCGCGCCGTGGCGCCGCTGGCCACGATGACCGAGTCAAACGGCAGCGGTGCAGCATCCTCCAGGGTGACCAAGTGGTGGTCCCAGTCCACTCCGGTGACCGTGCCGAACCGGAAGGTCACGTTGGGGCTGCGCCCGAAGATGGCCCTGACCGGGTAGGCCACATCCCCCGCCTCCAACCCGGCTGTGGCCACCTCGTAGAGCAGAGGCTGGAAGGTATGGAAGTTGCGCTGGTCGACGATGGTCACCTCGACGGGTTGGCCGACCAGGGCGCGGGCCGCCGAGAGGCCTCCGAACCCGGCCCCCACGATGACGACGCGCTGCATCGCCCCATGCTGACACACTGGCCCCTCGCCCTCCCGAAGCCGCCCGCCTCCCGGCCTCGGCCGGTCCACCCGCGCCCTGACCTGGGGTGGACCGGTGCGTCCCCCTCTCTCGTCACACCCCCTCGGTACGCTGGGCGCGATAGGACCGTCTCGGTCCCGAGGAGGTTTCATCATGATCACCGGAGTCATCGTGGGGCTCGTTGCCGGGGCCGTCCTCGGCGTGGTGGTGGGCCTGTTGATCCGCGCCAACCAGGTCACGGCGGCGAGGACGGCCGAAGCCCGCCTGGCCGACGTCCTGGGCCAGAACCAGGCACTGACCGGCGAACTCCACGCGGTCCGGGACCGCCAGCTCGGGGACCAGCAGCGTTCCGCGGACCTGCAGTCGGAGCTGGCCCGATTGACGGCTGACCTCGACCACGAGCGCCAGGCCGGTGCCCAGCGGGCCGAGGCCTTCGAGGAGACCCGACGCCAGCTGACCGGAGAGTTCGCTCGGCTCTCGACCCTGGCCCTCCAGCAGAACAACGAGCAGTTCCTCCAGCTGGCCGACACCAAGCTGAACGAGACGCGGCAGGCGGCCGAGGGGGACCTGGCCAAGCGCCAGGAGGCCATCGAACAGCTGCTCAAGCCCATCGGCGAGCAACTCGGGAAGTACGAGGTGGGCATCCAGCGCCTCGAGGTCGAGCGTCAAAAGGCCTACACCACCCTCACCGAGCAGATGAAGACCCTGTCCATCTCGCATGATCAGCTGCAAAAGGAGACCCGAAACCTGGTCACCGCCCTCCGGTCGCCCCAGACCCGGGGCCGCTGGGGGGAGCTCCAGCTGCGCCGAGTGGTGGAGATGGCCGGCATGCTCGAGCACTGCGACTTCGACGAGCAGGTCACCTCGGACGCCGACAGCGGCAGGATGCGTCCGGACATGGTGGTCCACCTGCCGGGGGGGAAGAACGTCGCCGTTGACGCCAAGGTGCCCATGCAGGCCTTCCTCGACGCCAACGAGGCCGACGACGAAGCGCAACGACGGATCCACCTGGCCAGCCACGGTCGCCAGATGAAAGCTCATGTCGACGCCCTCTCGAAGAAGGAGTACTGGAAGAGGGTCGATCCGTCACCGGAGTTCGTGGTGGCCTTCATCCCCGGTGACCCATTGCTGACCGCCGCCCTCGAGCACGAGCCGGGCCTCATGGAGTACGCCGTGGCCAATCACGTGCTGCTGGCCACACCGACGTCCCTGATCGCCCTCCTCCGGGCCGTGGCCTACGGGTGGCAGCAGGATGCCCTGGCCGAGAACGCCCGCGAGGTCCAGCTCCTCGGCGTGCAGCTCTATGAGCGGCTGGCCCTGCTGGGCGAGCACTTCGCCGGTGTGGGGAAGGGACTCAACAGTGCGGTCACCGCCTACAACAAGGCCGTGGGCTCCCTGGAGAGCAGAGTGTTGGTCACCGCCCGCCGGTTCGTCGACCTGGGCGTGGTGGGAGTGGGGGAGAAAGAGCTGCCCCACCCGGTCCCGGTCGACGCCACCTCCCGGGCGTTGCAATCGGTCGAGCTGGGATCACCGGTGCTGGAGCTCTCCCTCCTCCCCGGGGTCGTCGACACGGAACAACCTCTCGGTGCCGTGGCCGGGTCCCGCCCGGTGGTGGAAGACAGCACCGGGCCCTCGGATGACTCCGCCTGAGTCCTGACCTGCTTCGCCCTCCTTCGGCCCCGCACGTTCATCCGCCGATCGGTCCCGGCGGTCACCGTGCGCCGGGGAGCCGGCGGCGGGTCGCCCCGGGTATCGGTGGCACCGCGGCCCGGAGGGCGTCGGACTCGCCGCAGATGAACGAACGGTGACCAATCGACGCCCGCGCAACGGCGCCACCCGACCGGAGTGCGGCCCGGAGACGGCCTTTTCCTGGGAATACGTGTCAGAATCGGCAGTCGTCAAATATGACGATCTGATTGCAGTTCTCAGGGCAATCCAAGGTGACTGATGGTAAAAGTAGTGCAGTCCACGTCAATGCTCGGAGGGATCGAGGGGGGGGACGGGGCGGTAATGCTGGAGCGAGAGGGAGACGACACGTGAACATTCTGGTACTCGGTGGTGACGGCTATCTGGGTTGGCCTACCGCTCTCTACCTGTCCCGGAGGGGACACCGAGTCGGTGTGGTCGACAACTTCGCCCGCCGGGGATACGACCTCGAGATGGGCGTCGACAGCCTCGTCCCCATCGTGGGCCTGCAGCAACGGGTTCGCCGGTGGCAGGAGATCTCCGGGCTCACCGTCGAGGTGTTCGTGGGTGACCTCACCGACGACTCCTTCGTCAGCGAGACGCTGGCCACCTTCGATCCCGAGGCCGTCGTCCACTTCGCCGAGCAGCGCTCGGCCCCGTACTCGATGATCGACCGGAAGCACGCCGTCTACACCCAGGTCAACAACGTGGCCGGCACCCTCAACCTGCTCTACGCCATCGCCGAGCAGAATCGCGATATCCACCTGGTCAAGCTGGGGACGATGGGGGAGTACGGCACACCCAACATCGACATCGAAGAGGGCTTCATCGAGATCACCCACAAGGGTCGGACCGATGTCATGCCCTACCCCAAGCAGCCGGGCTCCTTCTACCACCTGTCCAAGGTTCACGACAGCCACAACATCATGTTCGCCTGTCGTATCTGGGGTATCCGGGCCACCGACCTCAACCAGGGCATCGTGTACGGGCACGAGACCGAAGAGACCGCCCTCCATCCGGACCTGGCCACCCGGTTCGACTACGACGGCGTGTTCGGGACCGTCCTCAACCGGTTCTGTGTCCAGGCCGTCACCGACCACCCCATCACCGTGTACGGGACCGGTGGTCAGACCCGGGGCATGCTCAACATCCTCGACACGCTGGCCTGCGTGGAACTGGCCCTCGAGAACCCGGCTGACCGTGGGGAGTTCCGGGTGTTCAACCAGTTCACCGAGTCGTTCACCGTGGAGGACATGGCCGCCATGGTCAAGGCGGAGTTCGCCGGAGACGCCACCGTCGTCCACACCGCCGACCCCCGGGTGGAGAAGGAAGAGCACTACTACCGGGCCGCCCACACCAAGCTGCTCGACCTCGGCCTCGTGCCCAACCTCCTCACCTCGTCGGTGATCCAGTCGATTCTGGCGCTGTGCGACAAGTACAAGGCCAATGTGAACATGGACGCCATCCGGCCTACCGTAGAGTGGCGCAAGACGGCCAGCGATCTGGTGACGGCGGGTACGCCCGGCGCCGAAAGCGCGGCCGCTTCCGGACAGCCAACGCCGACGCTCACCGACCGCTAGCCCGCCCAAGTCCGGACCTCGTTCCCCGTCGGCTCGACGGCAGGCTCGGGGTCGCCATCGTCGAGCCGGCAGCCGTCTGCCCTCGGTCCCGGCGCCGCTGACGGCGCCACCGACAGCGGTCGGGCGGCCCCGACGGGCCGGCCCACCCCGGCCAGCCACCGCGCGGAGGGACGACATCGCCTGCAGGGTTGCCGGGGGAAGACAGCACTATCGTCGTCGGGATGCCCAGGGCCCGACGCAGACGAGCTCGCTCGTCGGGGCACCGCAGTTGGGGCCGCACCCTGCTGCTGGCGCTGATCGCCGCCGTCGCACTGGTCCTGGTGGTGGGGTCGGTGGCCGAGATCCACGCCCAGTCCAGCGGCTACCGGAGCTCCACCGATTCCGGCTACGGGGCGCTGGCCTCCCGGGTGGTGGAGGCCTCCAACCAGACGGGGAGCCAGCTGGCTGCCGTGATGCGGTCGGCTCCGGGACTGAAGAACCAGGCGCTGCCCCGTACGGCCCGTGCCGTCCTGCAGCAGGGTCTCGACGCTGCGGTGAGTGCCACCGCCCAAGAGGCCGCCCAGGCGACCGGCCTGGTCCCGCCCTATCCCTCGGACCACGTCAGCAACCAGCTCAGTCAGGTCATGGAGGCCCGGGCCACCGGCGCCGCCGACCTGCGCACCAGCATCGACCGGCTGCTCGGGATGACCCCGCTGCCCATTGCCGGCGCCCCGACCGCCGCCGTGCCGACCAGCTCCGCCCCGCTCATCTCCGTTGTGCAGGCCACCACCTCGATGGGCAACGCCGGCCTGGTGTTCCAGCAGTCGGATGTGGACTACCGCTCGCTGGTCACCCAGATTCGCCAGCAGCGGCTGCCGATCCGACTACCCCGCTCGGTGTGGGTGCCGCCGCCCTTGACCGGGGCGCCCCTCGGCTCCCCGCAGCTGGCCTCCTCGGCCGCCCTGCTGGGCAACTCCACCCAACTGGCCCCGAACCACCGGCTGGCCATCACCGCGGTGGGCCTGTCACCGCCTGCGGTCTCCTCGGGAGGGCCAGGGCTCCTGGGCAAGGACTGCGTCAACGTGACATCCACCGTCCCGGGGGCCGTGCCGACGGAGCTGCCTCCCACCCCCACGGTGACGGCGGAGGCCACGGTGACCAACTGCGGGACCGTCCCCGAGTCGGGGGTGGCGGTGACCCAGACGCTGGCCCTGGACGACCCACCCGGGACCGCGCCGCCGGCTTCCGGGGCCCGGGGCTCGGTCTCGAGGACGACCGTCACGCTGCGGTCCGGCTCGTCCGTGGCCCTCTCGCTGGCCCCCCTCTCGGTGGCCCTGGGCCACACCTACACCCTGACCGTCGCCGTGGCGGTGCCCCCCAGCCAACTGCTCCGGGATGGGACCACCCAGCAGTTCCTCATCCACATCTCGGACTGAGGCCCGTGCGGCCCCGGGGGCCGGATCGGTGGGCCGGGCCCCCGGTCGGCGCCGGTCGGGGCCGCGGTCGGCCCTCACGACGGGCGTTGGGCGGCTGGTCGGCCGGCAGGGCTGGTCAGTTGGTCGGCGGCAGGGGGTGTGGATCTAAGATTGAGCAGCGAGAGAGTCAAGTTCACGACAGAAGGGTCTGAGGATCAGTGGCCGAAAGCATCACGATCACCGACAACCGCACTGGTGAGTCCCTCGAGATCCCCTTTGAGAACGGGGGCATCTCCGCGGCCCAGTGGTCGAAACTCCTCCCCGGAACCTGGTTCTACGACCCGGGATTCACGACGACGGCGGCCTGTGAGAGCGCCATCACCTATCTCGACGGGGAGGAGGGGATCCTCCGGTACCGGGGCTACCCCATCGAACAGCTGGCCGAGAGTTCGACCTATCTGGAGGTGGCCTACCTCCTGTTGAACGGCGAGCTCCCCACCACCGAGGAGTACGCGGTCTGGGAGCGGGAGATCACCCTCCACACCTTCATCCACGAGAACGTACGCAAGCGGTTCCTCGAGGGGTTCCACTACGACGCCCACCCCATGGGCATGCTGGTCTCGGCCGCCGCCGCCCTGTCCACGTTCTATCTCGACGCCAAGGACATCTTCGACGTCGAGTCCCGCAACAAGCAGATCGTGCGGCTCATCGCCAAGATGCCCACCCTGGCCGCGGCGGCACACCGGTTCAGCGTGGGCATGCCGTTCGTCTATCCGGATAACTCCCTACCCTTCACCTCGAACTTCCTCTCCATGATGTGGAAGATCGCCGAGCCGCGCTTCGAGGCCGACCCGGTGCTGGCCCGGGCCCTCGACGTCCTGTTCATCCTCCACGCCGACCATGAGCAGAACTGCTCCACCACGGCCATGCGCACTGTGGGTTCGTCCCACGCCGATCCCTACTCGGCCACCGCCGCCGCCGCCGCCGCCCTGTACGGTCCCCGCCACGGTGGGGCCAACGAGGCGGTCATCCGGATGCTCACCGAGATCGGCTCCATCGACAATGTCGAGCCGTTCATCACCTCCGTCAAGGAGGGCTCGGGTGGGCGCCTCCAGGGCTTCGGGCACCGGGTGTACAAGAGCTACGACCCCCGGGCCAAGATCATCAAGAAGACGGCAGACGAGGTGTTCGCGGTCACCGGGAAGAACCCGCTGCTGGACATCGCCCTCAAGCTCGAGGATATCGCCCTCTCGGACGAGTACTTCACCTCACGCAAGCTCTATCCCAATGTGGACTTCTACTCGGGCCTGATCTACCAGGCCATGGGTTTCCCCCTCGAGATGTTCCCGGTGCTGTTCGCCATTCCCCGCACCGCCGGATGGCTGGCCCACTGGCAGGAGATGCTGGATCAGGACTCGAAGATCGCCCGCCCCCGTCAGCTGTACATCGGTGACGATGCCCGGGACTACGTACCGATCGCCGCTCGCTGATCCAGCGCCGACCGACCTGCCTGTGGCGGGGCGTCACTCCATCTCGCCCCTGGCCACGGGCCTCCCGTGGGTCCGACGGCCCGGTTGGCCGGTCTCCCGGTTCGCCGGTCTTCACGGAGTCACATCGCCCACACTCATTCGGCGGTGTCGTGGGGCACGCGTCGCATCAGGCCCTCTTGGACCATGGAGACGGCCAGCTCGCCGGACCGGGTGAACAGGAAACCCCGGGCCAGCCCGCGCGCCCCGTAGGCCGTCGGACTGTCCATGTCGTAGAGCAGCCACTCGTCGGCTCGGAACGGCCGATGGAACCACATGCAGTGGTCGAGGCTGGCCCCCATGAAGTCGGCATCGTCCCAACTGACTTCGTGCGGAGCCAGCATGGTGTCGAACAGGGACATGTCCGAGGCGTAGGTGGCGATGCAGGCGTGCAGCAGGGGGTCGTCAGGGAGCGTGCCATCGGCCCGGATCCAGAGCCTCTGGATCGGCTCCTTGCTGGCCTTGCGGCTGAAGGGGAGCGGCCCGATGTGGCGCTGGTCGATGGGATGGGGCTTGGCGAACCAGTCGGCGAGGGCCTCGCGGTAGGGCTCGAGGCGGGTCTCCATGGATTCGAGGCCTTCGGGATCGGGCACCTCGGGCATGGGGAACTGGTGGCTCAGACCCGGCTCGTCGACGTGGAAGGACGCCGACAGGTGGAAGATGGCCCGACCGTGCTGGATGGCCACCACCCGGCGGGTGGTGAACGAGCGGCCGTCGCGGATGCGGTCCACGTCGTAGAGGATGGGTACGGACGGGTCGCCCGGGCGGAGGAAGTAGGCGTGGAGGGAGTGGGGACGGCCGGTCTCGACGGTCCGACCCGCCGCCATGAGCGATTGCGCGGCCACCTGCCCGCCGAACACCCGTTGCCGTTCCTCGTTGGGACTGATGCCGCGGAAGATGTTGACCTCGATGGACTCCAGGTCGAGGAGGTCGACCAGAAAATCTAGGGCTTCGCTCACGGCACCATCCTGCCAGGTGGCGGGGGGCCGACACCTCGATTTGGCGCCGCCGGCGCCACCGCTCCGCGCCCCGTTCCTGGGTACCGCCACCACCGCTCGGTGACCCGCCTGGCCGACACGGCCACCACCACCCGGCGCCACGCCCGAGGCGCCGCTACGGTACCGGACCGTGCCCGACATCCATTTTCCCGACCGCTTCGTGTGGGGGACGGCCACCGCCGCCCACCAGATCGAGGGCGGCAACGTGAACAACGACTGGTGGGAGTTCGAGCACGATCCCACCTCCGGCTGTGTAGATGTCAGCGGGGATGCCTGCGACTCGTTCAACCGGTATCCCGAGGACATCGCCCTGGTGGCCGAGTTGGGTCTCGGGTCCTACCGGTTCTCGCTGGAGTGGAGCCGCATCGAGCCGGAGGAGGGGGAGTTCTCGCTCGTGGCCCTGGACCACTACCGGCGCATGGCTGCCACCTGCCACGAGCACGGGATCACGCCGGTGGTGACCTTCCACCACTTCACCCACCCCCGCTGGCTGTCGGCCCTGGGGGCGTGGGAGTCCGAGCACGCCCCGGACCGGTTCGGCCGGTACTGCGAGCGGGTCACCGCCCACCTCGGGGATCTCATCGGCATGGCCTGCACCATCAATGAGCCCAACGTGGTGGCCACCATGGGGTGGCGATTGGGCATCTTTCCGCCCCGGGTGCGGGACCGGGCCCGCCGGGACGTGGTCAACCAGGGCCTGGTGGCCGCCCATCGGTTGGGGGTCGAGGCCATCCGGTTGGGGCCGGGGGACATCCCGGTGGGCCTGACCCTCTCGATGGTCGACTTCCAGACCGAGCCGGGAGGCGAGGAGTGGGTGGAGCGGATCCGCCGGCCTTCCGAGGACGTGTTCTTGGAGGCCACCGGCGGGGATGACTTCGTCGGCGTCCAGACCTACACCCGCCAGCGGGTCGGCCCGGAGGGCTCCCTGCCCGGAGAGGAGGGCGTGCCGACCACCCAGATGGGCTACGAGTTCTGGCCCGAAGCCCTCGAGGGGACCATCCGGCGGGCCTGGGAGGTCACTGGAGGGGTCCCGGTCTACGTCACCGAGAACGGGATCGGGACGGACGACGACGCCGACCGGATCGAGTACGTGACTCGGGCCTTGACCGGGGTGGGGCACTGCCTCGAGGACGGGATCGACGTGCGCGGCTACTTCTGCTGGAGCCTGCTGGACAACTTTGAGTGGGTGCTGGGCTATGGCCCTACCTTCGGCATGGTGGAGGTGGACCGGACCACCTTCGAGCGGCGGCCCAAGCCCAGTGCGGCCTGGCTGGGAGGGATCGCCCGCGCCAACGCACTGTGACACCCGGGTCGCGGAGAGTGTCGGCGTTGAATATTACGGATCGGTGACGGCTAGGGTTTCCCCGATGACCCGTCTCGTGGTGCGCGCCGAGCACGTGTGGCAGAGGCGACACACCCCTGAGGCCAAACAGCTGATCCGGTACAGCATGGTGTCGGTCATCTCCACGCTGGTGTCGTTCGGAGTCCTGTTCCTGGTGTTCGGTGTCTTCCACTGGTGGGGGGAGATCGAGAGCACGGTATTCGCCAACGTGGTGGCCACGGTGCCCTCCTACTTCCTCAACCGGATGTGGGTCTGGGGCAAGGGCGGGCGTTCCCATCTGATGAAGGAGATCGTCCCGTTCTGGGTGATGTCGGCCATTGGCATCGTGGTGTCCATCGGCGGTGCGGCGATCGCCCGTCACATCGGCGTCACCCACCATCTGACCCATCTCCAGCAGACCGGCGTGGTGCTCCTGGCCAACCTGATCTCGTTCGGCCTCTTCTGGGTACTCAAGTACATGCTGTACAACCGGTTGTTCCACGTGCACCCGATCGAGGAGCTCGACGAGTTGATCGAGGCGGCCTGATCGGTTGGTCCGCCGCGGACCCCCTTCGGCCTCAGTCGCGGAAGTTGTTGAACTGCAGCGGGATACCGAAGTCCTCGGCCTTCAGGGCAGCGATGGCCGCCTGCAGGTCGTCCCGCTTCTTTCCGTTGACTCGCAGCTGATCCCCCTGTGTCTGCGAGCTCACCCCCTTGAGGCCCAGGTCCTTGATGAACTTGTTGATCTTCTTGGCATGGTCCGAGGAGATGCCGGCCTGGATGCCCAGGCGCTGCCGGGCTGACCCCCGGGATGCCTCCTCGATCTTGCCCACGTCGAAGGACTTGAGAGAGACCTCCCGCTTGACCATCTTCTCCTGTAGGACCTGGTAGAGGGCTCGAAGGCGGTCCTCGGTGGAGGACGAGAGCACCAGTTCGGTGTCCGACAACTCGATGGTGGAGTCGGTGCCTTTGAAGTCGAAACGGGTGGTGGCCTCGCGGTTGGCCTGGTCGACCGCGTTCCGGACTTCCTGCATGTCGACTTCGGAGACGACGTCGAAGGTGGGCATTCCGAAACAGTACTCCCGCACCAGGCGATATCCTTCCGGCCTGCGGGTCGGTGCCCGAGTGGCCAAAGGGAGCAGACTGTAAATCTGCCGCGCAAGCTTCGAAGGTTCAAATCCTTCCCGGCCCACCGCAGGGGCACGCCGGGGGTGGTCAGGACGAGGACGTCCGGCCCACCCCCGGCGCCTCTCCGCTCCGGTCGCCCGAACCACCCGCCCCACCCGGGCTGACCCCCGACCGGTCCGCGGGCCGTCCTGCCGTCCCGGTGACCAGCCCGCCTGACCGAGGTGCCCTGTGCAATCCGGATGGGGGCCCTACAGTGTCCGGAGCGGTCTCGGGAGGCGGCTTCATCGGACTTGATCCCCTGGGCCGGTTCGTTACAATGAAGTTACGGAATGACTGCGGTGGAGCTGCCCCTGGGTGGGTGGCCCCGAAAGGCACCGGGACTTTGCCACCGCCAGCCAGCCCAGTCTTCTGGACTGTGCACCAGTCCGACAGCCCCCCATCGCCGACGCCACAGCCCGAGATCACCAGCCAGTCGAGGAACTAGGGAATAGGTCCTCTTCGCCAGATGGAACCACCGGCCCCCGGTGGTTCGACCGAGGAGAAGTCCCCCAACCTGATGCCATCCGAGATCACGGCCGCAGAGGCGCCCGAACACGGGCCCCCTCAGGCGCCGGACTCCTCCACGGGGGGGCTCACGTCGTTGGCCGTCGAGGTCGGAGGCGTCGGCCTGCAGGCGTTGGACACCGCCAGTGCCTGGCTGAAGGATCGGTGGGGGGGAAGCGGAGTCGAGCGGGCCACCGAGATCCAGGGGCCCGATACCTCCCAGCCCCGGGGCCTGATCCTCCGCCCGGCCCTGCTGGGTTTCGTCGCCATGGTGGCCATCGCGGTGGGCGCCTCACTGCCCAGCTCGCCGTTCAAACTCGAGATGCCCGGGGTCTGGTTCTTCGGTGTACCCAGTACCGACGGGGCCAGCACCTGGGCCGTGTACTTCTCACTGGCTGCGGTGTACGGCGGACTGCTCCTGCTGATGCGGGTGTGGTGGGGCATGACCCGCCTCTATGCCCGTTGTCCCGGGGTCCCGATCAGGAAGATGATGTGGGTCTTCGCCCTATGGACGACGCCCATGCTGGTGATCGCTCCACTGTTCAGCCGCGACGCCTACTCGTATGCCGCCCAGGGCGAGATGGTCAGCCACCACATGAACCCGTATCTGTACGGGCCCTTCGAGCTGGGTAACAACTCCTACACCGCACCGGTCGACCCCCTGTGGGGCAACGCCCCGGCCCCCTACGGGCCGCTGTTCCTCCAGATGGACGGGTTCTTCACCCGGATCACCTTCCACAACGAGCTGGCCACCATCGTCCTGCTCCGCCTGCTGTCTCTGGCCGGTGTGCTGTTGATCGCCTGGACCGTGCCCAAGTTGGCCCGGCTCTACCACCGGGACGGCGCCGAGCTGTTCACCCTGATGGTGCTCAACCCGGTGACGATCCTCCACCTGATCGGCGGGGCCCACAACGACGCCCTGATGCTGGGCCTGCTCCTGGCCGGCCTGGTCGCCGCCAAGGAGAAGCGGCCCATCGTCGGGATCCTGCTCTGCGCCCTGGCCACCGCCATCAAGGCCCCGGCGGCCATCGGTGTCCTCTATGTCGGGTGGAGCTGGCTGGGCGCCCAGGCCTCGACGCGGGACCGGTTGCGACCGGTGGTCACCGCCGCCCTCATCGCCGCCGGTGTGCTCGGGTTCTTCTCGTACATCAGCGGGCTCGGATGGGGATGGGTCTCCATACTGGGCACCCCGGGCGCCGTCCGGTCGTGGACCGCCCCGACCACATCCCTGGCCCTGCTGTTCACCGGCGTGGCCCACGTCGCCCATATCGGGGTCGGACTCGGTGGGGTGCTGACGGTGGCCCGATTCCTCGGACTGCTGGTCGCCGGCGTGGTCGGTGTCTGGCTGCTGTTGAACAGTGACCGGATCGGCACCCTCAAGGCCCTCGGTCTGACCCTGCTGGTCTTCGTCATCCTCGGTCCGGTGGTCCAGCCCTGGTACCTGTCATGGGGCCTGATCCTGCTGGCCCCGGTGGCCCTCGGCCGCCTGCGGTCCCTCATCATCGGGCTGTCCATGGTCACGGCCTTCATCGAGCTACCCGGGGGGGCCCAGCTGCTCAACAGCCTGGTCCACGGCGATCCTCTGCTGATCGTCCTGACCCTGCTGTGGATCCTCGTGGTGCTCACCGTGCCCCTGGCTAGCTGGGAGCAGTCCGGGACCCCCTTGACCGGATCCCCCGTCAACATGGCCGGGCTGGCCTCGTCCCCGGCCGCCTGAGGCCGCCGGCGCCACCGGCCTTGGCCGACCGGTGCTGATCCGATCAGATCAGGCGCTGGAGGACCGAGACGTCCAGCCACCGGTTGAACTTGCGGCCCACCTCCTGCTCCACCCCGACCATCTGGAAGCCGCAGGCCAGATGGAGGGCGATGGAGGCCTCGTTGCCCCCGCCGATACGGGCGATCAGGGCGTGGAAGCCGTGTTGGCCGGCCAGGATGACCAGCTCGTCCAGCAGGGCCCGGCCCACGCCGGCCCCTCGACTGGCGGCATCCACGTAGACCGAGTTCTCCACGGTGGTGGAGTAGGCCGGGCGGTCACGGAAGACCGAGAGGGAGCCGAATCCCAGGACCAGCTCGCCGACGTCGACGGCCACCACGGCGGCATGGGGGCCACGGTGCTCGGCCATCCAGGCCTGTTGCTCCTCGGGGGTCCGGGGCCGGAGGTCGAAGGTGGCCGTGGACCCCAGTACCTCGACGTTGTAGATGGCCCGGATCGCTTCGGCGTCCGAGGGTCTCACCAGGCGGATATGCATCTGCCGATGGTAGCGAGACGGCCTGCTCTTCTCGGTGGGCCCAGGTTTGGCTATGCTTGTACCTCTGCTGCTCGGTCGAGCTGCAACGCCCCTGTAGCTCAGTGGTAGAGCACCGCCATGGTAAGGCGGGGGTCGTGGGTTCAATCCCCACCGGGGGCTCGCCCATGGCGGCGTAGCTCAGTTGGTCAGAGCGCACGGCTCATAATCGTGAGGTCGCCGGTTCGAGCCCGGCCGCCGCTACCAGTCGTAGCACCGCAGGACGCAGTAGGAAATGGCCCACCGAGGTGGGCGGTATCAGGCAACAGCCGTAACTGAAGCTCCCGGCCGGCCATGGGAGCGTTAAGGGAGTTCACCGTGGCAAAGAACGACAAGCGCATCCAGGTCACGCTGGCCTGCGAGATGTGCAAACGACGGAACTACATCACGACCAAGAACAAGATCAACGACCGGGAGCGGATCGAGATGAAGAAGTTCTGCCGCTGGGACCGCCAGCAGACCTTGCACAAGGAGACCCGATAGGGCTGACCGTCGAACCGCGGGAGTTGGCCGGGAGGGACCGGTGGCACTCAGCCCCGACGGGGTCCGGCCAGCTCGGATCTCCCCGGTTTCGCCTGGGAATTCCCGTGGGGCCGGTGATAACCTAGGCAACCGCCCCTGTGATCGGCTCCTCCGTTGGGGTCGTGGCGGTCGGCAGAGGGCAGTAGCTCAACTGGTAGAGCACCGGTCTCCAAAACCGAAGGTTGGGGGTTCAAGTCCCTCCTGCCCTGCTCACCACCCGTGAAAGCGGTCGAAGGACAAAACGCGTGAACCGAGAACAGAAGCGAGCCATGCAGCGCCAGGGGCAGGACCCCGAGGGGGAGACCGCGCCCAAGCGGACGGCCCCGGCTCCTCGCCGGACCCCCAAGCGGGAGCCGTTCCGTCCGGGACAGTTCTTCCGCGAGGTACGCTCTGAGCTTCGACAGGTGGCCTGGCCCAACAGGTCCGAGGTGATCAACTACACCACGGTGACCCTGGTGACCCTCCTGTCGTTGATGGTCCTCATCTTCATCCTCAACTACGCCTTTGCCAAAGGCGTCCTCTGGCTGTTCAAGACGTGATCGGTGTGACTGTGACCCACGACGAAACCAACGCCCCCCTGGGCGACGACGAAGCTGACTCGGTGGAGGCCGCCGGCGCGCCCGAGGCCGGGCCAGCTGAGCCGATTTCCCCCCCCGCCGACCTGGCCGAAGTGGTGGATGAGGCCAACGCCGAGGCTGCCCTCGAGGAGGACGCCGAGTACGACGAGGACGATGAGGACGAGCCCTTCGTCATCAGTCCCTACGATCAGCCGGGGCGCTGGTTCGTGGTGCACACTTACGCCGGGTACGAGAACAAGGTCAAGTCCAACCTGCACAGTCGGGCCGTCTCCATGAACATGGAGGACCGGATCTACGAGGTGGTCATCCCCATGGAGGATGTCATCGAGTTCAAGAACGGCAAGAAGGTCGTCGTGCAGAAGAAGGTCTTCCCCGGCTACCTGCTCTGCCGCTGCGAGTTGGACGACGACAGCTGGTCGGTGATCCGCAACACCCCCGGAGTGACCGGATTCGTCGGTCCGGGCACCAAGCCCACACCCCTGTCCCGTCGTGAGGTGGAGGGCATCCTCCAGGTCAAGGTGGAGGGTGCGGAGGCCCCGACCAAGCGCAGCCGCCCCCGCCTCGAGCACGAGGTGGGCGAGACGGTCCGGGTCAAGGAAGGGCCATTCGCCGACTTCTCCGGCCAGATCGCTGAGATCAACGAAGACCAGCTCAAGCTCAAGGTGCTGGTCAACATTTTCGGTCGAGAGACCCCTGTGGAGCTCGAGTTCAGCCAGGTCGCGAAGCTGTAGGCCCGGCGGAACCAGGTAAGGAGACGTAACCAATGCCACCGAAGAAGCGCGTCCTCGCGGTCGTGAAGATCCAGCTCCCCGCCGGGGGAGCGACTCCCGCGCCCCCCGTGGGCACGGCCCTCGGGCCGCACGGAGTCCAGACCATGGACTTCTGCAAGCAGTACAACGCGGCGACGGAGAACCAGCGGGGCTCCATCGTCCCGGTGGAGATCTCCATCTACGAGGATCGGACCTTCACGTTCATCCTCAAGACCCCCCCCACCCCGGCCCTGCTCCGCCAGGCTGCCGGTCTGGAGAAGGCGGCGTCGACGGCCGGCCGTGAGCAGGTCGGCACGGTGACCAGCGCCCAGGTGGCCGAGATCGCCGCCATCAAGCTCCCGGACCTCAACACCGCCGACCTCGAGGCCGCCAAGCGCCAGGTCGAGGGCACGGCACGGTCCATGGGGATCGCCGTCGCCGGCTGAGGCCGACGACCGAGCACATTCGAGAAAACGGAGAACCATCATGTCCAGGGGAAAGAAGTACACGGCCAGCGTGGCCCAGTTCGACCGGCAGCATCTCTACACGCCGGTCGAGGCGGTCGACCTCGTGAAGACGTCGGCCAAGGCCTCATTCGACGAGACGGTGGAGCTGGCCATCCGGCTGGGCGTCGACCCCCGCAAGGCTGATCAGATCGTCCGTGGGACGCTCTCGCTGCCGGCCGGCACGGGCCGCACCGCCCGGGTGGTCGTGTTCGCCGCGGGCGAGAAGGCGGCCGAGGCCCGGGCCGCCGGTGCCGACGAGGTCGGTGCTGACGATCTGGTGACCAGGGTGCGGGAGGGCTTTCTCGAGTTCGATGTGGCCATCGCCACCCCCGACCTGATGGGCCAGGTCGGGACCCTGGGCCGGGTTCTCGGGCCCAGGGGCCTGATGCCCAACCCCAAGACCGGTACGGTGACCGACGACGTGGAGCGGGCCGTCAGCGAGTTCAAGGGCGGTCGGGTCGAGTACCGGACCGACAAGGTGGGCAATATCCACATCCGCATCGGCAAGGCGTCCTTCGAGCGTCCCCGGCTGCTGGAGAACCTCCACGCCGTCATGGAGGAGATCCACCGGGCCAAGCCGGCCTCCTCCAAGGGGCGCTACGTGAAGGCCGTGACCATCTCGTCGACCATGGGTCCTGGGATCCACATCGACCCGCTGTTGGCCCGGAAGGTCGACGAGGAGCTGGCGGCCAGCGCCTGACCGGCCCATCGCCCCGACGGGCGAGCTGGTCCTCCGACGTTCGGTGGGCTAGGATTCCCTTTTTCCAGATCTAGAGAACTGCCGTAGACCTCCGGTGTACCGCTCACCCGGTACCGAAGGGATCCGAATCGGATCCGCCTGATGAGGCGTTCCCCATCGAGCGCACCGCTCGATGTCCGCCACTCGATGGTGTCTACGGCCCACATGCGAGCAGATGCTCAGCGGAGGGACCATGGACAATCCGAGGGCCGAGAAAGTCGCCGTCGTCAACGAGGTCAAGGACCGTCTCGAGTCGTCCGACGGAGCCGTGCTGACCGAATACCGGGGCCTCACCGTGGCCGAGCTGGCCGAGCTCCGTCGTGAGCTGGCCGCGGCGGGCGGGGACTACAAGATCTACAAGAACACCCTGGTCCGCCTGGCCGTCGCCGGCGGACCGCAGGCCCCGATTCACGATCTGCTGACCGGCCCGACGGCGATCGCCTTCGTACAGGGCGATGTGAGCGCGGTAGCCAAGGCCCTCCGGGACTTCGCCAAGAACAACCCGAATCTGGTGGTCAAGGGCGGCATGGTGGGTTCCGGGGTCCTGTCGGCCGCGGACATCAACGTGCTGGCCGACCTGCCCCCGAGGGACACCCTGTTGGCCCAGTTCGCCGGGGCCCTGGCCGCACCGCTCCAGCAGCTGGCCGGCCTCGTCCAGGCCCTTCCCCGCAACCTGGCCTACGGGCTCTCGGCACTCATCGAGCAGCGCCAGGACGGTGGCGAGGTGCTCGAGGCCCCGGCCGAAGCGACCGGGCACGCCCCCGCAGCCGAATCCTCGGCAGAGACCCAGTCGGAAGCCCCCGCCGAGGCCCCTTCGGAAGCTCCCCCCGAGGCCCCTTTCGAAACCCCCGCCGAGGACGGTCCGGTCGCCGAGCCCACCCCGGAGACCACCGCCGAGGCCAGTCCGGCCGCCGAGGCCACCTCGGAGGGCCCGGGCGACGCCCCCGAAGCCGGCTAGTCCATCCGACAGATCACCAGTAGAACCGCACTCTTCGCACCAAAACCCGTACACGCAGCACCGTAAACAAGGAGCAAGACAATGGCAGGCACCCTGACCAAGGACCAGATTCTGGACGGCATCTCTGAGCTGTCCGTGCTCGAGCTGAGCGAACTTCTGAAGGAGTTCGAGGAGCGCTTTGGCGTGACGGCAGCGGCCCCGGTGGCCGTGGCTGCCGCGGCCCCGGCCGCCGGTGGCGACGCCGGTGGCGCCGAGGAGGAGAAGTCGGAGTTCGACGTCATCCTCACCGCCGCAGGTGACAAGAAGATCCAGGTCATCAAGGAGGTGCGTTCGCTGACCAGCCTGGGCCTGAAGGAGGCCAAGGACCTGGTGGACGGGGCGCCCAAGCCGGTCCTCGAGAAGGCCAACAAGGAAGATGCCGAGAAGGCCAAGGCCCAGCTCGAGGGGGCTGGCGCCACGGTCGAACTGAAGTAGCGCCGCTGGACACCGGAGGGTCGGCCGGCACCAGGCTGGACTGGCGTCTCGATGAGGCACGGGCCCGACCGGGGCCGATCGGACATCCTCGCCACGGCGTTCGGGAACCTGTCGAAATCGGCAGAATCCTTGACGTCGGGCAGTGTGTCTCCTACCCTGTGCAGGCCTGGATCGGGGCTTTCCGTCCTTGGGCTTGTGATTCTGTGCGCGTCCGTATAGGATTGCTGGTTGCCGTGCCTGCTCCTTCCGCCCTCTTCAATGTTCTGGCTGATTGACGCGCGCCCTGGCGCCCCCGATGACTGCTCCGGCGGTAGTCGTCGACCCAACTGACGCCTCCGATCCTTGCCCAGCCGTCTTGACCAGCAGTCCCACGTAGTCCCGATGTCCCCACCACCGCCTCACCCGACTCACCGAAGCACCCCGTCGTAGTCCCATTCACCTGCAACTGGGAGGAGTAGGCCGTTGCCTACACGGTCCAACAGCCCGGAACGTTTTTCTTTCGCCAACATCGACGAGGCCTTGCCGCTGCCGGATCTCGTCTCCATCCAACGTGACTCCTTCCAGTGGTTTCTGGACCGCGGTCTCGCCGAGACCTTCAACGACATCAGCCCTATCGAGGACTTCACCGGCCAGCTGAGCCTGGAGTTGGAGTTCGATCCGACCGATCCCGACCTGCGCCCGCCGCCGAAGTTCTCGGTGGAGGAGTGCAAGGAGAAGGACATGACCTACGCCGCGCCGGTCTTCGTGCGCGCCCGGTTCATGAACGCCAGCACCGGTGAGATCAAGGAGCAGACGGTCTTCATGGGGGACTTCCCGGTGATGACCGACAAGGGCACCTTCATCGTGAACGGCACCGAGCGGGTGGTCGTGTCCCAGCTGGTCCGGTCCCCAGGTGTCATCTTCCAGCCCGGTCGCGACGCCAAGACGGTCTTCACCGGCACCATCCACCCCTACCGCGGTGAGTGGATCGAGTTCGACGTCGAGGCCAAGCCGGGCAAGGACGTCACCGCCGGCTGCCGGGTGGCCCGCAAGCGCCGCCTCTCCCTGTTCGTGCTGCTACGCGCCCTGGGCTACGAGGACCAGGCCTTCCTCGAGCGGTTCGTCCGCCACTTCGACTTCCTGGAGGGCCAGTGGGAGAAGGAGCAGAACCTGGCTCCCACCCGTGAGGAGGCCCTGCTCGAGATCTACAAGCGGGCCCGCCCCGGCGAGCCCCTCTCGGTCGAGGCCGCCCGTCAGTACTTCGAGAACGCCTTCTTCAACCCCAAGCGGTACGACCTGACCCGGGTGGGCCGCTACAAGCTCAACCGGAAGCTCGGCCCGGAGATCGAGCGGATCTCGGACATCCTGAAGATCGACCTCGAGCGGCCCACGCCGACCCAAGGCGTACTCAGCCCGTCGGAGATCCTCGCCTCCTCCACCTACATGCTCCACCTGGCCAAGCACATGGCCGACGGCGAGTCCAACTACCGGATCGACGACCAGGACCACTTCGCCAACCGGCGGATCCGCTCGGTCGGCGAACTCATCCAGAACCAGGTCCGAGTGGGGCTGTCCCGCATGGAGCGGGTGGTGCGCGAGCGCATGACCACCCAGGACGTGGAGGCCATCACCCCGCAGACCCTGATCAACATCCGCCCCGTGGTGGCGGCGGTCAAGGAGTTCTTCGGCACCAGCCAGCTGAGCCAGTTCATGGACCAGAACAACCCGCTGTCGGGCCTGGCCCACAAGCGGCGCCTGTCGGCCCTCGGGCCGGGCGGCCTGTCCCGTGAGCGTGCCGGCTTCGAGGTCCGGGACGTCCACACCTCCCACTACGGCCGCATGTGCCCCATCGAGACCCCTGAAGGCCCCAACATCGGCCTCATCGGTTCGCTGGCCACCTACGCCCGGGTCAACGAGTACGGCTTCATCGAGACCCCCTATCGCAAGGTGGTCAACGGTCAGGTGACCAAGGAGATCACCTACCTGGCCGCCGACGAGGAGGAGGAGCACGTCATCGCCCAGGCCTCCGCGGCGCTGGACGAGAAGGGCAAGTTCACCGAGGAGAAGGTGCTGGTCCGACGCGGCCCGCAGGGCACCGGCGTGCGGGTGGGTGCCACCACGACTTCGTACGGCACCACCTCGGAGATCGACTTCGTCCCCCCGGCCGAGGTTGACCTCATGGACGTCTCCCCCAAGCAGATCGTGTCGGTCTCGACGGCGCTGATCCCCTTCGTGGAGCACGACGACGCCAACCGGGCCCTGATGGGCGCCAACATGCAGAAGCAGGCCGTGCCGCTGGTGGTGCCCGAGGCGCCCTATATCGGTACCGGCGTGGAAGCCCGCGCCGCCCGCGACGCCGGCGACGTGGTCATGGCCGAGGCCGACGGGGCGGTGGTCGACGTCTCCGGTGACCAGATCGTGGTCGAATACAAGGCCGGGGCCAAGGACCGCAACGGCGCCGTGTTGGGCAAGAAGACCTACCGCCTGGCCAAGTTCCGTCGGTCCAACCAGAACACCGCCATCAACCAGAAGGTCATCGTGGAGGAGGGCCAGAAGGTCTCCGCCGGTGACGTCCTGGCCGACGGTCCGGCCACCCACAACGGCGAGCTGGCCCTGGGCAAGAACCTGCTCGTGGCCTTCATGCCGTGGGAGGGCTACAACTACGAGGACGCCATCATCCTCTCCGAGCGCCTGGTCAAGGACGATGTGCTCACCTCCATCCACATCGAGGAGCACGAGGTCGACGCCCGGGACACCAAGCTCGGCGCCGAGGAGATCACCCGGGACATCCCCAACCTGTCCGAGGAGATCCTGGCCGATCTGGACGAGCGCGGGATCATCCGCATCGGGGCCGAAGTAGGCCCCGGCGACGTGCTGGTGGGCAAGGTCACCCCCAACGGCGAGACCGAGCAGACCGCCGAGGAGCGGCTCCTCCGGGCCATCTTCGGCGAGAAGGCCCGCGAGGT
>JBBQWW010000011.1:0-60444 GCA_038210245.1 Acidimicrobiales bacterium
ATGAAGGCCAGGATCCCCCGCAGGAGGCGACCACGCTCCCGACGCAGATCGGCCGGGCCGATCCCTCCCCCCAGAGGGTCCGGGCCCGCCGACGCCGCGCCCACCTCAGCGTCGGACGGTGCCTCCGAGACGACCGGCGGCCCGACACTGACCGCCACCCCTGAGACCGACGACGCTCCGACCGCCGCCGGCACCGGAGTGTCCACCGACCTCGGTGCGTCTTGCAGCGCGCTCAACTCGGCGGCCGACAGGCCCGAGACCATGGACAGGTACGCCGGCACCAGGGGCAGCACGCACGGGGAGAGGAAGGACAGCATCCCGGCCCCGAACGCCACCAGCAGCCCGAGCGGGTCGGCGTGGAGGAGGGCCGGGGCGAACACAGGCGGTTAGCGCTGCTGGCTCGTCACCAGCGCCACGTCGGCCTCGACCATCATCTGGACCAGGGTGGGGAAGTCCACGTCCCGGTGCCACCCGAGGGTCGACTCGGCCTTGGCCGGATCCCCCACCAACAGGTCCACCTCTGCCGGACGGAGGAACCGTTCGTCGATGAATACGTGGTTCTCCCAGTCGAGGCCGACGGCGGCGAAGGACAGCTCGACCAGCTCCTTGACCGAGTGGGTCTCGCCGGTGGCCACCACGTAGTCGTCAGGCGAGTCCTGCTGGAGCATCAACCACATGGCCCGCACGTAGTCAGCGGCGAAGCCCCAGTCCCGTTGGGCGTCGAGGTTGCCCAAGGCCAGCTTGTCGTCGATCCCGGCCTTGATCCGGGCCACGCCGTGGGTCACCTTGCGAGTGACGAACTCCAGGCCGCGCCGGGGCGACTCGTGGTTGAACAGGATGCCTGAACTGGCGTGGAGGTCGTAGCTCTCCCGGTAGTTGACGGTGATCCAGTGGCCGTAGACCTTGGCCACGCCGTAGGGGCTGCGGGGGTAGAAGGGCGTCGACTCCTGCTGCGGCACCTCGAGCACCTTGCCGAACATCTCCGAGGAACTGGCCTGGTAGAAGCGGATCTCGGGATTGACGATGCGGATGGCGTCGAGCACCCGGGTGACGCCGAGGGCGGTGGTCTCACCGGTCAGGACGGGCTGGTTCCACGACGTCTGGACGAAGGACTGGGCGGCCAGGTTGTACACCTCAGTCGGCTGATTGTCCCGGAGGATGTTGATCATCGACACCTCGTCGAGGAGGTCACCGGCCACCAGGGTCAGCCGGTCCTGAATGTGGGCGATGCGCTCAAAGTTGAGTGTGCTCGACCGACGGACCATGCCGCAGACTTCGTAGCCCTGGCCGAGCAGGAACTCGGCCAGATAGGAGCCGTCCTGGCCGGTGATGCCGGTGATGAGTGCTCGTTTGGCCATGCGATGGGCTCCTCGGATGTCAGTTCGGGTCGGTGTCGTCAGGTGACGCCTGCCAGGCCGGCGGCCGCTTCTCGATGAAGGCGGCGATCCCCTCCGCCGCCTCGGCGGTCTGGCTGGTCACCGTAAGCATGGCGTGGAGATACGGCAGGGCCTCGGTCGCCGCCGAGTCCAGTACAGCGTAGAACGATTCGCGTCCCAACCTCATCACACCGGGCGGCTTGGAGGCCAGGACCGCCGCCATCTCGGCCACGGCGGCATCCAGCTGGTCCGGTGCCACCAACCGGGTGACGAAGCCGATCCGGTCGGCCTCCTCGGCGCCTACCACCCGGCTGGTCAGGCACAACTCGAGGGCCTTCTTCGGGGGCATGGAACGGAGCATGGGCACCGTCACCATGTACGGCCACAGGCCCACATTGAGCTCCGGCGCACCAAAGCGGGCCTGGTCTGAGGCGATGACCATGTCGCAGGCCAGGGCCAATCCGAACCCCCCGGCCATGGCCCAGCCCTGCACCCGGGCGATGGTGGGCTTGCCCAGGGCCCAGAGCTCCTCGAACAGCTCGGCCAGCCACCCTCGGGCCCGATGGTGCTGGGCATAACCGTCGGTCACGCCGCCCGGGTCCTCGGGCACCATGCCCGAGAGGTCGGCGCCAGCACAGAAGGCCAGGTCACCGGCCCCGGCCAGCACCACCACCCGCACGGCCGGATCGACTTTGGCCTTGGCCACCTCGTGGCGGAGCCCCCGGATGACCTCCCAGGTCATGGCGTTGCGCCGCTCGGGCCGGTTGATGGTGAGGGTGAGCACGGCCCCCTGGCGAACGGACAGGAGGTCGTCGGTCGACTCGGGAGGTTGGTAGTCGGGCACGGGACGACGCTATCCCGCCCGGTGGACCACTGTCCGGTCCGGGAGATCTGGGGACCGGTCCGGCAGGCCGGCGATCTCCGGTGGTCGGGGCCATCCGGCCTGCTTCGTCGGGCGCTGGCCCCCCGGGGGCCGGCGGCCTGGCCCGGTTAGCCCACTACGGTGACCCCATCCCGACCGTCGCCCTACTCTCCTTCCGTCTCGGCGGATCCGACGGTGTGGCCGTGGAGGCCACCAAATGGCAGGGGGCCCTGCGCCTTCTGGGGTTCACCACCTACACCGTGGCCGGCGATGGCCCCGTCGACCATCTCCTCCCCGGCCTGGCCATCGGGGCCACCGAGCCACCCACGCCCCACGAGCTCCACGGCGCTCTGGACCGCGCCGACCTGGTGGTGGTGGAGAACCTCTGCTCCCTCC
Organism: Acidimicrobiales bacterium; assembly: GCA_038210245.1. Lineage (GTDB taxonomy): Bacteria > Actinomycetota > Acidimicrobiia > Acidimicrobiales > RAAP-2 > Bog-756. The sequence continues at coordinate 2,635 of JBBQWW010000011.1, forward strand.
CCCTCAATCCGGGCGCGACGTCGGCGGTAGCGGCAGCCCTGGCCCGACGGCCCGCCGTTCTCCACCACCACGACCTCCCCTGGCAGCGCCCGGCCTACGTCCACCATCCCCCACCCCCGACCGACCCCCGGTGGTGCCACGTGACCATCAACGAGCTGAGCCGGCACCAGCTGGCCAACCGGGGCCTGGCCGCCGCCACTATCTACAACGCCTTTGCCGTGGGTGAGGTCACGGCCGCCCGGGCCGACGGACGGGCCACCGACGGCGACGGGCGCCACCGGCTCCGTCACCGCCTGGGCCTCGACCGCGATGCCACCCTGGTCCTCCAGCCCACCCGGGCCATTCCGCGGAAGAACGTGGCCGGTGGGCTCGAGCTGGCCGCCCGGCTGGGCGCCACCTATTGGTTGTTGGGTCCAGCCGAGGACGGCTACGGCGACCAGCTCGACGCCCTGGTGGCCTCGGCCCGGTGTCCGGTGGTGCTGGGGTCCCCGGGAGGCCACACGCCGGTGGCCATCGACGACGCCTACGGTGCCTGCGACGTGGTGACCCTCCCCTCCACCTGGGAGGGGTTCGGCAATCCGACCGTCGAATCGGTGGTCCACCGCCGGCCCCTGGCCGTCGGCCCCTATCCGGTGGCGGCGGAACTCGCCGCCTTCGGGTTCGACTGGTTCGGCCTCGACCAGCCCGAGCGACTGGCGGCCTGGCTGGAGGCACCGGACCCGGGCCTGCTGGACCGGAATCTGGCGGTGGCGGCGGCCCACTTCTCCCTCCGCGACCTACCCGACCGCATCGCCTCGGTCCTTCCTCCCTGGTGACCCCGTCTCCCTCGTGACCCCGACGTCCCGATGGGGCGAGCCCGGGGTAGAACGCACTGGACCGTCCCGGGCCGGGCCCGATTCCGGCCCCCGGCTACGCTGGTGGGCATGGCCAGCGCGGTGATCCCTGAGTCCGGCGCGGGTGGACAAGGCGGTCGGTCCACTGCCGCCGGCGGGCGCCGGCTCACCGCCGATGCGCGCCGGCGACAGCTCTTCGATGTGGCCGTGACGCTGTTCTCCGAGCACGGGTACGCCGCCACCACCATGGACGACATCGCCGAGGCCGCCGGCGTCACCAAGCCGTTGGTGTACCAACACTTCGAGTCGAAGCGGGCGCTCTATCTCGAGTTGATGGACGTGTTCTCCCGAGAACTGGTCACCGACATCGTCAAAGCCACCGCCGACGCCCAGGGGCCCCGTCAGCAGGTGGAGTTGGGGTTCGCCGCCTACTTCGAGCTGATGCTCGGCAACGAGCAGGCATTTCGGCTCCTCTACGGACGCGACGCCCCGGACGATCAGGAACTGGGAGAGGCCCTCCGCCGTGTGGAGGACACCCTGGCCGAAGCCATCGACTCCCTCATCGACGCCGGGCTCGACCCTGAGCACCGCCTCCTCCTGGCCCACGCCGTGGTGGGGATGGCTGAAGGGGCCAGCCGGCACTGGCTGGACGCCCGACGGGACGGGTTCGACGCTCCGTTGGGAACGCTCACCGACGAGGCTGCCAGACGGGCCGAACGGGATGCCGAGGCCCAGCGTCTGGCTACCCGCCTGGCCGACTTCGCCTGGGCCGGCCTGCGCCAGGTGCACCGCATCTGAGTCAGCATCGTGGGGCGAACCCCGACCGGTGCCCCAATACGCCAGCCCACCGGGGTGAGCACGTCCGACGCCCGTCCGCCTAGCCGATCAGGCGGTCACCTCGCCGGCCACCACCGGCTGGTTGGCGCTCTGGACCACACCCCCGGCGTGCTCGGCGGTGATGGCGAACGCCTGTACCGAACCGTCGCCGGCCACGCTGAAGGGGACCACGGCCGGGTCGGTACCGAGCAGTCCGAGTGAGATGGTCTTGCCCCCGATGACCCCCCACAGCTGGTAGGTCTTGCCCGACGGCAGGGAGCGGAGCTGATCGACCTCGACGAAGCCGGTGCCGGTGTGGGTGAGGACCACCGTCACCTTGGCCGGGCTGGCCGAGCCGGGCTGGGCGGTCAACTGCACCTGCTTGGTGGATGGGTCGGCGAGGGCCGACTGCTCGGCGGCCGAGAGCAGTGGGTGGGCCTGCAGCGCGCTCACCTGATGATGGAGGTGATTGACCTGGGCCCCGAGCACCAGGGCGACGACCACCGCAGCTGCCGCTACCAGGGAGGCCCCCCGCACGATCCAACGGTTCCGCCGCGCCGCCGTGATGGGCACCACGGTGGCGTCACGGCCGACACCGGTGGTGAGGTCGGTCGCGGCGGCGGCAGCCTCCTCGGCGGTCTGATCCGTGGTGCCGGTGCTGACCAGCCGCGCCGCCCGACCGTTGCCGGACTCGAGCCGCGAAGCCAACCGTTCCCACGACGGCGGCACCGACCCGTCGAGCTGGGTGGCGATACCGTCCCACAGTCGAGCCGGGGACTCGCCTCCGGAGTTGGCCAGCAGGCCGGCGACCTCGTGGTGCTGAGCCACCTCGACGGCGCACTTGATACAGCCGTTGAGGTGGCGTTCGACGCTGGCCGCCGTCTCGGGGTCCACGGCGTCGAGGGCGTAGGCGCCCAACAGCTCCTGGATCTCGTGGTGTTCGGCTACGGACAGGTCGTCGCTCATCGCTCTGCTCCAGCGGGTTGGACGCCGCGCTCGGCCAGGTTGATGCGAAGGCGCCCCAGTCCGGACCGGATGCGGCTCTTGACCGTGCCCTCGGGCTCGCGAAGCATCTCGGCTACCTCCCGGTACGTGTGGCCGCCGAAGTAGGCAAGTTCGATGGGCTGACGCAGCTCGTCGGGCAGTGCACCCAACGCCTCTTGCACCTGCTCGGCCACCGCCATGTCCCAGACCTCGCGGTCGATGTCGTACCCGGCGGTGGCCGTCTCACGGGAGGTCTTCTCCTCCCGGGCCCGGCGGGACACCTCGGACCGCACGTAGTCCACCGACTTGCCGTGGGTGCGGGCCAAGAGGAAGGAGCGCAGCGTTCCCCGCTGGGCGTCGAACTTCTCCGGGTGGTTCCAGAGATCCAAGAAGACCTCCTGGGTTATCTCCTCGGCCGGCGGGTCGCTGCGGAGGATACGGCGAGACAGCGCGTGCACCGCCCCCCCGTGCCGGCGGTAGACCTCAGCCAAGGCCTGCTCGTGCCACCGGCCGATGGCGACCACCAGGTTGGCGTCGCTCGCCTGTTCCACTTCGACCATCACGAAAGAGTATTCGGAGTCGGTGGCATAGCCGGATGACGCCGTAGTCAAAAGAATTCAGACCCTGTGGCCAGGGACGATGTGCGTACTGCGCCGGCTGTCCGAGAACTGCCGGGCATCCACAATGGGATCGGCACCGAATGCAGGGTGATGACCCACCCTCCCCAGCTCCAGACGATCACCGCCACGAATCCCTCCATCCGGCACCACCGGCGAGCCCGCCAACTTCTCGTGGCCACCCTGTTCGGCACGGCCCTGGTGCTGGCGGCCTGCTCCAGTTCGGGGAGCGCCACCTCGACCACATCGACCACAGCGCCGTCCAGCTCGACCTCGGCGTCCGGCGCCACCGGTGCGCACACCATCACCATCAAGAACTTCGCCTTCGCACCGAGCACCGTCACGGTGGCGCCGGGAGCCACGGTGACGGTCACCAACAACGACCAGGTGGCCCACACCATCACCTCGTCCAAAGGCGGCTTCGACACCGGCGACATCGCGGCCGGGCAATCCAAGACGTTCACGGCGCCGAACACCCCGGGCAGTTACTCGTACATCTGCTCGATTCACCAGTACATGACCGGCACCCTCGTCGTCTCGGGGTGACCATCCGGCCCACCGGTCGGCGGGCAGCCTGCCGCACCCAACGGCCAGGCGGTCGACGAACCGATCTCACCAGCATCACCCATCCACCACAACCCACAGGAGGAAAAGCAATGAGAGGAAGGCTGAAGCTGAGCCGATCAGCACCGGAGGAGGGCCGGGTCGACGTGGACCCGAACGCCATGACCTCCCTGATCGAGGAGAGCCAGGACCTGCACCGCGACGCCATGGCGTCCACCGTGCCCGCCCTGACCGAGATGGTCGAGACGGGCCAGGACGCCCGGGCCCACGGACTGGTCGATCCCGACGAGTCCCGAGCCGTGGCCGCCCGCCGCTCCACGATGATGACCGGTGCGGTCTTCGGTGGAGGCCTGCTCGCCGCCGCTGGCATCGCCGGTGCCCTCGAGGCCCTCTTCGCCTCACCGGCCTTCGCCGCCTCGGGCGCCGACGTGCAGATCCTGCAGACGGCGTCCAGCATCGAGGTACTGGCCGTGGCCACCTACAAGACGGCACTGACGTTGCCCTTCATCGGCGGCGCCTCGGCCAACCCGGTGGTCAAGGCGTTCGCCACCACCACCATGCAGCAGCACATGCAGCACCTCGAGGCCTTCAACGCCGCCATCACCGGGCTCGGAGGCAAGGCTCAGACCAATCCCGACCCCGTCCTGGCCCAGGTGGTTCAGAAAGCGGTGCCCGGGTTGACCTCGCCCGGCCCGGTCGTGGCCCTGGCGCTGGAGCTGGAGCAGGGTGCCGCCGAGACGTACGTGGCCGATGTGGCCGCCCTGTCCGATGCCAACGCCAAGAAGGTCACCGCATCGATCATGGGCGTCGAGGCCCAACACGCCTCGGTATTGCTGGCCGTCCAGGCGCTGCTCAATGCCAACGCCCCGCAGTTGATCACTCTGGCCCCCGGAAACGTGGCCAACCTGCCGGCAGCCGCCGGCTCCGTCGGATTCCCCGACGCGTTCTTCCCCACCGATCAGGCCCGCCCGGCCAGTGAAGGAGCACTCTCATGAGGCATCGCAACCGTACCCCTGACGTCATGGCCATCTCCGAGCACGAGCTCACCGTGATGACCAACGACCTCGAACAGATTCACCAGGATGTAGGCATGCCGGCCATGAACCGGGCCCTGGCCGAGTGGACCGAGAAGTCCCGCAGTAGCCGACGGGGCTTCCTTATCGGCGCCGGTGCGGTGGCCGGAGGAGCCGTGCTGGCCGCGTGCTCGTCGGGCTCGTCCAGTTCGACCACCACCACGGCGGGTTCCGGGTCGGGGTCGTCCACGGCTGGGAAGCTCACCGGCGACCTGGCCGTGGCGGCGTTGGCCGCCAGCCTCGAGAACCTGGCCGTGGCGGCCTACGGTGACGTGCTCACCGCCGCCGGGGCCGGCAAGCTGGGGACGGTGCCTCCCGCCGTGGCCACCTTCGTGACCACGGTCAAGGGGCAGCACACCCAGCACGCCCAGGCGTGGAACTCGGCCATCGTGGCCGCCGGACACTCGGCGATCACCACGCCGGATGCGGCGCTGGTGCCGACGGTCAACAAGGCCTTCGCCAAGGTGACCGATGTCACCGGAGCGGCCAAGCTGGCCCTGACCCTCGAGGACGTGGCTGCCGCCACGTACCAGTCGGCGATCGGTGCGGTGAAGGCCACGTCATCGGTGAAGGTGGCGGCCAGCATCCAGCCGGTGGAGATGCAGCACGCTGCCATCCTCAACTTCGTGCTGGGTCAGTATCCGGTACCCAACGCCTTCAGCCCAACCAAGGATGCACGACCGCTTACGGACTACACCGGCTGAGCAGTCGACCTCACCATCATCCTCCCTCTCGCAGGGGACAGGGACAAACGCCGGCTTTCGAGCCGGCGTTTGTCGCGCCCGTCAACCGTTCCGATACCACCAGATGAGCCCACCCCTGCCCTAACCTCGCGTCATGTACTGCGGAGCCACCGAACCCTCCGGCACCCTCGGGTCGCTCAGTCGCTCTGATGGTGGTGAGGTCATCCCGACCGAGTCCGGCGACGAATAATCACCATGAGCTTCGACATCGCCACCTACCGGAACCTCTCCGAGAAACTCGACCTCGAGGACATCGACTTCGACTCGTTCCGCCTGCAGCCCCTCAGCCCCGAGGCACTCCGTTGCCTGCGCTACATGCACGACGTGGAGAACCACACCGTCTGCTACCTCCGAGACGTACTGGTCACCCGGGCCCACCGTGACCCCGAGGTAACCACCTTCCTCACGTTGTGGAACTACGAGGAGTTCTGGCACGGCGAGGCCATCGCACGGATCCTGACGGCACACGACGAGCTGGCCGGCACCGGGCGCATCGCCGCCCTCCGTAACAAGCTGCCCAAGAGCGACAAGTGGAAGCCACTCAGCTTCCAGCTGGCCTCGGCCATCACACCGCACCTCACCGCCGTGCACATGACGTGGGGCGCGGTGAACGAGTGGACAACGCAGGCGGCCTACGCCCGCCTGGCCAAGCTGGCCGACCACCCGACGCTGACTGAACTGCTCAAGCGCATCATGAAGCAGGAGGGTCGTCACATCGACTTCTACGCCACCCAGGCCAAGTCCCGCCTGGGCGACAGCCGGGCGGCCCAGAAGGTCACCCGCTGGGCCCTCCGACGCTTCTGGGCTCCGGTGGGCACCGGCGTCGTGCCCGACCAGGAGGTCGACTTCCTCCGGACCTACCTGTTCGGGGACAACGACGGACAGGCCATGGCCGACCGCATCGACCGTCGGGTCGATCGACTGCCCGGGCTCGACGGCCTCCACCTGCTGCAGGGCGCCGTCACCGCCGCCTGAGCCCACCCACCTCGGGTTCCGGTACGAATACCCGACTGACCAGGTAAACTATGTGGGTGTTCAGCTTCCCCAATCCGGTGAACGAGTATGCGGCCCGCATCGTGGCGGGCGGTGTGCTGGTTATGTCCATCGCCGCCATCGCCTTCCAGCAGCCGTGGATCCTCATCCCCCTGACCTACGGGTTCTGGGCCCGGGTGCTGTCCGGTCCGACGCTGAGCCCCCTGGGCCAGCTGGCTACGCGGGTGATCGCCCCCCGACTCCCCCGGTCGCCGAAGCTGGTGGCCGGTCCCCCCAAACGGTTCGCTCAGGCGGTCGGTGTGCTCTTCTCCACCACCGCCCTCATCCTGTGGTTCGGCTTCGGGCAGGCCACCGCGACCTGGGTGGTGGTGGGCCTGCTGGCCGTCGCCGCCACCCTCGAGTCGGTCTTCGCCGTCTGTCTCGGGTGCATCGCCTTCGGCTATCTGATGAAGGCCGGAGTCATCCCCGAGGAGGTGTGCGAGGCGTGCTCGGACATCTCGCTCCGCCACCCCCAGCTGACCCGGAACTGACCCGCGACCGAGCGGCCTCGACGCCGCCGGCCGACCTACGACACCGGTGGGCCTGCTCAGCTGAGGCGCCGACGGAGCTCGGCACACAGGTCGGCCAGCTCCCGGGCACACGACACGTAGACCTCGTCATCGCCCCCGGCGGGATCCTCGACGTCCTCCCAAGGCTCGACGGCCTGGTCGGCCAGTCCCATCACGGCCAGGCGTTCGGGAAGCGACGGCGGGCCGGGCGGGAGGTACCGGGCCAGCCGTTTGATGGTGGCCGTCTTGGCGGCCGCCTCGGGGTGCCTCCGCCGGATGTAGGACACGTGCTCGCCGGCCATGGCCAGGATCACATCGGCGTCCTCGAGGTCCCGCTCGGTCAGCTGATGGCTCCGGTGTCCGTCGGCGGCCAGGCCCACCGAGGCCAGGGCGTCACGGGTCCGTCGGCTCATGGGCTGCCCCTCCACCACATGGGTCCCGGCGGTGACGATCCCGATCGGAGCGGCGACGAGCATGGCCCCGGCCATCACCGAGCGAGCGGCATTGCCCGTGCACAGGGTGAGCACGCAGGGGTGCAGCGGGCCGTCGGCCGGGGAGTCCATGGCCACAGCGTGCCACGAGACCGGGCGGCGGTCGGAACCGGACGGGCCGGTCAGACCACTTCGAAGGAGCGCTTGGACAGCCCGAAGGCAAAGCCCTCGATGACGGTCCGGACCGGGGCGTCGGGCTGTGCCGCCATGCCCATGGTGACGAACAGCGGGAGGAAGTGCTCCACCGTCGGATGGGCCAACGGCATCCCCGGGGCCTTGTCGCGGAAGGCGGCCAGGGTCTCGATGTCACCGAGGGCCAGCGCCTCCCGGGCCCACTCGTCGAACTCCACCGACCACCCCTGGGGCGCCGAGGCCCCTTCGAAGTCGGCCCGGGTGAGTGAAGGAAGCCCGTGGGTCATGAAGCCCGAGCCGACGACCAGCACCCCCTGGTCCCGCAACGTCCTGAGACGCCGACCGATGTCGACCAGCGCCCACGGATCGTCGGTGGGCAGGCTCAGCTGGACAGCGGGCACGTCGGCGTTGGGGTACATGACCTTGAGTGGCACCAGGCGCCGTGGTCGAGGCCCCGGTTGCGGTGCTCGTGGAGCGGGGCCGAGTCGGGCATCATCGCCGCCACCTGCCCGGCCAGACCGGAGGCGTCCGGCGTGGGGTAGGTCATCTCGAAGAACCGGCGGTCGAAGCCACCGAAGTCGTAGACCAGGGGCGTGGCCGCCCCGGTCCCCGACAGGGCCAACGGGGCGCTCTCCCAGTGGGCCGACACGATCAGGATGCTCTGAGGCTTGGGCAGGCTCAGGGCCCAGTCGAAGAGCTGTCCCATCCACCGCGGGTCGTCCAGCAGCGGAGGTGCCCCGTGGCCGAGGAAGATGCCGGGCAACGGCCCGTCGGTCGGCCCCCACCCCCGGTGCTCCCGACTCCGAGGGGCGGCCCCGGCCACGAAGGTGTCGAACGGGTGGACGGGCTCGGTCGGGCTCATGGAAACTCCTTGCGTACGCAAGTAATGCTACACGGGCCACCCACCGTCCGTGGCGGACAGGGCGGGGCCAGGGTGCTACAGGTGGAAGCGGGCCTCGAGGTCCTCGATGATCTCCCGCTCACGGGCCAACGCCTCGGCCTCGGCCCGGGCCCACTCGACCCGCTGGGCCCGCTCCCGCCGGACCACCCACCGGCGTCGGATCCAGACGATCCCGACCACCACCACCATGAGCAACCCGAGCACGGTTCGATCGTAGCGATGTGGCAGCGTCGGGGCGTCGGACCCCCGACCCGGATGCTCCCGGGGCGGTGGTGGGGGTCGGCCCAGATCTCAGGAAGCCGGGGGGATGACGACCTGCTGAGCCCGGGCCACCAGCTCCGCACGGCTGGAGGGGAGGATGAAGCCCCGGTGGATGGCCTGGTTCAGGCTGGCCCGGTAGGCCGAGAGGTACTGGTTCTGGCCGTGGTAGAGGCTGGTCAACGTGGCGGCGCTGAACGGGGTGGCCTGACCGAACAGCGAGCAGAGCTCGCTGGTGCCGGCGGGAGCGGCACCGCTCAGGGTCGATACCGGGACGTCGACTGCCGGGGTCCGGACCCCACCGATGACGTTGCCGTGGCCATCCAGCGCCAGAACCGCCGGATCGGTACTGGTCAGCCGGAACGGCGGGGGACGCGGGGGAGCCATGCCGCGGTTGACCCATCGGGTAAAGGAGGCGAAGGCGGCTTGGGCGACCTCGTGCTGGGGTCCGTCGTTGACCGGCGTCGTGCACCCCAGGATCGACAGGGCCGCTCCGACCTCGTAAGCGTCGGCGTGAGAGGTTCCAGCCACCTCCCAGGTGCGGATCAGACGGGTGTTGGGCTGCTGGGCCGAGGCGAAGCCCAGGGCGATCAGATCGGTCTGGGTCTCGAACATGAAGACGGGCACGGTGAGATCCGTGCGGATGTGCAGGCCGGCCGCACTGGCGCTCGACCCGATGGTGCCACCACCCAACGGGGCGCCACCGCCACCCCGACTGTGGATGAAGATCCCGTCGAAAGTGTGGCTCCGAGGCAGCACGGCGTCAGCGAACGTGGTCAGGTAGAAGGCCGACTGGGACTCCCCGAGGGCCACCACGTGTCGGGGGTGGAGGCCGCCCAGGGCGGCGATGTGCGGACCGCGGAGGGCCTGGCCAATTTGGGCGAACATGTCGAGGGCGTACTCGTCGCCAGGATGGACCAGGGTGCTGTAGCGGGCCGGCTCCGTGCCGACGAGGCCACCGGTGGCACCGGTGCTCAGAATGGCCTTACCGCCGTCGACTCCCAATGCCTGGGCCGACACGGCCACATAGGCGTCCCCGGCCTGCATCAACCCGGGATTCATGTAGTCCCAGTCAGGAGCCGACTCCCCGGCGGAGACGTTCATCCACTCGACCACCACCGTGCCGTTGAACTTGGCCGGATCCGACGGACGGCGTACCAAGATTCTGGTGCGGTAGAAGGCGGATGTCGAGGGAGCGACAGACCACCGACCGTCACTGGGCGTCGCGGTGGACGTGAAGGCCGAAGCGGTGCCCGATGCGAAGTACTCCTGCTCGACGTAGCCGTGGGCAGTCAGGCCGGGTGCATTGGCAGAAAGGGGCTCCACCACGTGACCCACTGTTACCGGACCGGACAGTGTGGCCGCCCGGGTGAAGAGCCCGTGGGTGTTCGTCGCCGCAGTCGTCGAGGGCTCGGATGCCCCGGCCCGGGTGGCGCCGGCGCCGACCAGGACGGTCACCAGCAGGCCGACGATCAGCGCCAATCGGCCAAGCGGGTGCACACGCAGACCTTCCATCAGGCTCGAATCAGACATATCCCCCCCGGGAGCTCTGGAGGCCAGAGAGTACCGCCCCCAGCCGGTCGATGTCGGTCGGAAGGCTCCGGGCCGGTCCGGGCCGGACCGGGGTCCGGTGTGGACCCGGTAACGGTGGGTGTTACGGCTGCCACCAACGGTGCTTTACGGCCGGCTTGCCAGATTCCACCTGACCACGGTCCGCGGCCCTCTGGCGGTCCTTGGGCCAGTACCGCACGGTCAGCCAGACCAGCGTGGGGACAACCAGAAGGAGCAGCAGGCCGGCGGTGGCGATCACCGGACAGGCCCTCGACGGTGGGCGGACGGAGGCGGAGGCGAACTACCCCGGTGGACCGGCATGGCGTCAGCGTAGACGGAGCCCACTCAACACCGGCAGGACGGGAGCGACGCCCGAACCCTGCTGTGCGCGCCCGAGATACCGGCCGACGTCTCACCCCGGCCGGCGGGGGCCCCTCTCGCCGCCAAGGGTCAGCGCGTCCGAGTGGACAGCACACGCAGAGCTACGAGGCGGCGGTTCGTTCCACTCCCGGAGCTCGGATCGAACGGCAGCGCCTACGAGACTCCCGGTGCGGGGCCGATGACCCGGTTGTAGTGGCCCATTTTCCGGCCGGGTCTGATGTCGGCCTTCCCGTAGAGGTGCAGGCTGACATCGGGCACACTCAGAAGGTCCGGTGCTCTGACCACTTCGTCCCCGATCAGGTTCGTCATGACGACATCCGAATGCCGCACACCGCTCCCCAACGGGTACCCGACAATGGCACGAATGTGTTGTTCGAACTGATCGACCATGCAGCCATCCTGGGTCCAGTGTCCCGAGTTGTGGACCCTCGGGGCGATCTCATTGATGAGCACCTCGTCCTCGTCGGTGATGAAGGTCTCGATCCCCATCACTCCGACGTAGTCCAAGGCGTCCAAGACTCGGCCGGCCAGGCTCTTCGCCTTCTCGCCGAGGGCATCCGACACCGTGGGGGCCGGCACTGTCGTCGTGCGGAGAATTCCGTCTCGATGAAGGTTCTCACCCGGATCAAAACAGACGATCTCTCCGGACTGGGACCTTGCCGCGATCACAGAGACCTCACACTTGAACTCAATGAATCCTTCCAGGATGCACGGTGCATCCCCTAACGACTTCCAAGCTTCTCTGGCTTGATGGATGTGGGTCAGTCGAACCTGTCCCTTTCCGTCGTAGCCGAAGGATCGAGTCTTCAACATGGACGGTGCACCGAGGCGAGCCGCAGCTGCCTCGAGATCGACTTCCGTTTCCACGTTGGCGTAGGGCGCCACCTGCAGACCAAGGGCGGAAATGAAATCCTTCTCGGTAAGGCGATCCTGGCTGGTGGACAGCGCGTTACGCCGAGGTAGCACGTCGCAATATGCCTCTAGTCCATCGAGTACGTGGGATGGGATGTTCTCGAACTCATAGGTGATGACATCGACCGAATCGGCGAATGCCCGCAAGGCCGCAGCATCTGCGTACTCAGCCTGGGTCGTTCGGCTGGCCACCTGACTGGCAACAGCGGAGGGCTCCGGCGAGAAGATGTGGGTGCTGAGACCCAACTGTGAGGCCGACACCGCCAGCATTCGCCCCAGCTGACCTCCTCCGAGTATCCCCACTACTGGTGCCCTCCGTTGCTGCGGGCTATTCATCTATCGGATCCTCAGCCACAGCGTCCGACTGAGTCGCTCGCCACTGATCCAATCTGGCGGCCACGCCCACATCGTTGAGGGCCAAGATAGAGGCGGCCATGAGGCCGGCGTTGGCCGCCCCCGCCACTCCTATGGCCATGGTGCCCACCGGCACACCCTTCGGCATCTGCACAATCGAATACAGGCTGTCGAGTCCGTTGAGCGCCTTCGATTGGATGGGAACGCCCAACACGGGAAGTCGGGTGTTGGAGGCCATCATGCCGGGTAGGTGGGCAGCACCCCCCGCTCCGGCAATGATGACTTGCAACCCTCGACCTACCGCGGCCAGCCCGTAGGATCTGAGTCGATCTGGAGTGCGGTGTGCAGAGACAATCTTTGACTCATAGGGGATAGCCAGTTCATCAAGCACGGCGGCAGCATGTTTCATGGTTGCCCAGTCGGACTGGCTGCCCATTACGACTCCAACAGCTATGTCATTCATTGTCATCTGGATCCTTCGAGTAGACCGGCTTCGCTGTATACACACCTGGGATGGGTATCGGTGTGCCCCCGTACCGGCGTTTAGGGAGGGTTCCCTATCCGAACATCTTGTCCCACCAGCTCGACTTCGGGGCGTGACCTCACCATACGAATGACAACACCGCGGTCGACCACGCCTCTGATGCGGCCTGCCGCCGATTGAGCGCACGGCAAGTGATTTGCTGCTGGCTACCTCGTCAGTCTGTGTGGCAGGAAAATGATTGAGGCTAGGAGGTCAAGGGGGGAGCGGTGGGCGGAGGGTCTGACCGGCTCAGTCCGGCGTCCCGGCCGGGGGTGGGACCGGGGTGGGATCCTTCAGGTTCACCTTCTGGCCGAAGCAGATAAAGACCTGGTGGCCGTGGGCCACCACGGGGGCGAAGTGCTTCCCCTTCACCAGGACGAACGACGGGCAGATGGGCAAGGCCTGGGTGGTGTGGGCCTTGGTCCAGTTGACCACGGCCGTGGTTCCTCCGGCAGTGAAGTCGGTGATCCGGTTGGTCTGGGCGATGAGGTTCTTTCGGGTCAGATGGGCGCCCGCCGCCCGCACACCGGCGGCCAACAACGACGCCGACTGCCATCCCTGTATGGCCAGTTGGCTGGTGACGAATCGGGGCTGGTACTTCGTCATCGTGGCCAGGTAGCTGGCCATGCCCGGATAGGTCCCCGGGTAGGTCGAAGGGGCCGAGAAGGGGACGAAGCCGTTGGCGTCCACGTACACGCCCTGCATGAGGCTGGGATAGGCGTCCAAGAGGTCCTGGTTGTAGCCGTTGAGCCACAGCTGGTGCACGTTCAGTCCGTACTGGTGGATGGCCCGGGACAGTGTGATGTCGTCGGAAGCCTGCATGCAAGAGAGAACGAAGTCCGAGTGCCGCTGGGCGATCTGCTGCACCTCGGCGGTGTAGTCGCCGCCCAGCGAGGCGTCGAGGCCGGTGTAACTGACGGTGACACCGGCACGGCTCAGGTCCTGGGCCACCGTGTGGCAGGCCGGATACGAGCCGGGGATCCCGGCTCCGTAGCTGACCAGCGCCACCGACCGGGCGTGCGTGCGCTTGACCAGATACGCCACCGGGGCAGCCAGCGCGTGGTAGTCCTGGATCGATCCTCCGGCCGCGAAGAAGTTGGCCGGTCCGGCCCAGTTGTTGCTCACGTTGTAGCCGTAGGTGGGGGTGTTGGTCGCGGCGAAGAGTCCGGGCGTGAACCAGTAGGTGCTGATGAAGGCGGCGAACACGTGGTCCTGTTCGAGCGCGGTGTGGGCCTCTTGGGTGAACTGGGAGGGACTCCCTCCGTCGTCGAGGTTCGCCGTCAGCACCAGCTTCCGGCCGTTGATCCCGCCATGGGCGTTGACCATGGCGAAGTAGGCCTCCACCCCGGGGATGAAGGCGGCGAAGTCCCCGGCCTCCGGACCGGTGCGCGAGGCGATGGCTCCGAGGTCGATCTGCGTGGGGGTGACCCCCGGCTCGGTCGGTGCTGCGGTGGCGGGAGTCGAGGACGAACTGCAGGCGGTGAGCAGGGAGCCGGCCGTCACCAGGACTGCACCGAGGACCACGGCCGAAACCCGTCGTCGATCCGACCCTGTCGATCGGCATCCGCTCCCCACTGGCGTCCTACTCATACGTCATCCCCCGCTGCCGTCGTCCCCGGCCCGGCGGTTACCGCCGGTGGCCTCCCTCTCAGAAAACGTAGCGGTAGACCGGGTGCGGTTCAACCGGCCGGGCCAGGGCCCCTTCCCGTTCGGCGACCGGACGGGCCCGGCGGTCAGCCCTTCAGGTTGTCGGACAGTTGACTGAAGTCGAGGGTTCCGAGGGCCGGTGGCCACGGCTTCCGTCGCGCTCAATGCAACAGTGCCCCCCCTTGGACCTTCCGCGTCCGAATCGCTTCGCATGGTACGCCACTCACTGCCTCACCGGTGCCGTTCGGGGATACTCCGTCAGATGACATTCCCAGAGCGCCCCAAGGCAGACCCTCAGGCAGCTGGCGCGGCGATTACGTGCAGCTGAGAAGCCATCCACTTGTACGGTTCTGTCGAACCAGCCCGCTCCTCTGCACGGAGGAGCATCTCCAGGGTTTCCGTATCGGGAGGCGCAATGTCAGCCGCTACGGCATCCATAAGTACCCGCACCCATACGAAGTAACTGGTCGCAGGGAAGCCCAGGCGAGCGCCGCCTTCAAATCTTCCCTGCTGGCACGTGCAGGGAGGCCGAGTTCATTCACATACGCACTTGAGTCAAATGCAGAAAGTGCTTCAGCCCAGTCACTCCTCAGGCCAGGTCGCATAGCGAGGGCGGGACCATTCCGGAAGGTGATCGACAGACGTCCGTCGGTCTTCAATCGATCGCCAAGGTCGCCGACGGCTTGCGCCCGCGTGCAGGCCCGGACCGCAGGTGCTCGATGACTGCGGTGGTGGTCCACCTCAGCATCGAAGCGCTCGTGCCGAAAGGGGGCCCACGAAGGGCTTGCATCACATGGCCACCGACACCAACGACTCTGACCGGCTCGAAAGCCTTCTTCCGAGAGATTTTCGATGTCGACGTCGTCAGTGACGGGTCCGAGTACCCGGACGGCGGGTGGCTACTTGATGTGCACCCCGGAGATGGCCCGGGCGATGATCAACCGCTGGATCTCCGAGGTCCCTTCGAAGATGGTGTAGATCTTGGAGTCGCGGTGCCACCGCTCCACCGGATGCTCGCGGATGTAGCCGTAGCCGCCCATGATCTGGATGGCCTCCTCGGTCACGTACACCGCGGTCTCACCGGCGAACAGCTTGGACATCGAGCCTTCGCCGGCCGAGAACTCCTTGCCCTGGCTCCCCATCCATGACGCCCGCCACACCAGCAGGCGGGAAGCGTCGATGCGGGTCTTCATGTCGGCCAGCTTGAAGGCGATGGCCTGGTTTTCGATGATGGTCCGACCGAACGCCTTGCGCTCCTTGGCGTAGTCGAGGGAGTACTCGTAGGCGGCCCGGGCGATGCCCAGGGCCTGGGCCCCGACCGTGGGGCGGCTGCCCTCGAACGTCTTCATGGCCGCCTGGCTGGTAGACCGCTTGCCCTCACGGGCCCGCGCCAGCTTCTCGTCGAGCTTCTCCTTGCCTCCGAGCAGACAGGAGCCGGGCACCCGACAGTCGTCCAGCACCACTTCGGCGGTGTGGGAGGCTCGGATCCCCATCTTCTGGAACTTCTGTCCCTGGGAGATCCCCGGTGTGTTGGGAGGCACGATGAAGCTGGCCTGACCCCGAGACCCGAGCTCGGGCTCGACCGAGGCCACCACCACATGGATATCGGCGATGCCGCCGTTGGTGATCCACGTCTTCGTGCCGTTGAGGACCCACTCGTCCTTGGCCTCGTCGTAGACGGCCCGGGTGCGCAGGGAGGAGACATCGGAGCCGGCGTCCGGCTCGGACACGGCGAAGGCAGCCAGCTGGATCTTCTCCGGGGTGCCGAAACACTGCGGGCCCCACTCCATCAGCTGCTCGGGGGTCCCGTTGGCGGCGATGCCGGCCAGGCCGAGCGTGCTACCGAAGATGGACAGGGCGATACCCGCGTCACCCCACGACAGTTCCTCGCTGGCGATGGGCAGGGTCAGTCCGGTGGGGTCGAGGAAGCACTGGGTGATGAAGTCGAACGAGTAGAGCCCGATCTCCGAGGCCTCCTGGATGATCGGCCAGGGAGTCTCCTCCTTCTCGTCCCACTCGTGGCCGGCCGGGCGAACCACGTTCTCGGCGAAGTCATGGACCCACTTCTGGATCTGCAGCTGGTCCTCGTTGAGGTCCATCGAGAAATCGGCCATGGTGCCCTGCTCCGTTCCGGCCCGCTGGGGCCTGTCCCATTCGACTGGCGCTCGGTGGCGGCCGTCGGGTGCCCGATGAACCGCTCCGTCCACCGGCCGCAACAGCCGGTGGACCCTGGTTAGTTACTCAATGGTAACCACAAATGGGTCCGGTACGCCACACCCTGGGGCCGTCGAAAGGTTGGAGGGGCTCGCTGCGCCCGGGTCGAGGCGACGTTTTCATCCCTCGGGGCCGGGTCACGGGGCTGTTGGCGCCTTCGATCCGCCAGGAGCGCGGGCGACCGGCCGCCAGTCCCGGCCCGACCGGGGGAGCCTCGAGCGACGACGGAAGGCCCGACGACGGGGCGAGTGGTCGGATCTAGGCCGGTTGGGCCAAGCGCACGTCCACCGCCTGCAGACCCTTCGGGCCCTCCTGCAGATCGAACTCCACGGCCTGGCCCTCCTCGAGGGAGCGGAATCCGTTCATCTGGATGGCGGTGTGATGCACGAAGACATCGGCTCCGCCATCCGGCTGTGAGATGAAGCCGAAGCCCTTCTCGGCGTTGAACCACTTGACCGTTCCGGAAGCCACGGTGGCATTCCCCTTTCCTCCACACGCGTCGTGTACGGGGGATCCCGACGGGCCACGGCCCGACCCTCCCGCCTACGGGTGGGTCTCCGACCACCGGCCCAGGGGACTCCCCGAGAAGAAAAACGCTAGCAGTCGCGTGTTCAGAATCAACCGTGGAAGGCCCTTCTGAGCAGGTGTTCACACGGCGTTCACTGACGACGGACGCGCGTCCCCTCGGGGCCGTCCTCGACCACCCATCCGGCGGCCTCGAGTTGGTCACGGAGGGTGTCGGCCTCGTCCCAGAGACGTGAGGACCGGGCCTCGTCCCGCCGCCGAACGAGCTCGGCGGTGGACGGATCGATCTTCGCTGTCGCCACCATCCGGAAGCGCACTCCGAGGGCGGCGGCCAGCAGCGCCACAGTGTCCGCCGCCCGGGTGGCTCCGACTGCATCGCCCGCATCGGCCGCACTGTTGGCCTGACGTACCAAGTCGAAGACGATGGCCAATGCTCCCGGAGTGTCGAGGTCATCGTCCATGCGGGCCCGGAACCGCGTCACGGCGACGTCGTCGATCCCCGTCCTGTCGTCGGACACTGAGGGGTCGACCACCGGACCGTCGTCCAGCAGGTCCCCGATCTCGAAGCGCCGGGCCATCTCGTCCAGTCGGGCCAGTCCGGACTCGGCGTCGGCGATGGTCTCGGGTGTCACCTCGATAGGCGATCGATAGTGCGACCGGAGTACCAGCAGGCGATAGGCGCGGGCGTCGTTCCGGTCCAGCAGGTCGGTCAACGACATGAAGTTGCCCAGCGACTTGGACATCTTCTCCCCGTCGGTGGTTACCCATCCGTTGTGCATCCAGTGCCGGGCGAACTCCCGGTCGGTGGCCACCGCTTGGGCCCGCTCGTTCTCGTGGTGGGGAAACATGAGGTCGATCCCACCCCCGTGGAGCTCGAACCCGTCGCCCAGTAGGTCGAGGGACATGACGACACACTCGGTGTGCCAGCCGGGGCGACCCGCCCCCCAGGGCGCTTCCCACGAGGGCTCCCCCTCCTTAGCCTTCTTCCAGAGCACGAAATCGAGCGGGGAGCGCTTCTCCTCGTCGGCCTCGATCCGGGCACCGGCCCGGAGGGAATCGAGCGGCTGCCGGGCCAGGAGGCCGTACCCGGGGACGTCCAACACCGACAGGTAGACCCCGTCCCCGGTCTCGTAGGCCACGCCGCGGGCCACGAGATCCGCCACCAGATCGATCATCCGCTCGACGTAGGCGGTGGCATGGGGGGTCTGATCGGGTCGCAGCACCCCGAGGGCGTCCATGACCTCCCACCACAGGGCCTCGTTGGCCGCGGTGAACTGCGAGATGGGGACGCCGGCGACTCGGGCCCGGTCGATGATCTTGTCCTCGATGTCGGTGATGTTGGAGACGTAGGTCACGTCCATCCCGGTGAAGAGCAGGTACCGACGGAGCACGTCGAAGACCAGGGAGAACCGACCGTGACCCAGATGGGGCACGCCGTCGACAGTCGGCCCACACACGTACATGGACACCCGGCCGGGCTCCCGCAGGCGGAGCGGCGCCACTTCGCCGGTGGCGGTGTCGTGGAGCTGGAGCACGCAGGGTACGGTAACCCGATCATGAGCGCGCACGCGACCGGTTCGACCAGCCAGGCGGCCGGACCCACCGGTATCCCCGAGAAGCCCGGCTTGGAGGGCCTCGAGACGACCTGGTCGTCCCGGTGGGAGGAGAACGGCACCTACGCCTTCGACCGGACGGCCTCCCGTGAAGACGTCTTCTCCATCGACACCCCGCCCCCTACCGTCTCCGGCTCCCTGCACATCGGCCACGTCTTCTCGTACACCCACACCGACGCCGTGGCCCGCTTCCACCGCATGCGGGGACGGGCGGTCTTCTACCCCATGGGCTGGGACGACAACGGCCTGCCCACCGAGCGCCGGGTGCAGAACTTCTTCGGGGTCCGGTGCGATCCCAGTCTGCCCTTCGACCCCGGGTTCGAGCCGCCCGAGCAGCCGAACAAGGACCCCGTCTCCATCTCCCGCCCCAACTTCGTGGCGCTGTGCCATCAGCTCACCGACGAGGACGAGCAGGTCTTCGAACGTCTGTGGCGCATGCTCGGGCTGTCGGTGGACTGGGCCCACACCTACGCCACCGTCTCGGACCGGGCCCAGCGGGTGTCCCAGCGCGGCTTCCTACGCCTGGCCGGCCGGGGCCAGGTGGTGCAGCGCACCGCCCCGACCCTGTGGGACGTCGACTTCCGCACGGCAGTGTCCCAGGCCGAGCTGGAGGACCGTGAGCGGCCGGGCGCCTACCACCGGCTCCGGTTCTCGCGGGTGGGGGCCGAGGGCGGCGTCGACATCGAGACCACCCGCCCCGAGCTGCTGCCGGCCTGCGTGGCCCTGGTGGCCCATCCTGACGACGAGCGGTACCGTCCGCTGTTCGGCACGGAGGTGACCACGCCGCTGTTCGGGGTGCGGGTGCCGGTGCTGGGCCACGAGCTGGCCGATCCCGAGAAGGGCTCGGGCATCGCCATGATCTGCACCTTCGGCGACACCACCGACGTGGTGTGGTGGCGGGAGCTGTCCCTGCCCACCCGCACCATCGTGGGCCGCGACGGCCGGCTCCTCCCGGTGGAGTGGGGTGCCGAGGGATGGGCGTCGGACGATCCCGACAGCGCCTCCCGGACCTACGAAGAGCTGGCCGGGCGCACGGTCAAGCAGGCT
The DNA here is from genome assembly GCA_038210245.1 of Acidimicrobiales bacterium. Classification (GTDB taxonomy): domain Bacteria; phylum Actinomycetota; class Acidimicrobiia; order Acidimicrobiales; family RAAP-2; genus Bog-756. The sequence goes on from JBBQWW010000011.1 coordinate 22,355, forward strand.
CAGACCCGCATCGTGGAGCTACTGGGCGAGTCCGGGGCCCTCATCGGCGAGCCCAGCCCCATCACCCATCCGGTCAAGTTCTACGAGAAGGGTGAGCGCCCCCTCGAGATCGTTTCGTCCCGCCAGTGGTTCGTGCTCACCCTGCCCCTGCGCGACCGGCTGCTGGCCCGGGGCGAAGAGCTCCACTGGCACCCGCCCTACATGGCCCACCGCTACCGGGCCTGGGTGGAGGGACTGAACGGTGACTGGAACATCAGCCGGCAGCGGTTCTTCGGGGTCCCCTTCCCGGTCTGGTATCCGGTCGGGTCCGACGGGGAGACCCAGTTCGACCAGGCCCTGTTCGCCGGAGAGGACCGGCTACCCGTCGATCCCTCCACCGACGTGCCCGACGGGTTCACCGAGGGCCAGCGGGGCCAGCCGGGCGGGTTCGTGGGGGATCCCGACGTCATGGACACCTGGGCCACCTCGTCCCTCACCCCCCAGATCGCCGGTGGCTGGGAGGACGACCCCGACCTCTTCGCCCGGGTCTTCCCCATGGACGTGCGTCCCCAGGCGCACGAGATCATCCGCACCTGGCTGTTCTCGACGATCGTCCGCTCCGAGTTGGAGCACGGATCGCTCCCATGGACCGACGCGGCCATCTCCGGCTGGGTGCTCGATCCCGACCGCAAGAAGATGTCCAAGTCCAAGGGAGACGTGGTCACCCCGATGCCCCTGGTGGAGAAGCACGGGGCCGACGCCGTGCGCTACTGGGCTGCCGGCGGCCGACCGGGCACCGACACCGCCTTCGACGAGGGCCAGATGAAGGTAGGCCGGAGACTGGCCATCAAGGTGCTCAACGCGTCACGGTTCGCCCTGGGCCGCATGGCCGGCGACGACGGGACGGTGGCGGTGCCGGGACCCGGATCGGTGACCATGCCGCTGGACCGGGCCATGCTGGCCCGACTGGCCGAGGTGGTGGACGAGGCCACGGTGGCGTTCGAGTCCTACGACTACGCCCGGGCCCTCGAGCGCACCGAGTCGTTCTTCTGGTCGTTCTGCGACGACTATCTGGAGCTGGTGAAGACCCGGGCCTACGGTAACGCCGGCCAGTCCGGCCCAGCCTCGGCCCAGGCCGCCCTGGCCCTGGCCCTGGCCACCCTGCTGCGACTGCTGGCCCCCGTCCTGCCCTTCGTGACCGAGGAGGTGTGGTCGTGGTGGCGGTCCGGATCCATCCATACCGCCGCCTGGCCCGAGCGGTCGGAGTTCACCGAGGCCCTACCCGACGGCACCGATACCGGCCCGGTGCTGGAGGTGCTGGCCGAGGTACTGGGTCAGATCCGGAGGGCCAAGACCACCGAGAAGCGGTCCATGCGCTGGCCGGTGGCCACCCTGACCGTGGCCGACACCGCCGAGCGGATCGCCGCGCTGCTGTCGGCCGAGGACGATCTCCGAGATGCCGGCGGGGTGGTGACGCTCGTCACCCTGGAGTCCGACCAGGCCGAGGTGAGGGTGGAACTGGCCGAGGAGGCGTGACCGCACCCGGGACGGTCCGGGGCTGACCCACTCAGGCCAGGTAGACGCTGAGGGCGGCGTCAGCCATCTCTCGGGGGGTCCCCTCCTGCTCGATGCGACCGTGCACCATGATGGCGGCCCGGGTGGCGACCGACAGGGCGGTGGTCACGAACTGCTCGACCAGCAGGATGGTCATGCCCTGGGCAGCCAGGGTCCCCACCAGCTCGTAGAGCTCGTTCACGATCAACGGGGCCAGACCCATCGACAGCTCGTCGAGGAGGAGTACCTTCGGCCCGGTCACCAGGGCCCGCGAGATGGCCAGCATCTGCTGCTCACCACCGGACAGGGTGCCGGCCATCTGCTTGCGGCGGTCCTTCAGGCGGGGGAAGGTGGCGAAGGTCCGCTCCTCCACCTCCTTCATGGTGATCCCGCCGCGGTAGGTCCAGATGCGGAGGTTCTCACGCACGGTCAAGTTGGGGAAGATGCCCCGTCCCTCGGGGATGGCGCAAAGCCCCGTCTTGACCAGCTTCTCTGTGGGGCTCTTGCCCACCGGGGTGTCCCCCACCAGCACCTGTCCCGAGCTGGGCCGCATGCGGCCGTTGATGACCTTCAGGAGGGTCGATTTGCCAGCGCCGTTGGGGCCGAGGAGGGCGAACACGCTCCCCGGCGGCACCACCAGGTTCACGCCGTGGAGCACCTCGATGCGTCCATAGGCCGCACGGACATCGTCGACCACGACACTCGGGGGAAGGGTCACCGGATCGGCCGACTGCGACACCGGCCGGAGGGGCGGCGTCACCGTTGGGGCGGGTGACCGGGACGGTTGAGCGGGCGGCGTCACCGTCGGGGCGGGCGGCATCACCGGTTGAGCGGGCGGCGTCACCGTCGGGGCGGGTGACGGGGCCGGTTGAGCGGGCGGCATCACCGTCGGGGCGGGTGACGGGGCCGGACCCGGTTCGGGCTGTCCCACCTCATTCCGCTGCTTGGCCGCCTTGGCTTCCTGGCGTGCCTTCTTGGCCTTCTTGGCCTCCTTGCTGGACTTCTTCGGCGGTTCCGACGGCTCGGGACCGCCGAACACCGCGCTGACGACGTCGTCGCTCACCGGTCCTCCCCCTCGGCATCAGGCCCCGGCGGTCCGGCGGCACCGGACTCAGGTTCGGCCGCGCCCAGATAGGCGGCCTGGACCATCGGGTCGTGGCGGATGGTGTCGGGCGTGCCCGAAGCGATGATGTCACCGAAGTCGAGCACATAGATCCGGTCGCAGATCCGCATGACCAGCTCCATGTCGTGCTCCACCAGCAGGACGGCCATGCCGCCGGCGGCCAACTTGGCCAGCAGGTCCCCGAGGGCCTTGGACTCGGCTTCGTCCAGACCCGAGCCGGGCTCGTCCAGCAGCAGGAGCTTCGGGCCGATGGCCAGGGCCCGGGCCAGCTCCACCATCCGGGCCAGACCGGTGGACATGTTGGAGGACTGCTCGTGTCCCAGCCCCGCCAGACCTACTCCCTCGAGGAGGCGGTCGCAGGTGGAGGCGGCCAGCGACCCGGGGTGCTCGGGAGCCACCCCGACCGACGGCCCGGTTCCGCTCTGCCCGGCCGATCCCGCCGATGCGGCTCTCCGCTTCCACGGCATGGCCCGCCGCAGGTGTCGCCACTCCCACCACTTGACGGTGGACTCCAACCCCACCTGCACGTTCTCACTGGCCGAGAGGGTGCCGAAGATCTCCAGCCGTTGGAAGGTGCGGGCCAGTCCGAGACGGGCCCGCCGGTGGGGCTTCATGCCGGTGACGTCGGTGTCGAACAGATGCACCGAGCCGCGGTCGGGGGCCTGCAACCCGCTGATGACGTTGAACAGGGTGGTCTTGCCCGCCCCGTTGGGCCCGATGAGCCCGGTAACCGTGCCCGGCTCGACGGTGATGGTCACGTCGTTGAGGGCCGAAACTCCGCCGAAACGGACGGCCACCTCCGAGACGCTGAGGGCGGCGGATCCCCCGCCGGCGGGACTATCCGGCGGCACGGGTCTCCCCCAGGCCGACCACGGCCACCGGCGCTGCGACCGACGGGGCCGAACCGGCCGGACGGCGCACCCACGGCAGCCGGAAGTGGAAGGCGTCGACGCCCAGCAGGCCACCGGCGGCCCGGCCGATGAGGATGATCCCCACCCCGGCGAAGAGGCCGACCCCGTTGGGCCACAGCTGGTTCAGGACCACGTAGGTGAGAGCAGCTAGGAAGGCCCCCGACACCGTGCGGATGCTCCAGATGGTCACGAACAGGACGAAGATGATGCCGGGAAAGATGTCGAAGTCGGTGGTGCCGACCACGCCCTGGACGGTGCCGTAGAGAGCGCCCGCCAGTCCGGCCATTCCGGCGGCGATGGCGAACACCGCCACCTTGGTGAAGCCGATGTTGAGGCCCACCGTGGCGTAGGCGGCCGGTGAGTCGTTGAGCGCCACCAGCCGGCGACCGAACAGGCTGCGGCGGATGGCGAGGACCAGCAGCGCACTCAGCACGAAGAAGGCGGTGACCATCAGGAACTCGGCACTGTCGCTCCCGAAGTTGATCCCGGGGATCACGATGCGCCCGATGGAGACGCCACCACTGCCGTAGACGTGGCTGTCGGGGAAGAATCCCTGGGCCACGGCGTCGGCGAAGGCGAAGGTGGCCAGGGCCAAGTACAGGTCCCGCAGCCGGATGGTGGGCAGGGCGATCAGCGCTCCTACGGCGGCGCACACCCCGGTGGCGGCCAGCAGGCCGAGCAGGGAGCCCCCGCCGGCGATCTTTCCCATGACGAAGGCCCCGATGCCCATGAAGGAGAACTGGCACAGGGACACCTGGCCCGAGTAGCCGGTGAGCAGCACCAGGGACAGGCCGGCGATCCCGAGGGTCATGACCAGTCCGCCCAGATCGAGGAGTGTGGTCCCCTTGACCAGCGTGTTGGCGAAGACCAGGGCGGCCGCCACGGCCACCACGAAGAAGACAGCTCCGGCCACCAGCGACTCCCGACCTCCGGCCACTCGGGGGGCCCGCATGGTGGTCAGCCGGCCCACCGCCCGCAGGCGCACCGATGGCAGCGTGACCAGGGCGCCGAACAAGAACACCATGGGCAGGGCGTAGGTGATGTCGGGTACCAGGTTCTGGGGCACGTGGGGCAGGACGTAGTTGATGACGTAGTTCTCGGCCAGGCCGATGACGATGGCGGCCACGAAGGTCACCCGAATGTTCTTCAGGCGCCCCACGATGGCGGCGGCGTAGCCGTTGACCACCAGCAGGGTGAACGCCTCAATGCTGATGCCGGTGGTCTGGGTGGGGGCCAGCAGCACCCCGGCCAAGGCGGCCATCATGAATCCGAGGATCCAGCCGTACTGGCTCATGCGGTTGGGCGACACCCCGGACATGGCCAGCAGCTCGGGGTCGTCGACCACGGCTCGCAGGGCGTAGCCGGTGCGCGTCGAGTAGAAGAGGGCGCGCAGGGCGACGGCCACGGCCAGGGCCACCCCGATGATCAGGACCTCCTGGTACTGGATGTTGATCCCGGCCAGCCGGAACTGACCGGAGACCATGTTGCCGACCTGTCGCTCGGTGGTCGGGCTCCACACGATGGTGGCCACGCCGGTGAGGATGACCATCAGGCCCAGGGTGACCATGACCGGTCGTTCCGATGAGGCCCCGTGCAGCCGGCGCATCAGCACCCGCTCCACCAGGGCTCCGGAGATGGCGGCCCCGATGACCAGGATGATCAGTAGGGAGAGGAGCACGGGCACGTGGTGGGCCGAGACCAGCTCCCAATAGCAAAACGCGGCCACCATGCCCACCGCCCCCTGGGCGAAGTTGAACACGCCCGAGGTGGTATACGTGACGACCAGTCCGGTGGCCGCGATGGCGTACCCGGCTCCGAGCATGATCCCGAAGATGGTGTATTGCAGGAAATCGCTCACCGATCCACCCTTGTCCCCCGATGCCTCACGTCACACCCCACGGGTCGGACCCAGACCGCTCAGGACGCCGGAGGCGTGATGTACTTGTAGTCGCAACGGTAACCGTTGGTCGGACTGGCGACGGCGGGATCGCTGATGCGCTGATACTGCCCGTTGGCCACGTCGCCGAGCAGGTAACAGTTGCCCACCGTCTTGGCCGCCGGATTGTTGGGGGCGATGATGTTGTCCCCGCTGAACGAGGTGATCTTGGACAGCGCCTGCAGCAGTGAGCCTCGGCTGGGATTGGAGCCGGCGTTCTTCAGGGCCTGGGAGAACAGCTGGGCCGAGAGCCATCCGTACAGGGTGAACAGGTCGGTCTTGAAGCCGGGGGAGGCCTTCTGGACCCACTTGTTGAACAGGCCCACCGCCGGGATCTGCGCCGCGTCCTGGCCCAGGAAGAGCGAGGTGTTCTGGTCGAACATGGCCCCGTCCACGGCCTGCGGCCCACCGGCCGCCGACACCAGATCGTTGCCGTAGTTGGCCCCGCCCAGGATCACCTGGGGGTGGAAGTCCTGCTGCTGCAGGTTCTTCAGCATGGCCGAGGCGTAGTTCTGGGGCAGCTGGGACAGGAAGAGGATCTTCACGCCGGCGTTCTTCATGGCGATGACGTTCTGGGTGTAGTCGGTCTGGGTCACCGGGACGCTGGGGTCGTAGACGACCTTGTAGCCGACCTGCTCCATGGCGTACTTCTGTCCGGCCCAGTTCTTGAGGGCCGAGGACTGGTCGGAGACCACCGTGCCCACGGCGTTGATAGCGTTGGGGAACTTCTTCTTGTAGTACTGGAGGGGGCCCTCTTCCCAACCCCCGTTGAGCGGCACGGCGCTGTACACGTTGGGGAGTTGGTTGGTGGTGGAATCGAGTACCACCGAGACGTTGGGCATACCCGGGTTGGCCTTCAGCAGCTGTCCCCCGAAGTTGTCCTGGAGGGAGAAACCGCCCACCAGGGAGAAGTCGTTGGTCAGCGCGTTCTGGGTGGCCTGCTTGTTGCCGGCCCCGCTGAAGCCGTCGTCGGCGGAGTCAACCGTGATCTTCCGGCCGTTCACCCCGCCGGTGGAGTTGACGTAGTCGGCGTAGGCCTCGGTTCCCACCAGGGCCCCCTTGAACAGGCCCCCGACGGCCAAGGTGGAGACGTTGGCCACCCGGACCGAGTTGGAGGTGATGCCGGTGTGGTCGCTGAAGGCGCTCGACGGGATCTTCGAACTGCCGGATCCACCCCCGCTGCCCCCAGTGGTGGTGGAGGAGGAATTGGTCGAGCTGCAGGCCACCGCGGTGGTGGCCACCACCGCTACCAGGCCCAGTGCGGCCAGGCGCGTCTTCCACGGTGCTGAACCCAAGGTTCCCCCTTGAACTAGTGACCTGGCCCCGGTGACGATCCCGTCGAACCGGGCCAATTCGATTGGGTGACTCTACGTCAGAAACTCGCCTGCGTGTCTAGCACCACACGGCGTGACCCCCAGGAACTAGGCCTCGCCACCGGTCACCGGGCCCCCTCCTCGGGTGCGGACGCCAGCCGGTCGGCACGAACCCGCATGGCTTCGAGGAAGCGGACCGCCCCCATGGTGGTGTGGCGGCACCGGATGGAGGCCAGGACGTCGAAGGCGTGCTGGGCCCGGGGGACCTCCACGGCCGCCACCGGGGACGGTGAGTGCAGCCGCAGTTCGGCCACAAAGTGCCGGGCCACCTCGAGGGGGACCAGCGTGTCGTTGACGCCGTGGAAGACCAGCATGGGTGGGGCGGAGTCGGTGACCCGGTGGTCCGGAGAGGCCTGCTCGAAGAGTTCGGGGCTGTCGGCGAAGGTGGCTTTCATGACCATCCGCTCGAGGAGGTCGAGGGTCCCGCGCCCGTGGGCCCCTGAACGCTCAGGGTGACCGGTCAGGTCGTAGACGCCGTAGAAGGGCACACAGGCGTCCACCGAGGTGTCCAGGTCCTCGAAGCCCGGCTGCCACTCCGGGGATCCCGGAGTCAGGGCCAGGAGGGCCGACAGGTGGCCGCCGGCCGACCCTCCGGAGACGGCCACAAACCCGGGATCACCGCCGTACTCGGCGATGTGCTGGCGGACCCAGGCCACCGCCCGCTTGGCGTCCACGATCTGGGCCGGCCAGGTGGCCCGGGGGCTGAGGCGGTAGTTGACGGAGACGCACACCCACCCCCGCTGGACCAGCTCGTGCATCATCGGGATGCCCTGTTCCCGCTTGTCGCCGATCACCCAGGCTCCCCCGTGGATGTAGACGAGCACCGGCGCACCCTCGGGCACCACACCCCGTCGAGTCAGGATGTCGAGCTTGTGGCGGTAGTTTCCGTCACCCCAGTAGTCGATGTTGCGGACCCGCCGGATGCCCCGGAGGCGCAGAGGCACGGCGATGACCAGGCGCCACCAGTGGTTCCAGACCGGGCGCGGGTCGTGGGCCAACAGCTCGATGGAACCGCCGGTGGCCCGCTCGAGGGCCTCATCGGCCAGGGATCCGGTCCGGCCGGCCACCACGGCCAGGCCCACGAAGGCCACACCGGTGAGGCCGGTGATGACCAGTCCCACCCACCCGGGCCAGCCCGACAGGGCCCCATTGACGGCGAAGGCGGCCACCCCGACGGTCAGGAGGGCCACCATATGCAGGGGCAGCTCCCCCGGTATCCACCCCATGGCAAAGCTGGCCACGGTGAAGGGTTCACGGCGGACGGGGAAGTAGGCGTTGACCGCCAGGACGGCAAAGACCATGCTGACTGCGAGGAACACCCAGGCCATCCCTCCATACAACACGCTCTGGCCACCGGTGTGGAGTCCATCGGCCACGCTGGTAAGGAGGGAGGGTGTCGGTCGGGTGGCAGCAGCCGGGTGCAGCAGCTCACGGCCCGTAGAGGAAGGAGTACCGGTATGGAGCGACTCAGCGGGCTCGACGCCAGCTTCCTGTACCTGGAGACCCCGAGCCTCCATATGCACGTCGGCCTGACGCTGATCTTCGATCCTTCCACGGTGCCGGGCGGCTACTCCTTCGAACGGATGAAGCGGTCGATCGAGGCCCGCCTCCCGTGTGCCCCTGTGTTCCGCCGGCGGCTGGTGGAGGTACCGTTCCGGCTCGGGCACCCGGTATGGGTGGATGACGCCGACTTCGACATCGACTACCACGTGCGCCTGGCCGCCGTGCCCCGGCCGGGCGGCCTCCGCCAGCTGGCCGACCTGGCCGGGGACATCACCGGGCGGCCCCTGGACCGGGACCGTCCCCTGTGGGAGATGTGGGTCGTGGAGGGTGTGGCCGGTGGGCGGATCGGCTTCATCGCCAAGATGCACCACTCGACCGTGGACGGGGTGTCGGGTGCGGCCCTCCTGTCGGTGCTGTTCGACCTGTCGCCCGAGCCCTCCCCCGACGCCCTCCCGCCCCAACAGGAGGTGGACCAGCGAGTGCCCTCGGGGCTGGAGCTGATGAGCCAGGCCCTGGTGGCCCGGACCCTCCGGCCCATCGACATCACGCGGGACCTCTTCCGGACGGGCCAGCGAGTGCTCGACGTGCGCAGGGTCCGCCTCGCCCCCCGCAACCGTGGGCCCCAGGCCAAGGCCGCCCTGCCCCTGTCGGCCCCGCGTACGTCGTTCAACGGATCGCTGACCTGGCGCCGCAGCGTGGCCCTGACCGCCATCGGGCTCGACGACGTCAAACGCCTGAAGAACGCCACCGGCACCACGGTGAACGACGTGGTCCTGGCCGTGTGCACCGGCGCCCTCCGGGCCTTCCTCCTGGAGGGTGACGAGCTGCCCGACAAGCCGTTGGTGGCGGTGGTGCCGGTGTCGGTCCGGACCGACATGGACGACCCGCGGGGTTCCAACCAGGTCTCGACCATGTTCGTCCAGCTACCGGTGGAGTTACACGGGGCCATGGACCGCCTGCAGGCCATCCACGACGGCACCCTCGGGGCCAAGGAGGAGCACGAGGCCCTGGGCCCGGACACCCTGATCACCTGGGCTGAGCACGCCACCCCCAATTTCTTCGCCAACGCCGCCCGCTTCTACTCGAGGATGCACCTGGCCGATCGGCACCGGCCCATCGCCAACCTGGTCATCTCCAACGTGCCGGGACCCGACTTCCCCCTCTACCTGGCCGGCGCCGAGCTCAAGGCCGGCTTCCCACTGGGCCCGGTGATGGACGGCATGGGCGTCAACATCACCATCATGAGCTACCAGGGCATCCTCTACTGGGGGGTCCACGCCAGCCCGGACACCATCCCGAGGATCTGGAACCTCACCGCCGCCATCCCCTTGGCCCTGGACGAGCTGCTCGAGGCGGCCGGCGAGACCCCGGCCGCCTACCGGTCGGAGGAGGCCGCCGACGCGGTGCGGGCCTCGGGAATCGAGGTTGAGCTCCCCGACCGTTGAGGCCGCTCGCTGATTCCCCCGAAGGGCACGGCGGATCCGGGCGGTAGCGCCCGAAGGCCGGGCCGTACCGGCCCGGTCAGGGGGACGGGGCCACCGTCATCGACGAGGCCCCGGCGCACACTGGGATGGCCTTCCCGAAGGCCTGGGACGCCGGGTCGTAGGGCAGGACTGTGTCGAAACCCTCCACCACGAACGCACCGGTGCCGGCGGGGCCGAGGACGATGTCGGTCGGATGCTGGGTCCCGGCGTTGAGGGACCCAGCCTGTTGGGTCGGGAGCCTCACCGGTGCCGGGGGGTTGGCGAAGGTGGCCAGGGGCACCGGGTTGACCCAGTTGTTGGCGGAGTCCACCACCAACAGGGAGCTCCCGTCGGGCTGCACGGCCAGGGCCGCCGGATCGGACAGGCCGTAGTAGTCGAAGCTGGCGGCGCCACCGGGGGTGGCGGTGGCCGTCACGATGGGAAGGACCCGGCCACCGAAGTCGGGAGGTCCCTGGCCGACCAGGTAGACGGTGCTCCCGTCAGCGGTCACGGCGATGCCATGGGGTGAGTAGACCGACGACACGGCCAGGCCGGTGGCGATGGTGGCACCGGCGGTGTCCGTGGCGGTGTCGACGGGGACGACGCCGCCGGCCACCAGGGCGTAGAGCGTGGTCGAGGTGGGGCTGAGGGCCATCCCGAAGATGGTGCCTCCCGCCCCGAGGTCGAGGGGCCGGCCCACCCGGCGGGAGGGTACGTCGACCGGGACGATGGTGCTCCCGCTGGCCGCCAGCACCGTGCGGCCCCCGGGGAGCACGACGATGGCGTGGGTGCCCCCCTGGCCGGGGATGGGAATGGGCCGGCCGGCCCGCTGAGCCACCAGGTCGATGGGGATCACCACGTTCTGGCCCCCGACCCCGGTCGCCGTGGCCCCGGTGGTCGGCGGTCCGGCCGTGGTCGGCGTGGTCGGCGTGGTCGCCGGAGCAGTGGTGGTGGGCGGCGTCGTGGCCGTAGTCCCGACCGGGGCGGGAGCCGAGCCGTCGGAGGTCACCACATAGGCCCAGCGGCCGTCGGACGTGGTGGCGATGGCGAAGTTGCCGAGGTCGGGAGTTCCGGCGATGGGTAGCGGGATGGCGGCCTCGGCGGTGCGGGTGGCCAGCTCCACCGGTGTCACCGCGTTGGTGCACACCACGTAGCCCACCGGCCCGACCGGGGCCAACGACGAGCCGGGGACCGGCTCCGGGTGGGGTTGGGCGAACAGTCCACAGCCGGAGAGGATCGGGGCCAGGAGGCCGACCGTGGCCGCCACGACGAGGGCGTGGGTGCGGTGGTGGCCGGTGGGACGGGTCGGTGCCATGCGTGCCCCGACCCTAGTGATGTGGGTCCGGGTACCGAGGTGACCGTCCGGCGTCGGGGCCGCAACCCGAATCAGTCCGGGCGGGCCGAAGCGCGGACGGTCTAGGAGTGCTCGAACTGGGGGACGCCGTCGACCTCGAAGGCGAATTCGTCGACGTAGCACCACCACCAGGCCTCGCCGGGTTCGTAGGACTGCATCAGCGGATGCCCTGTCTCGTCGAAGTGGCCGGTGGCGTGCTGGCCCGGTGAGTTGTCGCAACAGCCCACGTGACCACAGATCATGCACATCCGCAGGTGGACCCAGTGGCCCCCCACCCGGAGGCACTCCTCACAGCCGTTGCCCGAGGGTTCGACCGCGGCGACCTGGTCGAGGTGGTGGCAGAACTCTTCGGCATCCGTCATGTCGTCTCCTCCGGTGAACGGGCTGGTCCGGTACTACCGCATCTGGCGCCTCCCCGGTGCAGCTGCGTCGATCCCGCCCCGTCGATGGTACCGGTGCCACCGTCTCGGGACCGCGCCCCGAGGGCCGGGCGGACCGGTCGCAGACTCAGCTCGTCGGGCCGGGTGGCTCGAGCGGGCGGCCGCCGTCCGGGGTGGTGGGCGAGGTCGAGGGATCGGGAGCCCCGGTAGCATGCCGAGCGACCGGCACCACGCCCGGACCACGGAAGCGGCCCCCGGGATCCCCGACCGTCCGCCACGACCAGGAGCCTCCCTGCCCATGACCACGACGGAGCCGGCCGGGTGACCTCGGTCGGGTGGCTGCGCTCGATGGCCCCGCGCTCCACCGAGGAGCCCCACCGGGCCTCGACTCCGTTGGAGCTGCTGTTCGACCTGTGCTTCGTGGTGGCCGTCTCCCAGGCCGCGGCCCAGCTCAACCACGGCGTGTCCGACGGGACCATCCGGACCAGCGTGGTCGGCTACCTGATGGTGTTCTTCGCCATCTGGTGGGCGTGGATGAACTTCACCTGGTTCGCCTCGGCCTACGACATCGACGACCTGGCCTACCGACTCCTCACCTTCGTGCAGATCGCCGGGGTGCTCGTTCTGGCCGCCGGCGTGGCCACCGCCTTCGCCACCGGCGACTTCATCACCATCACCGTCGGCTACCTGGTCATGCGGGTGGCACTGGTGGCCCAGTGGCTGCGGGCCGCGGCCTCGGACCCTGAGGGTCGGTCGGTGGCGCGGCGGTTCGCCATCGGGATCATCGTGGTCCAAGTGGGCTGGGTGGTACGCCTGTTCCTACCCCATGCCTGGGGGGACGCCTCGTTCTGCCTCCTCGCCGCGGCCGAGCTCGGGGTCCCGCTGTGGGCCGAGCGGGCCGGGCGGCCCACTACCTGGCACCCGGCCCACATCAACGAGCGCTACGGCCTGTTCACCCTCATCGTGCTGGGCGAGAGCGTGGCCGCCGCCACCATCGCCATCCAGACGGCGGTGTCGTCCAATGCGCTGTCGTCCTCCCTGGTCGGCCTGGCCGCGGGCGGCCTGGTGCTGGTCTTCGGTCTGTGGTGGTGGTACTTCGAGCACTCGGAGGAGGAGGGCCTCCGGGTCACCCGGCAGTTGGGCTTCGTGTGGGGCTACGCCCACTACTTCGTCTTCGCCTCGGTGGCTGCTTTCGGCGCCGGTCTCGAGGTGGCGGTGAGCACCGTGGAGGGGCACGGTTCGGCGTCCCGCATCACCGCAGCCCTGGCCGTGGCCATCCCCGTGGGCACCTACCTCCTGGTCACCGCGGCCCTCCACGCCACGTTCCAGCACGACTGGCCCCTCCCTCGGTGGTGTCCGCCGTTGGCCGTGGTGGTGCTCGTGGCCCTGGCCCTGTTGGCCGGGCACCTCAGTCTGGCGGTGGTGGTCCCGCTGATGGGCCTGGTGGTGGCGGTACTGGTGGCGGTGGACTCCCGTCTGTCGCGACGCGTCGTTCCCACGGGATAGGCAGCGGGCCACCACTTGGTCCGGCCAACCGTCGGTCACGGCGCAACGGCAGTCGCCGGGGCCGGTGGTGGTCAACGGTGGGGACCGGCGTGACGGCCATCCGGGTCGATGGGGAACTCCACGCTGGTGGTGCCGTACTCCGAGGTGGTCGTCAGCGGGAAGCCCGACCGGAGGAACACCTCGAGCATGGCCCGGTTCTCCCGCAGGGTCTGAGCCACGAAGACCGTGATCCCATGGCCCCACGCCGCCACGGCCAGCCGCTCTAGCAGCAGCCTGGCGATGCCGTGGCGCTGGAACTCGTCGGCCACCACGAAGGCCACCTCGGCCCGATCCGTGCCCGCCAGGCGGTCGTAGCGCCCTACGGCGACCATGACTCCGTCGACCTCGACGATCAGGGCCAGACGGTCGCGGTAGTCGACGTGGGTGAGCCGCTCGACCTCCACCGGGGCCAACCGGGGATGGAGGAAGAAGTAGCGCCGGTACACCGAGCGTTCGCTCAGCCCGGCATGGAACTCGGCCAGGCGGCCGTCGTCGTCCGCCCGTATGGGGCGCAGGCGGACGGAGAGTCCGTGAGCCACCACAGCCTCGGACTCGAGTTCGATCGGATAGCGGTCTCCAGCGATGCCGGGCACCCTACCCACCGCCCGGATCCGCCGGGAACCGGGCCCTGGCGCTCCGACCCTGGTGGCCGGGGCGCCCACCAGGGCGACGGGGTGAAGGGTGGGCCATGCCGGTCTCCTGTTCGATCAACTCGCTCCGCCCACCAACGCCCCGCTCCGGTCGGAACCGACCGACAGCAGACGCTTCGTCCACTCAACCCCGGAAGACCGATGGGCGGTAGGGCCGAACGTCACCGGGCCGGAACCAGGACCTTCGGCCCTACTCGGTCGCCCGGCCGGCCCTCATCATGGGGACAGGAGGACGAAGCCACGACGCCCTACCGACGGAGAAGCGCCGGGAAGCGGTCGGTGAGCGAAGGAGGTCAGCCATGACGGCAACATTCGAGTCGGCGCTGCGGGGGCTCCGTATGACCGGGGCCAGCGTCGACACCCGCGAGCTGGTGGAGCTGATCGTTCACCACGGAGCGGACGAAGGGGCCCTGCTGGCCACCTACGAGAAGCTGGCCGAGGGGTCGGACAACGAGATGGCGGCCTACATCATCGGCATGATCCTGGAGGACGAGCGACGGCACCACCGGATGCTGGCCGAGGTGGCCAACGCCGCAGCCTGGCAGCACTCGGCCCGGGCCCCGACCGGGGCCACCCCGCCGCTGGCTGGCGGCCTCGACGGCGAGTTACTGGCTCAGACCCGACGGCTGCTGGCCGCCGAGCAGGACGACGAGCGGGCGCTCCGTCGGATCCGCCGGAAGCTGAAGCCGTTCGCCGACACCACGGTGTGGGCGCTGGTCATCGACATGATGGTGCTGGACACCAAGAAGCACGCCACCATGCTGCGCTTCCTCGAGCGCCACGGCCACGCCTGAGTCGGCGGGGACGGGGGCCGACACCTTGTAATTGGCACTCAGTGCCATTACTATTCCGGACGTGGAGTTTCGAGCGATCCCTCCGACGCGCCAGCCGGGCTGCTCCGCGGCGCCCACTGCCGCCCCCGCCCCCTGCCCCGCCATCGCCACGCCCACCGCCGGTAGCCGGTCCGGGCTCGGCATCGCCGGGGCGTAGGGCACCATGGCCGGTCGGGTCGAAGGGAAGGTGGCGTTCATCACCGGGGCTGGTCGGGGCCAGGGTCGGAGCCATGCCGTGCGGTTGGCCGAGGAGGGCGCCGACATCATCGCCATGGACATCCTCCAGGACTACCCGTCGGTCCAGTACCCCATGGCCACCGCCGAGGACCTGGCCGAGACCGTCCGCCAGGTGGAGGCCCTGGGCCGGCGCATCGTGGCCGGCCGGGCCGACGTCAGGGACGCGGCGTCGCTCGAGGAGCTGCTGGCTGCCGGGGTGGAGCAGCTCGGGCGGCTGGACATCGTCAGTGCCAACGCCGGGATCTGCAGCGTCCAGCCGTGGGAGCAGGTGACCCCCGAGATCTGGCAGGACACCCTGGACACCAACCTCACCGGGGTGTGGAACACCATGGTGACCTCCGTACCCCACCTGATGGCCGGTGGCGGGGGGTCGATCATCGCCACCAGCTCGACGGCGGGCATCAAGGGCATCCCCTTCCTCTCCCCCTACTCGGCCGCCAAACACGGCGTGGTCGGCATCGCCCGCTCACTGGCCCACGAGCTGGCCCGCCACCACATCCGGGTCAACACGGTGCATCCCGCCGGTGTCAACACCCCGATGCTGATCGGCCTCGGGAGTCTGGCCCCTCTGCTGGAGATCGACCCCGACCTCGGTGGCATCTTCCAGAACACGCTGCCGGTGACGACGATCGAGGCCCGAGATGTGAGCGAGGCCCTGCTCTTCCTGGCCTCAGATGAGTCCCGCTACGTGACCGGCCTCGAGTTCACCATCGACGCCGGCCAGACCATCCGATGACGACTCCGTCGCCACCGTGAGAAGGGACGGGACGCCACCATGACCAACCCCTGGTTCGAGACGGTCGCCGAGGCCCAACGCCGGGCCAAGCGGCGCCTGCCCTCCTCGGTGTACGCCGCCCTGGTAGCCGGGTCGGAGAAGGGCCTGACCGTCGACGACAATGTGGCCGCCTTCGGCGAGCTCGGCCTGGCCCCCCATGTGGCCGGCCTGTGCGACGAGCGCGATCTGTCCACCACGGTCATGGGCCAGCCGGTGTCCATGCCGGTGATCATCTCCCCCACCGGCGTCCAGGCCGTCCACCCCGACGGCGAGGTGGCCGTGGCTCGGGCCGCGGCCGCCCGGGGCACAGTGATGGGCCTCAGCTGCTTCGCCAGCAAACCCGTTGAGGAGGTGGTGGCGGCCAATGCCCAGACGTTCTTCCAGACCTACTGGGTCGGGGACAAAGACGAGATGTCCGAGCGCCTCGAGCGGGCCCGGGCGGCCGGGGCGGCCGGTCTCATCGCCACGTTCGACTGGTCCTTCGCCATCGGGCGGGACTGGGGCAGTCCGGTGATCCCCGAGCAGATCGACCTCAGGACGGCGATGCGCTTCGCCCCCGAGGTGCTCCGCCGACCGCGCTGGCTGTCGGACTTCGCCAAGTCCGGTGCCATCCCCGACCTCACCGTGCCCAATTTGGCCCGCCCGGGCCAGGAGGCCCCGACCTTCTTCGGGGCCTACGGGAAGTGGATGCAGACGCCCAACCCGGGGTGGGACGACGTGGCCTGGCTGCGCGAGCAGTGGGGCGGGCCCTTCATGCTGAAGGGCGTGGTCCGGGTGGATGACGCCCGACGGGCCGTCGACGCCGGCGTCACCGCCATCTCGGTGTCCAACCATGGGGGCAACAACCTGGACGGCACCCCGGCCACCATCCGCATGCTCCCGGGCATCGTCGAGGCGGTGGGCGACGACGTGGAGGTCCTCCTGGACGGAGGGATTCGTCGGGGCAGCGACGTGGTCAAGGCCTTGGCCCTCGGGGCGCGGGCGGTCATGATCGGACGGGCCTACCTCTGGGGCCTGGCCGCCAACGGCCAGGCCGGGGTGGAGAACGTCCTGGACCTGCTCCGAGGGGGCATCGACTCCGGTGTGCTCGGGCTCGGCCACGCCTCCATCCACGATCTGTCTCCGGCCGACCTGGCCGTCCCGCCGGGATTCACCCGCCGGCTGGGGGCACCGGCCGACGACTGATCCCCACCGGTCTCACCGCCCCGCCGGCCTGGCCGCCGCAGGGGGGTGGGGCTATCGGGGCCCGGTGCGCAACCGGAACACGGCGCCAGCGGGGTCGGTCACCGTGGCCATGCGTCCGTAGGGGGTGTCCTCGGCGGCCATCACCACTGATCCTCCGAGGGACTCCAGCTGGATGACGGAGGCGTCGATGTCCTCCACCTCCCAGTAGAGCGCCCAGAACGGAGGTGTGCCCTCCGGCAGGAACCCGGTGGAGTCCATCAGCCCGGCCAGGGGGTCGTCACTGCCGGGATCGTCCATGGTGGAGTAGCGGAACTCGTCGGTGTCCCCGACCACGGTGGTCGTCCAGTGGAAGACCGAACGGTAGAACGCCAGGGCGCCCTCGTAGTCACGTGTGTGCAGTTCGAACCAGCTGGGAGACCCGGGCTCGCCCAGCACGGTGATTCCGGGGAAAGTCCCGGCCTGCCAGGCCCCGAGGTGCGCACCGGTCGGGTCGATCAGCACCGTCTGGATCCCGAGATCGGCCACTGGCATGGCCGGGGCGATGATCTGGGCCCCGGCGGCCTCGGCGGCCTGCACGGTCTTGGCGATGTCGTCGGTGGCCAGGTAGATCTTCCACGTGTTGTTGGCCGGCATATCGGGGCCCATGTCGCCCATGCATCCGGCGATGTCGACGCCGTCACGGGTGAACATGAAGTAGCCACCGAACTCGGGGTTCTGGGCCTGGGCCTCCCAGCCGAACAGCTGGGAGTAGAAGGCCCGACTGCCCTCGATGTCCGAGGTCCAGAGATCGACCCAGCACGGCGATCCGAGAGGTGCACTGCTTCGGGTAGGCATGGCTGCTCCTTTGTTGGTCTCCATCAGTCAACTACGACGGGACCCGGGCCCGGACCTCATCGGTGACCGGACATGGCGATCCAATCCCATCACCGCCTGGCTCCGGACCGGTGATACCAGCCGGGCCCAGGGTGCCGCTCAGGCGTCGAGATGGAGCGGCAGCCCGAAGGATGGGAAGAGGCGCTCGGGCTCCAGCGGGTGCAGGAAGAAGCTCATCGAGGTGATACGACCGTCGGAAAGCTCCAGGACCTGGACGGCCCAGGGGGCGTAGCCGCCGGATGGGTCCGGCCGGTACTGCCCGAAGGCCGGGCAGCCGTTGGCCGACGTGGCCAAGAGGCGAGAGCCCCGACAAGCGCTGGGTCCCGGCTCGACCATCCACCGACCGATGTGGGTGGCTCCACGGAGCCACAGGGCGAACGGAGGCATCGACTGGACGGCGTCCTGGTGCAGCAGGGTCACCAGCGCGTCGATGTCGTAGCGTTGGAAGGCGTCCACGTACCGGTCGAGGAGGGCGGCGTCGGCATCGTCGAGCGGCTCCGCCTGGGCACCGTCGGCGCCGGACCGAAGGGTGGCCCGGGCCCGTTGGAGGGCGCTGTTGATAGCTGGCACCGACGTGTCGAGGAGCTCGGCCACCTCGGCCACCCGCCAGGCCAGAACGTCGGCGAGGATGAGGGCGGCGCGCTGGCGGGCCGGCAGGTGTTGGAGGGCGGTGACGAAGGCCAGTCGGATCGACTCCCGGTACTGGGCCACCTCGGCCGGATCGGCGTGCTCGAGGGCCACGGCGGCGTCGGGGACCGGGGTCACCCAGGTGGCCTCGGGGAGCATCGGACCGAGAAGCGCCTCGATCGGTGGCGAGTCCGGTCCCATCTCCATGGGCCGTGCCCGTCGTTGCACACTCCGGAGCATGTCGATGCAGACGTTGGTGGCGATGCGGTAGAGCCACGAGCGGAGGCTGGAGCGCCCCTCGAAGCTGTCGGAGCTGCGCCAGGCCCGGAGCATGGCCTCCTGCACGGCGTCCTCGGCCTCGAACCCCGATCCGAGCATGCGGTAGCAGTAGCCGGTCAGCTCCCGGCGGTAGGGCTCCAGGTCGGCCGGCGCCGGGGGTGCCTGAGGAGTGACCACGTCGTCGGATCCTAGCCAGCGACCAACCGAACCGGTCCACGGCACCGAGCCCCCTCGAGGTCAGCCCAGGGTGGCGAGGGCCCGGTTGAAAGTGGGGGACGGCCGCATGACCGCTTCGGCCAGGACCGGGTCGGGCTGGTAGTAGCCACCGATGTCCACAGGCGATCCCTGCACGGCGATCAGCTCGTCCACGATGACCCGCTCCTGCCCGGACAGGCTGGTGGCCAGGGCGGCGAAGGCCTCGGCCAGCTCGGCGTCGGCGGTCTGGGCGGCCAGCTCCTGGGCCCAGTAGAGCGCCAGGTAGAAGTGGCTGCCCCGGTTGTCGATCCCGCCCACCTTTCGGGTCGGCGACCGGTCCTCGTCGAGGAAGGTGCCGGTGGCCCGGTCGAGGGTATCGGCCAGGATCTGAGCGCGGGGATTGCCGGCGTGCTGGGCCAGGTGCTCGAAGCTGACGGCCAGGGCCAAGAACTCGCCCAGGCTGTCCCAACGCAGGTAGTCCTCCCTGACCAGCTGCTGGACGTGTTTCGGAGCCGAGCCACCGGCCCCGGTCTCGAACAGTCCACCCCCGTTGATGAGGGGGACCACGGAGAGCATCTTGGCGCTGGTGCCGAGCTCGAGGATGGGGAACAGGTCGGTGAGGTAGTCCCGCAGCACGTTGCCGGTGACCGAGATGGTGTCCTCACCCCGACGGATGCGCTCGAGGGAGAAGGCGGTGGCCGCCTCCGGAGTCATGATCTCGATCTCCAGACCGTCGGTGTCGTGCTCGAGCAGGTAGGAGCGGACCTTGGCGATGAGGTTGGCGTCGTGGGCGCGGCCCTCGTCGAGCCAGAACACGGCCGGGGTGCCGGTGGCCCGGGCCCGGGTGACGGCCAGCTTCACCCAGTCTCGGATGGGTATGTCCTTGGTCTGGCACAGCCGGAAGATGTCTCCGACAGCCACCGGTTGCTCGAGCAAGGCGGTGCCAGCGCCGTCCACCACCCGGACCACCCCGGCGGTGGCTATCTCGAAGGTCTTGTCATGGCTGCCGTACTCTTCGGCGGCCTGGGCCATGAGGCCCACGTTGGGCACGGAGCCCATGGTGGCCGGGTCGTAGGCCCCGTGAACCCGACAGTCGTCGATCACCACCTGATAGACCCCGGCGTAACTGCTGTCGGGAATGACGGCCAAGGTGTCGGCCTCGTCGCCGTCCGGGCCCCACATGTGGCCGGAGGTACGGATCATGGCCGGCATAGAGGCGTCGACGATCACATCGCTCGGCACGTGCAGGTTGGTGATCCCCCGATCGGAGTCCACCATGGCCAGGGCCGGCCCCCGGTCCAGCTCGGCGTCGAAGGCCGCCCGGATCTCCGGTCCGTCGGGTCGCGACTCGAGGCCGGTGAAGATGGCCCCGAGCCCGCTGTTGGCACTCAGGCCGGCGGCGGCCAGGGTCCCTCGATAGCGGGCGAACGTCTCGGGGAAGAAGGTCTGGACCACGTGACCGAAGATGATGGGGTCGGAGATCTTCATCATGGTGGCCTTCAGGTGCACGGAGAAGAGCACCCCCTCGGAGGTGGCCCGCTCCATCTGGGCAGCCAGGAACTCCCGGAGGGGAGCCACCCGCATGACCGAGGCGTCGATCACCTCACCGGCCAGCACCGGCACCGACTCCCGGAGCACGGCCAGGCTCCCGTCGTCTCCGGCCAGCTCGATGCGGAGCGAGTCGGGTTCGGCCACCACCGTCGACCGCTCGGTGGACCGGAAGTCGCCGGCGTCCATATGGGCCACATTGGTCTTCGAGTCGGGGCTCCACGCGCCCATGCGGTGCGGGTGGGCCCTGGCGTAGTTCTTGACCGAGGCCGGGGCCCTCCGGTCCGAGTTTCCCTGGCGCAGCATCGGGTTGACGGCGCTTCCCATCACCTTGTCGTACCGGGCCCGTACGGCGCGCTCGTCGTCGGTCTGCGGGTTGTCGGGATAGTCCGGGAGAGCGAAGCCGTGGCCCTGCAGCTCGGCCACGGCCGCCTTGAGCTGGGGGCTGGAGGCCGAGACGTTGGGCAGCTTGATGATGTTGGCCTCCGGCGAGTCGGCCAGCTGGCCCAGCTCGGCCAGGGCATCCCCGATGCGCTGATCCTCCTCGAGCCACTCGGGGAAGCTGGCGATGATCCGCCCGGCCAGCGAGATGTCACGGGTCTCCACCCGGACACCGGCTGTCGAGGCGTAGGCCTGGATGACCGGGAGGAACGAGTACGTGGCCAGGGCCGGTGCCTCGTCGGTGTGGGTGTAGATGATGGTCGACTCAGGCACCTGCGCTCCGATACGGGTTGCGAACGGGCGGGGGCCGCCCCGCTCCTAGGACACCACTCCGACCTGCGTCGACGCAACCCGGGGGACCCCTCGGCCCGGAACGGCCCGGGACAGGACGAAAGCCCACGCAGTGGTGGGCTTTCGTGGGCACCCGAAGGTGTCGTAGTGGCGGGGGTGGGATTTGAACCCACGACCTTCGGGTTATGAGCCCGACGAGCTACCAGACTGCTCCACCCCGCGTCGTGAGACGACAACTTACCACTTCGGCCGGCGGTCCCGTCCACCGCCCCGTCACCCGGCCGGTCCCCGTCCACCCCGCGTGGGTCGGCCGGAGCTCGGCCCGGGCCTACGGGCTCGTGGTACTGGTCGTTGTGGTGGTGGAGGGCGTGGTGGCGACGGTGCCGCCGGTCAACTGCTGGACCTCTTGGAGGTTGGACTCGAGGGTCTGGATGTCCTGCTGGTAGGCCCCCAGATTGCCCGCCTTCAGATCGACCTGGGACTGGGTGTAGGCAGCTTGGGCTGCGTTGAGGAGGCTCCGCACCTGTGGCGACAGGTTTCCCGTGCCCCCCGTATTGTCGGTGGAGGTGGACACCGGGGCCTGGAACACCGCGGTCAGGGCGAGCGAGAGGGAAGGGGCGATCTGCACCTGCTTGCCGTAGACGGCGATGACCCGCTGCAGTTCGGGGAAGGAGTTGCGGGACGACTCCACATAGAGGGGCTGGATGTAGAGGAGCGAGTCGGCCACGGGGATCATGAGCACGTTGCCGAGCAGCGCCGAGGACCCGTTGGAGTTGAGGAGGGTGATCTGCTGCGAGACGGCCGGCGTGGCGTCGATCTGGGCGGCCACGATGGCCGGGCCGTTGACCGGTTGGTCCCGGGGGGTCACGAACATCTGGAGTTGGCCGTAGTGGCCCGGGTCGGAGCCGGCGACCATGAACCCGGACAGGGTCTGGATCTGGCTCTGCCCCGATACCGGCACGAAGGCGTCCAGCAGTGTGAACGACTGCTGGGCCTGTCCGGGCACCCGGAGCTCCTGGTAGATAGGGGCCATCCGGACCAGCTGGCCGGTGGAGACCTGCTGGCCCTGGGCGTTGGTGGTGAGGGTGGTGGCCAGGGCCTGGGCCGGCGAGCCCGACCCGGGCGACGGGGACAACGTCCAGGCGTCGGCGGCGCTGTAGAAGCTCTGGGCCGTGGTGATGTGGTACTTGCCGTAGGTGGTGGCCTGCAGGGTGAAGACGTCCTCGGGGTAGCGGAGGTGCGCCTTCAGCACCGGGCTCATCTTTGAGGCCGGGGTGAACATCCCGTGGAAGGCCTTCTCGTAGGTCTTGATGATGGGATCGTGCGGATTCATCACGTAGAAGGTCATCTTGCCGGTGTAGGCATCGATCAGCACCTTCACCGAGTTGCGGACGTAGTTGAGGTTCTGGTTCAGTCCACTGCCCTGGGGGAGGGAGCTGGTGTCGGCGTTCTGGGAGTAGGGGTAGTTGTCCGTGGTGGTGTAGGCATCCTGGACCCAGTCGATGTGGCCGTTGAGCAGGACCGGGTACGGATCAGCGTCCAGACTGAGGAACGGTGCGGCCTTGGACACCCTGGCCTGGACGCCACGGTCGAACATCAGGCGGGAGTCGTTGGTGATCTGGTTGGAGATGATCAGGTTGATGTCACTGAAGCGGATGGCGAACATGGCCTGGTCGAAGAAGTTGGACAGCTGCACTCCGCCGTTCCCCTTGTAGTGGGTCTCGACGTTGGTCCCGTTGGTCAGCTGGAAGTCGATCTCGGGCTGCTTGGTGTTGGCCACCACGTAGCCGGAGTTGTTGAGCCCGAAGTAGATGGACGGCTGGGTCACCGTGGGCAGTCCGCTGTTGGACACCGGGGGCACGTCCTTGACGGCGAACAGCGGATCGAAGCCGTTGGCAGTGGTGGTGTTGGCCGGGGAGACAATCATCCCGTAGCCGTGGGTGTACTGCAGGGTGGTGTTGACCCACGAGGCGGAGGGGAGGTCGGCGTCATTGACCTCCCGTACACCGACCACGGTGGCGGTCTGCTGGCCGTCGACCTTGTAGCGGTCGATGGCCAGATTGTTGAACTGGTAGTAGGACCGGATGTCCTGCAGCTTGTCGTAGGTGGGCTGGGTCTGGGTCGGGTCCCAGAGTCGGACGTTGCCCAAGGTGTCGCTGTTGGCCGACAGCTGGGCCGCCGACAACGATGTGGAGGCCGGATAGTGAACGCTCTCCACCTTGTTGAGGTCCATGGCCGCACGGGTGGCGTCGATGTTGCGCTGGATGTAGGGGCGCTCGAGGGTGTTCTGAGCGGGGTTCACCTTGAGGGCCTGGACGGCGGCCGGATAGATGGTGCCGGCGGTCAACGCCACCAGGAACCACAGGCCCACCCCGAGGATGGGCAGGGCCCATCCCTGGCGGCGGATGTTGTAGATGAGCAGGACGGCGGCGGCCAGGGACACCAGGATGAGGAGTTGGAGGGCGGGGAGCCGGGCGTGCACGTCGGTGTAGTCAGCCCCCTGGTTGTAGCCGTTGCTCGACAGGTCGAGGCTGTAGCGGGCCAGGTAGTAGCCGACCGCCTTCACCAGGGCCAGCAGCCCCAGGATGACCGAGATGTGAGCCTTGACCGCCGGGCGAACCCGGGGTCGGGACCCCTGCAGGCGGATTCCCCCGTTCAGGTAGTGGCTGAGCACGGTGACCAGCAGCACCACGAAGAGGGCCACCAGGGTCCAGTGGACCAGGAACTGCTCGAAGGGGAGGGTGAAGACGAAGTAGCCGACATTGCGGTGGAACTGAGGATCAGTGGCGGCGAAGGGGGTGCTGTTGCGGAAGAGGATCCAGTTGTTCCACTGACCGATGGCCTGGGAGCCGATGATCAGGGACAGCACCACCACCACGCCGGCCCGCAGCCAGCGGGCGTAGGGCCCGACGACCTCCTGGTACCGCTTGACGAACTCGTCCTCGGCATCGAGGGAGGGACCCTTGGGGGCCAGTCGCTCAGCCACCAGCAGGCTGGCCAGCAGCAGGACGGCGAAGATGGCGGCGAACACCACCATGAGCCCGACCTTGATCTCGAACAGTTTGACCCAGACCGTGTGCAGATTGACCGACGAGAACCACAGCGCATCGGTGTAGAAGATGGCGAACGTCCGCAACGAGGCGATGATGACGATGGCGATGATGATGCCGGCGATGATCCACCGGCGCCGGCGGCTGGAGGCCGGACGCGGGGTCTGAGGCATGTCACTGGGGGGACGCACGGCAGCAGCCTAGGTGGCCGAGAGGGCCAGCAGGCATCGACACCCGGGGTGGGCCGGCGGGTGCCGGTGACCGGTGGGAAACTCCTCACCTGGAGCCAGGGAGCCGTTCAATCCGTTGTCCTCGCAGTCGGGGCAGGGGGCATCGCCGGAATCCGAGACGGCCACCCACTCCAGGGGGGACGATCCCGCCACGGCCGCGGCGATGGTGGCGGCGGAGAAGGCCGCCACCACGTGGTCGCCGGCCAGCCGCTCGACCCGCTCGCCTTTCCATTCGCGGAAGGCCGAGCCCACGTGTTCGGCCACCACGGACTCCTCGGCTCCCTCGAGGCCGTCCCCTTCGGACAGGCGGCGACGCAGCGGTCCCACCACAGCCTCGGCGAGGTCGTGGGCGATGCCCAACAGCAGGTCAGTCTTGGGGCCGGTGGCTCCCTTCACGCCGGTGAAGGACACCCCGGCCGCCGCCGCCTGCTCGAGGGCCGGAACGGCCGCCGTGGAGACGGCATCGACGTGTTCGATCTCGTCAGGGAGCAGGTCGATGGACCAGGCGGAGCCCTGGGACCGCAGGCTGTCCAGCAGCTCGTTCTGGCTGTCCTGGAGGGTCCGCTTCAGCCGGCGGGCCAGGGTGGTCACGATGGGACCGATGAGCTCGTCCCGACGAATGGCCAGGGGACTCCGCTCCTCGGGCGGCCCGTCCTCGTCGTCCTCGACGTCGTCGGTGTCCGCCACCACCGCATCGGGCGGGGCACCGGCGCCGCCCTGGGCGTCGCCGGCAGCGGGGGCGGTGGCTGGAGCGGCGTCCCGAGCCGGCTCGGGTCCCCGGGCACCCGTGCCCTTGGCCGACGACCGCTTTCCTGCCCCCTGGCTCCCCCCCTTGGCCGCGGCGGCACCGGCAGGGGTGGCACCTTTGATGGTGGCTCCCTTGGGGGGACCGACCGGCTCGGGGTCCTTCGCCCCCGAGGCCGGGGAGACCGGTGGGACGGTCAGGTCGGAGTCAGGTACCGGCTCGGGGTCGTCGGCGTCGAGGCGGGCCGCTCGCAGCTTGGCGAAGAGGGCATCGACCTCCTCGGGAGGGGCCACCGCGGACGCCGGCTCGTCGCCCGGCGAGCCGGACGGAGCCTCACCCAGGGCCATCCCTACGGTGGTGCCCACCTCGGTCGATCGCTCGGCCACCTGGTCGGGGCGGCTCGGAGCGTCGAGCGGGATGTCGATCGACACAGCCTCGGCAGCCTCCTGCTCGTCGGCCAGCAGTTGGGTGGCCAGCTCCTCGGGCGTGTCCGGTTCGACCCGGTCCAGCGCTACGCGGCCGGCCGCCTCGGCCGCCAGTCGGGCATTGTCCTCGGCGGCGAACAGGTCCGAGGCGATGGCATCCACTGACCGGCGGACATCGTGCACCGTCTCGGCCAGTTGCTCCCGTCCGGCCCGGAGCTGTTCAATCTGGGCGTGGAGGACCTTCCGGCGCTTGGACAGGTCGGCCAGCACCCGGGCCCGCAGTCCCTGGGCCTCGTCCACCATGGCCCGACACTGCTCACGGGCCTGTTCGAGCAGCGCATCAGCCTCCCGCTGGGCCTGGTCCTGGGTGGTGGCGGCGTACTGCTCGGTGCGCACACGCAGCTCGTTGGCCGTGGCTTCGATGGCGGCCGACTGCTCGGCCAGTCGGGCCTCGGTGCGGGTCCGGCTCTGCTGGATCTCCTCCCGGGCCTCGGTCAGCAGCCGGTCGGCCTCGGCCTCCGCCTTGGCCACCATCTCCGCCGCCACCTCGTGGGCGCTGTGTAGGACGCGGGCCGTCTCGGTGCCCAGGGCCGCCGTGAGGGTGGCTTCGTCCAGCACGGGATGAGCCGCCCGGTGTTCGGCGTCGGCCAGCTCGTCGAGCAGCTGGCGCTCCCGCTCGGCCACCCCTCGCAGGCTGACGGCCAGGGACTCGAGGTAGGCCCGGACCTCGTTGGAGTCGAAGCCCCGGCGTGCCGTCCCGAACGAGTGACGGGCTACGTCGTCAGGGGTCAGGTGGGATGACGACGAAATGGACATCAGTCGCTCCTCGGGCATGAGCGAGAGCCTACGACTGTGCGTTCCTGAAACCCGTCATCCCGCCACCGGGGCGAGCGGCGTGGTCGGACTCGTCGTCACCGGTGCCGGGGGCACCTTCCCGCCGTGGGCCTTCAGCACCTGTAACGCCTGGTCCAGGGTGGAAACGGCGTAGATCTGCAGTCCCGGCCGGACTTTGGACAGTGCGGCTTTGTACTCCTGGGGGGGAACCAGGAAGATCGAGGCTCCGGCGTCCTCTACGGCCACCGTCTTCTGGGCCACCCCCCCGACATCCCCAACATCGCCGTGGCTGTCGATGGTGCCGGTGGCCGCCACGGTGTGTCCACCGGTGACCGCGCCGCTGGTCAGGGCATCGATGACCCCGAGCGTCATGGCCAGACCGGCCGAGGGCCCACCGATGTCGGTCACGTCGATCTTGACCGGAAAGGGATAGGTGTAGTTGACCTGATCTTCGGGCTGGATACCCAGGTCCAGCACGACGGTCCGGCCTCCCCCCAGGTCGACCCGGGTGGACTTCAGCGTGATGGGGACCCGGGCCGGCGACCCCTTCCCGCCCTTCAGCACGGTCAGATCGATGGACTGCCCCGAGTGGTAGCGGGCCAGGGCCGTGGTCAGGGCCTCAGCCGTAGGCGTGGCCGTCCCATCGACAGCGGTGACCACGTCCCCCACCTCGAGGACCCCATAGGCCGGGGTTCCCGGGAAGGTGCCGAAGATGACCGCACCCGCCGGTGTGGAGGCCACCGGGTAGCCCAAACGGGCCAGGGCGGCGGCCTTGGCGTCGTCCTCGGCCTGGGACATCTCGAGGGCGCCCTGGGCGGTCAGCTGCGATGGGGGCGTGCCGCCGGTGACCGACTCCAGCGGCTCCAGCGCCGTGTTGCCCTGCAGCTTGTAGAAGAGGTAGGTCAGCGCTGTCACCCGCCCGATCCTGACGTCGGTTAACAGGACCGGGTGGGTGACGGGATGGCCCTTGTCGGCGGGCACGGTGATGAAGGGCTGCACGGGCTGGGCGCTACCGGGCTCGAGTGCGTAGTAGTTGAGATTCCACCGCGCCGCCACCACCACGGCCAGCGCCACCACGAAGAAGGTCGCCCAGGCCCAGTAGCGGCGTCGGCGCGGGCTCGCGGCCGGCGGGAGCGGAGCGGGAGCGGCTGGCTCGTCGAGAGCCAGGCCCGGGACGGTGGCGGGTGAACCGGCCGGCACGGGCGGAGGGCCGGCCGGATCGGCGGAGGGGCCGGAGCCGTCGGGAATCATCTGCATGGGGTCGGGGTGGTCGGTCATAGTGGTGAGGTGGTCGCTCCAGAGCCAGCGGGTCCGCCGGCGGCTCGCAACGAGTCCGGCGACGCAGCCATGAAGCCTGCCATGGAACCTCCGGATTCCCGAGTCACCGATCGGCGCCGGGGCGTGGCCCTGGCCGGCCACCAGGGGGACGAGGCCGGGGCCCGCTCGGGACTGACCGACGGGTCCGCCTCGGTGCGGGCCACCGCCCTCGGTGCCCTCGACCGGCTCGGGGCCCTCACCGACGACGAGCTGCGGGTCGCCCTGGGCGACACCGCCCCGTCGGTCCGGCGTCGGGGCAGTGAGCTGGCCGCCACCCGACGGGAGGTGCTCCTCGCCGACCTCCTGGACGACCCGGACGACTCGGTAGTGGAGATGACGGCGTGGTCGCTGGGGGAGCGGGGGGAGGCATCAGCGGTGGGTGCCCTCTCAGCGCTGGCCTCGGGCCACCACGATCCCCTCTGTCGCGAGGCGGCCGTGGCCGCACTCGGGGCCATCGGCGACCGGGCTGGCCTCCCCGCCGTCCTCAGCGCCCTCGACGACAAGCCAGCCGTGCGTCGCCGGGCCGCGGTCGCCCTCGCCGCCTTCGAGGGACCGACGGTGGAGGCGGCGCTGCGGCGGTGCCTAGACGACCGCGACTGGCAGGTCCGACAGGTGGCCGAGGATCTGCTCGCCGTCGAGTGATGGCTCCCGCCGGCCGAAGAGGCCCGAGGTCCAGATCCCTCGGACCGGATCAGGACTCGGCGGCGGCGAAGATCGGACGGAGGCTGTCGAAGGAGTCGAGACACATGCCGGCGCCCACCACCACGCATTCGAGCGGCGTGGCCACCAGATGGACCGGCACCTCGGTCTCGTCGGCCAGTCGGTTGGCCAGACCCCGGAGCAGCGCGCCACCTCCCACCAGATGGATGCCCTCGTAGATGATGTCCTGGGCGAGTTCGGGCGGTGACTCCCCCAGGCACTCGACCACGGTGGAGACGATCTGCTCGACCAGGTCCCGCAGCGCCGATCGGATCTCCTCAGGGGCGAGGACCACGGTCTTGGGCATTCCACTGGTGATCTCCCGACCGCGCACCTCGGCCTTCACCTCGTCGGCGTAGGGCAAGGCCGAGCCGATGGCCAGCTTGAGCTCTTCACCGGTGCGTTCGCCTATGGCGATCCCGTACTGCTGGCGCACGTAGTTCTGGATGGCCGCATCCATGTCGAATCCCCCGCACCGGATGGCCCGAGAGGCCACCACGCCTCCGAGGGAGATGACGGCGGTCTCGGTGGTCCCGCCCCCCACGTCGACCACCATGTTGCCGACCGGCTCATGGATGTCCAGCCCCGCCCCGATCGCCGCGGCCATGGGCTGTTCGATGAGGTGGGCGGCCGAGGCCCCGGCGCGCCGCGCCGCCTCCTTCACGGCCCGCCGCTCCACCGACGTGATGGCGGACGGCACACAGATCAGGACGCGCGGACGGTTCCGGCGGGTCACTCCAGCCCGCCGGAGCAGGAGCCGGATCATCCGCTCGGTGATGTCGAAGTCGGTGATGGCCCCCTCCCGCAGGGGGCGGACGGCCACGATGTACCCCGGGGTCCGCCCGATCATCTGCCACGCCTCATTCCCGACGGCCAGGACCTCGTGCGTCCGGGTATTGAGGGCGATCACCGTCGGCTGATTCAAGACGATGCCCCGACCCTTGGCGTAGACAAGGGTGTTCGCCGTCCCGAGGTCGATCGCCAGGTCACGAGCCACCCGGTCATCGTAGGGCCAGGCCGTCCCGAGCCGGGGTGGCCGGGGGAAATCCACTCGAGGGGCAGCCCGCAGCGGAAGCCGCGACGCACCAAAGCAGTCGGTGATCACTAACCTCAGGCCCGTGCACGGAGAGGACCAGGGAGCATCGGGCGACGAATCCGGTGACAACTGGGGGGACGAGGCCGACGGGGACGGCATGCGGGGATGGATCCCTCCCGATGACCGTCTGTGGCGTCATCCCTCCGAGTCCGCCGGCCCCGACCTCGGGGGAGATGTCCGACCGGCGCTGGCCCATCACCCGATCGTCCGGGCCCGCACCGGGCCCTGGCTGGTGGGGGGAGCCACCGCCTGCTTGATCATGGCGCTGGTGGCCACCGGTCTGATGGTGGCCACCACCAATCGGGCCGACGGCGGCAGCGGCACCCTCCCCCGGCTGGCCTCCCTCACCGACGTCCCGACCACCGAGCCGGGCCTGGGACAGTTGCCCTCGACCCCCACCATCGCCGCCGTAGTCGGGCGCATCCGCCCGTCGGCCGTGTCGCTGATCATCGACACCGGCACCGGCACCGCCATCGGCACCGGTCTGGTGGTCGAGGCCGGGGGCATCATCGTCACTACGGCCCGGGCCGTTCCCTCGTCCCGATCGGTCACGGTGGTCGAGCCCAACGGGGACCGCGTCGGCGCCACCAAGGTGGGCTCCGATCCCACATCGGGCATCTCGGTGCTCAACGTCGGGGACGACCTCCCTCCGGCCGTGTGGGACTTCACCGGTCCGTCCAACGGATCGGTGGCCATGGCCGTCGCCCTCCAGCCGAGCCCCCGGTCCGACCAGGCCCCGACACCGATCGTCTACGCCGGCCGGGTCGTGGCCACCGGGGTGGCGCTGGATCTCGACCCGATCAGCACGACCTTCGCCGCCAT
This sequence comes from Acidimicrobiales bacterium, assembly GCA_038210245.1. Taxonomy (GTDB): domain Bacteria; phylum Actinomycetota; class Acidimicrobiia; order Acidimicrobiales; family RAAP-2; genus Bog-756. The sequence goes on from JBBQWW010000011.1 coordinate 52,628, forward strand.
CGGCGTCGAAGCGCCCCTGTCCTCCACCGACATCGGATGCCCGCTGCTCGATGCCCAGGGCCAGGTGGTGGGCGTCCTGGAGCGGGCCGGTGGCCAGGGGCTGGCCAGTGCCTCGACCTTCCTCCCGGCCGAGTTGGTGTGGGGGGTGGCCGCTGAACTGCTCAACGCCGGCGGCGTGGATCCGGGATGGATGGGGATCACCGCCACCGATGCCTGGGCGCCGAGCGTTCCGGCCACTCCGGTCGGTGCCGTGGTGGCCTCCGTCGCACCGGGCAGTCCGGCCGCCTCCGTCGGGCTCGAGGACGGGGACGTCATCACCGCCATCGACGGCTACCGGGTCCGGTCGAGGGCGGAGCTCGACACCATGATCTATACCCAAGCGGCCGGAACCAAGGTCACGGTGGCCTTCGAGCGGGCCGGTGCGCCCTCCAGTCGACACCTGGAGTTGGCGGAGGCCGGCCCTGATGCACCGGAGCGTGCCTCCTCGCCGTAGCATGAGCAGATGGCACCGCCCGAATCCGGGGATGCGGGCAACCCGTTCCAATCGTTGCTCGGCGACCTCATGAACATGCTCGGCAGCAACGGTCCGAACCAGTGGGAGATGACCCGCTCCTTCGCCCTCAACGTAGCCACCGGTGGGACCCCCGAGGCCAACGTCGACCCGGTCCAACGGATCCGCCTCGAGCAGCTGGCCCGGGTGGCCGAGCTCAATGTGACCGAGGCCACGGGCCTACCGGTGACGCCGGACGGTCGTCGGCTGACGTGTGTCCCGGTGGGGCGCGGGGACTGGACCACCCGGGCCCTCGAGTCGTGGCGGACTCTGCTCACGGCCATGACCCCCGTGGCCGGCCCGGCCCCGTCGCCCCCGGCGGCCGGTGACGACCGCTCGTCTTCCGACCCTCTGGCCGGCGAGGATCCGATGGGGGGCTTCACCGACTTGCTCGGTCAGTGGGCCACGGCCATCGGGCCCATGTTCTTCGGGCTGCAGGTGGGTTCGGTGGTGGGCCATCTCTCGCAGCGGGCCCTGGGGCAGTACCCCCTGGCCATCCCCTGGGCACCGTCGGACGAGCTGCTCTTGGTGACCGACAACATCGCCACCTTCGCCGCCGACTGGAGCCTGCCCGAGGAGGAAGCGCTTCTGTGGGTGTGTGCACGCGAATTGGCCTCCAACTCGGTGCTCACCCGTCCAGCCATCCGGGCCCGGATGGAGGAGCTGTTGGCGGCCCTGGCCGAGGCCTCGGCCTCGGCCTCACAAGACCTCACCGGCCGTCTCGGGGCGCTCGGTGGCCCCGGTGGGCCTGGCGGCGGGATGGACATCGAGTCCCTCCAGGGGATGTTCGGCGACCCCGAGGCCCTACTCGGCGAGCTGCTCACTCCGGAGTCGCGACGGACCTCCGACCAGCTGACCGCACTAGCGGTGGTGGTGGACGCCTACGCCGACCACGTGGCCACCCAGGTGGGCCAGAAGCTGGTCGGCTCCCACACCCAGCTGGCCGAGGCCTGGTACCGCCGCCGTATCGAACGGGGCAAGGGCGAGGAGGCGGCCGGGGCCCTGTTCGGTCTGGACCTCGACCAGACCCAGGTCGATCGGGGTCGCTCGTTCGTGAGCGGGGTGGTGGAGCGGGCCGGCGACGAAGGCCTGGCCCGGCTGTGGACCTCGGGAACCAACCTCCCCACACCCTCCGAGGTGGACGCCCCCGGCCTGTGGCTGGAGCGCATCAGCCTGCCCGAGCTCGAAGAGCCCACCGAGGGCTGAACGCCGGGCCCGGGCCTCGGGGTGGATCAGACCTCGGCCGGTGGAGCGGGAGCGGCAGCTGCGGCGGCCGCCTCAGCCGGAGGGGGAACCGCCTCCTCCTCGGGCACGCCGAGGTCCCAGTCCAACAGGATGTTCTCCCGCTCCGCGTCCCGGATGACCCGTTCCCGATTGCGTCGGTACTGCGGATCGTGCGGAGGCAGGAGCACCAGGCGGGCCATGGTCCGGCGTCGGAACTCCTCGATGAGGGCCGGCTCGCCGAAATCGGAGCGGACCTCCCAGTGGGGCGCCACCGGGCCGAGGTAGACCACCCGAACATGGCCCACCGGGGGCAGCGGCTCCTCGGTCTCCTCGGGGAGCATCGGTTCGTCGGTGACCGGGGTCATGGCAGTGGGTCCTCCTGGGTTCGCGGCAGTGGAGAAGCCTACCCGCCGGCCGGCAGGGTCCCGAGCGTGACGTCGACGGTCATCTTGGCGCTCCCCCGGTAGATGCCCAGGGCCACCTGTTGGCCGGGCTTCAACGGATGGATAACCGCGTGCAGATCGTCGGGACTTTTGATGGCCGTGCCGTCGAGCGACACGATCACGTCGTTGACCTGCAACGCCGCCTTCTCCGCCGGACTCCCCGACTGGACCGAGAGGACCAGGGCCCCGGTGGCCGGGGTCAGGTGATCCTGTTGCTGGAGGGCCGGGGTGATCGGTCCCACGGTCACGCCGATGTAGGCGGTGTTGACGGGTACGGTCGACGACGGGCTGCTGCCGGCCCCTCCAGTGCCGCCCGTGCGCAGATGGGCCAACAACGGCTTGACCGAGTCGACGGTGATGGCGAAGCCGATGTTCTGGGTGGGGGCGTTGCCGGAGCTGGACGAGGCCACCGCGGTGTTCATGCCGATCACCTGGGCCTGTGAGTCGACCAGGGGGCCGCCCGAGTTGCCCGGGTTGATGGCGGCATCAGTCTGCAGCAGTCCCGTCAGGTTCTCGGTCTGGCCGCTGTCGTTCTGGGCCGAGAGCGTCCGGTTCTCCGCCGAGACGATGCCCTCGGTGACCGACGGTCCACCGGCCAGGGCCAGTGCGTTGCCAATGGCCAGGACCGAATCTCCGACCCGGGTCTTCGACGAGTCGCCCAGGGTGACCGTGGGCAGATTGGAGGCATGGTCGATCTGGACCAACGCCACGTCGACACTGGGATCGGTGCCGAGGACGTGAGCGGGCAGCGCCTTGGTCTGTCCGAACAGGGTCACCGTGACCGATGTGGCGCCGGAGACGACGTGGTTGTTGGTCAGCACCTCGCCGTCAGCGGTGAGGATCATGCCCGTGCCGGCGGCCGCCACGAAGTCACCGGATCCGGACGCTCCCCCCGACTCGCTGTCGATGGCCACCACGGCCGGCTCCACCCGGGACAGGACCGCCTGCACGTCCTGGGGATGGACCAGCGCACTGTCGTTGGGGAAGAAGCTCTTGACGATGGTCTGCTGGCTTCCGGCGCCGACCACGGCACCAACCAGACCTCCGACCAGAGCGGCCACCACCGCCGTGAGGATCACCACCCACAGCCAGGTGCGCCGGGCCAAGGTGTGGCGGACCACCCGAGGGGCTGGCAGCGGTGGGTAGGCGTAGGGATAGGCGGGCGGCACCGGCGGGGGACCGTACCCACCGGGGTACGAGGGATAGGCCGGATAGACCGGGTAGCCCCCGTAGGGCGGGTAGGCGCTCTGGGCCGGATAGGCCGGCACCGGGGCCGAGCCGGGTGGCGGTGCCGACAGAGGCCCCGAGGGCGGTGGGGGTGGGACCGGTGCACCGGTGGCTGGGAAGTCGGCCGGCGACGAGAACGAGGGGACGCTCTGGGGTGGCGACGTCGGCCCTGGCCCACCGGGAGTCAGGTCCTCTCCCACCTGCTCCCGGCCTTCATAAGAACCCCCTGGTGCCTCATAAGAATATTGTGAGGATTCCATCAATACCGGCCCATTTCGTACTGCAGAAGAGTTCAAAATGCGAGACTAGTAGCGCAACGGAAGGCGGCGGCACCAGGGTTCGCACCTCACGCTAGAAACCCACCGCAGCCTCCTCGAAATCGATGGAGGGATCATGGACACGGAGTGGATGAGCGTCGGGAAGTGCAAGGACCTTTCCCCAACGATCTTCTTTCCCAGTGACGGGGTCGGCGTACAGGCCGCTCAGCGCATCTGTGCCGAGTGCCCGGTGGCCGATGCCTGCCTGCAGTACGCGCTCGAGGAGCGGGTCGACCACGGCGTCTGGGGCGGCAAGTCCGAGCGCGAGCGCCGGCGCATGCTGCGTCGTCGCCGGGTCGGACGCGCGGTGGCCGTCTGACCCATGAGCCGGCACCGCTGACGTGCCCGTTCCGGGAACGTCGGCCGAGTGCGTCGTCAATGTCAGCGAGGGACGCGACCGTTCGGTCATCGCCGCCCTGACCGACGCCGCGGGGGTCCACCTCTTGGACCTCCACTTCGACCGCGAGCACCATCGTTCGGTCCTGACCCTGGGCGGACCCCTCGATGGGGTCGAAGAGGCGGCCCGCTCGGTGGCCCGGGCCGCGGTGGCTGGTATCGACCTGACCACCCACTCGGGGGTCCATCCCCGTCTGGGCGTGCTCGACGTGGTGCCCTTCGTGCCCCTGGGCGCGCTCGGGCCCACGGGAGACGCCTGGTCGGCAGCGGCGTCGGCCCGGGACCGGTTCGCCACGTGGGCCAGCTCCTCACTCGGCCTCCCCTGCTTCCTCTATGGTCCGGAGCGGACCCTCCCCGACGTCCGCCGTCACGCCTTTTCATCACTGATCCCCGACTTCGGGCCCGGTGCGCCCCATCCGACGGCCGGCGCCTGCGCGGTGGGAGTCCGCCTTCCGCTGGTGGCCTACAACGTGTGGATCGCCGACCCGATCTCGCCCCGTCGAGGTGACGGGGCGACCACCGCGCTCTCGGTGGCCCGAGGCCTGGCCGCCCGGCTCCGGGGTCCCTCGGTGAGAACCCTCGGCCTGTCGCTGGCCTCGGGCGCCCAGGTCAGCTGCAACCTGATCGATCCGTCCACCGCCGCCATCGCCGAGCTCTACGACGACGTGGTCGCAGGGGCCCGGGCCGAGGGATGCTCCGTGGTGCGGGCCGAACTGGTCGGCCTCCTCCCCGAGAACACCCTGCGGGCCGTACCCCGCACGCGCTGGGCCGAGCTGGACCTCGGTGAGGACCGGACTATCGAGTTCCGATTGGCCGAACGCGGCTGGGCGTCCGGCGGGCGCTGAAGGGCGCTACGACGACCGAGGGATCAGTGCGCCGTCACGAGGCGCTGGCCGTGGCCCGCCGCTGCATGGCCCGCTGCCGTCGCAGCCGGCGACGTTCCCGCTCGGACAGTCCACCCCAGATTCCGAACTTCTCGCCGTTGGCCAAGGCGTACTCGAGGCAGTCCTCGCGGACGACGCAACCTCGGCAGACCTCTTTCGCCTCGCGGGTGGACGCACCCCGCTCAGGAAAGAACAGATCGGGGTCGACCCCCATGCAGTTGGCCTTCGTCTGCCAGCTGCGCTCTTGGGGCCCGTACATCAATGACACCATGTCCATTGACAGGCCTCCCTCCCAGTCATCCACACGGTTTCGGAGGAAACCGCATAGCACGGATGTAACTACAGATATGTCATCATTCACTATCGAGGCGGGAAACGCAAGGTAATTCTGCTCGTGAACAGGAGTTCTGGTTTCCGGGCCCCACCGCGTCGACGCCGAAACACCTGTTGACGTGGGATCCCATCCCCGGCCGGGCCGCTACCGGGGGGGCCGCCATGGGAAGAGGGCGAGGAGCCAGCCACACCGTTCACCCGCCGTGGCCTCCGATCTCGGTGACCGCCGTCCGACGGTGCCGGACCCCTCAGCCGGCTCGGCGGCCGCGGGTCCGGAGCGTGGTCTTGTGGGCCAGGAAGTCGACCAGCACGTAGTCGCCAAGCTCGTCCGGTGAGGTAGCGAACGTCCGGCCCCGGTTGATCCGGGCCAGCTGCTCCACGAAACCCTGGAGCGCTCGGTCGGGATCGAGGAGGAAGGTATTGATGGTGATGTTGGCCCGGGTGCAGCGCATGACCTCGGCCAGCGTGACCTCGAGGGTCTGGGGCACAGGTGGATAGTTGAAGTACACGTCGTACCCCACCCCACCCTCGTAGGGGATGACGTGGGCGGTGGGCTCCCCGTCGGTCACCAGGATGATCTGCTTGGTCCCCTGCTGATGGGCCAGCATCTTGCGGGCCAGGATGAGACCGTGCTGCAGGTTGGTCCCGTAGACGTAGTCCCAACTGACGGTGGGCAGGTCCTCAGGCTCGATGACGCGGGCCACCTCGGAGAAGCCCACCAGCCCCAGGTAGTCCCGGGGGAACCGGGTGGAGATGAGGGTGTGCAGAGCCATGGCCATCTTCTTTGCCGGGACGAAGTTGTCCCGCATGGGCATGGACAGCGAGAGGTCGAGGAGCAGCACCGTGGCCGAGCGGGTGAGCGCCTCGGTCTCGATGACCTCGAAGTCATCGGGGGACAGCCGCACCGGGACACCGCTGCCCGACCGGCGCACGGCGTTGTGCACCGTGCGCGACAGGTCGAGGTTGAAGGGGTCTCCGAACTCGTAGGGCTTGGTCGTCTCCTCGCGATCGTGGCCGATCCCGGTCCACGTGGTGCGGTGGTTTCCCACGTGGTCCTTGGTGAGCTGGCCGAAGAGGTCGGCGAGGGCCTGCTGGGCGATGCGCCGGATGCCTTGAGGGGTGAGTTCGAAACGACCCTCGCGCTGATCGATCAGCCCGGCGTCCTGCAGCTGCTTGGTCAGTTTGGCCAGTCGGTCCAGTGAGTTGGCGGCGTCGTCACCCAGGTGGCGGCGGACCTTGTCCAGGTCGACCTCGGACAGGGACGCGGGCGAGGTGGCCGAGCGGAGGAAGTTCTCCAGTTCGTCGAGGTCGCGCAGCCGGCCGGCGGCGTCCGTCCCCTCCCCCATGCCCATGGGGTCGTCACCGCTGAAGCGGTAGCGCTGGTCCCAGCCGGCACCGGGGACGGCTCGCTGGAGGTTGCCGGCCAACCGGTCCACCTGCCAACGCAGGTCCATGTCCTCGAGGAGCGACTCGGCCAGACCCTGGAGCTGGGCCCGTTGCTCGGGGGACATGGAGTTCCACATGGCCTGGGCCGCCGCCATCTGGGCGGCCAGCTGCTCGAGGAGCTCGTCGAGATCCTTGGGACTGCCCGGGAACATGTCGCCGAACTTCTCCATGAAGGACTCGAACGACGGATCGATGGGCTCCCCCGCCTCGCGCTGCTCGATCATCCGGTTGAGCGCGTCGAACCCCTCCCGCATGTGGGCCAGCTGCTCAGGGTCCGGATTGGACAGGGCCTCGGACATCTGGTCGAAGTAGGTCTTGGCCACCTCCTGACGCAGCTTCTCCATCAGCTCCTCGAAGTGCTGGCGGGCCTCGGAGGACACGAACTCGTAGTTCTGCAGACCCCGGACGGTGCCGGCCAGGTCGCTGGGCAGCAGGTCGAGTTGCATCCGACGCTCGGCGGCGACCTCGTCGGTGACCTCCTGACGGCGCTGGTCGCCCGAGGCCTCGGCATCGGCCTGGAGCTGCTCGATGCCGGTGCGCTCCTCGGCCAGGACCTGCTGGAGCTCCTCGGCCACCTCGCGGTACGCACCACCGAGGTCACCCCGGTCCAGTTGCTCTTCCCGCTCGAGACGGAGTTCGTCGAGCAGCTCGCGGAGGCCCTGGATCCGCTCTCCGTCCGGCGTCTCCCACCCCCGGTTGAGGATCCGCTGCAGGGCTTCGTGCAGGTCGCCGTTGGCCAGCAGGTCATCGGTCAGCTGGGCCAGCACCGAATCGGTGTCGTCGATGAGCGAGTCCTGGGACCCGTCCCAGCGGCGGTAGTCGAAGCGCCAGGTCATCAGCGACCCCGGTAGGTGGCCCGGGACCCGGCGGCTTCCTTGTTGAGCCGCTTGGTCAGGTGCAGTCCCTCGAGGAGGAACTCCACCGCACTGGCCACCACACCGGGATCCTCGGAGCCGCCGGTCAGCCCCAGTACCGGAGCGCTGAGTGCCGGCAGCTG
>JBBQWW010000012.1:0-58040 GCA_038210245.1 Acidimicrobiales bacterium
GGATTCCTCCTGAAGGACGTCCCGCCCGCCGAGCTCATCGGTGCGATCCGCATCGTGGCCAACGGGGATGCGGTCGTCGCTCCTCGGGTCACCCGCCGACTACTTGACACCTTCGCCCATCAGCTCCCCGGTGTGGACGTGGACCCCCGGACCCAGTCCGATGAACTGGCCGAACTCACCGAACGGGAACGAGAAGTCCTGGTGGCCGTGGCGGAAGGACTGTCCAACGCCGAGATCGCCGAGCGCCTGTTCGTCTCCGAGGCCACGGTCAAATCCCACGTGGGGCGCATCTTGAACAAGTTGGGTCTGAGAGATCGGGTCCAGGCCGCAGTCTTCGCGTTTCAGACCGGCTTGGTTACACCTACGTAAATCGCCTGTAACTGTTCAGGTCTCCTGAAGGTCGCGTCCACCACCGGCGAGACCAACACGCGTACCGTGGGTAATTCCGACCGACGATTCCACTCCTGGCGCACCGACCTACGAGCAACTGGTCGCCCTGACCGGCGAGCAGCACGAGGTCATCTCGGCGCAGTCGCAAGAGATCGCCGCCCTCCGATCCGAGGTCGCTGACCTCCGAGAGCGTCTCGACCGGAATCCCCGTAACTCCTCGATGCCGCCGTCGGCCGAAGGATTCACCAAGCCGCCGTCTCCCTCCCGGGCCGAACGTCGGGCCGCCAAGCGCAAGCAGGGCAAGCAGCCCGGTGCCCCGGGAAAGCACCTGGCCCAGGTGGCCGAACCCGACGCCGTGGTTACCCACGTGCCAGATGCGTGTCGTGGCTGTGGCGGCGATCTGTCCGGTGCCGAGGTGGTCGACACCGAGCGTCGCCAGGTCTTCGATCTCCCCGAGATCCGGCTCCTGGTCACCGAACACGTGGCGGAGCGTCGTCGGTGTGCCTGTGGGTGCACGACCAAGGCGTCTTTCCCAAGAGCGGCGACCGCCCCCGCCGTCTATGGACCGGGCGTCCGCGCCCTGGCCGCCTACCTGGCCGTCCACCAGCACCTGCCCTTCGACCGGATGGCCCAGCTGTTCTCCGATGTGCTCGGCCAGGAAATCTCGGTCGGGGCCCTGGCCCAGATGGTCACCGAGGCAGCCGGCGCTACCGGTCCGTTCACCGAACGGGTGCAGGACCTGCTCACCGAAGCCGACGCCGTCCACTTCGACGAGACCGGTGCCCGGGTGGTCGGCAGTCTCCACTGGGTCCATTCGGCCTCGACGGCGTTCCTCACCCTGCTCACCTGCAACAAGAAGCGGGGACGGGTGGCCATGGACGCCATGGGGATCCTCGGTGCCATGTCCGGGGTGGCCATCCACGACGGCTGGAAGCCCTACCGCCACTACGACGTCGCCCACGGACTGTGCAACGCCCATCACCTGCGAGAGCTCATCGCCGTCGGCATCGGATTCGACCAGGGGTGGGCCAACGACATGTGCGAACTCTTGCGTGAATCGAAGCGATCCGTCGACGGTGCACGAGCGACGGGATCAACCCGCCTCGATGCCGGAGCGCTGCACTCGATCCGCATCCGCTACGGGATGCTCTTGGCCAAGGGATTCGCCGCCAACCCCGAGCCCGAAGTCGGCAAGCGGTTGGGCTACGACAAGAAGGCCTACAACCTGCTGGTCCGACTCGATCGACACCGGGCCGACGTCCTCCGGTTCACCACCGACTTCACCGTGCCCTTCGACAACAACCAGGCCGAGCGGGACATCCGGATGGTGAAGCTGCAACAGAAGATCTCCGGATCGTGGCGCACCCTTGAAGGCGCCCAGAACTTCTGCGCCATCCGCAGCTACATCTCGACGCTCCGCAAGCAGGACCACAACGCCCTGGCCGGTCTACGGATGTTGTTCGAAGGTCAGGCCTGGCTGCCCGTGACGACCTGAACAGTTACAATCGCCTACCTCAAATTCATCCAAAAGGCGGAGGCCAATCATCCCTCTGGGCGATGCGATGGAACGGCAATTTACGTACCCTGGACTGCAGTGAACAGCACCTACGGCGCGCTCGGGCGTCCGATCGATCCGATGCCCTGGGTGGCCGGTCACCGTCATGCCGCCTCCATCGCACGGAGGCTCGTCCATCGATGTTCTGATCGCGAGGAGTCCTAGGTGGAGCACTTTCTGGAGACATGGGGCTACGTCGCCGTGTTCGCACTCAGCTTCATCTCATCGATGGGCCTTCCCGTTGGCGCCGAAGTGGCCATCATCTACGGCGGCGTGCTGGCCAGCGGCCAGGTCGCCAATGAACCCCACCATCTCAACCTGATCGCGGTGATCCTGGTGGCCACACTGGCCGAAGTGCTCGGGTCCCTGGTCGGGTACCTCATCGGCTACTTCGGCGGTCGGCCTTTGGTCGATCAGGTGGGGAAGTACGTCCTCCTCACCCGCAAGGACCTCGACCGAGCGGAGGCGTGGTTCGCCCGACGGGGCGAGCCGGTGGTGCTCTTCGGCCGATTCATTCCGCTCCTCCGGTCGTTCGTGTCGTTCGCCGCCGGGTTGGGCGAGATGGCCATGGCCAAGTTCATTGTCTTCACCGTCATCGGGTGTGCGATCTGGTGCACGGTCCTCACCAGCGTGGGCTACGGGCTCGGGAGCAGCTACCACCGCGTGCTCAAGGCCTTCAGCTATGCAGGCTACGTAGCGGCCGTCCTGGTGGTGATCGCGGTCGTCGTCCTGTTCATCCACCGCCTCCGGGTGGTGCGCTCGGAACGGGCCAGTTGAGTCAGCCGGCCCACCGGGTGGTCGCCCGAGGAGGCACTCGACCGGTCAAGGCACCGAACTTCCGACGGCGACGGATCGTCGCCGGTCTGCTCGGCGTGTTCCTGATCATGGTGATCGTGGTCGGTCCTTCGCTCGGCAGCGCCCTCACCAACCAGGCCCTCGGCGCATCGGTGGGTGCCCGGTTCGCCGAGTGGACCCGGACCCATGGCGGGAACGGCATCGTCAACTGGGTCGAGAACGTCTGGTACTCCCATCATCAGCCCAAGGTGGGAGGCGCTCCTCCGGCCGGGGCGCTCAAGGTTCCGAGTAGGGGCGTACCCCAGTCGTACTCTGCCGTTCCCCACCTCGCTGCACCTTCCCCGGTAGTCCCACTCGCTTCTCCGGGCCTCGCCGGTGAAGGCCAATGGACGCCGGTTGGTCGTACCGTCGACGGACGGGCTGCTGTGTATGAGACCCGGCTTCGGCCCGACCCCGTCCACACCAGCCTGGTGGTCGGAATCGCCTGGATGGACACCAAGCTGCTCCGAGCCCGTCTGTACTCGGGAAGCTTCATCCCTGGAGGAGGACCGTTCACCTATTCGGCCCCGGTGTCGCCGACTTCGGCGAACTCACTGGTGGCCGGATTCAACGCCGGCTTTCAGATGCCTGCCGCCAACGGCGGGTACTACACAGACGGCAAGACGGTGCTCCCGCTGCGAAAGGGAGCAGCATCGGTGATCATTCGGAAGGACGGGTCGATCACCGTCGGTCAATGGGGACGGGACGCCACCATGTCCTCGGATATCGCGTCGGTGCGGCAGAATCTCGACCTGCTGGTCGACGGAGGAAGGGCAGTTCCCGCTCTCAATCCTGCCGACACCACACGCTGGGGCGCCACCCTCGGCAATCAGGTCTATGTGTGGCGCTCCGGTCTGGGGGTCACCTCCAGCGGCGCCGTTGTCTACGTCGGAGGGCCGGGACTCAACATCACCACACTCGCTGATCTCTTGGTCCGGGCAGGAGTAGTCCGGGGTATGGAGCTCGACATCAACACTGACTGGGTTCACCTCGCCACGTACGCCCCAACACCAGGCAGCCCAGCGGCACCCGGCAATGGGACCGACCTCCTGCCGACCATGGTCGGCACACCGGCCCGGTACTTCACCACGTGGTGGTCACGAGACTTCTTCACCATGTCGGCCATCTCGACGTCTGCCTGACCTGTCGTCTGCGTGTCGGTAGACGTCGATTCGTACGTGACAGGAGTGACCGACCTGACCTCGAAAGCGCATGGACTCGCCTCCATCCCCACTTGGCATTTCCTTACTGAATCGGTGAACGAGTTCTAATGCTGGCTACGGCATCGAATAGGTGCGACTTACCCGCAACGGCGGTTGCCTCTTAGCCATAATCCGAGCCATAAAGTCAGGGGAATTATGGCTAACTGGAGTGTACGCTCCGGATTTGTTACCCAAATAAGACCAGTTCAGCACCACTAAACGTCACTCGCTGGACCCCCAGGGTCGCACTTGAAAAGCCGTGAGGGGAAACCCTCCGTGGGTTCGAATCCCACTCCCTTTGCTGGTCAGAGGCGGGTCTGCGAAGATCTCCGCTCGAGACGGAAGCGGAAGGGGGGACACCACGTGATGCGCACGAGGAACGCGCTGGTGGCCGTGGCGGCGGGCCTCATCGTCGGGGCGGCGGCGCTCCTGGTGGTCGACCCAGGGTCCGGTGCCGCCGAGCCGACGGTGACGGCTGCCTCTGACCTCTCCCACGGGGTAGCCGACACCTCGGGGCAATCGACGACGTCGACGCTCGGCTTGCCCGGGTGGGAGGTCCTGAGCAGCGCCAAGGTCAGGCAGGCAAAGGCCACGATCTCGTCTCCGGCCTTTCGGCCGGCCGGATGGCTACGCGTCACGCCCGATGATGCGGGCGCGCCGGGCACGGAGATCAACGCACTGCTCAAGAACGGTACCTGTCCCCGGGTGGAGTACGGCGAGAACATGCGACGATGCTTCGGATATGTCCCCTTCATCACTGGGAAGACCACACCCGAGTTCGCCTCGCCCTGGTGGTACCGAACCGACTTCAGGGCCAATCTCCACACGGGGCAGGACGGGCGGATCGTCGTCAACGGCGTCGTCGGCTCGGCCGATCTGTGGGTCAACGGAACCGAGGCCGCCACCCATGCCACGCTCACCGGCGACTACACCCGGACGACAGTCGATGTCAGCCGGCTGCTCAGACCAGGCCTCAACGCCCTGGCTCTCGAGGTCTACCCCAATGACCCCCTGACGACCTACTCACTCGACGATGTCGACTGGAACCAGGTGCCCCCGGACAACAACACCGGGATCCAGTTTCCCGTGCAGCTGGACATCTCCAGAGGGCTGCAACTGTCCGACCTGCACGTCCTCCAGGACAACAGCCCGAACCTCAGCCGTTCGGCGTTGACCGTGGTCGGCCAGGTGACCAACTCGACCGGGGTGGGACAGGCCGGGACGGTGACGGCCGAGGTGACCGGACCATCGGGGCACCACCACTTGACCCGTGTCGGTCAGCACGTAAGCGTCCCGGCCCACTCCACGTCGACCGTCACCTTCTCTCCCACCGTCTATCCCAACCTGGTCGTGGTGCACCCCCACGTGTGGTGGCCGTACCAGATGGGAGGCCAACCGCTGTATGCGGTGACCGCCGAGCTCACGGTGGGCCACACGTTCGCCGGCTCGTCCCACGAGACCTTCGGAATCCGTACCATCACCTCCACGCTGGTCGGGGCCTCATCGTTGGCACCGGAAGGGGTACGGCGATTCAGCATCAACGGCGTACCCATCACCATCCGGGGGGCGGCCTTCGGGCCCGACATGTTCCTCCACTACTCGAGCCGGGACATTGCCAATCAGATCGGGCTCATGAAGGGTCTGGGCCTCGACACCATTCGCCTCGAGGGGCACCACATGCCCGATGGCTTCTACGACCAGATGGACCGGGCCGGGATCATGATCGATGAGGGGTTCCAATGCTGTGACAGCTGGGCGCCGAGTTCGGACGCGGCCCTCACGGCCCAGGATCTCACCATCCTCTACCAGTCGGCCCTCCGCCTGGCCGAAGATGTCCGCAACCACCCCAGCGTGATCAACTACTCATGGAGCGACAACGCTCCCACTTCCCGTCAAGAAGCCGTTTCCCTCTTGGCCTTCACTCAGGCCGGTCTCCAGGTCCCGGTCATCTCGTCGGCGGAGTACAACGCCAGCCCGCAGTTGGGTATCTCGGGGGAGAAGGAGGGGCCGTATGACTGGGTACCGCCCTCCTACTGGTATGACACAACCCACTCCAGCACCACCCCGGCCTACGAGGACCCCACACTGACCATGGTGGGAGGATCGTGGGGCTTCGACAGCGAGCAGAGTGCGGGTTACACGGTACCGACGATGGACTCGATCGACCGGTTCCTCACGCCCGCTGACAAGTCGGCTCTGTGGAGGGACCCCAACTACAACCAGTACCACTCGGACTTCGTGCCCATCGACACCGGCAACTTCTACGGGACCATGGCCACCTACGACGCGGCCCTCGAACGCCGTTACGGCCCCTGGAACAATCTTTCCAACTATGTAGAGAAGGCACAGGTACAGGACTACGAGGTGGCTCGTTCCCAGTTTGAGGCGTTCATCGACCACTCGGCGAACACCCCGACACCGGCCACCGGCACCATCTACTGGATGGGGAACCGGGGATTTCCCACCCTGTTCTGGGATCTGTACAACTCGGACTACGACGAATCCGGCACCTACTTCGGCGCCGCCGAGGCCAATCGAACGGCCCATGTCCTCTACGCGTACGACACCGGAGCGGTGACGGTCGACAACCTTTCCAGAGCCCCCCTGTCCGGTCTGACCGTTGAGGCCCGTGTGTACGACCTGGCCGGGCACGTGCTCGACGACCGCACGTCACCGACACTGTCCCTGGCCAGTCAGCAAGTCCGAACTCGGGTGCTCACACCTTCGACCCCACCCGCCACGACCCCGCCGGAAGCAGCCCGAACCTACTTCATCGAGCTCATCCTGCGGAAGGACGGTCGCCCCGCCGACCGCAACGTCTACTGGCTCTCCACCCAGGCTGACGTCGTGAACTGGGCCCAGACCGTCGGGAATCCCCGGGCCACCATGACCACCTCCATGAACCTCACCGGCCTCTCCTCACTACCGCGGGCCTCAATCAAGGTGACGGCAGGGAGCCACCATCTCAGCCATCACCGGGAGACCACGGCGGTGACCGTTTCCAACCCATCGAAGGCCATGGCCTTCTTCCTGCGAGCCGATGTACGTCGGGCCAGTCTGCCGGGACGACCGGACTCCGGGGACAACGAGGTACTGCCCATCGTGTGGGACGCCAACGACATCACCCTCTGGCCGGGAGAGTCCGAGACGATGACCGCCACCTACGACAGTGCCCTACTCCGGGGGGAGCACGCCGTTGTTACCGTCACGGGGTGGAACATCCCCCCGACGACGGTGGCCCCGAGCTGACGGGCAATGCTCGGGCCTGGCTAGGACATGCCGCCGGCACCCACGCCGCCGTCCAGGTGGCCCCGAGCCCATCCCTGCGACCGGCTGTATGACTCCATGTCCGACCGGCCCGCCCTTCACCTGATGGGGTGGGCCCGATCCATGACCGGTCGGAGGGTCAGCCTTGTCCGTCCGGGCCCGTGCTGAGGAACGTCGCCCGCAGCCAATTCCCGATGTGCTCGAAGGCCTGCCCGGCAGCGGGAAAGCCGACGCTGATGAAGCCGTGTGGCTGGCCGGGGTAGCAGACCTCGTCGACCTCCCCACCCTCGTCACGGAGTCGGGCGGCGTAGGCCCGGCCTTCGTCCCGGAGCATGTCGCATCCACCCAACACCACCAGGGCCGGCGGCAGGCCGGCGACACTCGCGGCGTGGAGTGGCGCGGCATACGGGTCCCGGTCGATGTTGCGGTCGCCGCTGTAGGCGGCCCAGTACCGTTCGCCGGCCTTGCGGTTGATGATGAGACCGTCAAACTCGAAGGCCGAAGCGTGCACGAGGGGTCCGGCCGTACCCGGGTACATCAGCACTTGGCCGCAGGGTAGCGGAGCTCCGGCGTCGCGTAGTCGCAGGGTGGTGGCAGCAGCCAGATTCCCCCCGGCGCTCTCTCCGGCCACGGCGACCCGGTCCTCAGGAACATCGAACCGTCCGGCGTGGGCACGGGCCCACCGGGTCACCGAGAGGCAGTCCTCGAGTCCGGCCGGATAGGGATGTTCGGGAGCCAGCCGGTATCCCACCGAGGCGACGACGGCACCCGAAGCATGGGCCAGTTCCCTGGCCACGTTGTCCATGAGGCCGATGCTCCCGATGACATACCCGCCTCCGTGGAAGTACACCACCAGTCCTGTCGGTTCCGCGTCGTTCCTGTAGATCCGGATGGGCACGTCACCCACGGACTCGTCGCCGACGTAGGCGATCTGCCGGGTGGGAGGTTCTCCGACCGGACCCCGGGCCAGCTCGAGGAAGTCGGGCGAGAGGTCATCGAACGGCGTCGCCCTCAGAGGATTCGCCGCCATTCCTGTTGCCGGCAGTCGCCCCGTCGGCACCGCCGGGACCGTGACGTCAGCGCCGGGTCGGATCGGTACGGGCTACCCCGACACAGAAGCTGGTGATGTGGCCGATCTCGTCCCGGTCGGGCTGCGCTCTGGCCCATAGATGGTCCGACACCTTCCCGAGTGTGGCGTGGGCCGCCAAGGAGGCGTCCAGCTCGGGAGCGGTGCTGCCCAAGGCGAGGAAGCCGTCGCTCAGCAACGATCCGAGGGGAATGCTGGCGTTGTAGTTCTCCGCAGAGACGCCGGCGCCCGTGCTGACGCCGTTCCAGAGCACCGCCAAGGTGGTCGCCGCCGTCCGCCCGCTGGCCTGGGAGAGGACGGCCTCCACCCAGCACCTCACCTTCTCCTCCGGCGTCGCCACCTTCTGCATCTGGTGGGCGATATAGCCGACCAACCGGTCGGTACCGTCTTCGAGGAGCGCAACGATCAGGACATCCTTGGAGGAGAAGTGCCGATAGAAGGTGTCGTAGGACACTCCGGCTGCGGCGACGATGTCGGCCACCCGAACTCTGGCCTCGGCGCCCCGCTGGCTCATGACGGCAAACGCGGCATCGAGGATGCTGCGCACCTCATCGGTGTAGTTCGGTCCCCGCTTGGCCAGGGTCCGGGCGGCGATCCGAGCGGCTACGTCGGCCTGGATGGGGGTCGCGTTCCGAGGCACAAGGCCCAAATCGTCCCACCGGGTACGCGGATTCGCAAAGCCGCCCTCTCTGCATTGCTCCCCGCCGATGACGTGCACAGCCCGGTGGGTGGCCGCAGCCACCGCTTCCAGACGGCGTCAGAGCGGGGTCATGAGGCGCTCAGCTAGCACTCCCGTTCCGGACGGTGAGCCGGGTACTCGCGCGGCCCTGCCGGCCGAGCGGTGCAGCCGAGACTGGTATGGATGCACCGCATCGAGGTGGCGGTGGTACCGGCGAAGGCCTACAGGCGGGAAGCCCGGTATCCGTGCTCCGGTCCGCCGATCAGAACGTCGACCAGTCACGGTCGAACCACCGCCGGACCCTCGACGAGCCGAACTCGGCCTTCTGCTCGGCCAGGTCAGCGGACGGACCCTCGAAGAAGCCCGAGGGTGCCGCACCCTGGGCGAACGTCACGTCGACCCGGGCCACCTGATCACTCCCGAACTCGAGGTAGCACTGCCCGTGTCCGTCGTAGGTCACCGATGACCGCTCGTCGGACATCCTGGCGATGATGGCGGCCGCCACCACCCGAGCCTGGCCCTCGGCGAAGACTCCCGCTTTCGGGGTGCCCACGCTGGTGACATCACCCA
Source organism: Acidimicrobiales bacterium (assembly GCA_038210245.1). Lineage (GTDB taxonomy): Bacteria > Actinomycetota > Acidimicrobiia > Acidimicrobiales > RAAP-2 > Bog-756. Next base: position 9,585 of record JBBQWW010000012.1, read on the forward strand.
CGGCGTAGACGTCGGGGAAGCGGGTCTCCAACGTCAGGGCGTCAACAGGGATCCACCCGTCGACGCACATCCCCGAGCGCCGCACCACCTCAGGTGCCACATGGACCGGAACCCCGAGGAACAGCTCGTAGGGGATGTCGCGACCCCCTTCCGTCAAGGCCACGTGGCGGGCCGGGTCCAGCGCCACGATTTTCTGATTCGGACACCACTGGATGTCCCGCTCGGCAAAGGCGGTGAGCAGCGCCTCCGATGCCTGCTTCGACGGCGGGATGGGGGCACCCAAGGGCATGACCAGGGAAATCTCCGATCGGGCCCTCGAACCTCGCTCGGTGAGGAAGTCGTGCACGAGCAAGGCGGTCTCGCTCGGTGCCGGCGGACACTTGAACGGCGTCGAGGTCACCCCCACCACCACCCGACCACCCTCGAACCGGTGGAGGACATCCCGGAGGGCGAAGGCCCCGGGCACGGTGTAGAACTCGTTCCCACCTTCGAGCAGGCCGGGGGTGGCGCCGGGATCGAGGTCGGCCCCGAGGGCCACAACCAGAACGTCTCCATCGAACCCCCCTTCGTCTGTCTCGACCCGCCGTCCTTCGGGATCGATGGATCGGATCGTCGTCTGCACGAACCGGACCCCCGGTTTCACCGCGTCCCGATAGGGGTGAGTCACGGCGGACTCCGACGTCCGGCCGAACATCACATCCAGCTTCGAGAATCCGAAGATGAAACCCTCCGCCTTGTCGATGAGCACGATCTCTACGGACTCCCCGAACCGGTCGGACAGCAACGAGGTCAGTTCGAGACCACCGAACCCAGCGCCGAGCACCAGTACCTTCATCAGACCACTCCCTTCCGAATGCACCGGGTGAGACGATCGACGCCTCGAACCAGGTCCGGTCCACCCTAGGTGTGTACCGGCGGGGGTGCCGATCCTCGGAGTCTTTCCAGAGCCGGTGGACTGGACGGTGGACTGGACGGTGGACGGTGGACGGTGGACGGTGGACGGTGGACGGTGGACGGTGGACGGTGGACGGTGGACGGTGGACGGTACGGGGTGGGACGGGAGGACGTCTGCTGCCCCGGTTGGGGTTCGGGGGATGGCGCGATGGGGGGCCGCACCCTGTCTCCCTTGGCCGCCGGACCACCGGCCGCCTCAGCCCCCGCGGCCGGCCTCTCCGGCGATGCGTTGCAGGATCGACCCGGCGGAGCCCGCCGTCACCTGACGCCAGCCCTGTCCCGCCCACAGGTTGGGCACGCTGGGGTCTCCTGCCATCATCGCGGCCGCACGGAGTGGGCGGGTGAGGTGGTGGATCTCGGGGTAGGCGTCGGGAGCCTCATCGCGGTGGGCCAGTGCGAACTCGTTGGCCAGCCCCCGTGCGTACCGTCCGCTGAAGGCGCGGGTCAGGAGCGTGTCGGAGTAGGTCCCATCAAGGACCACCCGTCGGTACGTCGTCGCCGTTCCCGCCTCGTCGGCGCAGAGGAACGCCGTCCCCAGCTGCACCGCCGTGGCGCCGGCGGCGAAAGCAGCGGCTGCGTCCAAACCGACCATGATGCCGCCGCTCCCTACCATGGGGACGGTGGTGATCTCGCCGATTGCCCCGAGAAGAGCCAGCAACGGCCGGTGATTGGGCTCCGAATGGAGGAAGGTGCCCTGGTGGCCACCGGCCTCCGTGCCCTGCACGACTAGGACATCGGCCCCTGTCCGCGTCGCCATCCGGGCTTCGGCTTCCGAGGTGACGGTCACTCCGACACGGGAACCCACCGCGTGCAGTCGCTCCACGGTGGAGAGGCTCGGGCACCCAAAGGTGAACGACACCAGGTCGACGGGCATCGCCTCGAGCACCGACAACTTCACTTCGTAGGCATCGTCGTCCCACACCGGCTCGCCCAGGGAGACCCCGAGTCGTTCGACCTCGGGTTGGAGGAGCGAGGCGTACCGCCGCACCAGCTCGGGATCACCGGGTGATGACGGGCTGAACAGATTGACCCCGAACGGCGCACCCGTGAGCTCCTGCGTGGCCGAGATGGTGTCGGCCAACGCCTGGGCCGACAGGTACCCGGCGGCGAGGAACCCGTAGCCACCGGCCGCGGACACCGCCGCAGTCAGTTCCGGCGTCGACGGCCCCCCGGCCATCGGCGCCTGGACGATGGGAAGCTCACTCGTCCACTTCACGCCACCCATTCTTACCGCCCCCGTGCCGCCCGCCGCCCGAGCATCGTGGCTCGGGTTAGCCTCGACCCATCGCTCCACCGCTCAGCCGCTCCGGCGAAGGGGAACCCCCGTGACCAGCACGACGACCCACGACGGCCCACTCGAGTTCGACCCGTTCTCCGACGAGTACTTCAACGGCCCCTACGACCTCTACCGCCGCCTGCGAGACGAGGCCCCGGTTCTGTTCAACGAGAAGTACGGGTTCTGGGCCCTGTTCCGTTACGACGATGTCTGCGCGGCCCACAAGGACTGGGCGACCTTCTCCAGCTCTCATGGCGTCGACCTGTCCTCACTTCACACCGACCCCGAAGTCATCAAGATGTACCGCTCCATGATCATGATGGACCCACCGGAGCACGACCGGCTCCGAGCTCTGGTCAGCCGGGTGTTCACGCCCCGCGCCGTCAGCTCCCTCGAGCCGATGATCCGCGAGGTGATCACCTCGGTGCTGGCGCCCTTGGACGACGCCGACTCCTTCGATGCGGTAGCCGACTTCAGTGCCCTGTTTCCCGTCGAGATCATCTCGCGGATGCTCGGCGTGCCCGAAGGCGAGCGTCAGCAGATCCGCCACTGGCTGGACATCGGACTCCACCGGGAGCCGGGCCAGATGGACCCCACCCCCGAGGGCACCCAGGCCATGCTGGACAGCGGTATCTACTGGTACGAGCTCGCCCAGGAGAAGCGCAAGCACCCCGGGGACGACATGATCACCCGACTCACCCAGGTCGAGGTGGATCGGGGCGACGGGGAGATGACCAAGCTGGAGGACGACGAGATCGCCGGATTCGCCACCCTCCTGGGCGGAGCGGGGGCGGAGACGGTGACCAAGCTCATCGGCAACGCCGTCTACCTGTTCGACAAGTTCCCCGACCAGTACGCCAAGGTGATCGAGGCACCGGGCGTGATCCCCGGTGCCGTCGAGGAGATCCTCCGCTACTACCCGCCATCCCAGTACCAGGGAAGGTTCAGCGTGAAGGAGTCGGTGGTCAGCGGGGTGACCATCCCCGCCGGCGACCCGACCATCCTGGTGACCGGGTCGGCCACCCGGGACGAGCGCTTCTTCGACCGTCCCGACGACTTCGTCATCGACCGGCCGCCCAGCTTGTCCATAGGCTTCGGCTACGGCATCCACAGCTGCCTGGGCGCGGCCCTGGCCCGCATGGAGAGCCGCATCGCCATCGAGGAGCTGGCCCAACGGTGGCCGGCCTTCTCTGTGGACGAGGACCGGTGCCGGCGCGTGCAGATGTCCAATGTGGCCGGGTACTCCCACGTTCCCGTCCATCGCACCAGCTGACCCGACCAGACCGGAGCGTCTCCCGGTGCCGTCGGCTATCCGAGGCCCATCTTGGAGAAGTCCCAGCTGGTGATCTTCTCGGGTGCCACTCGCAGCCAGGCGTGGCGTCCGTCATGGCCGAAAGCCCCTCCGGCGTACTTGTCCCCGAACAGCCGCTCCGGCTCGACCAGCCGCTCGTTGGGCTCGCCGGTACGGGGGATCTCACCCACCGGTTCGGCCACACCCCGCAGTTCGACCCCCCGGAGCTCTCCGAACCCCTCGCCGCTGTCGACCAGCACGCTGACCCGAGGATCCCGCTCGAGGTCGGTCCACCGCTGGCTCTTGACGATCGAGGTCAGCCACAGGGCCTCGCCGTCCCACACGAACCACAGTGCGGTCAGATGAGGCCCGGCGGCGCTGGTTGTGGCCACCCGGCACGTCCGCTGCTCGGCGAGGAAGGCATCCCGTTCCTCTGGCGCCATGGCGATGCGCCGGGATCGGCGTTGTTCCTGCACAGTGGTCTCCTCTCCGGGTGGATCTCGGCTGCGCTTGCGTGGGGAGTGCTCAGGCCACCACGCCTTCGATCTTGAGCTCGAGCATGGCTTCGGTGTTGCAGTCGATGCTGGCCAGGATCTCCTCGCAGTGCTCATTGAACTCGGGGGCCCGCTTGGGCGGTGCCGGCGTACCGTCGAACTGCACCGGCGTCGTGACCAGCTGGAACGGCACCCCGGCGGCGGTCTGGGTCTCCCCCACGTAGCCGTTGGCCTCCACTTGTGGGTCGGTGACCACCTCCAGGCTGTCCTGGGCGAACGACCATTGGCCGTCGAACCCGGCCAGCCGCTCTCGCCACTCGGCCAGGGAGGCCGACGCAAAGACCTCGGTCAGGATCTCCCGCGCCGCGCCGGCGTGCTCGGCCAGCAGCTCGTGGGACGTGAACCGCTCGTCGGTGATGAGATCCTGGCGGCCGATGGCCCGGCAGGCCCCCGGCCAGTAGTGGAATCCCTGCAGACAGGTCAGGGCCAGGAACCGACCGTCCTCGGTCTTGTAGGTGCCCACCAGGGGGTTGGCCGGTCCCCCCCCTCCGCCTCCGCCGGCCATGGGCGGTGGGCGCCACGGAAACTGCATCTGGAGGGAGAGGGCCACGGCGGGGCTCATGGCCCAGAGGCCCACGCCGAGTAGGGACACGTCGACCGAGGTGGCCTCGCCGGTGCGCTCCCGGTGGAAGAGGGCGCCCATGATCCCACCGGCGATGGTCATGCCGCCGATGGAGTCGCCGTAGCCGGGGGCGGGTTGCATGGTGAGGCCTTCGGCGTCGGGAGGGGTGCAACCCATGGCGCTGGCGCCGCGGCACCAGTAGCTGAGGAAGTCGTAGCCCCCTCGATCGGCGTCGGGCCCGCGTTCGCCACCGCCCGTCCCGGCCACGTAGATGATGTCGGGATTGTGGGCCCGGATGTCATCGATCTCCATATGGAGCTTCTTCCGCACACCGGGAAGCTTGTTGGTGAGGAACACGTCGCAGGTGGCGGCCAGCTTGTAGACCAGCTCGACCCCCTTCGCCGTGGTCAGATCGACCCCGATGCTCTTCTTTCCCCGGTTGGAGTGCTCGAGGAGGACGTGCACATCACCCCCCATCGCCATGACACCACTCGAGGCCAGACCCCGCATGGCATCGCCCCGTTCGACGTGCTCGATCTTGATGACCTCAGCACCCCAGTCGGCCAGAATGGCCGAGGCGGCCGGGACGAAGGTGTGCTCGGCCACCTCGAGGATGCGCACACCCTTCATGACGTCGGTCATCTGGACCCTCCCTGCGATCACCACCGGACGGTGGACGTAGGGACGTTCTAGCAGTAGCGGGGGCCGGGGCCGAAGGAGGTGGAGCGTCCACCGGTCATCTCAGGGTCCCGGGCCGTCACGAGTACTCGGGATCCACCCAGTCGGGGAAGACGTCGGGCAGTCCCGTGGAGGGGCGGCCGGTGAAGTGGGCCGGGCGCTTCTCCAGGAAGGACAGCACTCCCTCCCGGGCGTCCGGCTCCGCACCGGTGGCGTACACCGCCCGTGAGTCGGCCCGGTGGGCGACCATGGGGTGATCGGCCCCGAGCATGCGCCAGAGCATCTGGCGGGTGAGGGCCACCGACACCGGCGCCGTCTCGGCGATCTCGGCGGCCAGCACCTTTGCCGCCGGAAGGAGCTCATCGGCTGGATGGACACTGCGGACCAGACCACCCTCGAGCGCTTCGGTGGCGTCGAACAGGCGGCCTGTATACAGCCACTCGGCCGCCTGGGCCACGCCCACCAGCCGAGGGAGGAACCAGGTCGATGCCCCTTCGGGGGCGATACCCCGCCGGGTGAACACGAAACCGAAGCGAGCCCGTTCGGAGGCCATGCGGATGTCGGTGGCCAGCAGCAGGGTGGCCCCCATGCCCACCGCAGCCCCGTTCACCGCCGAGATGACCGGCTTGAGGCAGTCGAACAGGCGCAGGGTGATGCGGCCACACCCGTCCCGGGGTGCGGCCACCCGGGCGATCCGTTCGGCCCCCACGGCCCCGCCGCTCCGGTCGTCGTCGTAATCGAAGGTCTGGGCGCCGGCCGACATGTCGGCCCCGGCGCTGAAGGCCTTGCCCCCGCCGGTCAAGATGGCCACCTTCACGTCGTCGTCCCGGTCCACCTCCTCGATGGCCTCGAGCAGTTCGTTGACCATCCGGGCGGTGAAGGCGTTCAACTGATCCGGTCGATGGAGGGTGATGGTGGCGATACCCTCCTCCACCGAGTACTCGATCTCCTGGAGTTCCATGGTCCTCGTCTCCTGTGTCGACTGGGGCAACCACGTCAAAGCTCGGGTGGGGGGGGTCACGCCTGGTGAGGCCCTCCACCCGATTCCACCCGCATGGCCTGGAGCCTTCCCGCCCGACTGGCGTCGTGGCCGCCAACCTAGTCAGGTCAGCCGGGTGGCGGCCGGGTGGCCCGGTGGCCCGGTGGCCGTGAGCCACTCCGCACGGCCCGCCGACCCCGGGCATGATGAACAGAGACGTCACGAGGAGGAGGCCCCCATTGGCTTGGGATTTTTCAACCGATCCGGAATTTCAGGAGCAGCTCGACTGGGTCGAGCAGTTCTGCCGAGAGGAGATCGAGCCGCTCGAGCTGGTGTTCCCCTACGCCGTGCGCATGCGCGATCCGAAGATGAAGGCTCTGGTGGACCCGCTCCGGGCCCAGGTCCGAGCGCGAGGGCTGTGGGCCATCTTCCTCGACCGGGAGCTCGGCGGACCCGGCTTCGGCCAGCTCAAGCTGGCCCTGCTCAACGAGATCATCGGTCGGTACGGCAGTGCGCCGGCCATCTTCGGCTGCCAGGCCCCTGACACCGGCAACATGGAGATGCTGGCCGCGTACGGGACCGACGAACAGAAGGAGCGGTGGCTCACCCCTCTCATGAACCAGGAGATCTGGTCGGCCTACTCCATGACCGAGCCCCAGGGCGGGTCCGATCCCAACCTCTTCGTCACCCACGCCGTCCGGGACGGCGAGGAGTGGGTGATCAACGGCGAGAAGTGGTTCACCAGCGCCGGACGGCACGCCGACATCCTCTTCGTCATGTGCACGAACGGCATGTTCGTGGTGCCCCGCCACACGCCGGGGGTGGAGATCCAGGACCAGCCCCGGACCCACGACCACATCATCTACCGCGAGGTACGGGTCCCCCTCGACCACCTACTGGGCCCCGAGGACGGGGCCAAGGTGCTGGCCCAGCGCCGCCTGGGCGGGGGGCGGATCCACCACGCCATGCGGGCCATCGCCCAGTGCAAGCGGGCCTTCGACATGATGTGCGAACGGGCCCTCAGTCGCCAGTCGCACGGCAAGATCATCGCCGAGCACCAGATGGTCCAGTCGGCCGTGGCCGACTCCTACGCCGAGATCAACATGCTCCGCCTGCTGGTGCTGTGGACGGCGTGGACCATCGACAACTCCAGTACCCAGGAGGCCCGGACCCAGATTGCCGCCTGCAAGTACACGGCGGCAAAGGTGTTGAAGGATGTCTCCTACCGGGCCATCCACATCTTCGGGTCCCTCGGGGTCACCGATCTCACCCCCCTGCAGGCCATGTGGGCCGGCTCGCCGGCCATGAGCGTGATGGACGGGGTCGACGAGGTCCACAAAGTCACCGTGGCCCGCAACGTCCTGAAGGGGTACGAGCCTCACGACGGGTTCTGGCCCACCGACTACTTCCCGACCAAGCGGGCCGAGGCCCGCGAGAAGTTCGCCGACGCCATGGCCGCCGAACCCGACCTGGTCAAGTACGCCGACTACATGGAGCGGCGCTCCAGCGGGAGGGGATGAACGTGGAGCTGACCGACCGGGTGGTGGTGGTGACTGGCGGGGCCAGCGGGATCGGTCGGGCCCTGTGCCGGGCCTTCGCCAGGCAGGGGGTGCGGGGCACGGTGGTGGCCGACCTTGACGGAGCGGGCGCACGGCGAGTGGCCGACGAGCTCTCGGGCCAGGGTGCTCCCACCCTGTCCGTGACCACCGACGTGAGCGACGAGGCTGAGGTCATCGCCCTGGTGGCGGCGGCCGAGTCTGCGTTCGGGCCGGTCGACATCTTCTGTGCCAACGCGGGCATCGTCGTGCCCGGTGGCGTGGAGGTGGCCGACGCCGACTGGGAGCGCATGTGGGCGGTGAACGTGCAGAGCCATATCTTCGCCGCCCGTACCGTTCTGCCGGGGATGCTCGAGCGGGGCGAGGGCTACCTCGTCCACACGGCGTCCGCCGCCGGTCTCCTGACCCAGTTGGGCTCCGCCCCGTACAGCGTGACCAAGCACGCCGTCGTGGCCCTGGCCGAGTGGCTGTCCATCACCCATGGCGATGCCGGCATCCGGGTGTCCTGCCTCTGCCCTCAGGGGGTATGGACGGGCATGACCGGCGCCGACGAGCTGGGTTCCCGCCACGCCACTGTCTCCACCGTCGGGCGCGACGGCATGCTCCAGCCCGAGGACGTGGCCGAGTCGGTGCTCGAGGGCATAGCCGATGAGCGCTTCCTGATCCTGCCCCACCCCGAGGTCGCCACCTACGAGCAACGGCGGGCGGGAGATCGTGAGCGCTGGCTGCGGGCCATGCGGTCGCTCCAGGCCCAGCTGGTCACCTTGGTGACGTGAACCAACGCCGCCGTCCGTCGACCCGGTGGCGTCTACGGCTGCCGTGCGCCCGTGCGGGGTCGTCCGGGTGACCGGTCGGTGGATGCCGTGTCGCCGCTGAGGAGATGACAGAGCCCGTGGACGGGTCGGGGGGGCCAGAAGGACGTGTACCCGGCCCCGAGGCCCACCTCGAACAGGCCGACGACGCCCAGGTCGACGGGGACCTCCCCTACACGCCGGGCAGCGCCCGGGGGGCCCTCAGTCATCCGGCCTTCCGGTCCGTGTGGCTGGGCACGTTCGCCTCCAACATCGGCACGTGGATGCAGAACGTCGCCCTAGGGGTGCTGGCCTATCAGCTCACTCATTCGGCGACCTATGTGGCCGCCATCGGGCTGGCCCAGCTCGGTCCCCTCTTCCTCCTGTCCATGGTGGGCGGAGCGCTGGCCGACGTGGTGGACCGCAAGCGGCTCCTCATCGGATGCCAGGTCGAACAGCTCCTGTTCTCCGTGGCCTTGGCCTGGGTGGCCTCGAGGGCCCACCCGTCGACCCTGCTGCTCTTCCTGTGCGTGCTGGCCGTCGGTATGGGCAACGCCCTCAACGCGCCGGTGCTCTCCGCCGTCCTTCCCGTGCTGGTGCCGCCGCGGGACATGCCCGGGGCGGTCTCCCTCCAGTCGGTCCAGCTCAACCTGTCGCGGGTCATCGGTCCAGCCATCGGCGGAGTGCTCCTCCCCGTCGTCGCCGCCTGGGGCATTTTCCTGCTGAACGCCGGTACCTACGGCTTCGCCATCGTGGTCATCGCCCGGGCCGTACTCCCCCACCGGCGACGGGGCGCCCACCCGGGACCACCTACCTCCGGCATCCACCGGCTGCTCGGCGGACTGGCCGTCGCCCGGGTCGACCCTCTGGTCCGCTACTGCCTGGTGACCATCTTCTCGGTCTCGTTCCTCTGCCTCCCGTTCATCGGGCTGATGCCGGTCATCGCCGCCCGCAACCTCCACATCGACCCGTCCGGCGCCCTCTACGGCACCCTCTATGCGCTCTTCGGCCTGGGGGCGGCTCTGGGCGCCATCTCCGTGGGCACGCTCTTCGTCACCGTCCCCCGTCTCCGGTTGATCCGCCGGGGACTGATCGGGTTCGGGGTGGCCCTGGCCGGCTTCGGCCTGGTCCGCCAGATCTGGGTGGCCTACGCCGTCGTCCTGGTGGTGGGCTTCGCCTACTTCGTGACGGTGACCTCGTTGTCCACGGCGCTCCAGGCCCACATCAGCGACGACGTGCGCGGCCGGGTCATGGCTCTGTGGATCATGGGGTTCGGCGGGACGGTGCCCCTGGGCCTCATCGTGGGCGGTGCCATCGCCTCGGCCACGTCGGTGACCGCCGTGGTGGAGGCCGGTGCCGCCGCCGCCCTGATCATCGGGGCGGTGGCCTGGCTCCGGGCACCGGTGGTGGACGAGGGTCGGGCCGCCGACTGGTGACCCCATCGACATTTAGTAGGACGTTGTAGTAATCTTCGTCCATGGATCGCTCCCCGGTCGGCCTGAACGGGTGGGCGGGCGCGGCAGGGACGTGACCGGGCTCCACCAGCCGGTGCACCCGGTCCGATTCGTGACGGCGGCCAGCCTGTTCGACGGGCACGACGCCGCCATCAACATCATGCGGCGCCTCCTCCAGGCCCAGGGGGCCGAGGTGATCCACCTGGGCCACAACCGGTCCGTGGACGAGGTGGCCACCGCGGCCATCGCCGAAGACGTCCAGGGCGTGGCCATCAGCTCGTACCAGGGCGGGCACATGGAGTACTTCCGGTATCTGATCGACCGGCTGCGGGCCGAAGGACGGGGCGACATCAAGGTGTACGGCGGGGGTGGCGGGGTCATCGTCCCCTCCGAGATCGATGAGCTCGAGGCCTACGGAGTGCAGCGGATCTTCTCGCCCTCCGACGGCCAGCAGTTGGGCCTCGACGCCATGATCAACCTGTTGATCGAAGAGTGCGACGTCGATCTGGCCGCTGAGCCTCCGCCACCCGTCGACTCGCTCCTGGCCGGTGACCGGCACGCCCTGGCCCGGTGGATCACCTGCATCGAAGCGGGCACCGTGGATGCGGCCGGGCTGGATGGGCTCCGGACCCGGACCTCGCGGCATCCCGTGCCGGTCCTCGGGATCACCGGCACCGGGGGTTCGGGGAAGTCGTCCCTGACCGACGAGCTCATCCGTCGATTCCGGCTGGACCAGGAGGACAAGCTGTCCATCGCCGTCCTGGCCGTCGATCCCACCCGACGCCGGGGTGGAGGGGCCCTCCTCGGGGACCGCATCCGCATGAACTCCATCGACGCCCCCACCCTCTACTTCCGTTCCATGGCCACCCGGGGCTCGGCATCCGAGCTGCCCGACCGGTTCCCGTCCGTGGTGGACGCGTGCACCGCCGCCGGGTTCGATCTCATCATCGTCGAGACCCCTGGCATCGGTCAGGGCGATGCCGCCATCACCGACATCGCCGATCTCTCCCTCTACGTCATGACCCCCGAGTACGGTGCGGCCTCCCAGCTCGAGAAGATCGACATGCTGGAGCTGGCCGACGTGGTGGCCATCAACAAGTTCGACCGTCGGGGGGCCGACGACGCCTTCCGCCAGGTGAGCCGGCAATGGGGCCGCGATCATCGGGGTGCACCGGCGGCAGCGGGGTCGGAGCCGGTGTTCGGCACCATCGCCTCCCGCTTCAACGACGACGGTGTGACCGCCCTGTTCCATCGGCTCAAGGCCCAGCTGGTCGTGGAGGGCCTGGTGGCCACCTCGGGCGTGCTCCCGACGGTGGCCGGGCGACAGTCCACGCACGCCTCGGCCATCGTCCCCGCCCACCGTCGCCGCTACCTGGCCGAGATCGCCGAGACCGTCCACGGTTACCACGCCACCACCGATCGGCTGGTCGGGGAGGCCCGCCGGTCCGAACAGGTGGCCGCCGTGGTCGCCCTGGGCCTCGAGCAGGGCATCGATACCGGTGATCTGGCCCAGCTGTCCACTCAGGTGGACGCCGACCGCGACCCCGAGGGCCGGCGGGTGCTCGACGAGTGGAGAGCGCTTCGACCCACCCTGACCGTCGCCGGCGGTGGGTCGGACGCCTCGGACGCCGACGCCGGCGCGCCCACCCGGTGGCGGACCTCCCTCTCGGGCACCCGCATCCCCCGGGTGGCCCTGCCCCGGGTCACCGAGTCCGGTGAGCTGCTGCGCTGGCTGCGCTCCGAGCACCTGCCCGGGCACTTCCCCTTCACCGCCGGGGTGTTCCCCCTCAAGCGGGAGGGCGAGGACCCCGCCCGGATGTTCGCCGGCGAGGGCGATGCCTTCCGCACCAACCGGCGGTTCCACCTGTTGGCCGAGGGTCAGCCGGCCACCCGCCTGTCCACGGCCTTCGACTCGGTCACCCTCTACGGCTTCGACCCCGACGAGCGTCCCGACATCTACGGAAAGATCGGCACCTCGGGGGTGTCCATCGCCACCCTCGACGACATGAAGGCGCTGTTCGACGGGTTCGACCTGTGCGACCCCACCACCTCGGTGTCGATGACCATCAACGGTCCGGCGCCGACCATACTGGCCATGTTCCTCACCACGGCCATCGACCAGAAGGTGGATAGCTTCGGGTCCGAGCACGGCCGGACCCCCAGTGACGCCGAGGTGGCGTCGATCACCGCCGGGGTGCTCCGGACGGTGCGGGGGACAGTTCAGGCCGACATCCTGAAGGAGGACCAAGGCCAGAACACCTGCATCTTCTCCACCGAGTTCTCCCTCGGGGTCATGGCCGACATGCAGGAATGGTTCATCGAGCACCAGGTCCGGAACTTCTACTCGGTGTCCATCTCCGGCTACCACATCGCCGAGGCCGGGGCTAACCCCGTCACCCAGTTGGCCTTCACACTGGCCAACGGCTTCACCTACGTCGAGTCGTACCTGGCCCGGGGGATGGCGGTCGACGACTTCGCCCCCAACCTGTCCTTCTTCTTCTCCAACGGCATGGATCCCGAGTACACGGTGATCGGCCGGGTGGCCCGGCGCATCTGGGCCATCGCCATGAGGGAGCGGTACGGGGCCAACGAGCGCTGCCAGAAGCTCAAGTACCACGTCCAGACATCGGGACGCTCGCTCCACGCCCAGGAGATGGCGTTCAACGACATCCGGACCACCCTGCAGGCCCTCTGCGCCATCTACGACAACGCCGGCAGCCTGCACACCAACGCCTACGACGAGGCCGTGACCACCCCCACCTCCGAGTCGGTCCGTCGGGCCCTGGCCATCCAGATGATCATCAACAAGGAGTGGGGGCTCACCCTCAACGAGAACCCCCTGCAGGGCAGCTTCATCGTGGAGGAGCTCACCGACCTGCTGGAGGAGGCGGTACTGGCCGAGTTGGACCGGATCAGCGAGCGGGGTGGTGTGCTCGGAGCCATGGAGACCGGCTACCAGCGTGGCCGGATACAGGACGACTCCATGCTCTACGAACACAAGAAGCATGACGGCTCGCTGCCCATCGTGGGCGTGAACACCTTCACCGCCCCCGGCCCCGACGGTCCGGCCGAGCCCATGGAGCTGGCCCGGTCCACCGAGGAGGAGAAACAGCGGCAGCTGACCCGGCTGCGGGACTACCAGGGCCGCCACCACCTCGACCGGGAAGTGGCCCTCGACGCCCTGCGACGGACCGCCCTCGACGGAGGCAACCTCTTCGCCGAGCTGATGACCACGGTGCGCCACGCCACGCTGGGCGAGATCACCAACACCTTGTTCGACGTGGGCGGGTCCTACCGCAGGAACGTCTGAGCCAGCACCGGTGGCTCGCTCATGTCCGGTCCAGGACCGAGCTGATCCGGGCGGTCAGCGCCGACCGCGAGGTGGCCATGGACGGCCCGTACCAGGTGAGGTCCCGGCCCGGCACCAGGGCGGTGGGGATCCCGGGGAAGGCCTCGGGCCCGTCATCGGCGGCGAACGGATAGGGCTCGTCGGGCAGCAGGATGAGATCGGGCGGTGGGTCCCTGAGGTCGGCCAGCGCCACCTTGGGGTAGCGGTCCCCTCCGCCGGCCACCATCGGGACCAGTCCCAGACGGGCCACCAGATCCCCGGTGAAGGTGGGGGCGCCCACCACCATCCACGGGTCCCGCCAGATGGGCACGACCACCCGGGCCGGGGGGAGGTCCCCCGGCCGTGCCCACTGGGCGGCGGCCGTGGCCAGCCACTCGGGACGGTCGGCCCCGAGCACGTCGACCAGCAGGCGATGCAGCGCGGCGAGCGCCTGGTCGACCGATTCGGTCACCGTCACCCACACCGTGATGCCGTCGGCCCGCAGCCGCTCCACGTCCACCCGGCGGTTCTCCTCCTGGTTGGCCACCACCAGGTCCGGCCGCAGCCGGGCGATGGCCGCGTGGTCCGGATTCTTGGTCCCTCGGACCCTGACCACGTCGAGGTCGGCCGGATGCGTGCACCACTCGGTGGCGCCGACCAGGCGGTCCGGCACGGTGGCGGCCAGAGCCTCGGTCAGCGACGGCACCAGGGACACCACCCGTGCCGGGGGGCTCTCCAGCCGGACGGCTTGACCACGGTCGTCCTCGAGTGTCGGCACGCTCCTCCTCGATCCCAGCGTAGCCACCGCCACCTGGCCGGATAGCGTCCACGTGCCCCGATCCCCCCTCTCCTTCGACCCCATCGAGGAGGCCCGATCCCGGTGGTCGGCACGGTGGGAGCCCGACGTGGGTGACGCCATGGCCGCCGCCACCTCCATCATGCGGGCCCAACAGGTGGTGCTGGCCGCGGTCGACGGGGCCCTCCGGCCGTTCGACCTCACCTTCGCCCGCTACGAGGGCCTGGTCCTCCTGCTGCACAGCCGCCGAGGCGTTCTCCCCCTGGGAAAGATGGGACAGCGGCTCATGATCCACCCCACCAGTGTCACCAACATCATCGACCGCCTCGAACAACAGGGCCTGGTCCGCCGCCGGCCCCATCCGACCGACGGGCGGACCACGCTGGCCGAACTGACCGACGACGGGCGGAGCCTGGCCCGGCGGGCCACCGAGGCCGTGAACGCCGTGGCGTTCGGCCTGGGTGACCTGAGTCCGCGCGACCTCGCCCAGCTCATAAGGATCGTGAGGAAGCTGCGCTTGGCCGTCGGGGACTTCACCGACGGGTGACCCCGACCGATCGGTACGGTCGGCGGTAGCGTCGGTGGCGGAGAGCGGTGCGAGGCGATGAAGTCCCTGGTGTTATACGACGACGCGGACATGGACGGGCAGTTGTCCCGAACGCTGATCGGGGCATCCCTCGGGACCGCCGACCTCGGTGAGGCACTCGCCACGGCCCGACGGGTGGAGCCGGGCCGTTACGACCAGTGGCACGATGAGTGGACGGCCACCTCGGCCCGCGCCGAACGGGCCGGTGACCGCCTGGCCGAGCAGGGGCATTCCGACCTGGCCGGGCCGGCCTATCTGCGGGCCTCCGAGTACCGACGCCAGGCGTACTTCTTCCTCCGGCATGACGTTGTCGACGAGCGCGTCCAGACGGCCTACCGGGCCCACCGCGACCTCTTCGGCCGGGCCCTCCCCCACCTGCAGTACGCGGTGGAGCCGGTGTCGATCCCCTTCGATCCGGTGCCCCTGCACGGCTACCTGTTCCGGCCCGACGGCAACGACCCGGGACCTCGGCCCACCGTGCTCTTTCCCGACGGCTTCGACAGCACGTGCGAGGAGATGTACAAGTACGGGGCCCAGGCCGCACTCGCAAGGCCGGAACGCTGTCACCTGGGACGGCCCGGGTCAGAGGAGTCAGCTCATCGAGCACGGCGTCACCATGCGTCCGGACTTCGAGGTGGTGGTGGCCGGGGTGATGGAGTGGGTGCTCGGCCAGGCCTGTGTGGCCCCGGACGCGGTGGCCCTGGTAGGGCGGAGCTTGGGGGGCTATCTGGCCCCCCGGGGGGCCAGCTCCGGACCTCGTCTCCGGGCCCTCGTCTGTGATCCCGGTCAGTTCGACTTCACCTCGCGGTTCATCTCCATGTTCAGCCCCGACGACTGGCAGCGGGTGCTCGAGGCCGACCCGACGATGGACGCCCAGCTCGACGGGTTCCTGACCGGAGACCGCAATCTCGAGTTCTATGGCTCGCGCATGGCGGTCATGGGCGCGGCGACCTTCGGTGAGTGGCTGCGGCTGCTGGGCGGGTACACCCTGGCCGGAAGGGCTGAGCTCATCACCTGCCCGACCCTGGTGACCGAGAGGGAAGGAGACTTCGCCAGTCAGAGCCAGACGCTCTTCGAGGCCTTGACCTGTGAGAAGTGGTACCACGGCTTCACCGAGGCCGAAGGGACCGGCGGCCACTGCGAAGGGATGGGTCAGCAGCTGTGGCGGGACTACGTGTTCTCCTGGCTGTCGGAGCGACTGGACCCCTGACCGGCCCCTCTCCGCCGACAGGCCTCACTGGCCCAACTGGCTCCGCACCACCTTGCCCATGGCGTTGCGGGGCAGGGCCTCCACCACCCGGACCAACCGGGGTCGCTTGTATGAGGCCAGGGTGGACGCGGTGAACTGGGCCAGGTCCTCGATCGAGGGGGCTCGGCCGGCGGGGACGATCCACGCCGTGACCACCTCCCCCCACTCCGCCGACGCCGTGCCGGTCACCGCCACCTCAGCCACCCCCGGGTGGGTGGCCAGCACGTCCTCCACCTCGCTGGGGTAGACGTTGAAGCCCCCCGAGATGATCAGCTCCTTGGACCGGCCCCTGATGGTGAGGTAGCCGTCGGACTCCTCGCCGAGATCGCCGGTGCGGAACCACGGGAGGCCACCGTCGTCGGCGGGCTCGAACGCCTCGTCGTTGGCCTGTGGGCGTTGCCAGTAGCCGTCGAAAACGTTGGGACCGCGCACCCCGATCTCACCGTCGGCCCCCAACCGGACCTCGACCCCGGGTAGGGGGAATCCCACCGTTCCCGCCCGGCGCTCCCCCCGGTAGGGGTTGGACACGTTCATGAGGGTCTCGGTCATCCCGTAGCGCTCAAGCACCACGATGCCGGTGGCCGCGTGGACGTGGGCGTGGAGCTCCCGCGACATGGGGGCCGAGCCGGACACGCACAGGCGGAGGCCGCCCAGCCGTCCGAGCTGACCCGAGCCCACCAGACGGTGATACATGGTGGGGACCCCGAAGTACAGGGTGGCCCGGTGGTCCTCGGCCGCCTCCACCACCGCGGCCGGGTCGAAGCCGGGCAGCAGCACCGCCGAGGCCCCGGCCAGCAGGGTGCCGTACACCCCGACGGCCAGGCCGTGGGCGTGGAAGATGGGCAGGCAGTGGACCAGGCGGTCCTCCGGCGTCCAGCGCCACGCCGAGGTCACCGACATGGTGGCCGCCAACAGGTTCCGGTGGCGGAGCACCGCCCCCTTGGGGACGCCGGTGGTGCCCGAGGTGAAGCAGATCAGGGCCGGATCGTCAGGACCCACGGCGTCCAGCGTCCCGGCATCACCGTCGGGCAGGTCGAGACCGGGACCGGTCACCACCTTGGCACCGGGGGCCGCCCTCCGGACCCACTCGGCCTGGTCGGGACGGTCCACAATGGCGGCCACGGCCGCCACGTCGGACACGATGTGGGCCAGCTCCCGCTCCGAGTACGCGGGGTTGGCCGGCACCACCACCAGGCCGGCCCGCCACGCCCCGACGTGGGCCACCAGGGCGGCCACCGACGACGGAGCCGACCACACCACCCGGTCCCCCGGGGCCAGTCCCGCGGCACGGAGGCGACCGGCGGCCCGGCGGGTGGCCTCGTCGAACTCCTCCGCGCTCCACCACCGGCCGGCGGGCCCGGAACCTCCCGTTCCCGGGTGAGGCTCCCACCACAGCGGGGCTCGGGGCGCCGCCCGCCACCGGCGGACCCAGGCCCGAACCAGTGTCCCCTCCGAGGTCAGGTCGGCCACCGTCATGGCCTGGCCGGGTGCCAGGTGGTGCCGCCAGGACCGCACCGTCACGGCCCGGTCGACCCGACCGGACCGGTGCACCCCCGACGGTTCATCCCCCGTTGGCGGCAGGCACGTACGTCCGGCACGGCTGGCCTCGCAGGGAGGGACACGCCGGCTGCGGGTCCGGCGGCGTGACCCCCTTCACCTCCGAGAGCACCAGGGCCGACGGGTGCCACGCCCCCAGACCGATGGTGTCGATGACCGTCCCCCCGGTCGGGTAGGTGTCGAACTGCCAGGCCGGCCGGTCGCCGCCGGGGGCGGTGATGGAGATCCGGATCCTCGAGCCGGCCCGGAAGGCGTAGGCGAAGGGAACGATGGGGATCCGGACCTCGGTGAAGCGCCCGGCGGGCAGTGGGGCAGCGGTTTCGGCCGCGTAGGTGGGGACCGGGTGGGTGGCGGTGGAAGCCGAAGGGTCGAGGGCCCGGTCACTGGCCCGGAGCTCGCCGGTCTGCACGAACAGCTCCTGCCCGTTCGGCCGCACCTCGGAGATGGTGGCCTGCAGGTCGGTGTCGGCTGCCGTGCTCTGCACCCACAGGTTGAGGCTGGCCGGACCTACGGCCACCACGTCCTGGGTCAGCGGGGCCGATACGAATCCGAGCCCGTCGGAGCCCGAGGCCGCCACCCACTGGTAGGGGGGCAGCGCCGCCCAGGCGTTGCCCGACGGCAGGTCGTCGGCCGGCCGGGCCGACGGATCGGGTCGGAAGGAGGCCGTGGCCGACGCCGGACGCTTCGGGGAGAGGGCGCCCCCCGCTCCCAGCCGGTAGGTGGTGGCCGTGGCCTGGGGCGGGGGCCACGCCGTGTAGTCCTGGCTCCACACCGGCTGCATGGCTCCGGCCCCTGCACTCCCCCCACCGTTGTCGAACAGGACGCGGACCCGGGGCTGTTGCTCGAACGCCGCCCGGGCCGAGGTCAGGTCGGGCTGGTCGGTGTACTGGACGGCGGGCACCGGTCCCGAGGGGGCACCGGCGGCCTGCTGGTAGATCAAGGGAGCGATAGCCGAAAGCGTGGGGGACGGGGTGGGCACCCGGTCGGCCACGTAGAGGTCGAGGAACTCGAGCCACCGGGTGATGGCCCCCGGTCCCAGCGAGTCGATGTGGGTGCCGTTGGTGATGGTGGCCCACACCTTGGGGTCCTGGGCCAGGTTCTGGATGATGGCCGGCCACTGGCCCCCGGTCTGCTCGTCCTGGAAGGCCCCGGACAGAAAGACGGGCACGTCGACCTGCTTGGCCCAGGTGGCCGGGGCCCGCTGCTGGTAGAGGGAGGGCTCGTAGTGGCTGGCCTCCTGCAGGAGCGACTGGATGTTCTGGGCCTGGCCGTGGAGGGCCTGGTCGGCCAGGCACTGCCGGTCACCCTGCTGGATGAGGACCTTGGCCCACGTCTGCCCACCGGCCGGGGCGGGCAGGGCGTTGGCCTGACGCTCGGCCAGCCACGAGCCGGCGAACCCGTTGTTGAACATGCCTCCGGGAAAGCCTGTCGAGTACAGGTCGTCGGTGAGACTCATGGGGGCGATGGCGGCCAGGCCGGGGGGTCGGGTCCCGGCCACGAACATCTGGGAGATGCCCGAAAAGGAGATCCCCACCATGCCCACCTTGTGATTGGCCACCCACGGCTGAGCGGCGGCGATCTGCACGGCGTCATGGCCGTCATAGGTGGTCGGGAGGTCGAAGAGGTCGAAGGCTCCACCCGAGCATCCCGTCCCCCGCATCTGGAGACTGATGGTGGCGAAGCCCAACAGAGGGGCGATCAGCGAGCCCACGATGGTGGCGCTGTCGGGCACCAGGGGGTCCGAAGTGGTCTCGCCGTTCTGGCCGAGCTCGGCGTCGATGAGGCTATGGGGCGGGGCGATGGCGTAACCCGACTCTTCGATCACGGTGGGGAACGGTCCGTCGGCGAGGGTCTTTCCCGGCGGGAGGCGGACCGTGGCCGCCAGCGACACCCCGTCCCGCATGGTCAGGTAGTTCAGGCCCACCACCAGGTGTTGACGGGAGTAGAAAGGGCTCGGCGGGGTGTCGTGGGTGGAGAGGACACGGAACCGGGCCGTGGACAACACCGGCGTCCCCGTCACGGTCCGGAAAGTGTAGCCCCGGCCGGGGGCCACGTCACGCACGATCAAGCTCCCCTGGGCGTCGACGGTCCCGCTCCCCACCTGCTGCCCGGAACCGTCGACCAGCCGCGCCATGGTACCCGGGGATCCGCCGAGCAGGTAGGCCTGATCGATGGAACCGTGTCCGGTGAAGGGGGCCGAAGCGGCGGCCTTCGCGGCCGGGGCCGTGGGGTGGGCTCGGGGCCCCGATGCCATGGCGGACCCGGGACTGGCCACCGAGGCGCCGGCCAGCACCGCGGTCAGCGACGCCAGCATCAACCACCATCGACCGTGCGTCACCCGTTCCCCCTCTGCTGTCGTCGGATCCGACCCCGTTGGCCCGGGCTCCGAACGAGCCGCACGCCATCGTAGCCAGGACGGAGACCGTCCACTGAGATCGAAGGGGGCTGGGCCCCTCACCTCCGAGCGGTGGCCCGGCGCCGGTTGAGCCGGGTGAACATCCGTCGCTGCGCCGAGTACAACTTGGGGAACTCCCCGTAGAGGTGGTCGTACGTGGCCCGTTGGGCCGGGTCCGGTCGGAACACCCGGTCCACCGTGACCAGCCCCTCGACCTCGGTGGGCGTCACCGAGCCGAGGGCCAGGCCGGCGAAGATGGCTGCGCCACGCAGGTTGGCCAGCAGCGGTGCCTGCACCCTCTCGATGGTCCGATCCATCACGTCGGCGTGGATCTGGCACCACAGGTCCGACTGGGCGCCACCCCCAATCATCCGCACCGGGTCCAGTCGGCGCTTGGCGAACCGTTCCACCGCGTCATGGAGCCAACGGTTGTTGAGGGCCACCCCTTCGAGGACGGCACGGGCCAGGTCGGGGCGTCCCGTGGTCAACGAGAGGTTATGGAAGCCCGCCCGGGCGTGCCGATCATCGACCGGCGAGCGCTCACCCCGGAGCCACGGCGTGAACAACACCGTGGACGCCCCGGGCGGCGCCGATCCGGCCAGGTCGGTCGCCGCCCGGAAGTCGGGCCGACTCTCCGAGTCGGCCAGTCCCGGCACCACTCCACACAGCCAGTCGAGGCACTGGCCACCCGTCTCGTGGTTGTCGGCGATGAGGTAGCCGTCCGGTCCCAACCCGGGGACGCTGGCCACCTGCCGGAGGGCATCGGTCTTCTTGAAGGGCACCGGGGCCCCGATCCACGCGCTGGTACTCACGGCCAGGTGGGCCTGGTAGTCGAGCACCGCTCCCGCTCCACAGGCCGCCGAATGCAGATCGGGCGTCCCGGTCACCACCCGGACCCCGGCGGGGAGACCTAGGTCGGCGGCCACCTCAGGCCGGACCGGGCCGATCACCGAGCCCGTGCGATGGAGCGGCGGGAGCCGATGGGGGTCGACTCCCGAGCGGGCCACCAGCACCGGGTCGTACGCCAGCACGTCGAGGTGACGGTTGTCGGTCAGCCACGCACCGATCATCGAGGCGTGGGACGCCGCGGCCCGTCCGGTGAAGCACATGGACAGGTAGTCGACGGGCTCGAGGAACCATCGGGCCGGCGGCGGGCCTGTCTCGGTGGCCTGAAGGAAGCGTATGTGCCCGATCGGATCGGCCCCCGAGGTCGAGGGGGCCCCACCGGAGCGACGGATCCAGGTGAGGGCGGGCCACGGTGCGTACCCGGCCACCGGGCCGGCGATGACCTCCCGGGAGTAGCGGGCACCGCGTGTGTCCATCCACAGGACGCAGGGACCGGTGGGTGTCCCGTCCCCGTCCACCGGGACGGTGCTGGCCCACTGGCCGGTGACGCTCACCGCCACCACCGCGTTCGGCGGGACCGTTCCTGACGACAGTCCGCGTCGGGCGCACTCCCGGACGATCTCCCACCACTCGGCGGCATCTTGGGTGGCCGCGTCCCCGTCCACCCGGGTGGAGAGGCGGACATGCTCGTGCCAGGCCATGGTGCCGGTGAGGGAGACCAGGCCTACCTTGACCCCGCTGGTCCCGAGGTCGACAGCCAGGACAAACTGTTCCGCCACCGGCACCGATTCTGGCCTGCTCATGGCTTGGTACCGCCGGGCCGGACCGCCGGGCCGGACCGCCGGGCCGGACTCGCCGACCTGGGCCGTCTGGTTCCCCGGGATCATCGTCCGCACGCTATCGGGCCCCCTGGATGCCACGGGCGTCGTCAGACGAGGCTCAGTCGGGGACGGTCACCCGTTGCCTTAACCGCGTTCCGTGCCATACCATGCTGAGTGGGCGCTCTGAGTGGCCGAACAGCCACGTCGCGAGAGTAAGCCCACCGTCTCATCGTTCATTTCCGATCGTGCAAAGTGATCCAGCAGGGGCAGGGCTGCTTCAGATGCCAGACATTCTCAACGTCACAGGTCCGGAGGGTCGCGCCGGACGCGTCTGCGCCACGGCCGTCGGCGTCGGGCCGCGGGTTCGGCCGTGACCATGACCCACTCCCCAGCGCCGGAGCGCCGCTCCCGTGGCTCACAAGGACCCCGTCTGTTCGAGCGGGGGCCGTTCCTCGACGAGTTCGAAGCCCTCTTTACCCGTTCGCTCCCCGTGGCCAGTCGATGCATCGCCATCGAAGGTCCGTGGGGATCGGGCCGGACCGCCCTGATCAACGCGGCGGCCGATGTGGCCGGGCGGGCCGGTTGTCTGGTGCTGCGGGCCAAGGGGGGGGACGTCGAGCTGCACTCCCCGTTCGCCGTGCTGGGCCGGTTGGTCGAGTCGGCCGATGCCCTGTCCGCCGACGACAAGGCCGCTCGGGACCAAGCCCGCACCCTCGAAGGACTCTTGGGCGAGGGCGAGGGCCATGACGCCACGCACATCGCCTCCTTCTTCCACCGCCTGGTGCTGAGCCTGCGTCGGACCGCCCCGGTCCTCCTGGCCATCGACGATGCCGATCGGGCCGATCCCGAGACTCTGGCCACGCTCCAGTTCCTGGTCCGTCGTCTCGAGCACCAGCAGATCTGGTTGGTGGTGAGCGCCCGGCCCCTCCACCCCGGCGTCGGGCTCCGCCCCATTGACGGACTGCTGACCGAGCCGGACACGCGGCAGTTCCTCCTCGATCCCCTGCACGCCGGCAGCGTCGAGGCCATACTCGCCGGCTTCTTCGAAGAGCAACCCGATCCGCTGTTCGTGATGGCGTGCACGACGGCCACCGGCGGATCGCCCTTCCTCCTGAAGGCCCTGCTGCCGTCCCTGCGGCGTGGCGGCATCATCCCCACCGCTGACGCGGCCGGCTCCGTCGTGCCGGTGCGGTCTCCGAAGATCGCCCAGTTCGTGCTGCGCCAGCTCGCCCAGCTGCCGGTGGACGCCACCGACCTGCTCCAAGCCTGCGCCATCCTCGGCGAGGATGCCGACCCCACGTTGGCCCGACAGCTGGCCGGCGTGGACGCCGGCACCGCCGAACGGTCAGCGGAAGCCGCCGAGCAGCGGGAACTCCTCCTCCCCGGTCGGCCCTTCCGCTTCACCGCCCCCCTTATCCGCTGGGCCATCTACCACGACATCCCACGGTCCAACCGCTCCGAGCTGCACGCGGCGGCCGCACGCCTCCTGGCTGCCCACCGTGCCGACGACGCCGCCGTGGCCGGACACCTGTTGGCCACCGAACCGGCCGGCGACCTCGACACGGCGGATGCCCTGCAGCGGATCGGCCGCCGCGCCTGGGCCTCCGGTGACGGCGGACTGGCCCTCCGCTGCCTCGAGCGGGCGCTGGCCGAGTCCCCGCTCTCTGATCGCCGCGGCACCCTCTATCTCGACCTGGCCGCGGCGGAGTTGACCGACCGGGGAGCGCTAGCGTTGACCCACCTCCGACAGGCCGTCGAGCTCGGGCCATCGAACGGTGCCGCCGCCATCCGGGTCAGCCTGGACCTGCTCAAGCGTCTGTCCGACCAGCCGGTGCTGCGGGCCGGGGTGCTGGACCTGCTCCAGGGGCTGCGGACCCAGCTCGCCGACGTTGACCGCGACCTCCGGATCGAGTTGGAGCTGACCCTGGCCCTGGAGGCCGAACGGGCCGACCTGAGGGTCGAGTCCCTGGACCGACTGCGGGCCCTCCTCGGTGCACCGGACGATGACCAGACTCCGGCCTCCCGCCTGGCCCGCTCGGCCGTCACCGTCACCGACGTGCTGTCGTCCTCGTCGCTCGGCGCTGACGACCTGGCCGCGGCACTCGAGCCGATCCTCAACGTGGATCACCTGGTCAGTGCCGAGCCGATGGCCGAGCGGGTCCAGACCATGGCCCTGTTCGGCCTGCTGTGCGCCGACCAGTTCACCACGGTGGACGACACCCTGAGGTCGGCGCTGGCCCACCCTGCGACCACGGCCCGGCGCTCGGCGGGCGGCCGACTCTCGGCGTTGTCGGCCCTGTCCCTGTCGTGGCAGGGATTCCTCGTGGCGGCAGACGAGGAGTACATCGGGGGTGGCGAGCGGGGCGAAGCAGCGACCACCGGGTCGAGCCCTTCTCCCCCGGCCGGACACATCGACGTACTCGTCCAACAGGGCCGGCTCGAGGAGGCCGAACGGTTGGCCGATTCGGTGGAGCCGGGCCGGGTCGAGCTCACGCTCTTCCACGCCCTCTTGCAGATCGAACTCGGGCGGCTGAAGGTGGCGCTCGGGGCCGGTGGACCGGCGCTGGAGCTGTTCGAGGCGGCCGCAGCCGCAGCCACGGAGGCCGGGATCGTCAACTCCACCATGATCCCCTGGCGCGCCGAGACAGCCAGGGTCTTGGCCGGACGCGGCGAGTGGGAGCAGGCGGCCGACCTGGCCGATCAGCACCTCCGCCTGGCCCGATCGTTCGGTGCCCGTCGCCCTCTCGGTGTCGCCCTGCGGGCCGCCGCCGCCGCCGCCCCCGACCTCGGCCTCCGGAGGGAGCTGCTCACCGAGGCCGTTGCCGTCCTCGAGGCTTCCCCGGCCCGGCTGGAGCGGGCCCATGCCCTCATCGATCTGGGCACGGTGCTGATCGAGCTCGACCACAAGGAGGAGGCCCGGGGAATCCTCCGCCAGGGCGCCAGCCTGGCCTCCCTCTGCGGGGCCCACCAGCTGTTGGAGGTGGCCGGGGACCAACTCCGGGCCGCCGGGGCACGGCCCCGTCGGCTGGGGCTGGTCGGGCCGGAGTCGCTGACCCCAGCCGAGCTACGCGTGGTACGACTGGCTGCCGACGGACTCACCAACCAGCGGATCGCCGACGACCTGTTCGTGACCCTGAAGACGGTCGAGGGCCATCTGGCCAAGGCCTACCGAAAGCTGGGGGTCGACGGCCGGCCCGATCTGACCGAAGCCTTGGCTGTTCGGGAGCATGGAGACGAAGTTGATGATCGGGACGACGGGGAACTGCTTCGCGCCTCAGCGGTGTGAGATGCCCGATTTTCGTGACCTCTCGCTGATCGAAGGGTACTGGCGCAGTTCGCCTCCTGGGCCGGACGGCTTCGATTCGCCGGTCCGTAACCCGCTCCCGGCCCGCGTTTCGGGATAAGGGTCGCGGTCTGAACCGAACCTACGCGCAACGGTGCCGGGCCCCGGGCCGTCGTTAACGCCCGTCCCTCCCATGATTCGTTCAGGGTCTTGCCTGCCAGAGGTCGTGCACGGCCTCGGCGATCGACCGGGTTGGAACCCAGTGCAAATGGCGACGCATCAGTGTGAGATCGGCCTGCTGCCACGAGGCCGGTGTGGCATGCCCGACGCCTCCGGACAACGCGAAGACGTCGCCGTTGAACCCGGCGGCACCGGCCAGCAGCTCCACCAGGGCGCGACCCGACATCGGAACCCCGCGACCAACATTGAGAAGAGAAGGGATCCCGGTACCGTGGGCCACACGGAGCACCGCGCCGGCGACATCGGTCACTGCCAAGAAGTCCCGGTGGGAGCTCAACTCTCCCAGTACTACGAACGAGGCGCCCAGAGCCAGAGCCTCCCGGATCTCCCGGAGGGTGGTGCCGGCCAACGAACGCGCGGGAACACCAGGGCCCACCGGATCGAACACCCGTAGTACCGTGGCTCGGACATCCCCCCGACCCGCCCGTTCCATGATCATGTCCGTGGCCATCAACTTGGTCCGGCCGTAGTCGTCGATGGGGCGGGCCACGACCGACTCGGCGATGGCGATGCCGTGAGGCTGGCACCCGTACTCGGCCGCCGAGCCCAGGTGGATCAGGGGGATGGGTGCGCTCCGGGCCAAGGCCACCAACAGCTTCCTGACCACTGCGACGTTGACCGCCTCAAGTTCGTCCACGGACCCTACCGTGCAGCCCACGCAATTGATGACCACATCCGGCTTGCTGTAGTCGAGGAGAAGGCCCACGTCTTCCACGGAAGCACGCACCAGATCCACGCGCTGCCAGTCACAGGATGGCCACCCCGACGTGAGCCAGTGATGTCCGCTCACGGCCACAATTTGCGACGCCCGGTCCGCCTCCTGGATGGCCTGACCTACCTGACGGCCCAGAAAGCCGTTGGCGCCAAGGATGAGGTACCGGGTCATCAGTAGCCACCGGTTGGGTACGTGTGGAACCCGGTGGTTGAAAGCACCCCAGCCAACCCGGCCAACGCATCGATGAGTGCCTCCACGTTCTTCACTGGTCCGGTTCACCCTCACTGGACCGGTGTTGCAGCCTCAGGTCCGACATCCCCCCCGCGAAGTGGTCGGGGTCGTGGTTAGTGGGCTGAATGCGGTTCGGTACAGAACCCGCCCGATCGGTCAGGCCCTCCGTCGCTTCGCTTCCGGTGCTGGGGGTGACGGCATGGACGGTGGACCGGCGGCAGCCCAGCACGCTGGTCAACTGATCGAACCAGTCACTGACACCGCCGATTCTGTCCGTGCAGGTACCCCCGGCGGGAAGTGCTCTGTCCACAAGGCGCCCCTTCGAGGGTGCGCGTTCGTCCGTGCCGACCGGGCCTGTCCAGTGGTGCGAAGCTCTGTTATTCATTGTGGGAACGACAGTAGGGACGGAGCCGGCCCGCGCCTACCCCTGACTTTGTCGATGCGCCGTCGTCCCCGGCCCACGGCCCGCCGCACCCGACCCGAGTAACAGCGAAGGTGACCCGGGGGTTAGGGATTTGGACCTTGGGTCCACTATTGGAGCCGGGACGGGTCGCCGAACGGTTACGGCGGGAGCGCCGACTCACTATCGACCGGGCATCCTTCGCTAAATAGCAGGGTGTCAAGGGCACAGTGCAGGGTAGTGATCGGGGCGGTCCGGACTTACCGTTGGAAGAGGCACTGCGGGCAGGAAGCCCCAGCGGGAAGGATGAGCGATTCTATGACTCGGGTGCGTCAGCCACTTGGGAAGGTCATTGCTGCCACCGCCATGGCGTGCGTGTTGACCACCACCCTGCAGTCGGCCGGTGTTCGGCTGGCTGCAGCGGCCTCGTCGCCGAGGCCCGCTCCCCGTGTCCTCAGCACCCCTGTGATCACCAGCGGTACCTCAACCACGTTCGTGGCCGGTGCGCCGGGAGCCTTCACGGTCACCACGAGCGGGTACCCGGCACCCTCGCTGGCGGAGACCGGAGCCCTGCCCACGGGGATCACCTGGACCGACAACGGCGACGGGACGGCCACGCTGGCCGGCACCCCCGGCGCCGTCACCGCCGAGGTCCCCTACCCGGTCACCCTGCAAGCCACCAACACCACCAACACCACCACCCAGTCCTTCTCGCTGACGGTGGCCCCGGCCCCGAGCAGCGGTGGCACCGCGCCTCCTGTGGTCACGCCCCCCCCGGTGGTCACCAGCCCGTTGTCTCAGTCGACCCTGGCCGGTGGAGACCGTCTAGCCGCCACCCCGGACGGACTCGGGTACTGGATCGTCGGATCCAACGGATCGATCACCGCCTACGGCACAGCCGTCAACTACGGGTCCATGAGCGGCCACCACCTCAACCGGCCCATCGTGGGCATCGCCGCCACGCCCGACGGAAAGGGCTATTGGCTGGTAGCCACCGACGGGGGGATCTTCAGCTTCGGCGACGCCCAGTTCTACGGGTCCACCGGGAACATCAGGCTGAACCAGCCCATCGTGGGCATCACCGGGACGGTCGACGGCACGGGCTACTGGATGGTGGCCTCCGACGGCGGGGTGTTCAGCTTCGGGGACGCCACGTTCCACGGCTCCACCGGCAACATCAAGCTGAACAAGCCCATCGTGGGGATGTCCTCCACCTCGGACGGTACCGGCTACTGGCTGGTGGCCTCGGACGGGGGGATCTTCAGCTTCGGGACGGCCGAGTTCCACGGCTCCACCGGCAACATCAAGCTGAACAAGCCGGTCATGGGCATGGCCGCCGACCGGACCGGACACGGCTACTGGCTGGTGGCCACCGACGGAGGGATCTTCACCTTCGGCGACGCCGGGTTCCACGGATCGGGGGGGAGCGCCGGGCGCACCGCGGTGGGGCTGATCGCCTCACCCGGTGGCCCGGGGTACGCCCTCATCGACTCCGACGGCACCCGTACCAACTTCGGGTGGTGATGGGGCAGGGAGGGTGCGGACCACGGGGGTAGTCCGCACACTCCGACCACCCGGACAGGTGGCCCTCGGTTCGGCTCTCACAGCCCGAACCGGGGGCCACCCCCGCGTCCGGGCCCGCAGCGAGCCTGGGGACCGCTCCGACCGCAGACGCCCTGCCCTGTCGGGCCCGGTACCCTGGGGAGGGACCGAGCCGAGGAGGCGGGGTGGAGCACAGCACGGGCACGACCGGCGGAGACCGTCCCGGGCCACTGGACGACGACCAGCGGGTGGACGAGATGGTGAAGGGGTCGTTTCCGGCCAGCGACCCGCCGGCCGGATGGGCCGGCAAAGATCCCCGCGACATCCTCGACCCGCCCGCGGGTGATGGCTCCCCGGACGCCTAGGAGAGCGCTTCATCGAGCTCGCCCAGCGAGCGGATGAGCTCGAGGTTGGCCGAGTAGTCGACCGGGCAGGCGATCACGCTCACCGTGTCGGCGGCCAGGGCCGTTTGCAGGGTGGGCAGCAGCTCGTCGGCCCGCGTGATCCGGTAGCCGGCGGCCCCGAAGCTCTCGGCGTAGGCCACGAAGTCGGGATTGGCGAAGGTGGTGTCCACGTCGTGACCCAGCTCGAGGTCCATCTTCCAGCTGATCAACCCGTAGGCGTCGTCCACCCAGATGAGGATGACCATGGCGATCCGCTCCCGCAGGGCGGTCTCGATCTCCTGGGAGTTCATGAGAAAGGCGCCGTCCCCGGTGGCCACCAGCACCTTGGCCTCGGGCCGGGCGATCTTCGCCCCGATGGCCCCCGGAACCGTCCAGGCCATGGTGGACAGCCCGTTGGAGATAAGGCAGGTGTTGGGGGCGTAGGTCGGGTAGAGCCGGGCCATCCACATCTTGAGGGCCCCGGTGTCGACCAACACGATGTCGTCCCGACCCAGGGCGGCCCGGGTGTCGGCCACGATGCGGGCGGGCGCCAGGGGGAACCGGTCGTCGGAGCGGCCCCGCTCCATCTCCTCGGCCAGCAGGCTACGGATGCTCAGGGCCTCGCCAGGCGGATCGAAGTGACGGTCGACGGCCCCGCCCAGAGCGTCGAGGCTGGACCCGATGTCGGCCTGGAGCCCCACCGAGACGTTGTAGTGCCCGTCCACCTCGGCCGGGAACCGGTGGATGTGGATGATCTCCTTGTCCCCCCGGGGATTGATCCGGACCGGGTCGAACTCCTGTAGTTCGTAGCCCACCGTCACCACCACATCGGCCTGGTCGAAGCCGAAGTTGACGTAGTCGTGGCGCATGAACCCGATGGCCCCCAGGGCCTGGGGATGGTCGTCGGGAAACACCCCCTTGCCGTGGAAGGTGGTGGCCACCGACAACCCCAGCTTCTCGGCGAACCGGCGGAGGGCAGGACCGGCTCCGGCCCGGGTGGCTCCGTGCCCGGCCAGCACCACCGGGTGGGTGGCGGCGTCGAGCAGGGCCGCGGCGCGGGCCACCTGGCTGGAGGACGGATCGTCGGGGCGGGGGACGTTGACGGCCAGCGGGAGGGCGTCCTCGGGGGCGGCCGACTTCTCCACGTCCTCGGGGATGGCCAGGTAGACCGCGCCCGGACGTTCGGTCTGGGCCAGTTTGAACGCCTTGCGGAGCATCTCCGGTGCCGCCCCGGGTGTGGCCATCAACGCCGACCACTTGGTGACCGGGGCGAACATCGACACCAGGTCCACACCCTGGTGGGACTCCTTGTAGCTCCGGTGCATGCCCACCTGGGCGCTGATGGCCACCAGGGGGGTGGAGTTGGTGGTGGCGTCGGCCACCCCGAGGAGCAGGTTGATCGCTCCCGGACCGAGGGTGGCCGAGCACACCCCGGCCCGGCCGGTGAGCCGACCGTAGGTCTCGGCCATGAACGACGCCGCCTGTTCGTGGCGGACCAGCACGTAGTGGATGGGTGAGCGGGACAGGGCTTCCACCAGGTGGATGTTCTCCTCGCCGGGTATACCGAAGACGTGCGTCACCCCCTCCACCTCCAGGCACCGCACGATGAGTTCGGCCACGGTGGGCTGGGACTCGGTCACGGCTCTGGCACCAGGGGGGTGGGGCCGGCCGGCACCGGCCCGACGGTCGGGGTTGAAGGATCGGCGGGCCGGTCCGAGGACTGCAGCAGGTCGCTCAACCGCTCCAACACGGGGATGGCCCGCCGGACCACCCGTTGCTCCTCGTCGCTCAAGTCGGCCAGGGCGCCGCGCAGGGCCTCGGTGTACCGGGCCCGCAAGCCGTGGAGGAGGGCGCCGCCCTCGGGGCTCAGCCGGACCAGGCTGGCCCGGCCATCGTCGGGATCGGGCACCCGCTCGATCAGCTGGCGGTCGGCCAGGCTGTCGATGACCCGGCTCATGGTGGCGGCGGTGGTCCCCTCCAACTCAGCCAACGACCCGAGGCGCACCGGGCCGGACTGCTCGATCCGGGACAGGGCCGACGACTGGGAGGGCGTGATGTCCGAGCCCGACCGGGTCCGGAGCTGGCGCTGGATGCGGAGCAGGGCCACCCGCAGGTCCGAGGCCTCCTCCACCGCTCCCACCCACGTGTCCTGATCGATCGTCGTCCTCACGTTCCCCCTTGTACCACTGGCGCTCCCAACCAGTATAGTTAGTTATACACAACTATCTATCTACCCACCCCGCCCCGGTCCCGCCGGGGCACGGGGCGGAGCGACGCCCCGCAGGAGATCGCATGCCCGGCCCGGTTGAGTCCAAGAACTACAAGTGGGTGGCCCTCACCAACACCACCATCGGCACCCTGATGGTCACCATCAACGCGTCGATCCTGCTCATCGCCCTTCCCGACATCTTCCGGGGCATCGGCCTCAACCCCCTCTCCCCCGGCAACACCTCCTTCTTCCTGTGGATCCTGATGGGCTTCCTGCTGGTCACCTCGGTACTGGTGGTGAGCTTCGGAAGGGTCGGTGACATCTTCGGACGGGTGCGCATGTACACCCTGGGCTTCGCCATCTTCACCGTCTTCTCCGTCCTCCTCTCCGTCACCTGGATGTCCGGGCCGGACGCCGCCCTGTGGATCATCATCATGCGGGTAGGCCAGGGGGTCGGAGGCGCCTTCATCTTCGCCAACTCCATGGCCATCATCACCGACGCCTTCCCGCCCGACGAGCGGGGCTTTGCCATCGGCATCCAGGGGGTGGCGGCCATCGGCGGCTCCTTCATCGGCCTGCTGCTGGGCGGCCTGCTGGCCCCGGTCGAGTGGCGCCTGGTCTTTCCTGGTGTCGGTGCCCTTCGGCGTGTTCTCCACCCTGTGGGCCTACTTCCGCCTCCACGACAACGGGGTGCGCATCCAGGCCAGCATCGACTGGATCGGCAACATCGCCTTCGCCGTAGGGCTGGTGGCCGTCCTGACCGGCATCGTCTACGGGCTCCAGCCCTACGGGGGCCACACCATGGGATGGACGAGCCCCTTCGTGCTGGCCTGCCTCCTCGGGGGGGTGGCCATCCTGGCCGGGTTCGTGGTCATCGAGCACCACGTGGACGACCCGATGTTCCAGCTCAACCTGTTTCGCTCGCGCGCCTTCACCATGGGCAACCTGGCCGGCCTGCTGGCCGCCCTGGCCAGGGGCGGCCTCCAGTTCATGCTGATCATCTGGCTGCAGGGGATCTGGCTCCCCCTCCACGGCTACAGCTTCGAGCAGACCCCGCTGTGGGCCGGCATCTACATGGTCCCCCTCACCGTCGGATTCTTCATCTCAGGGCCCCTGTCCGGCCGGATGGCCGACCGGTTCGGCCCCCGCCCCTTCGCCACCGCCGGCCTGGTGCTGACCGGGATCAGCCTGCTCGGACTGCAGGCCCTGCCCATGAACTTCCCCTATCCGCTGTTCGCCCTCATGCTGCTGCTCTTCGGCCTGTCCCTCGGCATGTTCGCCGCCCCCAACACCAGCGCGGTGATGAACAGTCTTCCGGCCAACCAGCGGGGCGCTGGCGGCGGGATGCTCAACACCTTCCAGAACTCGGCCAGCGTGCTCTCCATCGGCTTCTTCTTCACCCTCATCACCCTGGGCCTGGCCTCGGCCCTCCCCCACGCCTTGTTCTCGGGCCTCACCGCTCAGGGGGTGCCCACCGCCGCCG
This sequence comes from Acidimicrobiales bacterium, assembly GCA_038210245.1. GTDB lineage: Bacteria > Actinomycetota > Acidimicrobiia > Acidimicrobiales > RAAP-2 > Bog-756. The sequence goes on from JBBQWW010000012.1 coordinate 41,744, forward strand.
CCCGGTCCATCTCCCACCTCTCCCCCATCGGCAGCCTGTTCGCCGCCTTCCTCGGGATCAACCCCATCCATCAGCTCCTCGGGGCCCATCTCCTGGCCCAGCCCGGCGTGCACGCCACCTACCTGACCGGCAAGAGCTTCTTCCCCAACCTCATCGCCGGCCCGTTCGGCAAAGGCCTGCGGCTGGCCTTCGTGATGGCCGCGGCCATGTGCTTCCTCGGCGCCGTGTTCTCGTGGCTGCGGGGCCCCGGCCAGACCGTCCAGATGCTGACGGCGGCGGAGGAGGCCGAAGCGGGCCTGGCTGAGGTGGGCGATGTGGCCATGGCCGAAGTGGGAGCGGGCTCGTCCGGCCTCTACTTCGAGCCCGGGTCCACGGCGGAGGCCGGTCGCTCCTGATCGGGTCCCTAGTTCGGGACGTAGTCGAACGTGTCGGGGTCGGGCCCGGTCCGCTCGTTCCGGTCGAGCCCGGTGACAGCGGCCATGGCCCCCTCATCCAGCTCGAAGTCGAACAGGTCGAAGTTCTCCTGCATCCGTGACCGGGACACCGACTTGGGGAAGACGATGTCGCCCCGCTGGAGGTGCCACCGGAGCACCACCTGGGCCGGGGTGTGGCCCAGGTCCTTGGCCACCGAGCCGATGACCGGGTCGTCGAGGACCAGGCCCTGGGCGATGGGGGACCAGGCCTCGGTGGCGATGCCGTGGTCGGTGTCGTAGCCCCTGACCGCGTCCTGGGCCAGGTAGGGGTGGACCTCGATCTGGTTCACGGCCGGGACCACGTCGGTCTCGGCGGCCAGGTGGTCGAGGTGGTGGGGCTGGAAGTTGGACACCCCGATGGACCGCACCCGGCCGTCCCGCTGGAACTCGATCAAGGTCCGCCAGGTGGACACGAAGTCCCCGTCGTAGAGGGTGGGAAGGGGCCAGTGGATGAGGAACAGGTCGAGGTACTCGAAGCCCAACGCCTCCAGTGTCTTGTCGAAGGCCCACCGGGCGTCGTCGGGTCGGTGGAACCCGTTGTTGAGCTTGCTGGTGACGAACACCTCTGACCGGGCGAGCCCCGAGCGGGCCACCGCCTCCCCCACCTCCCGCTCGTTGCCGTACATCTCGGCCGTGTCGATATGGCGGTAGCCGATCTCGAGGGCCTGGCCGGTGGCCGCCACCGTCTCGGCCCTGGCGATCTGGAAGACCCCGAAGCCCAACTGGGGAACGGTGTGGCCGTCGTTGAGCGTGACGGAGGGCACGGACTCGGGCCCGATGGTGGACTGGCTCATGGTGTGGGCTCCTCGGGGATGGGTCACGGACGGCGACCCGAGGTCCGGGGCGACGCGTCCCCCAGTATCCACCCCCGTTCCCGGACCCGCATCCCCGACGGCTCCGGGTCCGATGGGCCAGGATGGCCCCATGGATGGACACCGTGGCGGCTGAGGGCGGCGCCGCCCGGCGGTGGTCGGTGGGCGGCGTGCGTCGGAAGGACTCGGGCGACACCGGTGAGCCTCGCTGGCCCATGGCCCTGGCCGTCCTGGCCACCGGCCTGCTTCGCGCCACCCTGCCGAGCGAGCTCCGGGCCGGTGATTCCCGGTGGCTCTACCTGGTGGTGATCACCGTGCTCCTCGGCGTCCTTATCATCGGGGACCCGGGCCGCATCGACCGGGACAAGCGGTGGCTCCGCGTCACCACCGGGTCCCTCATCGGCCTGATCTCGGTGGTCAACGCCGTCGCCGCCATCAAGCTGGTGGTCGACATCCTCGACACCACCCAGTACGACGCCGGCAAGTTCACCAACAACGCCCACATCCTGCTGGTCAGCGGGGGGGCCATCTGGCTGACCAACGTCATCGCCTTCGGTCTCTGGTACTGGGACGTGGACGGCGGGGGGGCGGCAGCCCGGGCCCGTGGGCCGGTGGCCCACCCGGCCTTCGTCTTCCCCGAGATGATCAACGACCGCTGGGTGGCCGACGGCTGGTATGCCAAGTTCGTGGACTACCTCCATCTCTCGTTCACCGCGGCCACGGCGTTCAGCCCGACCGACGTCTCGGCCATCAAGTCGTGGGCCAAGCTCATGATGATGGCCGAGGAGGCCATCTCGCTCATCGTGGCCATCTTGGTGGTGGCCCGGGCTGTCAACATCCTGAACTGATCCGGTTGGGGGACCTCCCGAGTCACCTGGAGGCCGGGGCCCCCAGTCCCTCGGCCACGGCCTGCTCGATACACGCCATGGTGTCGCCCAGGGCCCGCTCCGGCCCGAACCGCTCAGTGAGCGACACCACGGTGGCCCCCGCCCTGGTCGCCGTCCCGGCCGCCTCCTCTGTCACCCGGCCGGCCACGATCATCACCGGCACCCCGACGGCGAGGGCGTCACGCAGCACCGAGCCCACCACCTTGCCCAGCAGTGAGGTGGCATCGAAGGCGCCCTCCCCGGTCACCACCGCCTGGCTGGAGGCCAGGGCCGGGCCGAAGCCCACCAGCTCGGTGACCACGTCGTAGCCCGAGCGCAGCCGGCCCCCCAACACGGTGATGGCTCCCCCCAGCCCTCCGGCCGCCCCGGTCCCGGGCACCGCCGTCACGTCGATCCCGTACCGGTGACGGTAGCGATCGGCCAGCTCCTCCAGCCGAGTGGTGAGCTCGTTGACCTGGGTCGGGTTGGCCCCCTTCTGCGGGCCGAACCGGGGCGCGGCGTCGGCGAAGGCGACCTCGACGTCGCAGGCTCCCACCAGGGCCACGGCTCCGAGCCCTCCGGCCTCCTCCACCGCCCGCAGCGCTCCCCATCCCCCGTCGGTGGTGGCCGACCCGCCCAGACCCACCACCACCGTTCCTGGTCCCGTACTCCCGGCCCTCCCCTCGGCCAGGGCCCGGGCCGCCGCCACCATGAGTTGACCGGTCCCCCGGGTGGTGGCTCCCAGCGGGTCGTTTCCCGCCGCCCCGCCGGCCAGCAGCAGTCCCGACGCCTGGGCCATCTCCACCACGGCCACGTCCTCCATCTCCAGCCACTCGGCCACCACGGGCCGGCCCGAGGGGCCGTCGACCTCCACGGTTCGCCGCCGGCCGCCCAGGGAGCTGAGCGCATCGAGCAGCCCTTCACCCCCGTCGGCCAGCGGGATCCGGTGCGCCGACCATCCGAGGGTGGAGGCACCCCGGGCCATGGCTGCGGCGGCCTGTGCGGCGGTGGCCGTGCCCCGGAACTTGTCCGGGGCCACCAGCACCGTGGGCACCGGAGCGGCCCCGCCGGCCCCATCGGCCCAGGGATCCGGCCCGTTGGTGTTGGACGACGTCGCTCCGGGCACGGCCCCCGTCTTACCTCATCGGAACCCCCGTCGGCCGGGGTCACCGGATCGGGGGCGCCACCCGGTGACCCGAGCCCCGTCAGCTCAGGCTGACGAGTAATCTGCCTGCGGGGGGCAGGTCTGCTCGCCGCACTCACGCCGTCACGCACGCCGCTATGGACCTCCCCGCCGACGATCCCACTGCCTCCGCCGCCCCGGGCCCGGTGGGCGCCGGCCATCCCGACCGGATCTGGAAGGTCGTGGTGGCCGTGGCCGCCCTGGCCCTGGTGGGCTTCATCGCCTTCGTGGCCACCCGCCCCCACCACGCCCGGGTGGCGGCCTTCCCGTCCGCCCGGCCCACGACCCTCCCGATCGGTAGCACGGCACCGGACTTCGCCCTGCCCCGACTGGGTGGCGGGCCGGTGGTCTCCCTGTCCGCCCTCCGAGGTACGCCCGCCGTGGTCAACTTCTTCGCTTCGTGGTGCCCGGACTGCCAGGCCGAGCTGGCCGCCTTTGCCGCCCTGGCCACCCGAACGTCCGGTCGGGTCACGGTCATCGGTGTCGACTCCAACGACGGCTCCGGCGCCGCCGCCCAGACTCTGCTGTCCGAGGCCCGGGCCTCCTACCCCGTGGGAATGGACTCCGACGCCAAAGTGGCCACCACCTACCTGCTCAGCGCCCTACCTGTGACCTACTTCCTCGACGGACGGGGCCGGGTGGTCCACGTGGCCACGGGCACCCAGACCGAGGCGTCGCTCCAGCGCTGGACCGACGCCCTCAACTCGACCACCGGATCGGCCGACGGGGCCACCGCCTCGTGAGCGCCGATCCGCCGGCGGCGCCCACCGACGGTGGGATCCACTCGGGTGAAGGCCCTACCCGGGCCGGCCTGTCCGAGGCCGACCGCGCCGCGGCCTTCACCTCCGGCCGGGTGCCCGTGGACCGCGCTGCCGCCCTGCGGGCCGGGAGTGTCCCCGTCCCCAAGAAGTTCATCATGTGGGTGATCGTGGGGTTCGCCCTCCTCGGGTTGGGCGGGCTGGCCGCCGAGCACTTCGTGGGCAATGCCGGCGTCGGGTCGGTCATCAGCACCCCGCTGACCACCCTGGCCGGCACCGGTCCGCCGTCCATCCCCTCCGCCCCCACGGGACCGTCGGTGGGGGCCACCCCGGCCGCCGTCATCGGGCTCCGGCACCTCGGCGGGCACCCCGCCCCGGCGCTCGACCTGACCGACCAGCACGGCCGTCCGTGGAGCCTGGCCCGGGTCGGCGGCAAGGTGGTGGTGGTCACCTTCCTCAACGCCGAGTGCAACGACATCTGCCCGGTCCTGGCCGACGAGATCACCCAGGCCGACCAGCTGCTCGGGTCCCGGGTTGCGTCGGTGGACTTCGTGGTGGTCAACACTGATCCGTTGGCGACCTCCCTGGTCGTTACCCCTCCGGCCCTGACCCGGACCGGACTGGACGGGATCCCGAATGTGACCTTCCTGACCGGATCGCTGCGCGACCTGACCGCCGTCTGGAAGGCCTACGGTGTGACCGTGGCGCTCAGCAACACGACCCGACTGGTCACCCACAACGACGTGATGGTCTTCGTCGACCCCCGCGGACGGGCGGTCCTCCAGGCCACCCCGTTCGGCAACGAGGACACCTTGGGGGGCTACTCCCTCGATCCCACCACCATCCACACCTTCGCCCGGGGTGTGGCCGCCTCGGCCCTCGGCCTGGTACCGAGCCGGGCATGAGCGACGACACCCCGGCGAGCGAAGGCGATCCGCAACCGCCCCTGCCCCACGATCCCTTCACCTTGGAGGGGATCGTGGCCCAGGAGCCCGTCAAGCCGGTCTGGTACCGCCGGGGATGGGTGCTGGTCGCCGGCGCGGTGGGGGCCCTGATCGTGGCTTCGGTGCTGGTCGACCTCCCGACCAGCACCACCGTGGCTTCGGACACCGCTGACCAGGCGGCCATTATGAAGCAGATCAACACTGCGTTGGCCGGATGTTCCTATGGAGTGAGGGAGACGTTCACCATCTACCAGCGCCAACGGGCCGGAACGCTCAGCGCCTCGGAGAAGGCGCTCATACCGTCCCTGCTACGGGACGACCAGACGGTCTGCTCGTTCACCAGCAGCTCAATCTATGACCTGTCCAATGTCCAAGGCACAGGCACACCGGCGGGCAAGAGCATCGGACTGGTGGTCAACGTCGCCACCCTGTGGGCCACGTCCGACGCTTTGGCCGCCATCGAGGACATCCAGACCCTTTCCACCGACCCCACCAATGCCAAGGCCATCGCCGACCTGCCCGAACGAGAGGCCGCCCTAGCTCAGGGACGCGCCCAGGCCGTCGGCTACGTGAAGGACGCTGAGCGTCTCCTGCACGCCAAGCTGCCCATGCCGGACATGCCGGACCTGCCGGACCTGCCCCTGCCGGCACCGGCGGGCTGAGCCGGGGGCCGACCGGCGCTCACGTCGAGGACGAGCCCCCTTCGACCGTTCGGCCGCGGATCCGCTCCTGGCGCAGGAGCGCATGCAGCTCCTCGTCCGGGTCCTCCTCGGACTGGAGCCAGCGGATCAGGTTCCAGTACACCACCGGAACGAAGGCACAGGCCGAGATGAACCACATGAGTCCGGTGGTCAGCTGCTGGTCGGCAGAGAGGCTGAACCCGGAGCCGGCGTGGTGCACGTAGGCGTGGTACCACGAGGCGTGGGACAGGCCAACCAGATAGGCCAGCACCCAGATGGCCCACATGGATACAGCGGCCAGGGCCACCCGGTGGGGACGGGACAGGCGTGGCGTGAGGGGTGGCGACTCCACCAGCTCCAACCACAGCCCCATGCCCACTGGCACCAGCGTCACCACCTCCACCGCCACCAGCCACGGATGACGTTCCAGGGCGTTGACGGTAGGAGGGATCCGCCACACCACCGCCCCGGCCAGGTACAGCCCGGCGAAGCCGGCACTCCGGAGAGCCTCGGGATGGCGGCGACGGCACCGGGCCAGACGTTCTACCGGTCCGAGGTCGGCGCCGGATCCGGCCGACTCCCCGTCGGCGCCGGGTACCACGGGCTCGAGCGAGGCCAGCCTCAGTCTGCGCCAGGGCGCCCCGATGACCAATAGGGCCGGGACGACCACGATCAAGACACAGAATTGGATGGCCTCTACGAACTCGTAGCGTCGGGCCTCGGTGACCACGGGGGGCACCAGGCACAGGACCAGAGCCGCGAGGGCCACCGTTAGGAGCACCGTCCGTCCGGTGCGGTGGAGGTCGGGCTCTCCAGGTGGCAGGGACCGGTCCGGGCCGGTCCCGGCACTCACCGGTGGCTGCGCCGCTGGAAGAATCCCCACAGCAGGACCACGAACAGGGTCCCCAGTGGAATGGCCAGCGTCAGAACCTGGGGCCCGATGAATTCATCTGTGGCACAGCTCATTGGCCTAGTGACCTCACTGTGGCTGGATGGAACGATCGTACCCGGACGGGTCGGGCCTAATCAACGGTCGGTCAGATGAGGTAGAAGAACGTCCAGAACAAGCCGCTGACCACGGCCACGAATCCGAAGAAGTAGGTGCAGGACTCGACGTTGGCCCGGAAAAGCTGGGCCGAGGGACCGGCCGACGTAGCCGGGTCGCCGTCGTCGGCGTCGATGCGCTTGAGCCGGATGCACAGGGCCAGGTTGGTCTCGAGCCAGAACAGAGCGCCGAACAGCATCATCAGGTTCATCACCGCCCACCCGATGAAGCACGAGGCGTACCCGCTGGAGCCGGGGAAGAAGGGGAGCTGGGTGAGCTGCCAGATCTGCAGCCCCATGGCCACCAGGATGCCCAGGACCGCCACCCACCCGGAGACCTCCCAGTCGAGGAGGGAGTCCCTACGCATGCGGTACTGCCCGTAGATGACCAGGAGGGCCGAGGCCAGGACAACGGCGAAGATGGCCCACCCGATACCGGTGGGGGCGGTCATGCCGCCCGGCCGCCACAGCTGTCCGGAGTTGGCCGACTTCAGGTAGAAGTAGGCGAAGGCCAGCGAGGCGAACAAGAAGGTGAACATTCCGATCAGCAGGCGGCCACCGGTCCAGTAGGAGCCCACCGCCGCGCGGAGCTCGAATTCCCGCTCCTCGGGGGTCTCCGAGAAGAGTGCAGGCTTGTCAGCTGTATCGGTCACGGTCTCGTCTCCACTCATTGGGCCGGAGGTCGGGGGTCCTCGGCCACGCTGGCCGGGGAGGAGGCGCCGGCCGCCACCAGCGTCCCGTCGCCCAGGTCGGCCACCGAAGGAGCATCCGCTTCGCCGTAGTGGTACGGGTCACTGAGCACGACCGGGATCCGCTCGAAGTTGTAGTACGGGACCGGGGTGGGGGTCTGCCACTCGAGCCCGAGGGAGTCCCAGGGGTTGGCCGGAGACGGGGTGGGCTTGATGAAGATGGACCAGACGAAGTTGGCCACGAACACCAGGAATGAGGAGCCCAGGACGAACGCACTCACCGAGGCGAAGTCGTTGAGGGCCTGGAGGTTGTGGGCGTACTCGAAGACCCGTCGAGGCTGGCCCAGCAGCCCGATGAGGAACATGGGGAAGAAGGTCAGGTTGAAGAAGATGAACATGAGCCAGAAGTGGATCTTTCCGAGCTTCTTGTTCATGGTCTTGCCGGTCATCTTGGGCAGCCAGTAGTAGAGGCCGCCGAAGAAGGCGAATATCAGGCCACCCATGATGGTGTAGTGGAAGTGAGCCAGCACGAAGAAGCTCCCGTGCACCGTCACATTGACCGGAACATCGGAGAGGAAGACGCCAGTGACCCCGCCGATGAGGAAGTTGAAGAAGACGGCGAGGCAGAACAACATCGGCACTTCCAACCGGATCTTAGCCTTGTACAGCGTGCCCATCCCGACCAGGAAGATGAACCCGGTGGGAATGGAGATCAGCTCGGTGGTCAGCATGAACAGCGGACGCATGTCCGGGTTGATCCCGCTCTGGAACAGGTGGTGCTGCCAGACGAAGAACGACAGCAGGGCCACGCCGATCATGCCGGCGGCGGCCACCTTGTAGGCGAACAGGGGTTTGCGGGTGAAGACGGGCAGGAGCTCGGCCACGATCCCGAATCCGGGCAGGGCCATGATGTACACCTCGGGGTGGCCGAAGAACCAGAAGAGGTTCTGCCACAGGAACGAGCTGCCCCCGTGCTCGGTCACGTAGAAGGCGGTCTGGGCGGTGTGGTCGAGGATCCCGAACAGGCCCGCCGCCACCAGGGTCGGGGTGGCCAGGGTGAGCAGGGCGCAGGTGGCCAGGATGGCCCAGACGAAGATGGGGATACGGCTCCAGGTCATGCCCGGGGCCCGGTAGTTGATGATGGTCACGGCCAAGTTGAACCCGGCCGTCATCATGCCGAGGCCGATGACGGCGAAGCCGATCAGGTAAGACATCATGGCCACCCCGGCCTGGGTCTGCAGCGGGGCGTAACCCGTCCAGCCGGTGGGGAACCCCCCATAGAAGAGCGCCGACATGATCACCAGGTAGCCGGCGGTGAACACCCAGAAGCTGAACGCCTCCACCCGGGGGAAGGCCGTGCGCCGTGCGCCGATCATGAGGGGGATCAGCCAGTTGCCCAGGGGGCCGACAATGACTGAGGTGGCCATCATCATCATGACGGTGCCGTGCTCGCTCACCACCGAGATGTAGGTACCCGGCCCGAAGACGTGGCTGGTGGGCGAGAGGAGTTCGGTGCGGATGGCCATGGCCAGCAGCCCGCCGGTGAAGAGGAAGCCGAGCACGCCGATGACGTACTGCATCCCGACCACCTTGTGGTCGGCCGTGTAGCGGAAGAACCGGGTCCAGCTGGTCGACTCGTAGTCGGGCCGGGGCTCCATGCCCACGATCTTGGCCAGGGGGTAGTTGAGAGCCCCGATGCCCAGCAACCAGCCCACCACGCCGGCCAGCAGGCCGGCGGTTACCGGCACGGCGTTCACCCCGGCTAGTCCCACGTTGTCGTAGCCGCTGGTCATCCAGTTGCCAAGCCAGTGGCCCAGTAGGTAGCCACCCACGGCCAGGACGGCGGCGGTGCCCAGGTGCTGGCTGAACCACCCCGGGCGGGACGGCAGTCCCTGGAACCCACCCAGGACGGGGGGCGTCGGATCGGGATAGACGACTTCGGAGTCGCGCTCGGCGGCAAGGGTCATCGCGGGACCGTCAACTTTCTCGTCATCCGGCCGGGGTCGGCTTTCCAGGGGTGGCGCCGTAGAGCTCGGAGTTGCTGTATGGGTCGACGTTGTCGGGGTAGTACAGACCGGGGGCACCATTGGCATCAGGCACGTAGGTGAGGGCGTAGGGCGGGAGCAGCTTGGTGTTGGCCGCCGTCAGCTGCTCGGTGTTGGTGGCCCACGACTCAAAGGCGTCCTTGGACACCACCTTGCCGTAGTTGAACATGGCGCCGTGCCAGATCCCGCAGAGTTCGTTACACCGGACGGTGACGTTGCCGGTCTCCTTGGTCTCGGTAAAGGCCACGTTGTCCTGCTGGGGGTTGGCGTCGGCCTTCACGCTCAATTGGTAGGCCCAGAAGCTGTGGATCACGTCCAGCGACGTCACGTGGAACTCGATGGTGGTGTCCACGGGCAGGATCAACTGCGAGGTCTCAAACCCGCCGAAGGTCGGATACCGGTAGGTGAACTTCCACTGCTGGCCGATCACCTGGACGGGCAGGATGTGGGCCGAGGTAGGCGACCAGATAGGATTGGGGCCCTGGCCGCCGCCCGACCCGTTGCCGGTGATCAGCCGGACCGTGCCGAAGGTGAACAAGCCCAGCACGATGATGGTGGTGGTGACAATCCAGCCGACCTGCACGCCCAGGTTGGTACGGGCCTCGGGACCGCCCACGGGGTCGGGCACGCCCTTGCGGGAGGCCCGCCACGTGATCAGGGAGTAGGCCATGTACGTCCACACCCCGATGAGGACGGGCAGGGCGATGATGAAGAGGACGTTGAAGTCGAACTGGTTGTCGTCGGCGCTCTCCGTCATGGTCCCCGGGGGCACGTGGGGTCCTACCAGCGTGTAGAAGAGGACGTCGCCGATCACGGCCAGGATCAGCCAGATGGCGGCGATCCGCCAGATATGGCGGGGCTGCTTGGTGGCCGAGGCCCCGGTGCCCTCTTCGGGGCTGGCCACCGGGCCGCCGTCGGCGCTCACGCTACGACCTTCAGGAAGCCGCCCATGTAGCCGAGGGTGGCCATGGGACCTCCGTTACCGAACAAGTACCCACCTCCGCAGGGAACGAAGCACTGCCAGCTGTAGCTGCCGGCGCCCGGGGTGACGAACGAGAACTTCATGGCGTTGTGGTCGAAGTTGGTGGTGCAGGGGGCGCCTCCGCAGGGGTTGGTGGCGTTCCCGCTTACGCCCACCAACGGTACGTTGAGGTTGAGCGCCGGCACAGTGAACGTGTGGCCCACCCCGTTGTCGCTGTAGGAGTTGTAGGTCGAGAACTCCTTGCCGTTGTAGGTGGCCTGACCACCGAGGGTGCCCTGAACTCGGCCCCAGTTCTGGTTGCGGAGCGGGCTGCCCGAGTCGTACTGGTCGATGGTGACGTTGATCCGGGTGTGGGCGGGCAGCTGCCAAATGGTGGAGTGGATCCACTGGCCCTGCTGATTCTTCACCAGGTAGGAGACCCAGACGGGCTGGAACCCGAAGCCGATGGCCGGCACCGTCTGCACGGTCATGTCGATGGGTGCGCCCGGCGCTGCCGCCGTGAAGTTCACCGTGGCCGGCTGGGGTAGCAGGAAGCCGACGACGCCCCAGACGGCGAAGCCGATGACCACGATGAGGAGCCCCAAGACCACTGAAAGCCTTCCCCCGAATGACATGTCCTACTCCTCGCCACGTTGGCAATTTGGCGTTGGACCCGGGGGGCCGGCCCACTCCCCCGAAGACCTGATGCACTGCGTCGGCTAAATGTTTCGTAACAAACCTGTAAGGCCTTGCTGACAGTAGAGCGAACATCCGGTCCGGTCAAGCACCAACCGGCAACACCTCTGGCCGGAGGGAGGGACCCACCGACGACCGGCCGGCCCGCGACCCCGAGGGTGGACCGGTGGCGCCGGCCACCCCAATCACCGACCCCTCAGGAGTGGTCGGCCACGTCGGCCCGCTGGGGCCGGAGGTCGGCAGCCGTGGGCGTCGGGCCCCGGTGGGACAGCCGTTCGAGCACTCCGGACAGTGAGCCCTCTTGGTCCACGGCCCGCTTGATGATGAGAATGAGGGCGGGCACGGCCCAGAAGTCCCCGCAGACCCACAGGATGGCCGCCCCGATCTGCTGGTCGGCGAACGGGGCCAGGGTCACGCCGGGCACGTGGCCGTAGACCGAGTACCAGCTGGAGGCCGAGAAGATGCTCAACGCCATGGCCAGGACGAACATCACCACATTGGTACTGATCACCGCCCCGGCCTGCCAGATCGGGCTGGCCTTCAGGCGGAAGGGGTGGGAGGGAATGATCTGGAGCCAGAACAGCACCCCGGTCACGAAGAAGCTCCCGTGCATCAGCCAGATGTGCACGGCCGCGTTGTGCTCGGACAGGTCGAACAGGACCGGGAGGTGCCAGATCACCATCACCAGGTTGAACGAGAGGAGGGCGAACCACGGGCTCGTGACCACCCGACCGAGGGGACGGAGCACCGTCGACCACGACCCCAGCATGATGAAGCGCCCGATCTTCCGGCGCGCCCCCACCGGCAGGGCGAACAGGAGGGGGATCCAGGGTGCCCCGAAGACAATCAGGATTGGGGCGTAGAAGGCGATGAGCAGGTGCTCGAGCATGTGGACGAAGAAGTAGTCGCTGGCCCAGTAGTCGATGGGGGAGTCGATGGCCACCAGCAGAACGCCGAGGCCGCCGTAGAAGGCCAGTGAGTGGAGCCGGCGCGTCCGGGTCCGGACGGGATCGGACCGATGGCGGAGCCGAGCCAGACCCACCTCGTTGGCCACCACCAGCACCGCCACCACGATGACGAACGGGTCGAACGACCAGTTCTGGGTGATGTAGTCCACGGTGGCTCTCCTCGACCTGTCCGCCAACCGCCGGCCGGATGCGGACCGTCCCCACGGTAGCCCGCGGCGGTGGCCGCCGACCGGGGTACTACCCCGACGATCCGTACTGGATGGCCACCGGCAGTTTCTGCACCCGGGCCCACCCCTGACTGCCCAGCCCGTAGACCGACAGCGTGGACTGCACCGGCACCAGGGCGTCGAATCCGGCGGTGGGCGTGGCCGCCACCGAGGTCGTCCCGACCGGTAGGGCCGCCAGGCGCTGCCACTGGGTGCTGTTCGGGGTGATGACGGAGGCGGTGGGAACCGAGCCTCCCCCACGGGCGGCCAGCACGAAGCCTCCGGCCCCGGTGACGCCGGTCGAGAACAGGGCGGCACCGTCCAGCGGCAGTCCGGCTGAGACCGTCCAGGTCCGCAGCCCGTTGGTGCTCCACATGCCGAATAGTCGGGCCCCGACGCCGCTGCCCGCACTGACCAGGGCGGCGGTCCCCGCCGGGGTCTGGTCGAGCCGCAGCACCTCGGTGGGCCCGCGGGACACCCCGGGGATACCCGGTCCGGCTGATGCCCATCCGGTGGAGGACGGAGCGAACAGGCCGGCCTGCCCACCCCGGCTACACGAGGCCCCCACCAGGGGACGCCCGTCGGCATCGAGCGTCACGGCGGTGAGCGTTCCGATGCCACACCCAGACAGGGCCGGCACCCGGGCCAGGGCCTGGGCCGTGGTCACCGGCTTCCACGTCGACAGGTCCCCGGTGCTCACCACCACGGTGCCACCGCCGGTGCGGAGGACGGCCAGCGACTCGGTGCTCCCCTGAACGAGGGCGTCCGGCACCCGGGCCAGGGCGGCCGGGAGGAGGCCGGATTCCCAGCTCGCCCCCTGGTCGGCGGTGTGGGCCAGCGGGGAGAACCGGAGGAATTGGGACGGCCCGAATCCGGCCAGCACCGACGTCGGCTGCACAGCGACGGCCAGGCCCCCGTTGCTGGCCACCCCGGGTGGCGTGGCCAGCTCCCACGACCGGCCGGAGGTGAGGGCCACCACCTGCCAGAAGGTGTTGAGGGGGTCGTCCAGACGGTCCATGGCCAGGGTGGCCCACGTGGTGTCGGCGGACACGGCCGAGCTGGTCAGCGGAATGGCCGGTCCGACCGTCAGGCCTCCGCCGGCCGGGGTGGAGGCGGCCGACGAGCAGCCGGCCAGCGCTCCCGCGCCCAGAGCTGCCGCACCGAACGCGGCGAACATCCTCCTCCTTCGAGGATGTCGGGCAGGCCCTGGAGCTCGACTCACTGGTGGGCGACGGTACGGATCTGCGAGGCCAACTGGCCCACGAACGACGACCCTTCGGCGCTCCCGGCCCCCGGGTCGGAGTTGAGGATCACCCGGGTGTGACCGCGTTTGTCGATGAGATAGACGATGTCGCTGTGGGCCACCATGGCCCCGGCCGGCGTCACCTCGGTCTGGACCCCGTAGTCGTTCCAGACCCGGTGTAGCTGGCTCAGCGACCCGGTCAGGTAGGTCCAGTTGGCCACACGGTCGAGACCCTCCTGTTGGTCGAAGGCGGCGGTGAAGGCGGTGGTATTGTACAGCGGGTTGTTGACCACGGCCACCAGCTCGACCGGGCCAGCCCCGGTGCCCACCATCTGGTCGGCCGCCCGAAGGTCCTGGGCGATGAGCGGGCAGTCCGACGTGCACACGGGGTCGAGGAAGGTGAGCACCACGGTGTGCCCAGCCAGGGAGGCGAGCGAGACCGCCCGACCGTGGGTGTCGGTGAGGGTGAAGGGGGCCGCCGGTACGTCAACCAGGTTGGGGGTGCCGTTGGCCGCCTCGATGAGGATGGCGTCGGCGTGGGAGTTGGTGGCGGCCACCGCCATGGGGGCCGCACCCACCAACAGGATCCCCACCGCCCCGATGGCGAACAGGGCGCGCAGGAGGTAGTTGGGTTGGAGACCATCGAGCCACCCGGCCGGGACCGCCGGCGTGCTCGCCGGGGCCAGCTCGGAGACCGGGGCCCGGGCCGAGAGCCGGACCATGGCCAGATAGCCGCCGGTGAAAACCAAGGCCATGGGGATCATGGAGTTGGGGTCCGTGCCCACCCCCCCGAAGAAGCCGAAGTCTTGGATGAGGACCCAGGTGGCGAGGCAGAGGGCCGCCCCGGCCATCACGCCGATGCGGATGAAGCGCAGGTTGCCGCTGAGGAACGACGCCCCCACGCCGACGAGGAGGACCACGACGACGAAGTTGACGAACCAGCCGTGCCCGGCTTGGAACGATCCGAATCCACGCACCCACGACGCCGTCACCGAGGGCTGGGACACCTGGGCCATCTGTTGGACCATGTCGGTGATGGTCCCCGTCGTGGCCGACGGATGGGCCTGGCCGGACCAGAAGCCGCGCCCGGGCCAGGCCTGCAGGATGCCCATGCCCACGAAGAGCACGCCCATGCCGGCCAGGAGTCGCTTGCCCAACCGGGGGGTCTCCCACGTCGGGTCGGGCAAGGCCACCAGCAGACCGGCCACCACGTAGAACACCGCCGCCCCGGGTGAACCGAACAGCCAACTGCTCCCGTGTCCGAAGATGCCACCGAAGGCCTCACCGAACACCCAGACCACCAGACCCCAGCCGGCGCTCACGGCACCGGCCGATCGGGACCAGTAGCCCCGGGGGGCCACCAACAGGAAGACGCCGATCCCCACCTGGATCCAGACGGTGGCTGCCGCTGCCGTGACCGGGTGGTCCGACCAGATGGTGGTGCCCACGTTGACCAGGTGTTGGACCCAACCGGGGGACGAATCGGCCGCCGGGGTGATGACCGAGCCGGGGAGGCCCAAGGGCATGGCCCCTTGGATCTGGAGCAGCCCGTCGAACAGCCAGAGGAGCCCGA
The DNA here is from genome assembly GCA_038210245.1 of Acidimicrobiales bacterium. Lineage (GTDB taxonomy): Bacteria > Actinomycetota > Acidimicrobiia > Acidimicrobiales > RAAP-2 > Bog-756. Next base: position 56,885 of record JBBQWW010000012.1, read on the forward strand.
AGCTGACCCGGAGCAGCCGGCGGGCGACGGACTCGGGGTACGGCCACGGGCTGCGCAGGGTGGCGTCCAACGTGCCGGCGGCCGCCGCCCGCCGGTAGTGCACGGTGCGGGCCACGTTCCAGCCCAGGGCCAGGATGACCCCGAGCACCACCAGGATCAGCAGCTGGTGGTCGAGAGCGGCGCGGAACGCCGCCGCGATCGTCGGGTTGTCGGTCTGGAGTCCGTGCCCCATGCCTGGCATGTCGTTACCGATCTATTGGGACCCGCCCGCGGCGCGAGGTGCGGACGGTCATGATGGCGGAGCCCCGGGGCTCGTTGCACCCGATTGTAGGTCGGGGCCCGACCGGACCCACCGCGCCCGCATTGACTCATCTAAAACCTCCGCGTAGCTCGCTTCATTGCCTCAACTAAGAACCTCCGCCTGGCAGCGGTGGTTCTGGGCCAGGGGCCGATGTGGATTACGCCTGAACTCCATGGAGCTTTCGATGAGTCAACGGGCCGCCGTTACCCAGAAGCTGGCCTCCGCCTACAAGCGGGGATCAAGGACAGAAAAGGGCAGGATTCTCGACGAGCTGGTGGAACTCACCGGGTGGCACCGGGACCACGCCCGAGCCCAGCTGCGGGTGCCTCGGTGCTCCGGGTGGCGGCGCCGAGGAAGGCCCGGCCTCCCAAGTACGGGACCACAGTGATTGGGTCCCCGGTGACGTGCTGGGCGCTGATGCGGGCCCCGGCCGGCAAGCGCCTGGCCCCCATGCTGGCGACCATCGTCCCCCTCCTTCGACGCAACGGGGAGCTGGTCCTGAGCGACGCTGAGGCGGCACTGCTCATCTCCATGAGTGCGGCCTCCGTCGACCGCCACCTGGCCGCCCAGCGGAAGCTTCTCGGCTTCAATGGGCGCTCCCATACCAAGCCCGGCTCCCTGCTCAAGTCCCAGATCCCCATCCGCACCTGGGCTGAGTGGAGTGAGGACCGGCCCGGATTCGTGGAGATCGACCTGGTGGGCCACGAGGGAGGGAACTCGAGCGGCGAGTTCTGCTTCACCCTGACGGTTACTGACATCGCCACCGGTTGGACCATCAACCGATCGGTCAAGAACAAGGCGGCCATCTGGGTGTTCGAGGCCATCGAGGCGGTCATCGACGAGTTCCCGTTCCCC
>JBBQWW010000013.1:0-56572 GCA_038210245.1 Acidimicrobiales bacterium
TCGATGCCGCCGTCGACTGAAGGATTCACCAAGCCTCCGTCCCCCTCCCGGGCCGAACGCAGGGCGGCCCAACGAAAGCAAGGGAAGCAGCCCGGTGCCCCCGGCAAGCACCTGGCCCAGGTGGTCAACCCCGATGCCGTCGTCACCCATGCCCCTGAAGCGTGTCGTGGCTGCGGTTCTGATCTCTCCGGTGCCGAAGTGGTCGACATCGAGCGCCGCCAGGTCTTCGATCTCCCCGAGATCCGCCTGTCGGTCACCGAGCACGTGGCCGAGCGTCGTCGGTGTACCTGTGGGTGCACGACCAAGGCGTCCTTCCCGAGAGCGGCGACCGCCCCCACTGTCTACGGCCCCGGGGTGCGTGCCCTGGCCGCCTACCTGGCCGTCCACCAGCACATGCCCTTCGACCGGATGGCCCAGCTGTTCTCCGACGTGCTCGGCCAAGAGGTCTCGGTCGGGGCCCTGGCCCAGATGGTCACTGAGGCAGCCGGTGCTACCGATCCCTTCACCGAACGGGTGCAGGACCTGCTCACCGAAGCCGATGCCGTCCACTTCGACGAGACCGGTGCCCGGGTGGTCGGCAGTCTCCACTGGGTCCATTCGGCCTCGACGGCGTTCCTCACCCTGCTCACCTGCAACAAGAAGCGGGGCCGGGTGGCAATGGATGCCATGGGGATCCTTGCGGCCATGTCCGGGGTGGCCGTCCACGACGGCTGGAAGCCCTACCGCCACTACGACGTGGTCCACGGACTGTGCAACGCCCACCACCTCCGCGAGCTCATCGCCGTCGGCATCGGCTTCGACCAGGGGTGGGCCAACGACATGTGCCAACTCTTGCGTGAATCGAAGCGATCCGTCGACGGTGCCCGGTCGGCGGGAGGCACCCACCTGGACGCCGGAACACTGCAGTCGATCCGGGTCCGCTACGGAATGCTTGTGGCCAAAGGATTCGCCGCCAACCCGGCGCCAGCCATTGGCAAGCGATCCGGCTACGACAAGAAGGCGCTCAACTTGCTGGTCCGACTCGACGGCCAGCGGGCGGACGTCCTCCGATTCGCCACCAACTTCGCCGTCCCCTTCGACAACAACCAGGCGGAGCGGGACATCCGGATGGTCAAACTGCAACAGAAGATCTCGGGATCCTGGCGCACGCTCGAAGGTGCAAAGAACTTCTGCGCCCTCCGCGGCTACATCTCGACACTCCGAAATCAGGACCACAACGCACTCGCCGGTCTACGGATGCTGTTCGACGGTCAGGCCTGGCTTCCTCTGAATACCTGAACAGATACGAAGCAGGTTCAGAACCCGCTAGGCGGAGGTTTTGACATGAGGCAACGAGGGCGGTCGCCTCACGAACGCTCAGAAGGCCCCGCCCACATACTGGCCGGCCAACGTCAGTGGATGAGTACCTTCAGGGCGTCGTTCAGTGCCGCATGGCCGAAGACCTCATAGGCCTCGATCATGTGGTCGAAGTCGAACTCGTGAGTGACGAACTTGTCGACGGGCAATTGATGCTCGGCTACCAGCTTCAACAGCATGCCGAGGGTGTTGGTGTTCACCAGTCCCATCGAGATGTCGATGTTCTTGATCCAGAGCTCGTTGAGCTTTAGCTCCACGGACTTCCCGTGCACCCCGATATTGGCGACACTACCGCCGGGTCGAACGATCTCGGTGGCCATGGTGAACGTGCTGGGGAGCCCGACTGCCTCGATGGCGACGTCGACCCCGAGGCCGTCGGTGAAGGCGAGCACCTGGTCCTTCCAGTCGGAGTCTCCCGAATTGACCGTCTCCGTGGCGCCGAAGTCACCGGCCCGCTTCAGGCGGGCATCGTCGAGGTCGATGGCGATCACCTTGGCCGGACCGTACAGCCGAGCTGTCATGACGGCCGAGAGGCCGACAGGGCCTGATCCGATGACGGCCACGATGTCGCCGGGCTGGACCTTTCCGTACTGTACGCCGATCTCAAAGCCGGTCGGCAGGATATCCGACAGCAAGATCCCCTCGGCATCGGTCATGCTGTCGGGGACCTGGTAGACGGAGTTCTCGGCAAAGGGCACGCGGACATACTCAGCCTGGGTCCCATCGATCATGTACCCGAAGATCCATCCGATGCCGGCGAGCCCCTCCGGGTCCAGGCAGTGGCCGTAGAGACCTTGGCGACAGTAGGAGCAGCGCCCACACGAACTGACGCATGACAGGATGACCCGGTCGCCGACGGCGAGGCGGGTGACACCTTCTCCGACCTCGGTGATGACGCCGATCCCCTCATGCCCGAGGATCCGGCCGGGAGCGACCTTAGGGACGTCGCCCTTGAGGATGTGGAGGTCCGTGCCACAGATGGTGGTGGCCGTCATCTTCACGACTACGTCGGTCGGCTGTTGGACGACCGGATCGGGAACTTCTTCCCAACTCTTCTGACCTGGTCCCTTGTAGACAAGTGCCTTCATCGTCGGCGTCCCTTCATCGACCGGTGGCTCGGTGCCACCCAGGGGTACTTGGCTCACTCAGGAGAACCACGAACCTGAGATCCACCGTACGATCCATCCGCTGCAGCGAACAGGGTCATAGGGCCTTTTCTGGGCGCACCCATGATGAGGGCCAGGCCATCGCTGGTTGCCTGGTGGCGATCGTGGTTGCCCTCACCCGTCGGACGCGTCGCATCGGCTCCCTGTGGCCTCCTGGTGGAGTACCTGGTCGGCGAGCTCGTGGCCCCGGCCTGCACTGCTCCCTCCTCCGTGATCGTCGAGGTCGGCACCGAGTCATTCCAGATGGGAGCGAGGACCCTCGCTCCGCTGGGAGGCCGTGGTCTTCGAGAAATAGGAACAGCACACGGCCATAGGTTCTCGTCGCCGAACCTTTGTCGTGTGGCCTGGTGCGCCCCCCGGGATTTGAACCCGGAACCTGCGGATTAAGAGCGGGTCCCGAGGCCTGTCTGGAGGGGTACTTGGACGACTTTATGGCCTCTGAACAGGGCTTATCGATTTGGTGAATTTTCGCCTCCTGTTCGAGGGCATGCAATTGTAGGGTTTTTTGTTGGGGTGGAATTTCGTCTGGCGACCGTGCAAAAGCGCACCTCCGGGTTCTCCGGCCTAGGTGGCGAAAATCCGTAGGTCTTGGACTTGGATAGGCCCCAGAGATAGGGGCTACCTTCTAAAACCCGGCTACCGCTCTCGGTTAGACGGCGATCACAGCGCACTGCGCAGCAGCAACATCAGCGGTGGCCGATGAGCCTTGCTGAAGAGCCTGTGCGGAGCTATTCGAGGGACACCATTTGACGCCCGCTTCGGAGTGACCCGCACGAGGCCACCAGCAGCACCCCGCTGGGCAGGACGTAAGCACCGATCAAGAAAGTGACCGTCCCAAGTACGGCCGCTGCGAGCAGTCCGATCGACGGGATCCACGCAATCCAACCGGCGGCCGCCCACCGAAACTGTTGCCTCATGATGAGCAACCCGACGGTGGTGAGCGACACGATCATTGGGACGACGACCAAGAGGAGGATCCGAGGACCATTCACTCTTACCAGGGACTCCATCGCGCCCGATTGATAGGTTGGATCGAGGGCGCTGTACGGAGCTGATTCGACGGGCAGCAGGAACGCCAGCGGTAGTAGCAACACCGACCAGCCCGTCGCCCCGGCCAAAAGCATTCTCTCTCGCGGTGGAAGGCGAGTTGAGCTAACCGTCATACCGCGAAATGGCGTTGGATCTCATTGGCATAGGTGAGACCCAGGTCGGCAGCGTGCTCGGTCAACCAGGCGGTGATGCGAGTACTGCCGGTGGCGGGGCCATCCGTGTCGGCGAGACCGCCAGACATGGCTGCGTACTCGTCCTTGGTGAGCAGCACGTCGTGGAGGGCGAGGCCCAGCAGGGAGGACAGGGGTGGCACAACGGCTCCCGGGATCCGGATGATCCGCGCCCGACTCCCGACGGCCTCCCGGATCTGGCCGACGAGCTCCAGAAAGGTGGGTCGCTCGGGTCCGACCGCGTCGACAACGCTGTCCTGTCGTTCTGCGCCGTGGGCCAGGGCCAGCTCGGCGAGGTCGTCGATATGGATGCCCCTGATGCGGTAGTCACCACGGCCGCCGATGGCGAAGACGGGGAGGTGGCGCAGCAACCACGCAATGTTGTTGAGCAACACCCCGTCGCCACCGAACAGGATGGCCGGTCGAAGCACGGCGAAGGAGACACCGGATTCGGCCAGGGCCCGCTCCACCAGGGCCTTGCCACGGAAGTAGGGGAGCGGGGACTCGATGCTGGGGTGGGTGATGCTCACGTGGACGATCCTCTGGACGCCGGCCCGCCTGGCCGCCTGGAAGAGGGCCCGGGAGTTGGCGACGGCCCGTTCGTGGTCGATCTGACTCCTCGCAAACCGGACCCAGTACGTGTTGTACAGGGTGGTCGCTCCCTGCAGCGATTCGACCAGACCCAGTTGGTCGTCGAAGTCGAGTGGGCGCACCTCTACAGAGGTGTCGCCAGCCGCCCGATTCGGATGTCCAGTCATGGTGCGCACGCGGCGGCCGCTCTTGATCAGCGCACTGGCGATTGCCCCGCCGGAGTAGCTGAACGCGCCGGTTACCACGTCCATCCCAGTGTCATGCGATGCGACCGCGCGTTGTCTTGTAGCCAGAGTGTTGGTCATTACGTCTCCTTGGTCGGTGAAGGTCCGGTCATTGCTTCGAAGAGTCCTGCGAGCTGCTTGGCGTGGGCGAACAGCGCCAGTGCCGGTTCGCGGTCTCCATCAAGATGGCTGAGCATCTCGAGACCCAGATACAGCGCCACGATGGCGTAGGCAACATCCTTGGATGGGAGCACCTGAGCGAGCGGCGAGTCCCCCAGTGCGTCCTCGATCGCCGACCGGGCGAACTCCTTCCACGGTCCGATGCGAGCGGCCACCTCAGCGCCCAGGCCGGGGGTGGACGACGCGCCGGCGATCATCTCGACCAGCACCGTGATGTAACCGGCGTCGAGGTCCGAACGGAAGATCTCGGTGGCGCTATCGACCAGCTCGGTCGCCGAACCGACGGCGCCGACCGACGATCCGTACTGCTCCATTCGGGCAGTACTCACGGAATCGAGGGCGGCCAGCAACAGATTGGCCACGGATCCGAAGTGGTAGAAGATCAGGCCCTGATTGGATCCCGCACGCTCAGCAATGACGCGAGCGCTGGCCCCTGCGTAGCCGTCTGACTTGAGCACGTCGACGGCAGCTTCGATGAGCAGCCGACGGGTTTCGGCCGACCGAGCGCCACCTCTCGCCATCACATTGCTTGGAGCACCCGACTTGGCCATCGCTCTCCTAATTGATCGACTGCTCAAAGTATACGCTCAATTGTGCGCGAACATCCAACTGCGGTGGGAGGAGCGAGGGTCAGAACCAGCGCTGAGACGTTCCTCCAGAGGCTCCAGGATGAGCGACCGAGGCGTGGCCCACGTTGACTCTGTCCACATCTCCTATATAATTGTGGACATGAAGACGGCCATTCCCAGCGCAGCGAGCGAGGTGCATCGGCGGGTGACGGCTGCTCGAGAGCGCTTCTTCACCCTCTCTGATTTCTCTGCACCCCGGTCGGCCGTTGCTCGAGCGCTTTCACGCCTTGAGCATGACAATGAGCTGATCCGGGTACGCCGAGGTCTCTACTGGAGGGGAGTGAAGACTCCGCTCGGTATGTCCCATCCGAGTCCAGGGGCCGTTCTCGAAGCTGTGTATGGGAAGGCATCGGGGGTTGGGCCCGCACGGCTCGACGCCGCCCGCCTCCTTGGGCTCACCACCCAGGTCGGCGCCACGCCCACGTTCGCCGTTCCCTACGAGGTGGATGGTCTCACGCCACGCCTGGTGAACCGAACTCGACGGACGGGGCGGATCCGTCATCACCTGACCTCGTATGAGATTGCCCTCCTCGAGGTCCTGGACGACTGGAGCGATGTCGTTGAGCTTCCGTCGGAGCTGGCCGTCGGTCGCCTTTCCTCCCTGTTCGGATCGACCATTCGACCCCAAGCGGTTGCTGGTGCGGCCGAGACCGAGCCTGCCCGGGTCCGTGAACGACTGCGGGCCCTCCTCCTCATGGCCGGGAGGGACGAGGACGCCGGATCGATCCCTCCTGCCGTGCATGCTCAGACGCGAGCCGAAGCGATGGATGCCATTCCGGCCCTGCGTCTCGCCTCGTGACCAACTGGCGTGACAGGCCTGATGCTTGGCCGACGCTGACCGTGGCCGCAGGGCAGCGCGGGATCCGTGCCGACATCTTGGAGAAGGACTACTGGGTCACCCAGGTCCTGCGGACCACCGCTCAGCACTTCCCGGATGACTTCGTCTTCAAGGGGGGAACCAGCCTGTCGAAGGGCTACCGCTGCATCCAGAGGTTTTCCGAGGACATCGACGTCCTCATCCTCAAGGGCGACAGGGGAGCAGGAGCCACGAGCACGCTGATGAAGCGGATCGCTGAAGCCGCTACGAGCGATCTCGGCCTGGAGTCCGACCGGGACCGACGCCATCACGGAACGGGGCAGCACCTCACCGAAGTCCTGCAGTATCCCAGCCAGCTCGAAAGCGCCCTCAGATTGCCGCCAGAAGTGCTTTTGGAAATGGGAGTGCGAGGTCAGGACCTCCCACCTCATCTGGTGCTGCCGATCGAGCCGTTGATCACGGAACCACTCCGGGCCGCGGACTTCGATGTCGACGAGTACTCGGACCTCGTTCCCTCTCAGGTACCGGTGCTTCATCCTGGGCGCACGCTCGTCGAGAAAGTGATGATGCTCCATTTCAAGGTCACCACCGGCGTCTGGAACTCGGGTGACCCGTACAACAACCCGTCGCGGATCGGACGGCACTATCACGACGTCCATCGCCTCCTCGAGATGGCAGAGGTGCGGCAATGGCTCGCCGACCGTGATGCCTTCCTCGCGGCTGTGGAAGGTCACGACGAGATCAACCGCAGCTTCTTTGGGAATGAGGTACCACCCCGACCTGCTGGCGGCTACGCCGAGAGTGACGCCTTCCGCGAGGACTTCTCTGGCAACCACGAGCTCGCTGGATTCTATGAAGCGGCGATGGCCGAGCTGTTCCTCGGCCCGGGCGACCCGCCGGGCTGGAGAGACGTAATGGCCACCGTCCGGGATTCGTCGCCACTCTTGTAGGTCTCAGCGGCTGCGGCGCCACTGTCACCCTCCCTCAGTTCCGTTCCCGGATAGCCGACCTCCCGCACGTCGCCGGTTGAGTCGATCCATTCGTCAAGGAGTCGATCGGAAATGACCAGACGTCGTCCGATACGACGAACGGGTAGGTGACCGTCGCGAGCGAGTCGGTACAGGGTCTCTGCGCTAGGTACGCCGCCGCAGTGCTTGGAGGCCTCGGCCATGGTCAGGAACCGGCTCACTTCACAGCCCCCGGTCCGCTGGACGATGCTGAGCCTGTCTTCGAGGTTTCTCGGTCTGATCCCATCGGGCCTCCGCAATCCAGGTGGGAAGAGTTGACCCACCTCCACCAATCCTCCGTGGCGACGTCACCCTCAACGTCACCCGCCCGATCCGCCGGTTTCCACCGGCCCCGTCATGAACGTCACCCTCGTGCTCACCAACGTCACCCTCGACCCGTTTGGAGGCGCTGCACCTTGTGGTTCCGGCACTTGGCCTGGGGCATGCCAGGCCGTCTGGCGCTCGGTGTTGAGGCAACGTCACCCCGACTGCACCCGCCCAATCTAAACGTCACCCTCCCAGGTCAGCGGCCTGTCGGTGTCACACCGTCCCCGGCTGTCAAGGTCGACGTTCCGAGGCGCCGGCTCGGCTGGTGACCCTGCGGGCCGGCTCGTAGCTCGCCTCACCAACCGGCCTCCGCTTCTCACTCCCGCTCCGCTCCCTCCCCTGACTGCCGATGCCGGCGTGGGCAATCGCACCCAGCGATTGATGTCCGGACCTGTGGGGCGAAAGGCGCCCCACCCGGCATCAATCACCAAGGAGAAGCCCAAACCATGCCCACCATCGACTCCATCACCGTCGCTGGCAACCTGACGAGGGACCCGGGGATCCGCTACACCCGGGACGGGCAGGCCACGACCTCGCTGTCCCTGGCGGTCAACCGCCGGTGGCAGAACCAACAGACCAAGGAGTGGGAAGAGTCCGTTTCGTTCTTCGCCGTTGTCTGTTGGCGTGATCTGGCCGAGAACGTCGCACTGAGTCTCACCAAGGGCACGAGGGTGGTCATCACCGGCCGTCTGGACCAGCGGAGCTGGGAGACCGATGACCACACCTTCCGGTCCAAGGTTGAGATCGTGGCCGAGGACATCGGAGCCAGGCTCCGGTTCGCCACAGTCGACACCCACAAGGTGATCCGGCCCCAAGGCGATGGCGAGCCTGAGGAGGCGACACAGGCCATCTGACCGTCCTCTGCCCCTCATCAGCACTGCCCCGGCATCGAGCCGGGGCAGTGCTGTGTCCGGACCTGGATCGGAGGACCTCACACCCGGGGGCGCACGTTTTCCGGTGTGGCTACCCATGATGGATCCGGGCGGTCACACCGGATCGGGGATCGAGAGAGGCGCCCAGGCGGGCATCGAGCCCGCCACGGGCGCCTGTTGGACAGGGACAGATCGGCTCCGCCAAAGCGGTACAGGAGACTCCACACCCCTGCACCATTTGGTGCCGACGCCGCATATTCGACCGGATGCGACCCTCAAGGCGCGCCCGTCCAACCGTCTGAACAGGCACTATCGGCGAGAGTGACGTTGAGGGTGACGTTCGATTCGGACCATGCAGAGATGAACCGGCCCGAAACCGCATCGGCGACCCCTCCACGATGCTCTCCATAGGCAAGCTCGGTGTGGCCGGCGGCGCGGAGTATTACCTCGACAAGATGGCCAACAGCGTCGACGACTACCTCGGACGGGGTGAGGCGCCGGGTCAGTGGGTCGGGAAGGCAGCCGTCGGCTTGGGACTGATCGGCCAGGTCGATCCGGAAGACCTCCGGAATCTCCTCGGCGGGAGGTCCGCGGACGGCGAGACACTCGGTGTTCAGGTCCAGCCGGATCGACGTCCCGGCTACGACCTCACCTTCTCGGCGCCAAAGGGCGTGTCGTTGCTGTGGGCGTTCGGAGCCTCCGATACTCGGGATGCCATCTCTGCTGGTCACGACCGGGCGGTCGCCTCGGTGATCGATCACCTCTCGACCGAGGCCTGCTTCGCCCGTCGAGGTCGGGGCGGAACGCAGCTGATCGAGGCCAACGGTTTCATCGGTGCGGCCTTCCGCCACCGCACCAGCCGGGCCGGCGACCCCCAGCTCCACACCCACGTCGTCGTGCCCAACCTGGTCGAGGGCATCGACGGCCGGTGGTCGGCCCCCGACGGTCGGCAGCTCTACCTGTGGCAGAAGACCGCGGGCACCCTCTACCGGTCCGCACTGCGGGCCGAGCTGACACCCCTCGGTTTCGCCTGGGACTTCCGAGGCAACGGACTGAGCGAACTTCGAGACGTCCCCAAGGCGATCCTCAGGGCCTTCTCGAAGCGCAGGACCGACATCGAGACAGCCATGGAGGTCCGGGGGACCACGTCCCAGAAGGCCGCCGAGACCGCCACACTCGACACTCGGCAACGAAAGCCGGAGGGTGGTGCTCAGCTCGACGTCCTCCGTGACGGCTGGCGGGAGCAGCTCTCCGCCATCGAGCTGACCGACGGGGAGGGCGGCAGGCGACCGGCAACGGTCGACGACCTGACCGACACCCTCGGGCGTGACGCAGTTACGGCAGTGCCCACGGCAACAGACGTGGAGGAGGTGTTCCGGGTCCTGGAAGGGAACGCAGGGGTATCGCTCGACGACTGGCCGATCGACGAACAGCAGCGGTCCGATTCCGGTTTCCCCGGCATGAGGGCGGTGCCCCTCACCCTGCTCGGATCGAGCTTCTCACGGCGAGAGGTGCTCAGCGCTGTGGCCAGGGCATTCGACGTCACCCCCGAGGAAGCGGTGGCCCTCACGGCCAGCTTCCTCGAGCGGAGCGACGTGGTCCGGGTCCTTGCCGACCCTGGTGCTGGCACCGAACACCTCCGGACCAGAAGCGGGCACGTCGTGCCGGTCACCAGTGGCGATCGGCGGTACACGACCACGGAGTTGCTCGACGCTGAGCAGAGAATCGTCGGTGCAGCGATCCAACGGATGGGCGAGCGAACAGCCCAGATCGTCCCCGAACTCGTCGACCAGGTTCTGGGACGCCACCCTCACCTGGACGGAGAACAGGCGATCGGAGTTCGGCAGCTGCTCACGTCGGGTAACGGCTACGACCTGGTCGTGGGGGAGGCCGGCACGGGCAAGTCCACCCTGCTCGCTGCCGCCCGGATCGGGTGGGAACAGGCCGGGTTTCGGGTGATAGGCACCGCTGTGGCAGCCCGGACCGCTGCCGATCTGGAGGCCGGCACCGGCATTCCCAGCTCGTCGCTCACTCAACTGCTGGCCGACCTGAGAGAGGAGGGTGGCCTGACCAGCCGGTACGTCATCGTGGTGGATGAAGCCTCCATGGTCGGCAGCCGCTCCCTCGACCAGCTCCGCCGGTATGTCGATGCGTCGGGTGCCAAGCTGGTCCTGGTCGGTGACAACCGCCAACTCTCGTCCATCGACGCCGGGGGTGCGGTCCGGACGTTGTCCCGGGAGCTGGGTTCTGACGTGATCACCCTGACCACCAACCGTCGTCAGGCCGGCGCCGACCAGGCGTGGGAGCGGGAAGCACTCTCCTCCCTGAGAAGCGGGGATGTAGTCCCGGCCGTCGACGCCTACCTCGATCATGGGCGGGTAACCATCACCGGCTCGATCGACGAGGCCCGACAGCGCCTGGTCGATGACTGGTGGGCCGTCCACAACGATCACACGACCGCCATCCTCGCCGTGCGGAGGGTCGAAGTCCGGGCGCTCAACGAGATGGTCCGGCAGCACCGAAAGGTGAACGGCGAGCTGGGCGAGGACATCAGGATCGGGGAGAAGGCCTTCAGCGTGGGGGACAGGGTCATCTTCGAGCAGAACCAGCGTGTGTGGGAGCCAGGACCAGATGCCGGAGCGGCAATGGTCAGGATCCGCAACGGCACCTTTGCCACCGTTGTCGGAGTCGCTGACCCCGCCGGACAGAGTGCTGTGACCAGGGAGGGTGACGTTACTCGAGTAGAGGGTGACGTTGCCATGAACAGTGAGAAGGGGGCACCGCTCGGACCGGGAACTGGACCGAGGACAGATCTCCTCGTCCGGCTCGACGACGGACGCCAGGCCGTCCTTCCCCAGGGCTACGTCGAGAGCTCAACCAGCCTCGGCTACGCCCTGACCGTCTTCCGCTCCCAGGGGATCACCGTGGACCACGCCTTCGGCCTCGGTGGCGACACTCTCTTCCAGGAAGCCGGGTATACCCAGCTGTCCCGGGGACGCCTGTCCAACAACCTGTATGTGACCGCACCGGAGAACCCACGGTGGGAGATAGGACACCACGGCGACGGCACCGACCGGCGGGACGCGCTGGACTCCCTCGTTGACGCTCTGGAGCGCAGTCGGGAACAGACCATGGCCGTCGACCGACTGCCCGAGACGACGGTTCCAGCCCCGAGCGATTTGGCCACCGTCTTCCACGAGCACGCCGTGCTGGGAGCCTGGCTCAACGATCATGCACCGGCCGATGTGACCGATGAGCTCGCCGCCGCCATGGAGGCGGACCAGTGGGCACGGCTCACGTTTCGCAACCGAGCCGGAGCCGCCCAGGATCTGGCGAGGTGGGCAGCAGCCCAGCGCGTCTGCAACGAGTGGGTCGGCCGCCACCAGGAAGAGATCAGTCACTGGTCCCGAATGGAGGGCGTCCTCCGGCGGTATGAGTTCCGGCTCGGTCGGGCCGCTGCCTACACCTCACCCGGGCATGTCACCGATTTGCTCGGCCCGCCGCCCGACCGTCTGGCCGCCACCGAGCGCTGGCAGGCTGCTGCCGGTGCCATCGAGGCCTACCGATCCCGTTGGAACGTCACGGACAAGTTGGCGATCGGCCCGGAGCCCACCGACCCCGAGCAGCGAGAGCACTGGCGGAGCGCGGTCGCCACCGTGGGTGCCGCAGGATTCCTGAACGACGGGAGATCGCCAGGGAACGGCTCCGAACACGAGGGCCTGGCATCGCGCTGGGAGGCTATGAGGCAGGCCGATATAGCAAGACACCAACTGGATGTCGGTCACGATTCGAGCGATGACGATGACCACCACCGATGCCGCAGTCGAGACCGCGACAACGACCGCAGCCGTCACGTCGGGTTCGGTAGGTGATCCCAGCCATCGTCGACGGCGAACGCCACCGCTCAACGTTGTCCCGCATGAGGCCCCGTTCCCGGACAACTCATCGGGCGGGGTCTACGGGACGGCCCCGCCAGGACCCCGGTATGACCTGGGTGGTCGTCGCTAGGGGTTGGGCCTACGGGCACGTGGAGCGATCTGAACTGCTTGCTGGGGTGAGCGGATGGCCCTGCGTCAGACCAGATATCGATCCTCGAGCCGGCGTTTCGGGGCAGCCTGGTCTGGCGTGTGCAACGATCCAATAGGGGCGCATTGGAAGTGGAAAGCGGGCCACCATGTCGGAAGTATGCAGCGAGTGTCGCCGAGCACCATCAGTCACCACGACCGTGACTGGGCGGCCCGTCTGTCAATCCTGTGCGAACAGACTCGCTGGAGCTGCCGCTGGGACCATCCTCGGAGGACCGGAGCAGGGCATCGTTACCGGAGTTGTGGCCGGACACATGACCGGCGTATCCAATGCTGCTTCCAGAGATGAGCCAGAGGTCGAGGGGTTTTGGCAGCGGTGGAAGCGCCGAATTATCGGTTAAGCAGGCCCTCGACCCGTCCCACCAACCGGCGTTAGGGGACGGTCGGTGAATCCGCTAGATGCTCGGTCAGGAGCTCAAGGCAGCTGTTGAGCTGTGCGAACCGCCGCGGCCCCAGGATCTCTGCGACCCGAAATTGGGCCGCACGCGCCTCGGCGTAAATTGTCCGCTGGAGCCGCCGCCCCTTGGAAGTGAGTCGAATCACGCGAGCCCTTCCATCGGTCGAATCAGGCGAGCGCACGAGGTAGCCGTGTTGTTCCAAGTGCCCAAGCAGGTCGTTGACCGACTGCTTCGTGATTCCCCTCTGGTCCGCCAGCTGGGTGGGACGTATTCCATCGAGGCCCGGATAGCGCCAGAGCCCGATGTGCGCGGCGTTCAGATCGTCGTATCCAGCCCCAACGACGCCCGCATACATTTGGTCACGGACCCACTCCCAGGCAACACGTAGTTTGGCCCCAATGTATGGGCTTAGTTCGCCTTCCGGGTGGTCTTCAAGGAAAGAATCACTTGACATATTCATAAGGTTACCATACGATCTCACTCGTAAGGAACCCTGACTACCCAACGGGACAGGCTATGAGACGGAGGCGGCGACATGTGTGCTGCAGTGATTGATTCCCCCGACAGCGAGCAGGCGCAGGCTTGGTGGTTCCTCGACACCTTGGTCGTCGAGCATCGTTGCGCACCGGGAATGGAGACAGTCGTCCTTGAGATGACCTTGCCGGTCGGCTCTGCGCCCCCGTTGCACGTGCACAACGACCTTGACGACACCTGGTACATCCTCGATGGCGAGATGGTCGTGCGCTGTGGCGACGATCAGCTCGTCGTCGGAGCCGGGCATTGGGTCTCCATGCCTCGCGGCGTGCCGCATACGTTCAGGGTGGTCGGTGAGCGCGAGGCACGGATCTTGCTCGTCCATGACAACGCCACCTTTCGTGACTTCATCCGCGATCTCGGCGTCCCGGCCACCGTGCGAATCGTTCCGACCCAGCCCGCATTCCCGCCCATGGACGAGCTGGTCCGTGTCGCCACCTCACACGACCTCAGGCCGGTCGGGCCGCCGATGAGCGTCGAGGACGGCGACGCCATCTTGACTGGGACTTGACCGGATGCCGCACCCCAATGTGCTCCGACCCGTGCACGTCCAAGCCCTCGGTCACGTCGTGCTCAAAGTCCGAGACCTTCAACGCTCAGAAGACTTTTACACGGGCCTGTTGGGAATGCCGGTCATCATGCGGAACTCGGAGCCGCGGATGGCCTTCTTTGCCTTCGAGACCTCACGGAACCACCACGACTTCGCGCTCATTGAGATCGGTTCTGCCATCTCCCCGGATGCCGCCACTGGGCTCGCTCACGTTGCGTTCAAGGTTGGCAGCACTGCCGATGAGCTCCGTCTCACACGGAACGCACTCCATAACTCAGGGACCCTCATCCTCTACGAGGCGGAGCGGGACTTCGCGAAGAGCGTGCACGTGCTCGACCCGGACGGTAACGAGATCGAACTGTATGTCGACATCTCGGGCGCTTGACCGCAGAGCCCGTTAGAAGAACCGCGACCGCCCTCGGCTAAGTAAGTCCGGGGTAGGTTCGCGTCTTCGGACGGGCGCGGTTCATGCCCCTGCCCCTGAAGTGCCGTTCATGGGCAGGCAACTGTTGCAAGCACCAAACCGTCCTGCTGTCCCGTCTGACGATCCCCATTCGGTACCGGGGTGACTGCTCGCCGATGTGCGCCCTATGGGCTCCGCAGGGCGGCGACCACCTGGCTGGGTGCTGGATTGACGATTGGGATTCCGTCAATGACGACGGTCGGTACCGTCTCGTTGCCGTTAGCCACCGACCGGACATAGGCGGCTGCGCCGGGGTCCGCCCAGATGTTGATTCGCTGTACCGAGAGATGATGCCACCTCAAGACAAAGCGCATTCGGAGGCAATACACGCAGCCCGGTCGCCAGTACAACGTCACCCGCTGATTGGCCACGGTTGGCTCGGTGGAACCGTTCACAGGATCAGTCAATCACGGCCTGCGGAGCCAGCTGACGCCGGCCATTGACCGGAGAATCAGCCTGAGAGTGCCCGACCCAACAGTCCCGCAGCGTCTCGGTCCCGCTCCGGCAGCGCATGGGAGTACACCCGAAGCGTGGTGCTGGCGTCTTTGTGCCCGAGGCGCCCAGCCACCGTGCGAACGTCGGTCCCTCCGCCGATCATTTGTGTGGCGGCGAAGTGTCTCAGTGCGTGGAGATGTGTGTCCACCCCGGCCCTCGTCGCCACGGCCTTCACGTAGTGCGTCACGGTGTCGGGATTGATTGGATTGGTTCCGTCGTAGGTGAAGATCCAGTCGGACTCTGAGAGTTGCCGTCCCAGGTCTGCGGCCCGGCTCGAGGCCTCGGCACGGTGACGCCGCAAGACTTCGACGCCGAAGTCATCGAGCGCGAGGCGGCGAACGGCGTGGGTCTTTGTCCCTTTAATTATGATCTCCTTGCGTCCCACGACCGCCACCGAGCGTTCGATGGTCAGACTGCTGGCGATCCAGTCCACGTCCCCCCACTTGAGACCGCACAGCTCGCCTCGACGCGCCCCCGTGACTGCGGCCACGGCGATCAGAGTGGCCATGTCCGGATCGTCGGCCTCGGCAGCCTTGATCATGGCCCGTACCTCGTCCGGTGTCGGCGCAGCCTGGGGCTGGTATCGGACCCTCGGGGGCGACGCATCCGTGGCTGGGTTGGAACTCATCCAACCCCACTTCACCCCTTGCCGGCAGGCCGATCGGATAACTGCGTGGACTTGGCGGACCGAGGCGGGGGACAGCCCACGATCAGACAGAGCAACGTACAGCTCATCGAGCTTGTGGGGGTTCAGTCTCCTGACCGAGGTCGACCCGAGGGCTGGGCGGATGGTCTTCTCGATCAGCCGCCGGTACTCGCGCATGGTGGTGGGGGAGCGGTCACCCTCGATCTGCTCGAGCCACCGGTCGAGGAGCTGACCGAACTTAACGTTCGACCCACCCGATCGTTTCGATTCGACGTCCTCCACGAGCTTCCTGAGGGCTGCGTCAGCCGACGCCGGGCCGCCCCGATGATGCCTCGAGATGTGGCGAACTTTGCCGGTCAGCGGGTCGCGTCCGACGTAGACGCGGAGCTCGTAGACGCTATTTGATCTGGTGCCGCTGACCAGTCGCTTGGACCCCTTCACGGGACTCAGATTACCGCCCCAAATACAATTGTTGGGTTTTTGTTGGGTTTTTTGGGTGATCCGGAACCCAAAAACACCTCTGACCTGGTGCGCCCCCCGGGATTTGAACCCGGAACCTGCGGATTAAGAGTCCGTTGCTCTGCCGTTGAGCTAGAGGCGCCTGCGTACCACCGTACTGCCCTGGGGACGCACCGAACACAGGTATCCCCGGGGGCAAGAGGGTGACCGACGGGGCTCGAACCCGCGACCTCCGGGGCCACATCCCGGCGCTCTGCCAACTGAGCTACGGCCACCAAGGAGCCTCTAGTGTGGCACAGTCCGATGGCGGTGCGGACCGTGGCAGTAGCCTTCACCGGGCTGGCCCCTGTAGCTCAACTGGATAGAGCAGGTGGTTTCTACCCATCAGGTTGCGGGTTCGACTCCTGCCGGGGGCGCCACACAGCCATCTCCGGCCCGACGGGCCCGATGTCCACCCGTCACCACTCTCACCTACTCTGTGACGATCGAAATCCGTGGACCGATCCAGCAACGACCCCGGACGGTGGTCAGCCGATGGGTACACGCCTGGCCGTGGCGCCGTGCTGCACTCGTGCGACTGGAGGCTGATCGGGTCCCGGTGCTCACGTGGTCGCGTGCCGCCGGCCCGCCCATGGCCGCCGCCCTTGTCGCCCTGGTGGCCCTGGTGGGCATACCCGACGCCTCGGCCACGGGCTTTGCCGCCGCGTCCACCCCAGCCCTCAGCGGTGGCAGCTTCACCCAGACCTGGACCACGGGCCACCTGCCGGACGACGGTGGTCCCATCGCTTTCTCGTCGCCGGTGCCGGTGACCCTGGGTGCCCAGCCTTCGGTGGTGGTGGGGGACCGCCTCGGCAATGTCTTCGCCTACCACCTGGGCGGCTCCTCGGCCGTGGCCGCCGCGGGATGGCCCGCCACCAACGAGAGCGGCCCGATCGACTCCACCCCCTCCGTCGCCGGCTCCGGAGGGCAGACCTCGGTGCTGATCGGGTCGGGCAACGACGGCAATCCTCGGCCCGGCGGGTACACAGCATTCGGTCCCACCGGTGACCAGCAGTGGTTCACCCAGGTGGTGAACCCCCCGAGCGACACCGACCCGGCCGGGGGCGTGCAGGCCGGCATCGCCGTCGGCAACCTGCAGGGGAGTGGGCCTGACGCCGTGGCCGGTTCGCTGGGCCAGGTCTCCTACGCCCTTGACGCCACCACCGGGACCCCTCTGACCGGCTGGCCATTCCTCAACACGGACAGCACCCACTCCACCACCGCCCTGGCCGACCTGTACGGCACGGGTCAGACCGAGATCATCGATGGCGGCGACCAGACCGCCGGCCAGGGGGCCGGCCAGCAGTACTCCGACGGCGGCCACCTGCGGATCCTGAGCGGACGGGGCAACCAGATCTGCCGAGCGGACACCAACCAGACGGTCGATTCCTCCCCGGCCGTGGGTGGGTTTCTGGCCGGGGGGGCCACCGGCATCGTGGTGGGCACCGGTGGCTTCTTCCCCGGGGCCTCGGACACCAATACGGTGAAGGCCTACAACAACCACTGCCAGCTCCAGTGGTCGGCCACGCTGGACGGCAGCACGTTCTCGTCCCCGGCCCTGTCCGATGTCCTGGGCAACGGATCGCTCCAGGTGGTGGAGGGCACCGACCTGAACGTCTTCGGCGGATCGGTGTGGGTCCTCAACGCCGCCACCGGCCAGAAGATCTGGAAGGTCAGCGGCATCAACCGGGTGATCGGCTCGGTGACCACCGCCGACCTGAGCGGCGCCGGTTACGACGACATCCTGGTTCCCACCATCGCCGGCACCCTCATCCTCGACGGTCGCACCGGCGCCCAGATCGCCAATCTGAGCCCCTCCCTCGGCCTGCAGAACGCACCCCTGGTGACCGCCGACCCCAACGGCAGGATCGGGATCACCCTGGCCGGCTACACCGGCTCCAACCTCTCCCCGGCCGGTGTCGGCGAGATCGACCACTACGAGATCACCGGCTCGAATGGAGCCCAGGCGGTGGGTGGGGTGGCGTGGCCCATGTTCCATCACGACCCCCAGCTCACCGGCAACGCCGGGGGCACCACCCCGATCGGCTCGGTCCCGCCATGTTCGGTGCCGTCGGCGGCCTACTCGGGATACGACCTGGTGGCCTCCGACGGCGGCATCTTCTCCTTCGGGTCCCAGCCGTTCTGCGGCTCCACCGGGGGCACCCAACTCAACGCCCCCATCGTGGGCATGGCCATGGCTCCGAGCACGGGCGGCTACTGGGAGGTGGCCTCCGACGGCGGCATCTTCGCCTTCGGTGGTGCCAGGTTCCTCGGGTCCATGGGCGGCACCCGCCTCAACGCCCCCATCGTGGGCATGGCCGCCACCCCGGACGGTCGGGGCTACTGGGAGGTGGCCTCCGACGGCGGCATCTTCTCCTTCGGTACGGCCCGGTTCTACGGGTCCATGGGTAGCCGGCACCTCAACAGTCCGGTGGTCGGGATCTCGCCCTCCACCGACGGCGGCGGCTACCGAATGGTGGCGGCCGACGGAGGGATCTTCACCTTCGGTGACGCCCCCTTCGCCGGCTCGGAGGGAGGGAGGCGCCTCAACCAGCCGGTGGTCAGCACCACCAACGACACCAACACCGGCGGGTACTGGGAAGTGGCGGCCGACGGCGGGGTGTTCTCCTTCGGTGGGGCCCCCTTCTACGGCTCCACCGGCAGCCTCCGCCTCAACGCCCCCATCGTGGGCATGGCCGAGACGTCCAACGGGAGCGGCTACCGGTTCGTGGCCTCCGACGGCGGCGTCTTCAGCTTCGCCGCCCCCTTTCTGGGCTCGACGGGAGGCATCCGACTGGCCCGTCCTGTGGTGGGGATGGCCGGATTCTGACCCTCGTTGTGGCTCGGTCCGGCGGGCGTAGACTTCGCCGGTGACCGACGTGCTGGCCGTGGCCAATCAGAAGGGCGGCGTGGCCAAGACCACGACGGTCCACTCGCTGGGTGTGGCCTCGGCCGAGCTCGGCCAGCGCACGCTGGTGGTGGACCTCGACCCCCAGGCGTGTCTGACCTTCTCCCTCGGCTTCGATCCTGATGCCCTCGACCGCTCGCTCCACGACGTCTTCGTCCGTCGCGACAGCGTGGCCGATGTGGTGCTGCCCGTGCCCGGGGTGGCCCTCCTCGACGTGCTGCCGGCCACCATCGACTTGGCGGGATCCGAGGTCCACCTCCTCACCCGGACCGGTCGAGAGCACGTGCTCGAGCGGGCCCTCGAGCCGGTGCTCGGACGGTACGACCTGATCCTGATCGACTGCCCACCATCGTTGGGTGTCCTGACCATCAACGGGCTCACCGCAGCCAACTCCGTCCTCATCCCCCTGCAGTGCGAGGCCCTGTCCCACCGCGGGGTGGGTCAGCTGCTCGAGACCATCGAGGACGTCCGGGCCTTCGCCAACAGCGACCTCACCGTCCGGGGCATCATCGCCACCATGTACGACGATCGCACCCGGCACGCCCGGCACATCATCGAAGAGGTCGAGGCCCGGTACGGCATTCCGGTGCTCCAGCCCCCGGTCCGCAAGTCGATCCGCTTCGCCGAGGCCCCGGCCCGGGGGAAGTCCATCCTCCAACACGCCCCTCGTTCGCCCGGGGCGGAGGCCTACCGTCAGCTGGCCCGCACCCTGCTCGACAAGAGCGTGGTCGCCGGCCCGGTTGGCTGATGGCCGACGGACCCGACCCGCTGGGCAAACGGGCGCTCTACTGGCTTCCCGTGGACGAGCAAGCCGTCGCCGGCGATGGCTACGAGGACCGTCGCCGCCCGTCGGCGGGGACCGACACCGTGCAGCTCGGCCGGGATCGCCGCCACGCCCGGCCTTCGGGCAAGCACGCCCTGTTCTCGGCGGCCACCCCGGCCGGCGAGGAGGAAGGGGCCGAGGGATCGGCGACCGATCCGCTGCCCCCTCGCGGGGTGTTCACGGTGGCCTGCTCCTCCTGCGGAGCGGTGACCCGGGTGGGAGTCCTCGACTTCCTGTGGCTGCAGTTCCCCTTCGGCGCCTGGCTCCCCCGACGGGTGTTCGACCGGTGGATGACCTGTCCGGCGTGCCGGCGGCGCACCTGGACGAGCGTGACCCTGACCCGGTGAGGCCGTCGGAACGGGGCGGGGTGATCCCGACAAGCCCCTCGGGTGAAAGCGATCGGGACGCCAGATGGTGACGGCCCAGGGCTTGGGCGTCCTCTCCCTGGTGGCCGCCACCTCGAACACCAACGCGAACCCTGGCGGGGTCACGGGTTGGCTCCTCCACTTCCACGGCCCGACGGCCTATGCGCTGGTGGGGTTCCTGGCCTTCGCCGAGGCCGCGTTGCTGGTCGGGTTCTTCATCCCCGGTGAGACGGCCGTGGTCATCGGAGGCGTGCTGGCCGGGCTCGGCGCCGTCAACCTGGGAGGGATGATGGCCGTGGTCGTGGTGTGCGCCATCGTGGGCGACTCGGTGGGATTCGAGGTGGGCAAGCGGGCCGGTCCCCATCTGCTGGAGCGCCGGCCGCTCAAGGGAAATGCCGCCGTGCGCCAAACCATGGGCATGCTGGAGCGGTACGGAGGGCCGGCTGTGTTCCTCGGCCGCTTCGTGGCCTTCGCCCGGGCCCTCATCCCCGGCCTGGCCGGCATGAGCGGGCTCCGCTACCGCACCTTCTTCTTCTACAACGCCCTCGGCGGGATCATCTGGGGAGTGGGGTACACCCTGCTCGGCTACGTGGTCGGGCTGTCCTTCGAACGGATCCTGAAGGAGGTGGGCCTGTGGTCCCTGGCCGGGGTGGCCGGCATCGTGGTGGTGGCCGTCGTGGTCCGCATGGTGCTCAAGCGGAGGGAGCGTCGACGCCTGGCCGTTGAGTTCGCGGACGGGGACCCGGCCGTCATCGCCGACGCCGACGTCGAGGGACACGGCGGTCGGCCCGACCCGGCCTGATGGCGGCGGCTCAGCCGGTCGCTGGGTGGGTGGGCGTGGTGCCGTCGGCCAGCAGATTGTCGAAGCCGTCCGGAATAGACAAGAGGCCCGGAGCGGTCCCGGCCACGTCGGTGATCCCGTACTGCCAGACGATGGAGTTGGTGGTGGGGTCGATGATCACCACCCGGTTGCGGTAGTCGTCGTTGACCATGATCAGTCCGTTGTCGAACCGCTCGGCCAGCGACGGCTTCTTGAGGGCGGCGTCCCCGGACAGGGGGCCGTACTCCCAGGTGATCTTGCCCTGGCGGGTGAACTCCAGGATGCGCCCCTCGGCCGGGGGGTCGTAGTCGGTCATGAGATAGAGGTTGGAGGCCAGCTGCTGGGGGTCCGAGGGGTAGTTGACGGTGGGCATGTGGACCGTCCAGACGAGGGTGCCCTTCTGGGTGTACTCGTCGATCCACGAGCCGTCGATCTCCGACACCAGGACGTTGCCGTTCTCGAGGGGCGTGTCGCCGTTGGGGTAGGCGATGGAGGTGGGCGGAACGTGAGCATCCGTGCCGTTGCCGATCTGGTTGATCACGGTGCCCTGCGGAGAGAGGAACAGGATCCGGTTGTTCGATGCGTCGGCCACTGTGATCACCCCCGACTTGAGCAGGTACGAATCGTCGGGTTGGTCGAGGTAGCCCGGACCCGCTCCGGGCACCCCGGGATGGCCGTACTGCCAGAGGATCTTCCCTGACGGGTAGGCGATCTCCACGATGGTGTGGTTGTCCTCTTGGTTGGAGATGATCCCGGTGCCCTTCTTGATGAAGAAGGCGTCGTCGGGGAAGTAGAAGCCTCCGGGCGGCGGCGGCATGGTGGCCGACGGGTACTGCCAGACCAGGTTGCGGGCGGGGTCGAGGGCCACCAGCCGGTCGTTGCCCCGGTCGGCGATCAGCAGCGTCCCGACGTAGGGGGACCCCGATCCCGGCGAGCCGGCCGGCCCGCCGTAGGGACTGGGCCGCAGCGAGATCACCGATCGCAACGAGCCCGAGGCCACACCGGCCTGGTCGGTCCCGGTCTGGGAGGTGACTTCCCCGCCCACCAGGTATCCGACGGCGGAGCGGCCCGATCCCACCGTGGCGTAGCCGGCGAAGGCCGTGGCCTGGGGGAGGAGGCCGGCGTGGAGGACCTTCCTCGACGTGGGCACGAAGGCGGTGATCTGGGTGAGGGTGGGGCCGCTGGGGGCCTGGCCCCCGGCCACGTAGACCGTGGAGCCGATGACCGTGGCGGCGGCACCGTAGAGCGCCTGGGGCAGGTGCCCCACCACGGTCGCCTTGTGGGTGGCCGGGTCGATCCGCTGGATGGCGTCGGTGGCCGTGGTGGTGGACCCGGCTGATGCCGTCTGACCCCCGAAGGCGTAGATCATGCCACCTGCGGCCACCACGGCTGGGTACCGGACGGGGATGGCCAGCGTGGCTGCGGTGGAGAAGTGCGTGCCGTCATTGGTGGCCAGTACCCCGGGCAGGTAGTGGGTGCCGTCATACCCCCCGACCAGGTAGGCGGTGGTGGCCGCTTTGCTCCCCCGGCCCCGGGTGATCGTGGCCACGGCCAGATCGGAACGGGGCTGGGGCAGCTGGCCCACCACGGTGCCGGTCACCCCGGCGGCCGACGGGATGGTCGGGGCGGCCAGGGCCTGGACCGTGGCCACGGTGTCCGGCGAGCCCCCTCCGAAGACGTAGGTGGTGGCACCGATGGTGGCGGTGCCGGCGTCGTGGACCGGATCGGCCAGGCCCGCCGTCGGGGCGATGGTCCCGGTGGCCGGGACGATGGTGGCGACGGTGGCCAGCGAGGTGCCCGAGGAGGTGATCCCACCGAGGACGGTCAAGCCGGTGCCGTTGGCCACCACCGTCTCTCGGGACAGGGGAGTGGCCAGTGGCCAGGCCTCGACCCCTGCCTCGATCGATGCCGGCCCGCGGTAGCGGGGGGTGGTTCCCACCACTCCCACCGGAGCAGTGGTGGACGGGTGTGACGCCGACGGGTTGGTCCCCGGATGGCCGGGTGCGGTGGAGGTGGTCGACGCCGTGGTGGCCGACCCTCCCTGGCACGAGGCCACGATGATGCCGGTGACCACCAACACCAAAAGCACGGCACCGGTGGCCGCCCGGCGACGCCGGTGCTGGAGGCGTTGGGCCCGCTCCGCCCGCTGGGCCTGACGATCGACCGCCATCATCCGACCACGAAGAAGCGGGCCGGTTCGCTTCCCTCCCGGCGGATGCGCTCGTGCAGCTCGAGGAGGATGCAGTGGGCCATGGTCTCGCCGTTGGCCTGGCGTTGCATGAAGGACTGTATCTCGTCCCAGGGACGGGACCAGTGCAGTCGGAGGGTGATCTCCCAGGCCGTGGCACCCGGATCGGCGAGCAGCACCTCCACGATCTCGTCGAGGCGATCGGCGTGGTGGGCAACGAGCTCGGCTAGTCGGCCGTCCAGGTCGGAGAAGCGGTACTCGTGGGCTGGGAGGACCTCGTCGGCGGGGAGACCTTCCAGCTTGGCCAGGGACGCCAGGAAGTCCCCCAGCGGGTTGGCCACCTGCTGGGTGTGGGCCGAGATGTTGGGGGTGATCCGGGGGAGGACGTGGTCCCCTGAGATGAGCAGCCGGTGGTCTTCGCTGTAGAAGCAGACGTGGCCTGGCGAGTGACCGGGAGTCCAGATGGTCCGCAGGGACCACCCGGGGAGGCCGATCTCCTTGCCGTCTTCGAACAGGACGTCGGGGACGGCCATGGTGACCATGGACTTGACGGCCATGGAGGCCGCCGCCAGGTCGGGGAGCTTGTCGTCCGGCACCCCGGAATGGGACAGGAACCGCGTCATGTTGGCCACCAACTCGTCGGTGTCGCCGTAGCGGGCCTCCAGCATGACGGCATCGGCCGGGTGGAGACCGATCCACGCCCCCGACGCCTCACGGACCCGGCCGGCCAATCCGTAGTGGTCCGGGTGGATGTGGGTGACCATCACCGCCCGAACGTCCGACATGCTCCCGCCGGCAGCGGCCAGCCCGTCGGTGAGGGCAGCCCAGGCCACCTCGGTGTTCCACCCGGCGTCCACCAGGGCCACACCACCACCACTCAGTTCGAGGGCGTAGACCAGCACGTACCGGAGCGGATTGTCAGGGATGGGCACCGGGATGGACCACAGCCCGGGCCGTACCTCCTCCACGGGAGGCAGGATCTTCTGCTCCCACGCCGCCTTCTGGACTGTGCCGGTGACGACTACCACGACAGGCACGGTACACGGCAGACGGGCCCGGGTGGTTCCACCGGAGGCCCCACCCGGGCCCGGTGGCCGGTCCGGATCGGATCCTCGCACAGGCCTCCGGGATCCGGGCCCGGGGGTGGATCCTTGATGTGGCCTGGGCCAGTGCCTACCATGCGTCGGAGCAACCAGGCCTTGGTCGTCGGCGATGGGTCACGGAAAGCGAGTGGGACGAAGGAGTCATGGCCGATCATCGCGGGGAGGGTGTCGTGGAGCACTGGGCGCAGGACGGGGCCGACACGGGTGGGTGGTGTCCGGTGACGTCGATCCGCCGATCCGGCCCGGGTGGCCTCCGATGATCACCTACGCCAACTGGCGCCAGCGGTGCTCAGGATTCGTGGCCCAGTGGCCGGAGCCCTTCTTGGAGGTGGACGGCACCGGCATGGTCATCGAGTGGAACCCGCAGGCCGAGGCCGTGTTCGGGTGGGAGCGCCGGGAGGTAGTGGGGCTGCCGGTGACCGACACCCTGCTCCCCACCGGGCTGACCGAGCCGACCTTCCTCGACGCCGGCTCGGCCTCCACCACACTGCTCGACCCTCTGCTGACCGGAGCCGGGAACGGCCTCCACCGCCGGTTCGAACTGGTCCACCGTGAGGGGCACCGCGTCCCGGTCGAGGGCCACCTGTTCGTCACCGGCCAGGGCCCGGCCCGTTGCGTGGGCGGATTCGTGCGTCCCTCCGTGGTCCCGGCCGTGGTGGCCACCCCCGACCAGTCCACCGGGCCCTGGCGGGACCGTGCCCGGCGCGAGGACCTGCTCACCGGGCTGCCCAACCGGGTCCACTTCGGTGAGCAGCTGGCTTCGGCGGTGACCGACTCCCGAGGGATCCCCGGCTCCGTGGCCGTGGTCCTGATCGACCTCGACCGGTTCAAGACCATCAACAACACCATGGGCCACGACTTCGGCGACCTGGTCCTGGCCTCGGTGGCGGCCCGGCTCATGAAGGTGGCCGGTGATGCCGAGGTCATCGCCCGCTTCGGCGGCGACGAATTCCTGGCGCTGTTCCGCAACGGGGCGGGGACCGCCCACATCAACGCCTCGGCGTTCATCGATCGGGTCCGGGCCTCGTTGACCGAGCCGTTCATGGTGGAGGGCACCGAGGTCTTCCTCGACGCCTCGGTGGGCGTGGCCCTCAACACCTTCGGGGTCGACGACACCGCTGAGCTCCTGTCCAACGCCGAAGCCGCCATGTACCAAGCCAAGGACCGGGGTGGCTCCGGGGCTGAGACGTTCGGCGAGTCCATGCGCATCGAGGTCCTCGACCGGATGTCCACCGAGCACTCGCTCCACCGGGCCCTGGAACGGAGCGAGCTGATGCTCCACTATCAGCCGGTGGTGGAGCTGGAGGGCGTGACCACGGTGGGGGTAGAGGCCCTGGTCCGCTGGCAACATCCCGCCCAGGGACTGGTGTCCCCCTACCGCTTCATTCCGGTGGCCGAGGAGAGCGGGCTGATCATCCCCATCGGGGCCTGGGTCCTCGAGGAGGCCTGTCACCAGCTACAGGATTGGCAGCAACCCAGCCAGCCCGGCCC
The DNA here is from genome assembly GCA_038210245.1 of Acidimicrobiales bacterium. Classification (GTDB taxonomy): domain Bacteria; phylum Actinomycetota; class Acidimicrobiia; order Acidimicrobiales; family RAAP-2; genus Bog-756. Next base: position 25,757 of record JBBQWW010000013.1, read on the forward strand.
CCACGGATCGGTCGAGGTCAATCTGTCGGCCCGCCAGATCGATGATCCCCGCATCGTGCGGACCGTCGAGCAGATCCTGGCCCGTACCGGCCTGTCACCTGAGCACCTCACCCTCGAGATCACCGAGAGCGCACTCATGAAGAACGCCGCCTCGGCCCTGTCGGTGCTGTCGGCCCTGAAGGAGCTCGGCGTCCAGTTGGCCATCGACGACTTCGGCACCGGCTATTCGTCCCTCACCTACTTGCAGCGCTTCCCTCTCGACATCCTGAAGGTGGACCGCTCGTTCGTCGAGGAGCTCGGCGTCAGTGTGGAGGGCGAGGAGATCGTCTCGGCGGTGATCAACCTGGCCCATGCCCTCGGGCTGAAGGTGGTGGCTGAAGGGGTGGAGACCACGCTGCAGCTGGAGGTGCTGCAGGCCTTCGAGTGCGACCTGGCCCAGGGGTATCTGTTCTCCAAGCCCCTGCCGGCCAGCGAGATCGTGGCCAGCTTCGGGCTGCCCCTCAGCGCCTGACGGCACCGGGGCCACCGGCGGCCCCACCTGGTCGGGACGGCGGGATTTGAACCCGCGACCTCCTGCTCCCAAAGCAGGCGCGCTGCCAAGCTGCGCTACGTCCCGTCGTACCGGCACCGTCGCCGGCCCGCACACCACCGGCCCCAGCGTAGGCCACCGGATCGATGGCTTTTCCCGTTGACCACCGTTGCCGGTAGCGTCGCGCCGATGCCGACCATGCGCGTCGCCGTCTTCGACCTGGGCAGCAGCTCGTTCCACCTGATGGTGGTGGACGCGTCCCGTGACGGCCTCCTGACCCCGGTGCTCCGCCGGCGGTCGTTCCTCCACCTCGGGACCGAGGTGGCCCGCACCGGGGGTGTCCCGGCCGATCGTGCCGCCTCGGCCGTCCGCACGGTACGCCGGCTCCGGGCGGCGGCCGACGAAGCCGGTGCCGACGTGGTGGTGGCCCTGGCCACGGCAGCGCTGCGGGACGCGGCCAACGGCACCAAGCTCCTGGGCCGCTTCGAGCAGGTCCTCGGGAGCTCGATCACCCTCCTCACCGGCGAGGAGGAGGCCCGCCTGTGCTTTCTCGGGCAACGGGCCGGGGTGTGGGTGGGGCACGAGCCGGTCCTCGGGCTCGATCTCGGAGGGGGCAGCCTCGAGGCCGGCATCGGCACCATCGACCAGGTATCTGACGTGGCCAGTGTGGCCCTGGGCACGGCCCGGCTCCGGGGCGAGCTGGGCACGGGGGAGCTCCTGACCCCGGCCGACCGGGTGGCGGTCACCGAGGTGACCCTGGAGCGGTCCGAGCCCATCCGGGCCATGCTGGCCCGCCGGCCCGCCGCCGGAGCCCGGGTGATCGCCAGCGGTGGGACGGTCCGGGCCCTCGCCCGCCTGGCCATGGTGCTGCACCGCCCGCCCCGTGGGTCCTCGTCTTCGGTGGCGGTGAACCAGGTGGAACTCCCCGCCGGACAGCTCCACCAGCTGGCCGAGCGCCTCTCCACCATGGACCTCGACGCCCGACTGGCCCTACCCGGGATCCATGCCCGCCGTGCCCCGCTGCTTCCCATCGGGGCCGTGGTGTTCTCGACCCTGGTCGAGAACCTGGGCCTCCCGCGCCTGGTGGTCAGCGACTGGGGACTACGAGAGGGCGCCGTCATCGGCGCCCTCTCGCTCACGAGTGATCGACACGAACTCCTGGGTTGACCGCCGCCCAGGCCCGCTCCGTCAGGCCTTCTTGCCCAGGATCCTGTTCATCCCGGTGCCGCAGACGGGGCACTTGCCCTTGGCCGAGCGACGGCCGTTGGCCATCTCGACCTCCTCGCCTTCGAACTCCCGCTTCTCTCGGCATTTCACGCAGTATCCCTCGTACGACGCCATGGCTCCTCCTCAACGATTCGCTGGTCTCGATCCGGTGATCGGATGGACCGAACGTACCGGGCTGCGCTCAGCGAAGGGGGGATAGGCCGGCCCAGTGCTAGCTATAGCTAGCACTGGGGGAGGGCGCCATGCCGGTCGGGGCTCACGCCGGGTCGTCGGCCGGGACTGCGTGATCATCGCCGGTGGAGATGTCGGCCATCATCGCTTGGATGTCCCGGGCGGGCAGGGGCGGGCTGAAGTAGTAGCCCTGGGCCGTGGTGCAGCCCCGCTGGAGCAGCACCCGGCTCTGGACCGAGGTCTCGACGCCCTCGGCCACACAGTCCAGCCCCAGGCGGGCCGCCATCGAGATGATGGCGGAGACCAGCGAGTTGTTGTCGGCGTCGGGCCCCAGCACCTGGACGAACGACTGGTCGATCTTGAGGGTGCTCACCGGGAACGTGCCGATCCGGCTGAGGGAGGAGTTGCCGGTCCCGAAGTCGTCGATAGTGAACCGCACTCCGAGGCGACGGAGTCGTTCGATGGTCTGGCGGGCCGGGCCCGACTTGTCCAGCACCACCCGCTCGGTGATCTCGAGCTCGAGCAGATTGGGATCGATGCCCGTCACCATGAGGGAGTGGTGGATATTGTCGAACAGTTGGGGGTTGGAGAGGTCCCGAGAGGCCAGGTTCACCGACAGCCGGAGGGGGGGCAGCCCGTCGTCCAGCCAAGCCCGGGCCTGGAGGCAGGTCTGCTGGAGCACCCAGGTGTCCAGGGCCACGATGACGTCGGACCGCTCGGCCATGGAGATGAACGATGACGGCTCGAGGACACCGAGGGTGGGGTGGTCCCACCGGATGAGCGCCTCCACCCCGACCACCTGGGCGGTCCGAAGGTCGATGTAGGGCTGGAACAGTAGGAAGAACTCGTCGTGCTCGAGGGCGTGGACCAGGTCGGTCTGCAGGGTGACCTCGTCAACGGCCTGGCGGCCGTGGGCCGAGGTCACCAGCGCTCCCGAGTACATCTGGAACCCGTTTCGGCCCCGGTCCTTGGCCCGATACATGGCCTCGTCGGCCCGGCTCAGGAGTTCGTCGTAGGAGTCGCCATGGTCGGGGGCCATGGCGATGCCGATGGAGCCCGAGGTCTCCACCTCTTGGCCGAACACCTCAAAGGGGGAGCTCAACGCCTCGAGCGAACGCTGGGCCAGCTGGTCGATGGCCAGCTGGTCGGCCAGTCCCGGCAGCAGGATGGCGAACTCATCCCCACCCACCCGGGCCACGGTGTCCTGGGCCCGCACCGTCTCCACCAGTCGCTGACTCACCTGTTGGATCAGGTCGTCGCCGGCCGCGTGTCCCAGGGTGTCGTTCACCCCCTTGAAGTGGTCCAGGTCGACGAAGAACATGCACACGGGTTCGCCCACCCGCCTCGACCGGACCAGCTCCTGATCCACCCGGTCCTCGAAGAGCCGTCGGTTGGGCAGGCCGGTGAGGGCGTCGTGCCAGGCCATGTGCGAGACCGTCTCCAACAGCTCTAGGTTCTGCACGGCGGTGGCAGCCTGGTCGGCCAGTCCGGACAGGCGCTCGTGCAGGTCGGGATCGTGGATGGAGGCCGTTGGGGTGCCTTCTCCGAAGTTGGCGGCGATGACCCCGAGGAACTCCCCAGCGGCGAAGAGGGGTGCCACCACCGAGGCGTCGGTGCCGGAACGGCGCAGGAGCGTGCGGAGATAGGGGTCCTCGGTGGAGCCGTCGAGGACCATCACCTCCCGGTGGAGCATCATCCGCTCGATGACCGTGGCGTCGGTGGCGATGGTCAGCGGATCCTCGGAGCCCGGCACGGGGTCGGGGTCGGGGTCGCTCGCCGGGGCGCGGTCGCCGTCATCCCCCGTGGCTCTGGAGCCCGGGCGGCGGGGGACGATGGGCCCGTGGTAGGCGTGAGGCGACTCGAGTCCGGCCGTGCGGGCCCGGGGGACCAGCTGTCGAGCCCCGGCGTCCCACAGGTACACGGTGGACTGGTCGCAGTTGGTGACGGCGGGAACCGTGTCGGCCAGGACCTGCACCAACTCGGCCAGGGTGGTCACCCGGGACAGTGATTCGGAGAAGGAGAGCAGGGTCCGGGCGGTGGCGTCACTCCGCTTGGCCTCGGTCAGCACGCTGAAGATGTCGAGGGCGGTGGCGGCGTACTCGGCGTACAGGTTGAGGACCCGCCCCTCCCACGAGGGTGGGGCCGAGCCCGGGGGCGGGAACTCGACCAGCCGTCCGTAGCGCCGACGGGACGAGGTGATGTCCACGACCAGGTGGGAGGGGTCGCCGTCGCCGGGACGGTTGCGCCAGAGGTCGGCGGCCAACCGCTGGGCCTCCCCGGGGTCGAGGCCACGGTGGTGGAGCTGGATCGGCGTGCCGGGCCGGACACGGACCATCAGGAGATAGCGGTGGGCGGAGACCACGGCGTCGGCGCGGGCGGCGATCTGGGTCAGCAGGGTCTCCACATCGTCGTCGAGCAGTTCGAGGGAGGTGGCGAAGGCCCCTTCCACCAGCACACTCATCCGGTTGAGCTGCTCCCGCAGTTCGGCCTTCGACTGGCCGGGGTGGGCAGGGTCATACCTGCGCTGATGCCCCGGGCCCGGAGCCGGTCGTGGGGAGGCGGGGCCCGGCTCGACGGTGGGCGAGGTGGCCGAGTCCCCGGGGTGACGCCGTTGGTCGCCTACCGACTCTTCCCGGGCGGCTTCGGCCACCTCGGCCTCGGAGACCTCCCAGCTGAGGGCGTAGAGGCACCGGCGGCCACCCCGGGCCCGGCACTCGGTTTCGGTGATCAGGGCGGGACCGCCGTCGAAGAGGGCAGGGAGCTGGGACAGGAGTCCTCTGGTCATCTCGCAGAAATGGGCGTGGCGGGGCCGGTCGAGACGTGGGACCACCTCCACCAGGGCGTGGTCCACGGCCAGCTCCCTCGGGACGGCCGAGGATGTGCCCTCGAATCGGTCGATGACCGGCTGAACGTGCTCGAGCACGGCCCGGGTAGAGCCGAGGGCCCGGAGCTCCTCGGTGAGGTCCCGGGCGTCCAGGGTGAACAGGAGGGCCTCGCCCACATGGAGACCGACGGCACCATCCCCGGTGACCAGGGCGGTTGCGTTGAGTAGGGCCACCGTCTCGGCCAGGGTGCTCCAACCGGTGGGATCGGCCAGCTCGGCAAAGGTCCGCTGCTCGCCGGCCAGGGCCAGCACCTGGGCGACCGCGGCCTCACCGCCATGCGCCCGGACCATGCCCAACAGGACGCGGACGACCGACCCAGCGATGTCGCGGCCGTTCCCGGCTTCCTGCTTCACCTCTGCCACGTCCATCGACATTGCTGGTCATTCACCCCTCGGCACCAATGCCGCACCTCGGAACTGCCCTCTGCCTCCCCCTATCTTCGACCAGTCCCAGGCGTTCCTTAACTGCTCAATTGGCCATGCCGATGCAGGATTGCGCCGGTGTGCACCCTGGTCCTCCGGCGGGTCCCCGAGCGCCCCTCCCGCCGGGCCCTGGGCCGCCTCCCCGGAAGGGTGGCTCGGAGACCTCGGTGTCTAGACTCCAGGCATGAGCATCTACGACCCCCCTCTCCACTCACTCACCGGTGAGCCGGCCTCGGTCGGCGACTACCGGGGCCAGGCCCTGTTGGTGGTGAACGTGGCCTCCAAGTGCGGCCTCACCCCTCAGTACGAAGGGTTGGAGCGGCTACAGAAGACTTACGGCGACAAGGGGTTCACCGTCCTCGGCTTCCCGTGCAACCAGTTCGGCGAACAGGAGCCCGGTTCCTCCGAGGAGATCGCCACCTTCTGCTCGGCCACCTACGGGGTGACCTTCCCCATGTTCGAGAAGGTGGAGGTCAATGGGGACCACCGCCATCCGGTCTACGAGGAGCTGACCGGCGTGCCCGACGCCGACGGCGAGGCGGGAGACATCCAGTGGAACTTCGAGAAGTTCCTGATCTCGCCGGACGGGGAGATCGTGCACCGGTTCCGGCCCATGGTGGATCCCGAGGCACCCGAGGTCACCGACGCCATCGAGGCTGTCCTGCCGGCGTGAGCTATTGGCCCGGGGAGGCCAGGATCCAACGCGGAACGACCTGAACAAGGGGGAGCACATGCCCGATCCGACGCCGCGGGGCGAGCCGGTCACCGACGAACTCACCGAAGTGTGGGCCTCCATCGTCACCGCCTGCGAACAGGTGGACGGCGACCAGTGGGACCGTCCCACCGACTGTCCTGGATGGACCGTGAAGGACACCCTGTCCCACCTCATCGGCATTGAGCGGATGCTGCTGGGCGACCCGTCGCCGCCGGCGTTGACCGAGGTGCCGGCCCATGTGCGCAACCCGTTCGGAGCCATGAACGAGGCGTGGGTGGAGGCCCGCCGGGCCGTGCCCGGCTCGGAGGTCCTGTCCGAGTTCGTCGACACCACCAACCGGCGGATCGACGCCCTCTCGGCCATGACCGTCGAGATGTTCGACACGGTGGGGTGGAGCCCGCTGGGCGAGGTCCCGTACCGTGACTTCATGGTCACCCGCATCCTCGACACCTGGGCTCACGAACAGGACATCCGCCGAGCACTGGGCCGACCCGGCGGCCGCAACGGGGTCGGCGAGCGGGTGGTGCTGGAACGGTGCGAACAGACCATGCCCTTCGTGGTGGGAAAGAAGGTGGCCCCTCCCGACGGGACCACGGTCCTGTTCTCGGTGACCGGGGTCATGGGCCGGCACCTCCTGGTCGCGGTGGAAGGTGGTCGGGCGTCGCTGCGGCCGGTGCCGCCCACCGAACCGCCCACCGTGACGTTGACCATGGACCAAGAGGAGTTCTGGCGTCGGTGCTACGGGCGGCTGGACCCCGCCGAGGTGATCTCGGCCGGATCGGTCACCGTGGAGGGTGACGCGGCGCTGGGCCGACGGGTGCTGGGCGCTCTGGCCTTCATGACCTGAGGCCGACGGGCCGGATCCCGCCCCGGTTCCAGTCCTTCGGCCGGGCTCGCCCCCGGGTGGGGACGGCGCGGAAAGTCTGGGCCCTGGGGGCCAGTACACTCACCTATTCGTATGCGAGCAACAGCTGCGCCCGAGGAGGGCAACAAGGTCCGTCTGTCCGTCGAGATCGACGAGGCCGAGATCGACAAGGCTCTCGACGAGGTGATGAGCCGCCTGTCCCGCGAGGTCAAGGTCCCCGGGTTCCGGCCCGGCAAGGTGCCACGCCGCGTGATCGAGGCCCGGATGGGTGGCGCCTCGGCCCTCCGAGGCGAGGCCCTGCGTGAGGCCCTGCCCGACTTCTACGCCCGGGCCGTCAGCGACACCGAGGTCGACCCCATCGACCAGCCGGAGATCGACATCACCTCGGGCGACGAGTCCGGACCGGTCTCCTTCGACGCCGTGGTCATGGTCCGACCCACCGTGGGAATCCCCGGCTATCAGGGTCTGGTCGTCACCGTGCCCGGCCTCGAGGTCACCGACGAGGAGGTCGCCTCCCAGATCGATCGCCTCCGGGCCACTTCGGGTGAGCTGGTCGAGGTGTCCCGTCCCGCCCAGGACGGCGACCAGCTGACCATCGACATCCACGGCACCCGGGCCGAGGGTGGGGACGGCGACGACAGCGACCTCGACGCTGAGGACTTCCTCTACGAGGTGGGGAGCGGCACCGTGGTCCCCGAGCTCGACGACCAACTCCGCGGGGCGAAGACCGGTGACATCCTCACCTTCGTCACCACCCTCGAGGCCCTCGACCAGACGGTCTCGTTCCGGGTGCTGGTCAAGGACGTGAAGGAGCTGGTCCTCCCGGACGTCACCGACGAGTGGGCCTCGGAGGCCTCGGAGTTCGACACGGCCGAGGCGTTGACCGCCGACGTGAGGAAGCGGCTCCACCAACGGCACGTGGCCCAGGCCCAGCTGTCCCTGCAGCAGAAGACGGCCGAGGCCCTGGTGGAGCTGGTCACCGAGGAGATCCCCGAGCAGCTGGTGCTGGAGGAGCTCCGCGAGCGCATCCACGACCTCAACCACCGGCTCGACTCCCAGGGCATGAGCCTGGGCCAGTTCCTCGGGGCCACCGGACGCGACGAGCAGGAGTTCCTCGACGAGCTGCGGGTCGGTGCCCTCCAGAGCGTCAAGGTGGACCTGGCCCTCCGGGCCCTGGTGGAGGCCGAGGTGATCGAGGTCAGCGACGAGGAGTTGGACGAGGAGCTGACCGCCATGGGCGAGCGCCTCGAGATGGACGCCGCCGAGGTCCGTGAGCAGTTGGAACGGGCTGGACGCCTTCCGGCAGTACGCTCGGATCGACGCAAGGCCAAGGCCATGCGTTGGCTGGTCGACAACGTCGAGCTGGTCGACGAGGAGGGAAATCCCGTGTCGCGGGACGACCTGTTGGTGAACCAGGGTGAGGAGGACTCCGAGTGAGTGCCACAGAAGGAATCAGAACGATGGACGCACAGGCCTACAGCGTGCCGTGGGTGGTGGAGTCGACCAGCCGGGGCGAGCGGAACTACGACCTGTTCTCCCGACTCCTGCGTGAGCGGATCATCTTCCTCGGGACGCCTATCAACGACACGGTGGCCAACCTGGTCTGCGCCCAGCTGCTGTTCCTCGAGTCGGAGGACGCCGACAAGGACGTCCACCTCTACATCAACTCGCCCGGTGGTGACATCACCGCCCTCTTCGCCATCTACGACACCATGAAGTACATCAAGCCGGACATGTCCACGTTCTGCTTCGGCCAGGCCGCCTCGGCCGCCGCCGTCCTGCTCGGCGCCGGGACCCAGGGCAAGCGGTTCGCCCTGCCCCACGCCCGGATCCTCCTGCACCAGCCCTTCGGTGGCGTGGAGGGCCAGGCCAGTGACATCGAGCTCCAGGCCCGTGAGATCCTCCGCATGCGTGATCTCCTGAACGGCATGCTGGCCAGCGACACCGGCCAGACCAGTGAGCGGGTGAGCAAGGACACCGACCGGGACTTCATCATGACGGCCGATGAGGCCGTGGCCTACGGCCTCATCGACGAGGTCATCACCGCACGCGAGTCCATGCCCATGGAGGCCATGGGCGCGGCCTAGCCGGTGGTGAGGGTCCGGCGTCTGGAGGTGCGTCCGACGGTGAGCCAGCCGCTAGGGTTGGTACAGCGCATCGCAGGGTCGGCCGATGGTCACCTTGGGACCGGGGGACGGCATGGGGAGTGCCGGGGCCGAGAGAGTGGCGAGCAGCACGCATGACCGCACGCATCATCGACAAAGACCGCTGACAGAAGGACACGAGGAACCGACGTGGCGAAGTTCGGAGACGGTGGCGATCTGGTGAAGTGCAGCTTCTGCGGGAAATCGCAGAAGCAGGTGAAGAAGCTCATCGCCGGCCCGGGCGTGTACATCTGCGATGAGTGCATCGAGCTGTGCAACGACATCATCGCCGAGGAGTTGGCCGACACCACCGAGCTGTCCTTCGAGGAGCTGCCCAAGCCCAAGGAGATCTTCGAGTTCCTGAACGACTACGTCATCGGTCAGGAGTACGCCAAGAAGATCCTGTCCGTCGCCGTCTACAACCACTACAAGCGGGTGCAGGCCGGCAACAACGGCAGCCACGACAACGAGGTAGAGCTGGCCAAGTCCAACATCCTCCTGTTGGGTCCGACCGGCTGCGGCAAGACACTGTTGGCCCAGACGCTGGCCCGCATGCTCAACGTGCCCTTCGCCATCGCCGACGCCACCGCCCTCACCGAAGCCGGCTACGTGGGGGAGGACGTCGAGAACATCCTCCTCAAGTTGATTCAGGCGGCTGACTACGACGTGAAACGGGCCGAGACCGGGATCATCTACATCGACGAGATCGACAAGATCGCCCGTAAGTCGGAGAACCCGTCGATCACCCGGGACGTGTCCGGCGAAGGGGTCCAGCAGGCCCTGCTCAAGATCCTCGAGGGCACCACGGCCTCGGTCCCACCCCAGGGGGGGCGCAAGCATCCCCATCAAGAGTTCATCCAGATCGACACCACCAACATCCTGTTCATCTGCGGTGGGGCCTTCGCCGGGATCGACACCATCATCGAGAACCGGATCGGGCGCAAGGGGATGGGTTTCCGGGCCGAGGTGCGCAAGGCCGCTGAGCGTGACGACTCCGAACTCCTCCGTCATGTGCTCCCCGAGGACCTGATGAAGTTCGGGCTGATCCCCGAGTTCATCGGACGGCTCCCGGTGGTCAGTGCCGTGTCCCACTTGTACAAGGACGCCTTGATCCAGATCTTGGTGGAGCCGAAGAATGCCCTCACCCGTCAGTACAAGCGGACCTTCGAGCTGGACCACATCGAGTTGGAGCTGACCGACGACGCCCTCGAGGCCGTGGCCGAGCAGGCCCTGCTGCGCGGCACCGGGGCCCGGGGTCTGCGAGCCATCCTGGAGGAGGTGCTGCTCGAGGTGATGTACGACCTGCCCAGTCGCACCGATATCTCCAAGTGCGTGGTGGACCGGGCCGTGGTGCTGGACAAGGTCCACCCCACGCTGGTGCCGCTGAACAGCCCACCGGCCAAGTCCACCCGGAGTCGCAGGGCCGCCTCCTAGGGGTCGGCCGCCCGGCGCCTCCGGCGCCTCGGTGCGGCACTCGGCCGCCCTGCTCCTGACCGTGCCCTTCGACGATCTCCCCGAGGCCCTGGCCTGGCTGGACTCCCACATCGACTTCGAGTCGACCATGCCGACCCGGCGCTCCCTGCCCACCCTGGACCGGATGCGGGCGCTGGCCGCACTGCTGGGCGATCCCCAGCACGCCTTCCCGTCTGTACACGTCACCGGCACCAACGGCAAGGGCTCGACCGTAGCCATGGCCACCGGCCTGCTCGGGGCCCAGGGCCTGACCGTGGGCACGTACACCAGTCCCAACCTGAGCCGGGTCAACGAACGCCTGTCCCGGAACGGCGAGCCCATCGACGACACCGCCTTCGTGGAGGTGCTGGAGGCCCTGGCCCGACTGGAGCCGCTGATGGATGACCCGCCGACCCGCTTCGAGCTGCTGACGGCGGCGGCCCTGGCCTGGTTCGCCGACGAGGCCGTCGACGTGGCCGTGATCGAGGTGGGTCTGGGCGGGCGGTGGGACTGCACCAATGTGGTGGACGGCGAGGTGGCGGTCCTGACCAACGTCAGCTTCGACCACACCGAGGTCCTGGGCCCCACGCTGGAGGACATCGCCGGCGACAAGTCGGGCATCTTCAAGTCGGGCAGCCGAGTGATCATCGGCGAGATGGACCCCACGCTGGTGGACCAGCTGCGTCGGGCCGCCGCGGCGGCCGGTGCCGCTGAGGTGTGGGTCCGCGGCAACGAATTCGCCTGCCCGTCCAACCGGCTGGCTGTGGGTGGCCGTCTCATCGACGTGCGCACCCCCGGCGCGGCCTACGGCGAGCTGCTCATCCCCCTCCACGGAGCCCATCAGGGCGACAACGCCTCGGTGGCCATCGCCGCCGTGGAGGCCTTCTTCGGGTCGCCGCTCCACGAGGACGTGGTGGAGGAGGCGTTCGCCTCGGTGCGGGTGCCCGGCCGCCTCGAGGTGGTCGGCCGGCACCCCCTGGTGGTGGTGGACGGGGCCCACAACGTGGCCGGCATGTTGGTCCTGGCCCGTTCGCTGGTCGAGGAGTTCAGCGTCGACGGTGAGGCCCAGGCCGTGGTGGGCATGCTCACCGGGCGTGATCCGGTGGCCATGCTGGAGGCACTCCTCACCGCCGGGGTTCGTTCGGTGGTGGCCTGTGCCCCCGATTCGCCCCGAGCCCTCCCCGCCGACGTAGTGGCGGCCGCGGCGACGGGGCTGGGTATGGAGGTCACCGTGGCCGCGTCGCCCGGTGCGGCCGTGCAGTTGGCGGTGGGCCGGGCCGGATCGGACGACCGGGTGGTGGTGTGCGGGTCGCTGTACGTGGTGGCCGAAGCCCGACGCCTGCTGGTTCCCGACGCCGTCTGACCCCGGCCCTCACGCCCCCGGCGCCGGAGGGGCCGGGGCGTGCGCTAGCCTGCCTCGCTCGTGGGACGAACTCTTGTTATCTGCAAGCCCGATGCCGTCGAACGCGGCCTGGTGGGCGAGATCATCAGCCGGATCGAGCGCAAGGGACTGACCCTGGCGGCGGTCGAGCACCGGATCATCACCACCGAGGTGGCGTCAGTCCACTACGTCGAGCACGACGGCAAGCCGTTCTTCGAGGACCTGGTGGCCTTCATCACCCGCTCCCCGGTGGTGGCCATGGTGGTCGAGGGCCCTGACGACACCTACAAGGTGGTGCGCACCCTCATGGGTGCCACTAACCCGGTGGACGCCGCCCCGGGCACCATCCGGGGCGACCTGGCCATCGAGATGGGGGAGAACCTCATCCACGGTTCCGACGCCCCCGAGTCGGCTGAACGGGAGATCGCCCTGTTCTTCCCGGGCCTGGCCTGAGGAGCAGGCCGCCGCCGGGGCCCTCCGGGGGCCCAGCGAGCCCGATGGATACCCTCTGACCAGGAGATTGCGCCGGTGGCTGGAGCGGGACCCGCCGGGGCGACCTTGTGCCGCCCCCCTGATTCCCGTAGCCTGAGGGCAGATGCCGCCCACTTCGAACCCCTCGGAGATCAGCGTCGGCACGTACAGCGGAACGCCGGCGCGGTCACCCGCACGGGCTACGTCCCGACCAAACCCCGACGGAGGAGTGCATCTCTGATGCGCGACAACAGTTTCTCACTGCTAGGCCGAGACATGGCGGTCGATCTCGGTACCGCCAACACCCTGGTGTACGTGCGGGGCCGGGGCATCGTGCTCAACGAGCCCTCGGTGGTGGCGGTCAATGTGAAGGACGGCCGGCCGCTGGCCGTGGGGGCCGAGGCCAAGCGGATGATCGGACGGACGCCCAGCCACATCCAGGCCATCCGTCCGCTGAAGGACGGCGTCATCGCTGACTTCGAGATCTGCGAGAAGATGCTCCGCTACTTCATCCACCGCGTCCATCAGCGTCGGTTCGCCAAGCCTCGCATGGTCATCTGCGTCCCTTCCGGCATCACCGGCGTGGAGCAGCGTGCCGTCATGGAGGCCGCCGAGTATGCCGGGGCCCGCAAGGCCTACATCATCGAGGAGCCCATGGCCGCGGCCATCGGCGCCGGCCTGCCCGTGCACGAGCCCACCGGCAACATGGTGGTCGACATCGGCGGTGGCACCACCGAGGTGGCGGTCATTTCTCTCGGAGGCATCGTCACCAGCCAGTCCATCCGCATCGGTGGCGACGAACTGGACGAGGCCATCGTGTCCTTCGTGAAGAAGGAGTACAGCCTGGCCCTGGGTGAGCGCACCGCCGAGGAGATCAAGATCGCCTTGGGCTCGGCCTACGAGCTCGAGGAGGAACTCCACGCTGAGATCCGGGGACGCGACCTGGTGACCGGGCTGCCCAAGACCGTGGTCATCTCCACCCAGGAGATCCGCAAGGCCATCGACGAGCCCGTGTCGGCCATCGTCGACGCCGTCAAGGTGACCCTCGACCGCACCCCACCCGAGCTGGCCGCCGACATCATGGAGCAGGGCATCGTCCTGACCGGCGGCGGGGCGCTCCTGCACGGGCTGGACAGTCGGCTCACCCAGGAGACGGGCATGCCCATCGTGGTGGCCCGCGATCCGCTGAACTGTGTGGCCATCGGCAGTGGGCAGTGCCTCGAGGAGTTCGAGGCCCTCAAGCAGGTCCTCATCACCTCGTCGGCTCGCTGAACGACCGGAGGACTCGTCTCCTGTGGCGACGCCGCGGCGGTCCCGCCGCCCCCGCACCACGCTGTTGATCCTGGTGTTGGCCTCGGTGACCATCATCACCCTGGACGCCCGTGGTGGCTTCCACCGGATCACGTCGGGGCTCCGAACGGTGGCCGCCGACGCCTTCTCGCCGGTCCGGTCCGGGGTGGACGACGTGGTCGAGCCGGTGGGCAGCTTCCTGGCCGGAGCCGTCCACTACGGGGCCGTGCGCCAGCAGAACCAGAAGCTCCAGGCCGAGATCGACCAGCTTCGGGCGGAGCGGACGGCTCAGGTCGACACCGAGCAGCGCCTGCAGCAGCTGAGCGCCTTGGCCCACCTGCCCTTCGTGGGCAATCTCGAGACCGTCCCGGCCGAGGTGACCAACTACGGGACCAGCGACTTCGCTGCCACGGTGGATATCAGTGTGGGCCGGGACGACGGCGTACAGCTCAACATGCCGGTGGTGGGGATGGGCGGCCTGGTCGGCCAGGTGGTGCAGGCCAACCACTCGACGTCCACCGTCCGGCTCATCACCGACGGCCAGTCCCAGGTGGGGGTGCGGTTCGGGCCCGGGGCCAACTCGTTGGCGGTGATCAGCGGCCATGGGCCGGGAAAGCCCCTGAGCGCGGGACTGGTCCCCACCAACACGCCGCTCCCGCCGGGCACCACGTTCATCACCAGCGGCCTGCCCAACGCCGAGTTCCCCGGGGACATCCCGGTGGCCACGGTGACCTCCTCCAGCAATGGGGCCACCGCCTCGCAGGAGTCGGTGAACCTCGAGCCGCTGGCCGACCTCAGCCACCTCCGCTACGTGTCGGTGCTGCTGTACGGTCCGTCCTCGTGAGCCCGTCCGCTCCGGACCGGGGGCGGCGGTGACGGTACGGGAAGCCGCCCGGGTCACCCTGGTGGTGGCTCTGTTCGTGACCGTCCAGCAGACCCTGATGCTGGATCTCCGGCTGGGCCCGGTCCACCCGGACATCATGATCCTCCTGCCCGTGGTGGCCGGCCTGGTCGGCGGCCCGGGCAGCGGGGCCTCCATGGGCTTCGGGGCCGGCCTGGTGGCCGACCTCTTCCTCCCCACACCCTTCGGGCTCTCCGCCCTGGTGGGCTGCATTATCGGCTTCACCGTGGGCATCACCACGCTGGCCCTCGACCGCACGGCCGGCTGGCTGCCGCCGGTGGCCGCCTTCGGGGCCAGCGCCCTCTACGAGGTCATCTACGCCGTGCTGGGGTCGGTCCTGGGCCAGCCCCAGATGATCCACGTGGACCTGACCCAGGTGGTGCTGGTGGTCTCCGTGGTCAACGCCGTGTTGGCCCTGCCCGCGCTGCGCCTGGTGGGCTGGGCCCTGCCGGCGGCCTCCATCGAAGGTGTGCCCACCTCGACGGTGTCCTCTGGGACCCTCCGGTGAGGTCGGTGGTGGGCCGCGTACCTAAACCGGCCGGCGGGGGGGATACTGGTCTGCCGTGAGCCGTTCCCTGCGCCACCCGTTCAAGGGCTCGCACCACTACCTACGGGGGGAGAAGGACCGTGGCCCCAAGCGGAGCCGGTCCAAGCAGCCGAGGATGCGCCCGAGCCGCTTCTCGATGGAGTCCATGCTGGACGCCCCCGACACCAGCTCCTCGCGGCCCGGCCTCCGACTGCGGATCGCCGGCCTGGTGGTGGCGGGGCTCTTCGCCCTGCTGGGGCTGCGCCTGTGGGCCCTCACCGTCCTGCAGGCCCCGGCGGCGGCCCAGGCCATCTCGGTCAACCAGATCCGCAACGTTCCTGTCGAGCCCACCCGGGGCCTCATCCTCGACCGCTCGGGCAACCCGCTGGTCTCCAACACCGTGGTCCAGCAGATCACCCTGTCCCGCTCGGCGGCCCAACTGCACCCTGAGGTCATCGGGCGTCTGGCCGCCCTCATCGGCAAGACCACCCAGCAGGTCCAGGCCATCGTGGCCGACCAGCGCTACAGCCCCTACAAACCGGTGCCGGTCCTGACGGGCGGAACCACCCCGGCGGCGCAGAACCAGATCCTGACCGACATCGTCTACATCAGCGAGCACCAGGACGACTTCCCCGGAGTGGCCGCCGTCCAGACCACCGAGCGGGCCTATCCGCAGGGGGAGCTGCCCGGCCCGGCCCAGGACAACTACCCCGCCTCTCAGACCCTGGGCTACGTCTCCACCATCAACGCCGCCGAACTCAAGGCCGACGCGGCCCAGGGATACCAGGCCGGCGACGCCTACGGGCAGTCCGGGCTCGAGTACCAGTACGAGTCGGCGCTGCGGGGCACCCCGGGCAGCCAGCAGATCGAGGTCACCCCGTCGGGCCGGGTGGCCGGCACCCTCAAGACCACCCCGGCGGTGGCCGGCGACAACCTGGTCACCAACCTTGACACCAATCTGCAGCAGGTGGCTGACAATGCCCTGGCCGCCCAGATCGGCAGCCTGCGCCGGCAGTACGACAAGCAGTGCAACAACAACGCCGGGTGCTATCCGGCCGCCACCGGCGGGGCGGTCATCGTCATGAACCCCCAGACCGGTGCGGTCTACGCCATGTCCTCCTACCCGTCCTACAACCTGTCCCAGTGGGTGGGCGGGCTCAGCACCGCCCAGAACACCGCGCTGTTCGGACCCGACAGCGGTGAGCCGTCGCTCAACCGGGCCATCTCGGGCCAGTACATCCCCGGCTCCACCTTCAAGCTCAACACGGCCACCGCCGCCCTCAACACCGGCCTCATCTCGCCCACCACCCCGTACTACGACAGCGGGACCTTCAAGACCCCCGACTGCCAGTACAACAGCACCACCTGCATCTTCCACAACAGCGCCGGTGATCCGACCGGGACCTACAACGTCTCCTCGGCCCTCACCGTGTCCAGCGACGACTTCTTCTACAACCTGGGCTACCTCTTCTACGCCAAGGCCGGCCAGTACGGCGCCACCGCCATTCAGGACACCGCCGCCCAGTACAGCCTGGGCCAGTTGACCGGTATCGACCTGCCCAACGAGGTCCAGGGGCGGGTGGACAGCCAGGCCGAACGGGTCAAGCTCCACGCCATGGCCCCCAAGGCCTTCCCCAACACCTCCTGGTACACCGGTGACAACATCGAGATGGCCTTCGGGCAGGGCGGGACCTACATCACCCCCGTGGAGCAGGCCGTGGCCTACTCCACCTTCGCCAACGGTGGGACCCGGTACGCCCCTCAGGTGGCGGCGGCGGTGGTGGATCCCTCGGGCCAGGTGGTGAAGAAGGTCACCCCCCAGGTCACCGGCCACGTGGCCATCTCGCCCACCAACTACCAGGCCATGCTCACCGGCTTCGAGGGGGTGGTGAACACCCACGGCGGCACGGCCTACGGCATCCCCGATCTGATGAACTTCCCCGGGGGCGTGGCTGGCAAGACGGGGACCGCCGACACCGAGCCGGGCAAGGAGCCCACCGCCTGGTTCGTGGGCTGGGGGCCGACGGCCACGGCGGCCCAGTACGTGGTGGTCTGCGTCATCGACCAGGCCGGCTTCGGCGCCACGGCCTCGGCCCCGGTGGTCGGGACCATCTTCAACTACCTCTCCACCCACCCGGTGGGCCCGGCGGTCATCCCCCCAGCTCAGAAGGTGTATCAGGCCACGGTCGGGGTGGCCCTGCCCACCCCGTCGACCACCACTACGACCACCTCGCCGTCCAGCAGCACGACCGGAGCCACCTCCACCAGCACCGGAGCCTCTACCGGCAGCGGGTGAGGGCAACCCCCACCGGCGGTCCGACCCCGGGGTCGGGTGGCCCTAGGATGAGGCGGGAGATGCAGTCCCTCTGGCCACGGGTAGAGCCCCTCTTGACCCAGGTGGAAAAGCCCGCCCGCTACATCGGTGGTGAGCTGGGTGCCCAGACCCCTGTGCACTCCGACAGCTCGGCGGCATGGCTGCTGATCTACCCCGACACCTATGAGATCGGCCTCCCCAACCAGGGGCTCCAGATCCTCTACGAGATCCTGAACGAGCGGGAGGATGCCGTAGCCGAACGGGCCTACGCCCCGTGGGTGGACATGGAGGCGGCCATGCGCTCCGTCGGCGTGCCGCTGTTCTCGCTCGAGAACCACCTGTCGGCCCGGGACTTTGACGTGCTGGCCTTCAACCTCTCGGCCGAGCTGGTCTACACCAACGTCCTCAACCTCATCGACCTGGCCGGGGTGCCCGTGCGGGTGGCCGACCGCACCGGCCACCACCCCCTGGTGGTGGCGGGTGGCCACTGCGCCTTCAACCCCGAGCCGCTGGCCGACTTCGTGGACTGCTTCGTCCTCGGGGACGGTGAAGAGGCGGTGGGCGAGATGAACGCCGTGATCGCCGCCTGGAAGGTGGCGAACGGCCCCCCGGCCGGCGGCACCGCGGGGGACCCCCCGGACCGCACCGGCCTTCTCCGTTCGCTGGCCCAACTGGACGGGGTCTACGTGCCCTCCTGCTACGAGGCCCACTACCACCAGGAAACCGGGCCGGCCGCCCACGCCGTCCTGCCCCGGCTGGCCGGCACCTCCCCCCGGTTCCCCGGGATCCCCGACCGGGTGGAGAAGCGGACCATCGCCGATCTGGGGGAGTGGCCCTATCCGAGACAGCAGCTGGTGCCGCTCATCGAGGTGGTCCACGACCGCCTCAACGTGGAGCTGTTCCGAGGATGTACCCGGGGGTGCCGCTTCTGCCAGGCCGGCATGATCACCCGGCCGGTGCGCGAGCGGCCGGCCGAGCAGGTCCGGACCATGGTCATGGACGGGTTGGCCCGCACCGGCTACGACGAGGTGGCGCTCACCTCCCTGTCCAGCGCCGACTACTCGGGGATCGAGGACACGGTCACCTCCATCATCGACGACCCCTCGTGCTCGGGCCAGGTGTCGGTCAGCCTGCCCAGCCTGCGGGTGGATGCCTTCACCGTGGGCACCGCCGCCCAGATCCAGCGGGTTCGCCGGACCGGGCTCACCTTCGCCCCCGAGGGCGGTACGTGGCGGATGCGGCAGGTCATCAACAAGCTGATCCGAGAGGAGGACCTCTACGCCGCGGTGGACGCCGCCTTCAGCCAGGGCTGGAAGCGGGTCAAGCTGTACTTCCTGATCGGCCTGCCCACGGAGACCGACGAGGACACCCTGGGCATCGTGGCCCTGGCCAAGCAGTGCGTGGCCATCGGCAAGCGCTACCACAAGGGGGTCACGGTGACCGCCTCGGTGGGCGGCTTCGTCCCCAAGGTCCAGACCCCGTTCCAGTGGTTCGGGCAGAACACCATCGAGGAGCTCACCCGCAAGGTCCACCTGCTCCGCGACGCCGCCCGTCCCGTCCGGGGCCTCACCGTGCGTTGGCACGACCCCAAGGCCACCGCGGCCGAAGGGGTGGTGAGCCGAGGGGACCGGCGGATGGGGGCGGTGATCGAGCAGGTCTGGCGGCGGGGTGGGACTTTCCAGGAGTGGACCGAGTGCTTCGACCTCTCCCTGTGGACCGACGCCCTCGCCGAGAACGGGATGTCCCTCGAGGACACGGTCTACCGTCACCGGACCGAGGACGAAGCTCTGCCCTGGGACCACCTGTCGGCCGGCCTCCACCGCGACTTCCTGTGGCAGGACTGGCTGGACGCCCTGGCCCAGCACGGGCTCCCCGACTGTCGCTGGACCCCCTGCTACGACTGTGGGGCGTGCACCGGATTCGGAATCGAACACGTGGTGGCCTCGGCGGTGCCCCCGGCCGGCGGAAGCCAGGGGACGGGCCAGGATCTCTCAACCGGGGGCCAGGTACCGGTACGATTTCTCACCACGGTGCCATCGGGCGCCGTTCCGGCCCCTGGGCCGGACGAAGATGCCGTCGCCCGTGCCGGGGCGGCAGCCGGAGAGGGGAGCGGCTGAGATGCGCATTCGCTTCCGTTTCGTCAAGCTCGGCAAGATCCGGTTCACCAGCCAGCGCGACGTGGCCCGAATGTGGGAACGGGCCCTGCGCCGAGCCGAGTTGCCCCTGGCCTACACCGAGGGGTTCTCACCCCGTCCTCAGCTCAGCTTCGGCCTGGCCCTCCCCACCGGATGCGAGTCCTTGGCCGAGTACCTGGACGTGGTGCTCGACGACGCCCGACCGGAGACCGCCGGGGTGGTCCTGGCCGAGCTGCCCGCCCTCCTCACCGACCTGCTGCCCGAAGGCATCACCGTGGAGGAGTCGGCCCTGGTGGAGCGCCGGGACGGCTCCCTGCAGCAGCAGGTGACCTCGTGCTCGTGGACCATGGCGTTCACGGGCATGTCCCGGGACGCCCTGGCCCAGCGGGTGGCGGCCCTGGTGGCCGCCGACTCGGTGACCATCACCCGCGAGCGCAAGGGACGCCAGGAGGAGGACGACCTCCGTCCCTCGGTGCTGGCCCTGGCGGTGGCCCCCGAGCCCTCCGGGGAGTTCGGCCCGGGGATGGGGCCGTCGGTGGCCGTCGTGGCCGAGCTGGCCTGCCAACCCCGCGGCGTCCGGCCCATCGAACTGGTGAGGGGATTGATCGCCGTCTCGGGCCGGCCGGCCGGTGACGGCGGAGAGGACGCGCCGACCGGGGACGGACCCGGCGCAGGGATCCCGGCCCTGGACCGGGCGTGCAGAACGCAACAGTGGATCGAGCGCGACGGCCGACGGGAGGAGCCCCTCGCCCGCCGGGGGGACCCTGCCGGGGCCGACCGCGCCGTGCACGCTCTCGAGCGTGCCTCATGAGCAGTATGGGAAGGGAATTCGATGTCAGATGGAGCAACCGGGCAACCGGTGGAGGTCCCGGCGGATGCGCCCGGATCGTCGACCGCGTCCGCCACCACGTCAGCCCCGGCCGAACCGGTCGGGAACGGAGGATCGAGCGCCCCGGGTCACGCCGGCCCTGACGCCACCGCGCCGGCCGGTGCCGGATCGGGTTCAGGGGAGGGTGCCGCAACGAGCCCAGAGCGATCGAGCGGGGGAGCCAGCGGCGGCGACGGGGCCAACCGTCGTCGGCGAGGGTCGAGGGGAGGGCGGGGCCGGGGTCGCCCGGCTGGTGCCGCCCCCGATGGGTCGGACGACGACCCTTCCACCGACCCGGCCGATCCCGGGCCGGACGTCTCGTCGTCCCCGACGGCTGGAGCTGAGGCCCCAGTCCCGCCCCGGGCCGTGCCCGAGCGCCCGAAGATCGGTGACAGCCGACCGGCCCGGCTGCCGGCCAACGCGCCCGGAGACCCCGTAGCTGCCTCCGGTAGCGCCACGGGAGGACGGGGCCAGGGTCGCACCGGGGGTGGGAGCCGGTCCCGGCAGCGGAACGGCTCTGGCGACAAGACCGCCGACCGGGTGTCCACCGCCGCCGAGACGGCCACGGCCAACGGATCGGGCGGGAACGGACGCGGCGGGTCGGGGGGCCGGCCCCGGGCCGAGGCGGCGCCCAAGACCGAGGGTCGCCGCGGGGGCCGCGAGCGGCGGGGCAAGGCGGTGGGCCGCTACATGATCTCTGTGCACGTCCGCCCCGAGATGACCCAGATCGCCTTGCTCGAGGGGCGGACGCTGGTCGAGCACTACATCTCCCGGGCCTCGGACGACGCCACCCAGATCGACGGCAACATCTACCGGGGCCGGGTCCAGAACGTGCTGCCGGGCATGGAGGCGGCCTTCATCGACATCGGCACCCCGAAGAACGCCGTCCTCTACCACGGCGACGTCCGCTACGACGAGGAGGACGTCGAGTCCCCCTCCAAGGGCCAACCCCGGATCGAGCAGCTGCTCCGTCCGGGCCAGACCATCCTGTGCCAGGTCACCAAGAACCCCATCGGGGCCAAGGGCGCCCGTCTCACCCAGGAGGTCTCGCTCCCGGGGCGGTTCGTGGTCTTGGTCCCGAACAGCTCCGCCTACGGCATCTCCAAGCGGCTGGAGGACGCCGAGCGCAAGCGCCTCCGACGTATCGTGGACGCCGTCCGACCCGAGGGCCACGGGCTCATCGTCCGGACGGCGGCGGCCGGGGCCAGCGCCGAGGAGCTGGGCAACGACGTGGCCCGTCTGGTCGAGCAGTGGGAGACCATCGCCGGTGCGTCCACCCAGGGCCAGGGACCGGCGTTGCTCTACCGGGAGCCGGCCATCGCCGTGCGGGTCATTCGCGAGGAGCTCAATCGGGAGTACCGGGCCGTGGTCATCGACGACCGGGCCCTCTACGAGCAGGTCCGCGACTACGTGGGCGCGGTCAACCCCGAGCTGGCCGACCGGGTGGAGTACTTCGATCCCGACGCCGAGGCCCTGCCCGTCTTCGAGCGCTACCACGTCCACGAACAGCTCCACAAGGCCCTGGACCGCAAGGTCTTCCTGCCGTCAGGGGGCTCCCTGGTCATCGACCGGACCGAGGCCCTGACCGTCATCGACGTCAACACGGGCAAGAACGTGGGCACCACCAACCTCGAGGAGACGGTCTACCGGAACAACCTGGAGGCCGCCGAGGAGGTGGCCCGACAGCTCCGGCTCCGGGACATCGGGGGGATCATCGTGATCGACTTCATCGACATGGAGATCCGGGAGAATCGCGACAAGGTGGGCTCGGCCCTGCGCTCCGCCCTGGCCCGGGACAAGACCCGGACCCAGGTCTTCGACATCTCCGAGCTCGGCCTGGTGGAGATGACCCGCAAGCGGGTGTCCGAGGGCCTGATCGAGTCCATGTCCACCACCTGCGAGGTCTGCGGGGGCCGCGGCATCATCTTCGACGATCCCGAGCTCTGACCCACCTGTAGTAGAGTGGCATCCCTATGTACGCCGTAATCAAAACCGGAGGAAAGCAGGAGCGGGTGGCCGAAGGCCAGACGCTCCGCGTGGAGCTGCTCGGGGAGTCGCCAGGAGCCGAAGTGACCTTCACCCCGGTGCTGGTGGTCGACGGCGACACCGTCCTGGCCACGCCGGCCCAGCTCGCCGGCACCTCGGTGACGGCCACGGTGATGGGGGAGGAGCTCGGTCCGAAAGTCCGAGGCTTCACCTACAAGAACAAGTCGAACCAGAGCACCCGATGGGGACACCGCCAGCGGTACTCGACCATCGCCATCACGGCGATCAGCGCGGCCGGCTGAGCCGTCCGCCGACCGGAACGATCGAGAGTCAAGGAGCAGTCGGATGTCGAAGACCAAAGGTGGCGGGTCCACCCGAAACGGACGCGATTCGAACGCCCAGCGCCTGGGCGTAAAGACCTTCGGAGGCACCGAGGTGCGGGCCGGGGCCATCCTGGTCCGTCAGCGGGGCACCAAGTTCCACCCCGGGCTCAACGTGGGCCTGGGTGGAGACGACACACTGTTCGCCCTGTCCGACGGCACCGTGCACTTCACCAGCCGCAAGGGCCGCAAGCTGGTCGACGTCCTCACCGACGCCTGACCCCCGTTCCCGGTCCACCCGGGGGCGTCCGGTCACCGAAGGTTCACCCGGTGGCGCCATCGGCGGGTCGGTCCGGACGGTACGCTGCCGCTCATGCCCGGACCTGACACCATGGCCGCCGGACCACCCAGCCGGACCCTCGAGTTCGAGAGTTGCGTCAACTTCCGCGATCTGGGCGGCTACCGCACTGTCGGCGGCCAGGAGATCGCCTGGCGGCGCCTGTTCCGGGCGGACGGTCTCCACCGGCTGACCGAGTCGGACCGCGTCCGCATGGTCGAGCTGGGAGTGGCCACGGTGATCGACCTACGCACGGTCGACGAGGCCGCCGAACGGGGCCGGTTCCCGGTGGAGGCCGTCCCCGTCCGCTACGTGGACCTTCCCCTGTTCGACGTCCTCCCCACCACCGAGGAGTTCTCGGCCTGGACCGAGGCTAGCTACGTGGCCGCCCGCTACACCCAGATGGCCTCCGAAGGTGGCCCCGCCCTGACCGGGGCGTTCGCCGCCCTCGCCTCGGGGGACTCCCTGCCGGCCGTCTTCCACTGCAGCGCCGGCAAGGACCGCACCGGGGTCCTCTCGGCGTTGATCCTGGCCTTCCTGGGCGTGCCCGATGAGACCATCGTGGCCGACTACGCACTCAGCGCCCCGGCCATGGTGCGGCTCCTCGAACGGCTGAAGGGGGAGTACCCGGACTCGGTGGAGGACGTCATGCGCTACGCCCCGGCCGTCCTGCAGGTGCTCCCCGAGACCATGGCAGAGTTCCTGGCCACGCTGCGGGCCGAGTACGGCAACTACGAGGCGCTGGCCGACTCCCTCGGTGTGGCCGGGGCCGTGGACACCCTGCGTCGCACGGTCCTGGTCGAGGCGTAATCCCCGCCGCAGCGGGGTCGGCCACGGTCCCTCGGTAGGATCGGCCCATGTCCGGCTTCGTCGATGAGGCGCAACTCCATGTGAAGGCCGGTGACGGCGGCGCCGGCGCGGTGGCCTTCCGCCGGGAGGCTCACGTGGACAAGGGCGGCCCCGACGGGGGCGACGGGGGCCGGGGCGGCAACGTCTGGCTGGTGGCCAGCCACAACCAGTCCTCGCTGCTGGGCTTCCGCGACCACCCGCATCGCCGGGGCGGGGACGGGGGGCACGGGGGCGGGAAGAAGAAGCACGGCGCCCGGGGCGACGATCTGGAGGTCCCTGTCCCGGTGGGCACCCGGGCCAAGGGTCCCGACGGCGAACTGCTGGTGGACCTGATCAACGTGGGCGACCGGTGGTTGGCCGGCGAGGGTGGCCGGGGGGGGCGGGGCAACGCCAGCTTCCTGAGCAACCGGCGTCGGGCCCCGGCCTTCGCCGAGCAGGGGGAGAAGGGGCACGAGCAGTGGTACGACCTCGAGCTGGCCCTCGTGGCCGACGTGGCCCTGGTCGGCCTGCCCAACGTCGGTAAGAGCACGCTGATCTCGCGGATCTCGGCGGCGAAACCCAAGATCGCCGACTACCCCTTCACCACCCTCGAACCCCACCTGGGCGTGGTCCGGGCCAGCGACGAGTCGAACTTCACCGTGGCCGACATTCCCGGCCTGGTGGAGGGGGCGGCCGAGGGCAAGGGCCTCGGCCACCGGTTCCTCCGGCACATCACCCGGGCCCGGGTGCTGGTGGTGCTGGTGGAGCTGGACCCGGTCACCGGGATCACCCCCACCGATCAGCTCCGCATACTCCTCGATGAGCTCGGTCGCTACCAGCCGGCCCTGTTGGACCGACCGCGCGTGGTGGTGGGGTCCAAAGCCGACATGCTCGGGATGAGCGGAACCGGCGAACCCGACCGCACGGAAGTAGCGGATGGGGCGGACGCCGACGCCGACTCCTTCTCGCCCGAGCTGGTCATCTCGGCCGTCACCGGCCAGGGCATCGGCGCACTGGTGGGGCGGCTGACCCAGCTGGTGGCCGAGGCCCGTGCCCTCCAGCCCGAGGAAGAGTCGACCATCATCATCCACCGGCCCCTGCCCGAGGGGTTCGCCGTGGAGCGCATCGAGCCCGGGCAGTTCCGGGTGGTGGGCCGGGTGGCCGAGCGGGCCGTGGCCCTCAACGACCTGACCACCGACGAAGCTGCCGACTACGTGCAGGGCCGGCTGCGCCGGCTCGGCGTGGACCGAGCCCTGGCCCGGGCGGGAGCCCACGACGGCGATGTGGTCCACATCGGCGACCTGTCCTTCGTCTGGTACCGAGACCAGCCCGAGTTCACCGGCCAGCCCGCGTCGCGGCGCAAGCGGCCGTGACCACGGCCCCGACCGCCACCACCGCCGGGACGGTGGTGGTGAAGATCGGCACGTCCTCGGTGACCACCACCACCGGCCGGGTGGACACCGCCGCCATCGAGAAGCTCGCCGCCGAGGTGGCCGAGGCCCGGACCACCGGGCGGCGGGTGGTGGTGGTCAGCTCGGGGGCCATCGCCGCCGGGTGGAGCGCCCTGTCCCCGGACCGGCGCCGGCCCTCGGATCTGGCCACGCTCCAGGCCGTGGCCGCTGTTGGCCAGCATCGCCTCATGCAGGTGTGGAGCGACTCATTCGAAGAGTACGGACTGACCGCCGGCCAGGTCCTGCTGGCCCCTCTCGACTTCGTCCACCGCAGCCAGTACCTGCACGCCCGTCAGACCCTGTCCCGCCTGCTGGAGCTGGGGGTGGTGCCGGTGGTCAACGAGAACGATGCCGTGGCCGACGAGGAGATCCGGTTCGGGGACAACGACCGGTTGGCCGCCCTGGTTGCTCACCTGGTCGGGGCCGAGACCCTGGTCCTGCTCACCGACACCGCCGGTCTGCTCACCGAGGACCCGCGACGCACTACCACCGGCTCCCTGATCGAGGAGGTGGTCGAGATCGACCACGAGCTCGAGCGGATTGCCGGGGGCCCGGGCTCGGAGAGGGGCAGCGGCGGGATGGGCTCCAAGCTGGCCGCGGCCAAGATCGCCGTGTGGTCCGGGGTGGAGGCAGTGATTGCTGACGCCTCGCGACCTGGGGTGCTGGCCTCGGTGCTGGCTTCGGCCCCGGCCGTGGGCACCCGTTTCCGGCCCCGGGAGCGGCGCCTTCCGGCCCGCAAGCTGTGGATCGCCTTCGCCGTGGGGGCGTCGGGCACCATCGTGGTCGACGCCGGGGCCCGTCGGGCCCTGGTGGAGCGGGGCCGCTCGCTGCTCTCGGCCGGCGTGGTGGCCACCACCGGGGAGTTCGGCATCGACGACGCCGTGGAGATCGCCGACCCCGACGGCCGGGTCTTCGCCAAGGGCCTGGTGGGCCAGTCGGCTGCCGTGGTGGACCGCTGGGCCGGGCGGCGCACCGACGAACTACCCGACGATGTGGCTCCCGAGGTGGTCCACCGGGACGACCTGGTAGTGCTGGAGTAGCCCCGAGGAGGGCGGGTCGTCGGTACCGGCAGCCTGGCAAGTACGCTGACACGGTGCAATCGAGCCCATCCGACCCCATGACCGAGCTGGGGCAGCGAGCCAAGGCGGCCAGTCGGCTGGTAGCCCGCGCCTCCCCGGCCGCCCGCAACGAGGCCCTCCACCGGGCCGCCGACCTGTTGGAGGAGCGGACCGACGTCGTTCTGGACGCCAACGCCACCGATGTGCTCCGGGCCGAGGGGACCGGCACCGACGCCACCGCTCTCGACCGGCTCCGGCTCGACGCCGCTCGGGTGGAGGGGATGGCCACCGGGCTGCGGACCGTGGCCGCCCTGCCCGACCCGGTGGGCGAGGTGGTCGACGGGTGGGTCCGGCCCAACGGCCTCCGGGTGGAGCGGGTGCGGGTCCCCCTGGGCGTGATCGGCATCATCTACGAGAACCGGCCCAACGTCACCAGCGACGCCGCCGCCCTGTGCCTCAAGGCCGGCAACGCCGTGCTGCTGCGGGGCTCGTCTTCGGCCATCACCTCCAACCGGGCCGTGGCCGGAGCCCTGCGGGACGGTCTGGACAAGGCCGGCCTGCCGGTCGACGCCGTGACCCTGGTGGAGGACACCAGCCACGCCGCCGCGGTGGCCTTCATGCAGCTCGAGGGGTGCATCGACTGCCTGATCCCGCGGGGGGGACCGTCCCTGTTGGCCTCGGTGCGCGAGCACGCCACGGTGCCCTTCGTCCTGGACGGGGCGGGCAACTGCCACGTCTACGTGGACCGGGCCGCCGACCTGTCCATGGCCGAGACCATCGTGGTCAACGCCAAGACCCAGCGACCTGGCGTGTGCAACAGCGCCGAGACGGTCCTGGTCCACCGGGACGTGGCCGAGGCCTTTCTGCCGCGACTGTCGGCCTCGCTGGCCGGTGTCACCCTCCGGGGCGATGCCGCCACCCGGGCGGTCCTGCCCGACGTGGCGGCGGCCACCGCCGAGGACTTCGCCACCGAGTACCTGGGCCTGACGCTGAGCGTGGCCGTAGTCGACAGCCTCGACGGGGCCATCGACCACATCGCCCGCTTCACCTCCGGCCACTCCGAGGCCATCGTCACCGGGGACCTGGCCGCGGCCAACCGGTTCACCGCCGAGGTGGACGCGGCGGCCGTGCTGGTCAACGCCTCCACCCGCTTCATCGACGGGGAGGAGCTCGGCCTGGGCGCGGAGATCGGCATCTCCACCCAGAAGCTCCACGCCCGGGGTCCCATGGGCCTCCGGGAGCTGACCTCGGTCAAGTACGTGGTCAACGGATCCGGGCAGGTGCGGTCGTGAGCCCCGCCGAGGCCAGGGGCGCCAGCAGGGAGATCACCACCGGGTTTCCCGTGGCCGGCGCTCCCCGCTTCGACTCCATCGATGCTGTGCGGGAGGGCCTGGCCGGGGTGGACTACCTGGCCGATGACGGGATCTCCGGTGTGGTCTTCCTGGCCGACCGACTGGCCAAGCCGGTACTGGTCGAGGGACCGGCGGGCACGGGCAAGACCGAGCTGGCCAAGTCGGTGGCCCGCCTGACCGGGAGCCGGCTCATCCGGCTGCAGTGCTACGAGGGGCTCGACGAGTCCAAGGCCCTCTACGAGTGGAACTACAAAAAGCAGCTCCTGCGCATCCAGGCCGACTCCGGCCAGTCGTGGGAGGAGCTCGAAGACGACATCTTCGCCGAGGAGTTCCTGCTGGCCCGGCCCCTGCTGGAGGCCATCCGGTCGCCCGAGCCCGTGGTGCTGCTGGTCGACGAGGTGGACCGGGTGGAGCTGGAGACCGAGGCCCTACTGCTGGAGATCCTGTCCGAATACCAGGTCTCCATCCCCGAGTTGGGCACGGTGCGGGCCACCCAGATCCCCCTGGTCTTCCTGACCTCCAACAACACCCGTGAGCTGTCCGAGGCCCTCAAGCGACGGTGCCTCTACCTGCACATCGACTACCCGCAGCTCGAGCGGGAGCGGCTGATCATCGAGACCCGCGTGCCCGGGATCAGCCAGGCCCTGGCCGACCAGGTGGCCCGGATCGTGCGGTCCATCCGCACCCTCGACCTGAAGAAGGACCCGTCGGTGTCGGAGACCCTCGACTGGGCCCGCACCCTGGTGGTGCTGGGGGTGGAGTCCATCGACGTCGAGCAGGCCCGGGACACCCTCCACATCCTGCTGAAGTATCAGACCGACATCGAGCGGGCCGCCAAGGAGCTGGCCGGGGTGGAATCCCCCGACTGAGGTCGGAGGACACCGCCATGCTCGATCTCCTCACCGGCTTCGTGGGCGAGCTGCGCGCTGCGGGCATCCCGGTCTCCCTGACCGAGCACCTCGACGCCGCCGAGGCCTTGCGCCATGTGCCCATGGAGGATCGAGAGGCCATCAAGTACACGCTGGGGGCCAGCCTGGTGAAGTCGTCCGCGCACTGGCGGGCCTACGAGACGGCGTTCGAGATCTACTTCTCGCTGCGGGGGCCGGAGTACCGGATCGAGGACGAACGGGAGGACGGGAGCGAGCTCGAGACCGACGACACCGGCCAGATGCACGGACAGGGCCAGCAGCGTGGCCAGGGCCGGGGCCAGGGAAGTGGCGGCGGCGAGGGGATGACCCCTGAGGAGCTGGCCGACCTGTTGTACAAGGCCCTGCTCGGGGCCAACCGCTCCATGGTGGGGGCCGTGGCCCGCCAGGCCGTGAGCCGGTACGCCGGCATGGAGGCGGGCCGGCCGGTGGGCGGCACCTACTACCTCTACCGGACCCTGCGGAACCTCGACCTCGACGGGGTGTTGGAGCGCCTGGTGGCCGAGGCCCGGGCGACCACGGGATCCATGAACGACGACGCCGACGTCGGGGCTCCACCGGTCACCCTCACCGCGCTGGAGGAGCGGCTGCTGCGGGATGAGTTCCAGTCCCGGATCGACGAGCTCCGGGCAGAGATCGAGAACGAGATCCGTCGGCGGCTGGTGGCCGACCGGGGGAGCGAGGCCCTGGCCAAGTCGCTGCGCAAGCCCCTCCCCGAGGACATCGACGTGATGCACGCCACCCGTGACGAGCTGGTGGCCCTCCGCAAGGCCCTGGTGCCGCTGTCTCGCAAACTGGCCGTGCGGCTGGCCCGCAAGCGCCGCCACGGGCGGAAGGGGCCGCTCGACTTCCGATCTACCGTGCGCCACTCGTTGTCCACCGGCGGCGTTCCGGTCGACCCCAAGTTCCGCTACCCCCGGCCCTCCAAGCCCGAGATCGTGGTCATCGCCGACATCTCGGGCTCGGTGGCTAGCTTCGCCCGGTTCACCCTCCATCTGGTCCACGCCATCAGCTCCCAGTTCTCCAAGGTGCGTAGCTTCGTGTTCATCGACGGGATCGATGAGGTGAGCCGGTTCTTCGAGCGGGTCGACGATCCGTCCGAGGCGGTGCACCGCATCAACACCGAGGCCGATGTCATCTGGGTCGACGGCCACTCGGACTACGGGCACGCCTTCACGGTCTTTTGGGAGCGGTGGGGCGAGGAGATCACCCCCCGCAGCAGTGTGCTGCTGCTGGGGGACGCCCGCAACAACTACCACGCCTCCCAGGCCTGGGTCATCAAGGAGCTCCGCGCCCGCGCCCGCCATGTCTACTGGCTGAATCCCGAGCCCCGGGCGTACTGGGACTCGGGCGACTCCATCGTCGGCGAGTACGCCGTGCACTGCGACGACGTGGTGGAGTGCCGGACGCTGCGCCAGCTCGAGAAGTTCGTGGGGGAGCTGGCGTGAGCCCGGTGGCCGGTGGGTTCGACGGCCTGGCCGGGGCCGGACCCCGGGACCCGGCCGACGGCACCCCCTCCCGGAGTGTCCCCGCCGGTATCCGCACCGTCGGCGCGCTTCCGCCCGGAGCCACCCGGATGATCCTGGTCCGTCACGGTGAAGCCGAGTGCAACGTGTCCGGGGTGTGCGGGGGCCGCCGGGGCTGCACCGGGCTCACCGACCTCGGGCGCCGCCAGGTGGCCCTGCTCCGGGACCGGCTGGCCTTGACCGGCGAACTGGCCGGCACCGACGCCCTCTACGCCAGTCGGCTGCCCCGGGCCATCGAGACGGCGGAGCTGCTGGCCCCGGCCCTGGTGGCCGACGCCGCCGAGGGGGAGGGGACGAAACCCCTGAGGCCCGTGGAAGAGTGCGGACTCTGCGAGCTCCACCCCGGGGAGGCCGACGGCCTGCGCTGGGACGAGTACACCCTTCGGTTCGGTGCCCTCGACTGGGACGCCGATCCCCACCAGCCCATCGCCCCGGGAGGGGAGAGCTGGGCCGGCTTCGTGAATCGGGTGGCCGCCGCCTTGGATACGGTGGCCGCCGACCATCCTGGCCAGCTGGTGGTGGTGGCCTGTCACGCCGGGGTCATCGAAGCGTCGCTCTTGGCCAAGGTGCCGGTGGCCGGGGGTCTGGACGGGGCCCGGCTGCAGCTCCGGACCCGGCACGCCTCCCTGACCAGCTGGGAGGTCGCCGCCGGCAACTGGCGCCTCTTGGGCTACAACGACGCCTCCCACCTGGCCGTCCTGGACTCGGTCGACTGAGGTAGTCCCCCGTCGACCCG
>JBBQWW010000014.1:0-54471 GCA_038210245.1 Acidimicrobiales bacterium
CCCCGCTACCTTCGACGTGAGTCGCCGGTCTCGGGGAACTGTTTTCTACTCGATCCCCTGGGCCTCCCTCCGCCTCTCACAGCATCCCCCCCGCCAGCCGCACCCCACGATCGAAACCGTAGGATGCGCCCTTCGGGGCGACTGGGACTGGGCGGACCTTAGGCCATCGACACCGCCTGTCGTCAAATGACATTCGCGCCACCCCACCAGGTAGTTTGTGCAACTTCCCAGGTCAGCGGATTACGGGATTTCCTGCTGCCGACACCGAATTCCGTTTTCCCTCGGCCCGGCGCTCGGCCTCGAGCCGTTCGAGATCCTCGGCGCCGAAGTCGACGTAGGACATGGCCTCGGCCAGCAGGCGGTGACCGGCCTGGCCGGCGATGAGGCGGTGCATCTCCTGGGCCACCCACCGGTAGCTGGCGTGGCCCTGCGGTCCCGACCGGAGTTCGAGCAGGTGCATGGCCTCGCGGGCGTTCATCTGCATGGAGTAGCGGATGCGGTAGGCCAGCGCCACGGCGTAGGCCGACTCCACCGGAAAGGCGGGGGTCAGGGCCTCGGCCAGCTGGCGGGAACGTTCCACCGAGGCCACGAACCGCTCAGTCAGCCCTGCCTCCTCCACCACCTCGGGTACGTCGTAGCCCAGCGTGGTGCCGAGGGGCTGCCACTCGACGGTGAGCATCCGATGGCGTTGCAGGTCGCGGAACGCCCCGTAGTCGGTGACCACATCGAACCGGTACCCCGTGCGCTCGAAGGCCCGACCGGGCCGGTGGCGGCGGTTGGACCGCTCCCCCACGTAGGCCCGCAGCAAGGACCGCTTCTCCTCGGCGCCGAGGAGGGCCACCCGTCGGGTCACCTCCTCTTCGGAGCGGTCGGTGAGCGGGGCGCAGATGGCGGCGATGACCTTGTCCTCACCGTCGGGGTCGAAGTCGAGGAGCGCCACCGTGGGCTGACCTGACGGTGCCCCGGTGGGGTGCTCGGCCGGGGCGACCAGATCGGGGAACAGCTCCTCGACGAGCTCCCCGGTCTCGTGTCGGGTGCGCTCCAGGTAGGCCGACCACGCCCCTCCCCGGTCGGGCCGGTCCACCCGGGTCAGGAAGGACGGGATGACCTTGCGGAGCTCCTCGAGCATAAGCTCGGCGTAGCTCCGGGCCTCCGGCAGCGGGTGGGACCGCATCCGCATGAGCAGCATCTCGTAGGACTGACCGGTCCCGTAGATGCCCACGTTGGACAGTGAGGCGGCCGGCAGCAGCCCCCGGAGGGCGTCCAGGGCCTTGGCTTTCACCGCTTGGCGGTGGACGAAGTCGGAGTCCCCGGCCTGGCGGGGATGCCGCCCGGCCAACCACGCCTGGGCCTCCACCAGCAGTTCGCCGTAGGTGTCGAACATCCGGTCCATGTCGCCCACGTAGCGGGCCCCGAGCGGCGAGTCGAGCAGTCCGGGATCGCGGTAGTACCGGTAGTGGCCGGTGGTCAGCCGGTTGTTGTAGGCGATGTAGCGGGTGGACTGCTCGAGGTAGGCCATCAGTCGCCCCCACTCCAGCACCTTGGTCAGGACATTGGAGGCCTGTTCACAGGCCAGGTGGACCCCTCCCAGCTGGGCCACCGAGTCGTCCCCGTACTCGAAGAAGACCTTCTCGTAGAGGTCCTCGGCCCGCTTGAGCCCCACGGTGGCGTCCACGGTGGCGTCGCCGGAGATGTCCAACTCCCCGACGAACTCGTCGAGGAACAGCCGGCGAAGGCTCTTGGGTGAGCGGGAGTACCGGGCAAAGAGGGCCCCCTTCACCACTTCCGGCAGGTTGACCAGGGCGAATACCGGTTGGTCCAGATTGGTGACGTAGCGACGAAGGATGTCTTCCTCGTCAGCGGTGTACGTCTCTACGGCGTAGGGGAACATGCCCGGATCACACTAGGACGGGGGGGACCCCTCGGTCGCGGACCCCACCCCGGCCGGATCCCCGGCCCCCACCACCCCCCGGCGCAGGCCGGCCACGGCCAGCTCGGCCGCCGCCCGGGTCCCAGGCTCCGACGCCACCTGGGACAGCTGGCGGACCAGATCGATCAGCTGGCGGATGTTCCGAACGAAATCCCCCGGCGCCACCTCGGTCTCCCGCAGCACGGAGTCCAAGGTGGCCCCCTTGGCCCAGGCCACCACGGCCCGAGCCAGGCCATGGTCGGGCCGCCGGGTCCGCCGCAGGCCCACCCGGCGCTCGTCGGCCCGAAGCTCGGCGGTGAGGGCGTCGAGCTGGGCCAGCCGCTCCACCACCACCTTCTGCCTGGGCGCCACATCCTGATCGCCGGTCCGGCGGGCCTCGAAGGTCAGGGCCGAGGCCACCCCGGCCAGGGCTGAGGGGTCCAACCCGTCGAACACCCCGTGGCGGAGGGCCTCAGTGACCAGCAGATCCGACTCGTGATAGATCGAGGCCAGGATGGCTCCGGCCGCGGTGATGCCCCATCCCTCGATCAGGCCCCGATCCTGGAGGATGGCCAAGCGCCGGTCCAACTGGACGGCCAACGACTCCGAGCCCGGTGGCGCCTGCCACTGACCGTAGGAGGCGGCCAGCAGTCCGTGGGCCTCCGGCCGCGACCATCGGCGGACCAGGTTGACGGCCAGGTTGTAGGTGGGATGGAACGATGACACCAGGTCCGGAGGTGGGGCGGTGGCCGTCCGGGCCACCAGGGTGAACGGGGTGGCTGGTGACCACAGCACCATGGCGTGGCCGACGGTGTCGATGCCCCGTCGGCCGGCCCGCCCGGTCAACTGCCGGTACTCCCCCGAGGTGAGGGCCGAGGTGTCCGAGCCCCGGAACTTGGCGAAGCGCTCCACGATGACGGTCCGGGCCGGCATGTTGATGCCCAGGGCCAGCGTCTCGGTGGCGAACACCACCTGGAGCAGGCCCTCGGAGAAGCACTGCTCCACAGCCTGGCGGAACGCCGGGACCAGTCCGGCGTGGTGGGGGGCGATGCCGGCCTCGAGGGCGGCCGACCAGGGCCCGTAGCCCAGCGTGCGCAGGTCGTCGTCGGAGAGGCGCTCCACCGCCGCCTCGGTCAGCTGGCGGATCCGTACCCGCTGTTCGGGGGTGGTCAGACGGATCCCGTCCTGGAGGCACTGGCGGGTGGCGTCGTCACAGGCCGCCCGGGAGAAGATGAAGGAGATTGCGGGCAGCATCCCCGCGGCGGCCAGATACTCGACCACCTCACCCCTCCGGGGTACCCGTAGCCGATGTCGGGGGTTGCGCCGCCCCCGGTCGTCCAGGTTCACGCCGTCGGGGTTGGGCTTGCCGTCGCGCAGCAGGGGCAGGACGGTCAGGTGGTCCCGTCCCCGCTGGGCCAGCACGTAGTGGTGGTGGAGGGTGACCGGCCGGTGGGTCTCCACGATGACCCGGGTGGTCCCCCGTACCGAAGTCAGCCAGGCCCCGAAGTCATCGGCGTTGCTCACCGTGGCCGACAGGCTGACGAAGGCGACCTCGGGTGGAGTCAGGACGAGGATCTCCTCCCACACCGAGCCGCGGTACGGGTCCTGGAGGTAGTGCACCTCGTCCAGTACCACCACCTCCAGTCCGTCCAGCGCCGACGACCGGGCGAAGAGCATGTTGCGGAGCACCTCGGTGGTCATGACCACGATGGGGGCATGGGCCTGGTGGGAGACGTCGCCGGTCAGCAGGCCCACCCGTCCCTCTCCGTACCGCGCCGACAGCTCGGCGAACTTCTGGTTGGACAGCGCCTTGATCGGCGTGGTGTAGAAGGCCTTAGCCCCCCGCTCAAGTGCCCGGGCGGCGGCGTAGTCGGCGATGAGGGTCTTGCCCGAGCCGGTCGGGGCCGAGACCAGTACCGACTCCCCGCGGTCGATGGCGTCCATGGCCCGGTGCTGGAAGCCGTCCAGGGGGAAGCCCACCGTCTGCTGGAAGCGCTGACGGAGCCCCTCCCCCTCCGGGCCGGCGTGCCGGGCGGGCTCGCCGGCACGCCCCGGGGTCATCGGTTGATGATCTTCCCGATCACGATGGAGAGCTCGTAGAAGATGTAGAGGGGAATGGCCAGGGCCATCATGGAGAACGGGTCCGAGCTCGGGGTGATGACCCCGGCCACCACGGTGATGAGCACGATGGCCCACCGACGCCACGAGGACAGCTGCTTGGGCGTGAGTGCCCCGGCCACCTCCAGCGACACCAACAGGACCGGGAACTCGAAGGTGAGCCCGAAGACGGTCATCATCAGGACGATGAGGCTGAGATACTTGGTGGGGTCGAGGATCTGGTTGAGGCTGGGGCCGCCGATGTGGTCGAGGAAGTTGAGGGCGTGGGGGAAGGTCACGTACGCCACCAGGCACCCCAGGGCGAACAGGGTGATGGAGGCCACGATGAAGGGGATGGCGTACCGCTTCTCCTTGGGATTGAGTCCCGGGGTGATGAACCGCCACAGTTCCCACAAGAGCACCGGTGAGGCCAGAAATAGCCCGCCGTAGGCTGCGATCTTGATGCGCAGGGCCAGCCCGTCCAGCGGGCCGGTGATGTAGAACCCGCAGTGCTTGGGGTTGACCTGGCAGTAGGGGTGCTGCAGGAACGAGAGAATGTGCGGGTAGACCAGAAAGGCCACCGTGGCGGTGATGACGAAGGCCAGCGCGCAGACCAGCACCCGACTGCGGAGCTCGGTGAGGTGCTCGACCAGCGTCATCGAGTCCGGCTTGGGCCGGGCCTCGCTACGTCGCTTCAGAGAGAGGGCCATGGCGGGCGCCTGATCAGGGAGGGAGGACTGAGCACCGGGCGGACCGGGTCAGTTCATCCCCGGGTCGTCGGGGATGCCCCGGCCGTTGGAACGGACCTGGTGCACGATGCCGCCGGGGTCGACGATGAGCACGTCGGGAATCCCCGGTGTTTCCTCGGTGGCCTGGACCGATCCGGCCGGTCGGTTGGACTCCGAGGACGGCTGTACGGCATCGCCCTCCATGTCCGTGGGTTCGGAGCCGGTGGTGCCGGCGGATGTCGTCCCGTTCTCGGCACTGTGGGAGTCGGCCAGGTTGTCGAGGAAAGACAGCGGTGACCGGACAGCCTGGGCGATGGTCTCGGTGGAGGGGAGGTCGGGGAAGTTCCCCCGTACGTCGGACTCCAGCCGCTCACGGAACTTCCGGAAGTCCCCCCACAGCCCCCCGATCTGCTTGGCCATCTTGGGCAGCTTGTCCGGTCCGAGCACGATGAGGGCCACCACCAGGATGACCAGCAGCTTCGCCGGGCTGAGGAAGGGCACGCCCAGAAGTGTACCGGCGGGTCGGCCGGTGGGGCCCCCGACCCCACCGAGGCCTCGGTTCGAGCCGCTCAGGGGGTCCGAGGCACCGGCGGGCCGCTCAAGGAGCCGGCGCCACGGGGCGGGGGCGGGCCCCGGCGGGCCACCACGGCTATGGCCACCACCAGCACGGCCGCCGCCGTCACCAGCACCACCAGCCACCCCGAGTCGTCGAGTGGCCACGCCACGAAGGCCATCCGTCCCACCACCAGGTTCGACGAGATCGGGCCGAAGTACCGGCTGTCCTCGGAGTTGGTCCGGTTGTCCCCCATCACGAAGTACTGCCCGGCCGGGACGGTGAAGGGGTGGTTGAGGCTGAAGGACTGGGGCACCGGGCTCGGCGAGGTCATGGGCGCCGGTTGGGGCAGCCAGGGCTCGGCTAGGGGCCGGCCGTCGATGTACACGCGGCCGCCCACACTGGACACCGTGTCGCCCGGCAGGCCGATGACCCGCTTGACCAGGTCGGCGTAGTCGGCCTGTTCCCGGGGTGGCCGCCGGAACACCACCACGTCGCCGCGGCGGATGTCGTGGAGGTGGTAGCTCAGCTTGTCGACCACGATCCGGTCGCCGATCTGCAACGTGGGCAGCATCGAGCCCGACGGGATGTAGAACATCTGGGCCACGTAGGTGCGGACGCCGAGCGCCAGCACCAGCGCCACCACCACCACGGCCAGCCACTCCAAAGCCCAACGCCAGCGCGACGGGGCGGGCTTGGCCGGGGCCACCCGGGCGGGGCCGGGCGGGGTGGTGGGTGGTCCTCCGGCCAGGTCGGCCGAGACCGGGGCCGGGCCGAGGGGCCACCGGGGGTCCGAGGCCACGGGACCACCCGATGAGGATTCGGACCCCGGGCGGGCCGGGCCATCTCGCATCGGGTCGGTGACCGAAGGCTCCGTTGGGGCCGGAGGTGCCAGGCTCGGCACCGGCCTCCCACCCTGCCAGGGGGCGACGGCCGGCGCGGGGACCTCGACGGACGGGCTGTGCAGGTCGGGCTCCACCAGGGTGGGAGGCTACTCCACGCCCCCATGAACCGGCCCTCGGGGTGCCCTGGGCCTCAGAGACCCTTGATATGCCCGAGGGGCCAGATGACCGCCACCGCCCGGCCCACGATCAACGACTTGGGAATGGGACCGAAGAACCGGCTGTCCTCGGAGTCGGTGCGGTTGTCGCCCATCACGAAGTACTCCCCCGCCGGGATGGTGACCGGCCCGGGCAGGTTGAACTGCGGATGGGGGTCGCTGCCGGCCAGGGCCCCGGTGAAGCTGTCCGGTCCCGGTGGCAGCCACGGCTCGGGGAGCAGCTTCCCATTGATGTAGACCTTGCCGTCCTTGGAGGAGATGGTCTCACCGGGTAGGCCGATCACCCGCTTGACCAGATCGGCGTACTCCTGGTCCTCGAGCGGGGGGCGGGCGAACACCACGATGTCCCCGCGGTGCACGTCGTGGACGTGGTAGCTGAGCTTGTTGACGATGATTCGGTCCCCTACCTGGAGGGTGGGAAGCATGGAGCCCGAGGGGATGTAGAACGACTGGACCACGTAGGTCCGCAGCAGGACGGTGCACAGCAGCACCGCCATCAGGATGATGGTCCACTCCACCACGGCCCGGTAGCCCCGCCCCTTCAGGGGTGCGGGCGACGCCTCAGACCCGTCGTCGTCGACGACAGGGTCCAACACGGTTGCCGGCGGCTTGCCGGGAGGTTGACTGACCACGATCAGGGGACGCTACCGCACGCCGGGCGCCGGGTCGGGTCGTGGGCGGTGGACCCGGCCCGCACCGGCGGCACCGCCCGCCGGCGGGTCACAGCCCGGCGATGAGCTTCTCCACCCGCTCGTCCTTGGACTTGAAGGGATCCTTCAGCAGCACCGTCCGTTGGGCCTGGTCGTTGAGCTTCAGGTGGACCCAGTCCACGGTGAAGTCGCGGCGGCGCTCCTTGGCCTTCTTCACGAACTCCCCCCGCAGTCGGGCCCGGGTGGTCTGCGGCGGTGTCGACATGGCCGCGGCGATCGCCGCGTCGTCACAGATCCGGTCCAGCTGATCGTGCCGCTGAAGCCGGTAGTAGAGCCCACGGGACCGGTCCACGTCGTGGTACTGCAGGTCCAACAGCGACACGTTGGGGCTGTGCAAGGAGAGGGAGTGGCGGTCGCGGTACGCCTCGATCAGCCGGTACTTGGCCACCCAGTCACACTCGCGGTGGAGGGAGAGGGGATCGGACTCCAGCCCCTTCAGACAGTGCTCCCACATGTCGAGGGCCCGGTCCTCCTGGGGCGAGAGACCCTGGCGGTCGCGATAGCGGATGGCCCGCTGGAGGTACTCGCCCTGGATGTCGAGGGCGCTCATCTCACGGCCGTTGGCCAGGCGGACGGGCCGCCGACAGGTGATGTCGTGGCTGATCTCGCGAATGGCCCGGATGGGGTTCTCCAGGGTCAGGTCACGCATGACCGTCGAGGGGTCCTCCAGCATGCGCAGGACGATGCTGGTGGCCCCGATCTTCAAGAAGGTGGCGTACTCGCTCATGTTGGAGTCGCCCACGATCACGTGGAGGCGCCGGTACTTCTCGGCGTCGGCGTGGGGCTCGTCCCGGGTGTTGATGATGGGGCGGCTACGGGTGGTGGCGGAGCTGACCCCCTCCCAGATGTGCTCGGCCCGCTGGCTGAGGCAGAACACCGCCCCCCGGGCCGTCTGAAGGACCTTGCCCGCCCCGGCGTACGCCTGCCGGCTGACCAGAAAAGGAATGAGGACCTCGGTGTAGTGGGCGAAATCATCCCGCCGGCTGGTCAGATAGTTCTCGTGGCAGCCGTAGGAGTTGCCGGCCGAGTCGGTGTTGTTCTTGAACAGGTAGATGTCGCCCCGGATCCCCTCCTCCCGCAGGCGGGCCTCGGCCCCCTCCACCAGCGACGAGAGAATCCACTCCCCCGCCTTGTCGTGGGTGACCAGCTCGGCGATGTCGTCGCACTCGGGCGTGGCGTACTCGGGGTGGCTGCCCACGTCGAGGTAGAGACGGGCGCCGTTCTCGAGGAAGACGTTGGAGGAGCGGCCCCAGCTGACCACCCGACGGAACAGGTACCGGGCCACCTCGTCGGGGCTCAGCCGACGCTGGCCGCGCAGCGTGCAGGTGACCCCGTACTCGTTCTCCAAGCCGTAGATACGCTTGTCCATTACCCTCACGGTACCGTGAGGAGGGCCCGGTTCAGCGAACCTGCCGGTCAGCGGCCCTTCGGTCCCGACCGATCCGGTCAGCCCAGCAGGCTGGCCAGTTCGTCGCCGGCCAGTCGGCGAAAGGCCCGACGGCCGTTCCCCTGGGCCAGCACGGCCACCTCGAGGTCGGTGCCGGACAGGGTACGGTCCGGTCCGGCCAGAGCGGCCACCGCCGCCGTCAGGGCCCCACCCAGGGGCCATCCTTCGGTCCACGCCTCTTCCAGCCGTTGGGCGATGGTCTCGGTCTCGCCCCCCAGCACGGCGTAGCGGTCCTCGTCGGTGATGGTCCCCTCGTAGGCGATGTGGTACAGCTGCGGGGGGTGGAGCCCGGTGCCCAGCTCGGCCACCAGGATCTCCACCTCGAGCGGCTTCATCTCGTGAGTGAACACCTGACCGAGGTACTGGGCATAGAGGTTGGCGAGCGACCGAGCGTCCACGTCCTCGCGGCTGTAGGCGTACCCCTTGGTGTCGGCGTGGCGGATGCCGGACACCCGCAGCTGGTCGAACTCGTTGTACTTGCCCACGCCGGCGAAGGCGATCCGGTCGTAGATCTCGCTGATCTTGTGGAGCGACCGGGACGGATTGTCGGCCACGATGGCGATGCCCTGGTCGTAGGTGGTGGCGATGAGTGACCGGCCCCGGGCGATGCCCTTCTGGGCGTACTCGGCCCGGTCCTTCATGACCTGTTCGGGGGCCACGTAGTAGGGCATGGTCATGGCTGGTGACCCTCCGACCGGCGACGTTCGATGAGGGAGGCGAACCGCTCGGCCACCTCGTCTTCCGGCACCGACTCGAAGCCCTGTGCCGTCACCGTGGCCACCAGGGGGTAGATGCCCCGGATGAGATCGGGGCCACCGGTGGCCGAGTCCTCGTCGGCCGCCTCGTAGAGGGCCTCGACGGCCAGCTCCACGGCATCGTCCCGGCCCATGCCCACCCGGTAGCCGAGCTTGATGGTGGTGCGGGCGTCGCGGCCACCCGAGCCGGTGGCGTTGTGCTCGGTCTCCTCGTAGTGGCCACCGGTCACGTCGTAGGTGAAGATGCGGCCCGTCCCCCGGGCCAGGTCGTAGCCGGCGAAGAGGGGAACGACGGCCAGGCCCTGCATGGCCATGGGCAGGTGCTCCCGCACCATCTGGCCCAGCTGATTGGCCTTCCCCTCCAGGCTGAGGACCACGCCCTCCACCTTCTCGTAGTGCTCGAGCTGGGTCTGGAACAACCGGACCATCTCCACGGCCGGACCGGCGGCGCCGGCGATGGCGACGGCTGAGTAGCGGTCGGCCGGGAACACCTTCTCCATGGCCCGGTGGGCGATGGCGTGACCTTCGGTGGCCCGGCGGTCCCCGGCCATCACG
Source organism: Acidimicrobiales bacterium (assembly GCA_038210245.1). Taxonomy (GTDB): domain Bacteria; phylum Actinomycetota; class Acidimicrobiia; order Acidimicrobiales; family RAAP-2; genus Bog-756. Next base: position 9,815 of record JBBQWW010000014.1, read on the forward strand.
ATGCCGTCGACGAAGCGCAGGGCCACCACGGTCGTGCCGTGTCGGAACGTCGGGCTCCCCGCCGTACCCGACGGTGGGCCGCCGCCGGTCATGATGGGGTGCACCGGAACCTTCAGGCGTCGGATCAGCCCGGCGAAGTCGGGCCCGGGGTCCTCGGTCGTGGAAAAGAGCGGCAACGTCACCGGGGCTACTCGCCGCCCTTCTGGACGTAGTTGCGCACGAACTCCTCGGCGTTGTCCTCCAGCACCTCGTCGATCTCGTCGAGGAGGTCGTCCAGTTCGGCCTTGAGCTTCTCGCCGGTGGCCGACGTCGCCGGTACCTCCTCCACCACCTCGTCGACGCGTTCGGTGGTGGTGGTCTTCTTCTTCTGTTCTCGTTCAGCCATCTCGTTCAGCCATCCCCTACTCTCCCTAGCTGCTCAGTCGATCCAAGAGCTCGGACGGACTCGCACACGACTCCAACAGACCCTCGACGTGTTCGGCCGTTCCCTTCAAGGGGTCCATCATAGGGACGCGTCGCAAGGGGTCGGTGCCGAGGTCGAACACCAGGGAGTCCCAGTTGGCGGTGACCACCGCGGCGGGCCACTTCCTCAGGCACTCCCCACGGAACCAGGCCCGGGTCCCCCGGGGGGGCGCCGAGACCGCCGCCGCCACCGACTCCTCTGCCACCAGGCGCTCGGTGTCCAGGCGGGCGAAGAGGGACTTGGCCGGCCGGAGGTCGTGGTACTGGAGGTCCAGGGCGGCCAGCCGCTGATCCCCCCAGCCGAGTCCGTGGCGGTCCCGATAGGCCTCGATGAGCTGGAGTTTCGCCACCCAGTCCAGCTGACGGGCCAAGGACATGGGGTCGGTCTCGAGGCCGTGGAGGACCTGCTCCCAGCGAGCCAGGACCTGCTGGCCCACCGACTCGTCCCCCAGGGCTTCCAGCCCTTCTTCGTCGGCGTACTTGCGGGCCAGCGAGAACAGCTCCCACTGGATGGCCAGGGCAGTGGCTGTCGAGCCGTCGGCCATCGGGAGCGGGGTGGTGAAGGTGCGGTCGAGGGCCACATCGTGCATGGCCGTCACCGGGTCGGCCAGCGTCAGGCTCCGGCTGGAGGACACGTCGTCCTCGATCATGGCCAGCACCAGCGACGTGGTCCCCACCTTCAGGAACGTAGCCACCTCGGCCAGGTTGGCGTCCCCCACGATGACATGCAGGCGCCGGTAGCGGTGGGGGTCGGCATGGGGCTCGTCCCGGGTGTTGACGATAGGTCGCTTGAGCGTCGTCTCCAGCCCCACCTGCTCTTCGAAGAACTCGGCCCGTTGGGACAGCTGGAAGTCGACCCTGGTCCCGTCATGGGTGGCGGTCTCGGCACCGACCTTGCCAGCACCGGTGAAGATCTGACGGGTCACGAAGTGGGGGGTGACCCCGGCCACGATCCGGTTGAACGGGGCGGCCCGGTCCATCAGGTAATTCTCGTGGGCCCCGTAGGAGTTGCCCTTGCCGTCCGAGTTGTTCTTGTAGATCACCAACTTCGAACCGTCGTGCGAGGAAAGGTCGGCCGCCTCCATCGATCGGATGAGGATGAGTTCGCCGGCTCGGTCGTAGCGCAGGCACTCCATGGCGTCGCGGCACTCGGGGGTGGAGAACTCGGGATGGGCGTGGTCCACGTAGTAGCGAGCGCCATTGGTCAGCACCGTGTTGACCAGGTGGGTCTCCACCTGGGGAGGCATGGATCCCTCTCGGGCGAACCCCCGGGCGTCGTTTCCGGGAGCCTCGTCCTCGAAGTCCCAGCCGGTCTGCTGACGGGCCACGTCGTGGGCGTAGGCGTTGATGAGGACCGACGATGCGGCGATGGGGTTCGGGTCCCCGTGCACTACCTGGATGCCGTACTCGGTCTCGATGCCGCAGACCTTCGGAATGGCCACGGGGCGACCCTATCCCCGTGGCCCAGTGGGCTCAGAGATACTGACCGGTACCCACCCGCTCGATCGACCGCCCACCCTTGGTCTCGTCACGGTCACTGATGAGCGTGCGGATGTAGACGATGCGCTCGCCCTTCTTGCCGGAGATCTTGGCCCAGTCGTCGGGGTTGGTGGTGTTGGGTAGATCCTCATTCTCCTTGTACTCCTGACGGATCGACTCCAACAGGTCGTCGGTACGGATCCCGCGGGTCTCCTCGGCGATGGCCCGCTTGATGGCGAGCTTCTTGGCCCGGCGCACGATGTTCTCGATCATGGCCCCCGAGGAGAAGTCACGGTAGTAGAGGACCTCTTTGTCCCCATTCTGGTACGTGACCTCGAGGAAGCGGTTCTCGTCGTCGTTCCGGTACATCTCAGCCACCGTGGCCTCGATCATGGCCTGGGTGGCCTTGGCCGGATCCCCGCCTCCGAGCGTCCGCACCTCTTCGGCGTCCAGCGGCAGGTCGGGGGTGAGGTAGCGAGAGAAGATCTGGGCCGCGGCCACCTCATTGGGCCGCTCGATCCGGATCTTCACGTCGAGGCGTCCGGGCCGGAGGATGGCCGGGTCGATCAGGTCCTCACGGTTCGACGCCCCGATGACGATGACGTCCTTCAGGGTCTCCACGCCGTCGATCTCGGCCAGCAGCTGCGGCACGATGGTCGACTCCATGTCCGAACTGATCCCGGTGCCCCGAGTACGGAACAGGGAGTCCATTTCGTCGAAGAACACGATGACCGGGACGCCCTCCTCGGACTTCTCCCGGGCCCGCTGGAAGACCAGCCGGATCTGGCGCTCCGTCTCCCCCACGTACTTGTTGAGGAGCTCGGGGCCTTTGATGTTGAGGAAGTAGCTGCGGGCGTTGGTGTTGCCGGTGACTTCCGCCACCTTCTTGGCCAGGGAGTTGGCTACGGCCTTGGCGATCAACGTCTTCCCGCACCCCGGGGGGCCGTAGAGCAGGATGCCCTTGGGGGCCGGCAGCTTGTGCTCGGTGTAGAGCTCCCGGTAGAGGTAGGGCAGCTCCACGGCGTCGGTGATGGCTTCGATCTGGTCGTCGAGGCCGCCCACGTCGGCGTAGGTGACGTCGGGCACCTCCTCCAACACCAGCTCCTCGACCTCGGGTCGGGCCAGCTTCTCGATCAGGAGGCCGGTGCGGGACTCCATGAGGACGGTGTCCCCGGCCCGGAGCTTGACGCCGATGAGGGCATCGGACAGCTCGGCCACACGCTCCTCGTCGGCCCGGCCGAAGACCAGCGCCCGGGTGCCGTCCTCCAGCACTTCCTTCAACACCACCACTTCGCCCGATCCTTCGCCCTGGCGGGCCAGGATCACGTTGAGCGACTCGTTGAGCACTACCTCGTTACCTCGCTGCAGGTCCCCGGCCTCCAGCTCGGGGTGGAGGGAGACCCGCATCTTCCGGCCCCCGGAGAAGACGTCGACGGTGCCGTCGTCATTGGTGCCGAGGAAGGTGCCGTAGGCCGCCGGCGGCTGGGTGAGCTTCTCGACCTCCTCCCGCAGGTTGGCCACGTGTTCCTTGGCCGTTTGCAGGGTAAAGGTCAGCTTCTCGTTCTGGGAGATGGCCTGGGCCAGCTGTCCCTTGGTCTCGAGGAGCTTCTCCTCCAGGGTCTGCACCCGCCGGGGACTCTCCTGCAACCGTCGACGGAGGAGGGTGACTTCCTCCTCGGCCGCCTGGGCCCGTACCCGTAACGTGTCGCGATCGTCCTGCCCCTCCGTGGCCGGCCGGCGATCGTCGGGCCCGTCATCGAAATCAACCGTGGGAATCACCTCGTTCGCGTCTCGTCACCTGAGCCGACCCTACACCGGAGGAACCGACCCTCCGACGCGTTCCGTGCCCAGGAAGGACCCAGGAAGTGCAGGCGGCGACGGCCATCTGACGGGCCGTCAGCCACACCACCCACGGTTACGGATAACATTGACAACCGGGCACCGGTCCTGTGGTCCGACGGTGGGCTCCAAGTCCTCCGGCCCGGGCAGTCCCACCCAAGGGAAGCGCAGGTCGGCCGCACGGCCGAGCACGGTAGAACGCACCGGTAGAGATCGAGGAGTGACGTCACTGATGAAGGTCTGGATCGACCAGGATCTCTGCACGGGGGATGGTCTCTGCGAGGAGATCGCCCCGGCGGTGTTCACGCTGCTCGACGACGGTCTGGCCTACGTGAAGGAAGGCGCCGACGTCCGGAACGAGCCAGGGGGCTCGGCCGGTATGGCCGCAGTGCCCGCTGACCTCGAGGACGCAGTGGTCGAAGCCTCAGAGGAGTGCCCCGGGGAGTGCATCTTCATCGAGCAGAGCTAGCCCGAACCGGGTCGCTCACGCCACCGGATCGACCGGAGGGGTGTCGTGCTCGTCGGCGAAGGGCAGCAGCCGACGGCCGGTGGTGAGGAAGCCGGTGTGGCCGACCATCCGGTGGTCGGGGCGCACCGCACGGTCCTCGATGTGCCACGTACGGTGGAGGACCTCCAGGGTGGAGGACATCCCGAATCCACTCCGGTCCATGGCCGTCCGGAGCTGGGCCGTCTGGTTGATGGAGGGCAGGTAGGCGCAGAGGATCCCGCCGGGCCGAAGGGCCGTGGTGGCGTGCGGCAGCACCCGCCAGGGTTCGGGCAGGTCGAGCAGGATCCGGTCGAGGCCGACCTCCTCGATCCCCTCGTAGACGTCCCGTAGCTCGACCCGGTACCTGGCCCCAGTGCCCACCATGGCCTCGACATTGGAGCGGGCCCGCTCGGCGAAGTCCTCGCGGAGCTCGTAGCCGACCACGATGGCCCCGGCCCGGAGGAGAGCCATCGAGAGGGCGCCCGATCCCACGCCGGCCTCCAGCACGCGGACCCCCGGGGCGATGTCGGCTTCGATGAGGATGGCCCCGAGATCCTTCGGGTAGATGACCTGGGCGCCCCTTGGCATCTTGAGGACGGCGTCGGACAGGGTGGGCCGGACCACCAAGAACCGTCGGCCGGTGCTGCCGAGGACGGTGGAGCCCTCCGGCGTGCCGATCAGTCGGTCATGGTCGACGATCCCGACATGGGTGTGGAACGACGCACCGGGGCGCAACGTGATCAGGTAGCGCCGCTCCTTGGCGTCGACGAGCAGGACCCGCTCGCCGGGTCGGAGGATGCTCCGGTCGCCGATCAGCTCCGACCCTTCCCCCGGCGAGCCGTCACCCACCGGTGGTGCCGGGCCCGGAGGGCGTCAGGTCGCCGCGGCGCGGTGCCGAGATGGGATCGGGCAACGGCCGGGCGCTCAGCGGTTGCGGCGCTTGGAGGAGGGTGGCCTGCTCGTCTCCACAAAGAGCCGCTCGCCGGGCTTGAGCTTGGTGCGGTAGATCACATCGTCGGCGTTGCGGGCGCGGTTGATCATCCAGAGGGCCACCCCGACCACGACCCAGGCCGTGTGATAGCCCCGCAGGCCACGACCGAACGCCCGGACCTGGATGTAGCGAAGGAGGGTGTCCACAGCTCAGATCCGCCGGACCTCGACGATGGCCGACCGGCGCCGACCGTTGCGACGGCCGATGAGGAAGACCACGGCCACCAGGGCCACACCCACGGCCAGTCCGACGGTGATGACCTGTGATCGGGTGGACTCGACCCCGCTGGAGACCTCCCCGGTCAGTTCGCGGAACTTGGCCTCGATGTCGTCACGGCTGATCCGCTCGGGCGCGGTGGTCATGGGATCTCCTTTTCGGGGGTGGCGGAACTCCGGTTCTGTCCTCGGCTCACGGCCAGGACGGCGGCACCGGCCACGATCACCACCACCACGGTGACGATCAGATACGGCAGCCAGGACAGGTTGCCATCGAAGGCGCCGTCGGTCTCGCCCTGTAGGAACCGGAGGAAGGCCACGGCCAGGATGACCAGGCCAATGGCCAGCGCCACCGAGCCGACCACCCCGAACAGGATGTACCGGCCCAGTCCCCGGAGAGGGGTGAGGGTCTCCTGTTTGACGTAGTCGATGACCAGCTGCAGGGCCTCGCCGCCGGAGGAGCGCAGACCGCCCAGCCCCTTGCCTGTTCCGCTTCGACCTCGGGCCACGGTTCTCCTCGTGTTCGGTGCTGCCCAGGGGGGCCAACGCCCAGAGGCGACCGCCACCACCTGCTGTTCGATCGACCCAACTCTAGCCAGCGCCCGCCGGTCGCCCCGGCTGTCCGTCACCACGGGCCGACCGGAGGGCCGGGACGCGGACCGGGCGTGCCCTCGTCACTGCCGGCCGGATGGCCTCACTCCCGCTCGGTGAACAGGTACGTCGAGCTGGCCCGGGCCACCGTGGTGCCCCGGTCGTCGACCACCTGGGCCTCGGCGAAGGCCACCCGTGACCCTCCGGACACCACGGTGGCCGTGCACTCGAGCACCGCACCGACCCGCACCGGGGCCAGAAAGCTGGTCTTCATCTCCACATTGGACGAGAAGACCCTCCTGCCCTGCTCCCGGGCGAAGGTCACCGTGGCCGAGCCCATGGCCGAGTCAGCCATAGCCCCCACGAAGCCGCCCTGGATGATGCCGGCCGGGTTGGCGAAGCGCTCGTCGGCCCGCATCCGCCACACCGTGTGACCGGGACGCGACTTGTCCACGCAGGTCATGCCCAGGGTCAGCTCGCAGTTGGGTGGGACTTGGATGCGCTGGTCGGCCACCGGGTCACGCTACCCCCGTCCCACTGGTCGATACTGGAGCCATGGCCCAGCCCACCGATGCCCACCCCGGCCCGACCGTCCTCCTCGGCGAGGCCGTGGAGGACTGGACGGGTGACGCCATCTTCTACGAGTACTCCGCCGCCGCCGACCCGCTGGCCACCGGCTCCATCAGCCCGGTCCCGGTCCACCGGTTCTCCCCCGATGTCCACGCCGGAGGCCCGTCCCGCATCGTCCCTCTCGATCTGTCCGGTTCGCTCGGGGTGGACGGTCCGGCCACCAGTCCGGGCCTGCTGGCCTCGTTCGTGGTCATCCGGCCGGGCCAGTCGTTGGTCACCGAGCCCGACGCCACCAGCGAGCTCTACTACTGCCTGCGGGGGTCGGGTCACAGCGAGTTCTCTCGAATCCCGGTCCGGGGGAGGTCAACCACGGGACGGATGCCGTGGCGGGCCGGCGACTTCCTCACCCTTCCGGCCGGGTGCACCACCACCCACTCGGCCGCGCCCCCAGACGGGACCGATCAGTCGTCTCTCCTCTACCGGGTCACCGACGCTCCCCTGCTCCGCTACCTCGGGGCCACTCCGGACCGGCCTCGGTTCGAGCCCACCCGGTACGACGGTGCGGTGGCCCTGGCCCGGCTGGCCGAGGTCGAAGGGGATCCCGCCGCGGCTGACCGGAGTCGGGTGAGCATCCTGTTGGGCAACGTGGCCACACCCCAGACCCTGACCGCCACCCCCACCCTGTGGGCCATGCTCGGGATCCTGCCCGTGGGGCGGGTGCAGCGTCCCCACCGCCACCAGAGCGTGGCTCTCGACCTCATCACCACCTGCGCCCCCGGCTGCTTCTCGCTGGTAGGCCGGCGGCTCGACGGGGACGGCGCCATCGTGGACCCGGTGCGGGTCGACTGGGAAGCCGGCGGGGCGTTCGTCACCCCGCCCGGCCTCTGGCACAGCCATCACAACGAGTCCGGCCACCCGGCCTACCTCGTCCCCATCCAAGATGCCGGCCTGCATACCTACCTCCGGTCCCTCGACATCCGCTTCCACCCGTCGGAGCGCTAAGCCCCGTGCCGTTCGCCAGCGCGCTCTCCGAGCACCCGGTGGCCTCCGAGGCCGTGGGGGAAGTGACGGGAGCCGTGCTCGAGGCGGTGGGTGAGCGGCCCGACCTGGTGATGGTCACCGTGACCCGATCCCACGCCGGCGCCCTGGAGGACATCGTGGGCACCGTCCGGTCGGTGCTGCATCCGTTGGCCGTCATCGGGGCCGCGGCCGAGTCGGTGGTGGGCACCGGGCGGGAGGTCGAGGAAACGCCGGCCATCAACCTCTGGGCCGGGTGGGTCGGCCCACTGGTCCCGGTGCGCCTGGTCGCTACCCGTCTGGCCGACGGAGAATGGCACTTCGCCGGCTGGCCCGCCCGGCTCCCCTTCGAGCCCTCGGCGCTGGTGCTGGTGGCCGATCCCTTCACCTTTCCTGCGGCCGACTTCCTCCCGTGGCTGGCCGAACGGCACCCCGGCCTGCCCGTGGTGGGTGGCAACGCCTCGGGGGGCCGGGGGCCGGGCGGGTCCCGACTGGTGGCGGCCGACGGGGTGGTGTCCGACGGAGCCACCGGGGTGCTGGTGGGCGGCGGGATCGATGTCGAGACCCTCGTGTCCCAGGGCTGTCACCCCTACGGGGACACCCTCACCGTAACCCGGTCCGACCGCAACATCATCTACGAGGTGGCCGGCCGTCCGGCCATGGAGTGCCTGGTCGCCCAGATCACCCACCACCTCGACCCGGCCGAGGTGGTGGGCATCGAGACCAACGGCCTCTTCGTGGGCCGGGTGGTCGACGGACGGGTCGGTGATCCCCGGCCCTCCGACTACCTGGTCCGCAGCGTGGTCGGCGTCGACCGGTCCACCGGGGCGGTGGCCGTCGACGACCGGGTGCCCCTCGGCAGCACCATCCGGTTCCACCGACGGGACGCCTCGACTGCCCACCGCGAGCTGGCCCAGCTGCTCGAGGGCCGTCGGGCCGACGCCGGACTGGTGTTCACCTGCCACGGCCGTGGGACCCGGCTGTTCGACGACGCCCACCACGATGCCCAGGCCATGGCCCACTCGGTGGGGTGGGTGCCGCTCGGCGGGCTCTTCGCCGGCGGGGAGTTCGGACCGGTCGGGGGGCACAACTTCGTCCACCAGTTCAGCGCGTCGATGGCCCTCTTCCGGACCCGCTGAGCCGTCCGCCCATCTGACCCTCCGCCCGGCCCGGCCCGCCCACCGTCGGCCGACACCGAACCCGTCCCACGCCCCGTCGCCCGGGGTAGGACGCGGCCGGTAGGGTTGCGCCAATGAGCGCCAGTCCTCCGCCCTCTGGGATCCCGACCGACTCCGGCGCACTCGAGCAGCTCGGCGTCAACGTCATTCGGGGTCTGGCCATGGACGCGCCTCGGGCGGCCAACTCCGGCCACCCCGGCACGGCCATGGCCCTGGCTCCCCTGGCCCACGTGCTGTTCACCCGGGTCATGCGCCACGATCCATCCGAGCCCCACTGGCCGGACCGGGACCGGTTCGTGCTGTCCAATGGTCACGCCTCCATCCTCTTGTACTCGATGCTGCACCTGACCGGCTACGGGTTGACCCTCGACGACCTGCGCGGGTTCCGGAGCTGGGGCAGCCGCACCCCCGGCCACCCCGAGCACAACCACACGCCGGGGATCGAGGTCACCACCGGTCCACTGGGCCAGGGCGTGGCCAACGGGGTGGGGATGGGCATCGCCGAGCGGTGGCTCCGTACCCACTACTCCGCCGAGGTCTGCGACCACCACACCTATGTGATCGCCGGCGACGGTTGCTTCGAGGAGGGCATCTCACATGAGGCCGCCTCGCTGGCCGGACACCTGGGACTCGGTCGCCTGGTCTACATCTACGACGACAACCACATCACCATCGACGGCCCCACCGAGCTGTCCTACTCCGACAACGTCGGCGAGCGCTTCACCGCCTACGGCTGGGGCGTGGACGACGTCGGCGAGATCGCCAACGACCTCGACGCCCTGGAGGCCGCCCTACTCCGGGCCAAGGCCGACGAGGACCGCCCGTCCCTCATCATCCTGCGCAGTCACATCGGCTACCCGTCGCCCCACATGGTCGACACGGCCAAAGCCCACGGCGACCCGTTCCCCGCGGAGGAGATCCGCCTGACCAAGGAGCTCCTTGGGCTCCCGCCCGAGGAGAGCTTCTGGGTTCCCGGGGAGGTCCTCGACTTCTACCGCGGCTGCATCCCCCGCGGTCAGGCCCTCCGAGCCGAGTGGGACGGGCGCTTCGAAGCCTGGGGCGGCGACAAGGCGCGCTGGGAAGCCGGCCTGTCCGGCCACGGCATGCCCGGCTGGGAGGCCTCCCTCCCCACCTTTGCCCCCGAGGACGGCCCCATGGCCACCCGGAAGGCCATCAAGGCCTGCCTCGACGCTACCGGACCGTCCATCCCGGGCGTGATGCCCGGCAGCGCCGACCTCACCGGCAACACGGGGATGGCCATGGAGGGCGCCACCGCCCAGTCGGCCGACGAGCCCGGCGGGAGCCTCATCCACTACGGCATCCGAGAGCACGGCATGGGCGGCATCATGAACGGCATGGCCGCCCACCTCGGGGTCCTCCCCGTCGGCGGCACCTTCTTCGTGTTCAGCGACTACATGCGGGGTGCGGTGCGCATCGCCGCACTGTCGGACGTGCACGTCGTCTACTCGTGGACCCACGACTCCATCGGACTGGGGCAGGACGGCCCCACCCACCAGCCCGTGGAGCAGCTGGCCGCCATGCGGGCCATGCCCGACCTGCGGGTGATCCGGCCGGCCGACGCCAACGAGACGGCCCAGGCGTGGCGAATCGCCGTGGACTCGGACGGGCCCACCGCCCTCATCCTCTCCCGCCAGGAGCTGCCGGTGCTGGCCGAGACGGTGGCCCTGGCCGATCCCGGGGTGTCCCGAGGGGCCTACGTCCTGCGCGAGCCCGAGGGGGGCGCGGCCCAGGTGGTGCTCATCGGCACGGGTAGCGAGGTCCAGCTCTGCTTGGCCGCCGCCGATCGGCTGGCCGACGAAGGGGTGCGGGCCCGGGTGGTCTCGTTTCCCTCGTGGGACCTGTTTGCCACCCAGCCCGAGGGGTATCGCTACCAGGTGCTACCGGAAGGCCTGCCCCGGCTGGCCGTGGAAGCAGCCAGTCCGTTCGGGTGGGAGCGCTACGCCGACGCCACCGTAGCCATCGACCACTTCGGCGCCTCCGCTCCGGGCGAGGTGGCCATGGAGGAGTTCGGCTTCACCCCCGAGCACGTCGCCGCCGAGGCCGCCGCCCTGGTGGCCGGGTGGTCGGCCCGGTGACGGCCCCGACGAAAGGACACCCATGACCACGCTCAACGATCTCTTCGCCCATCAGGGTCAGAGCCCCTGGCTCGACAACCTCCGGCGGGACTGGCTGGACGACGGGACCCTGGCCGCCCTGGTCGCCCAAGGCATCCGAGGGGTCACCTCCAACCCCACCATCTTCGCCAAGGCCATCGAGGGTCAGGACACCTACGACGACCAGTTCGGGGCGTTGATCGCCACCAAATCGGTGGAGGACGCCTACTGGGACCTGGTGGTTGACGACATCAACGCCGCCCTGGCCATCCTGCGACCCGTCTACGACGCCTCCGACGGGGGGGACGGCTTCGTCTCGGTCGAGGTGGCGCCGGCCCTGGCTCACGACACCGACGGGACCGTCACGGCCGCCCGTGGCCTCCACACCCGTATCGACCAGCCCAACGTGCTGGTCAAGATCCCCGCCACCCCCGAGTGCGTCCCGGCCATCCGACAGATGATCAGCGAGGGTCGCAGCATCAACGTGACCCTGATCTTCAGCATCGACCGCTACGACGAGGTCATCGAGGCGTACGTGTCGGGACTGGAGGCCCTGGCCGCCACCGGGGTGGAGGACCTCTCCCGCGTGGCCAGCGTGGCCTCGTTCTTCATCAGCCGGGTGGACACCGAGGTGGACCGCCGCATCGAGGCCGTCGCCCAGGGGGCGGACGACGGAGGCGAGCTGCTGGCGCTGCGGGGCCAGGCCGCCGTGGCCCAGGCCCGCCTGGCCTACGCCCTGTTCCTCCAGCGGTTCTCCGGACCCCGTTGGGAGGCCCTGGCCGCGTTGGGGGCCAAGGTCCAGCGACCGCTGTGGGCCTCGACCTCCACCAAGAATCCGGCCTATCCCGATCTGGCCTACGTCGACACCCTGATCGGACCGGACACCGTCAACACCATGCCCGACGGGACGGTGGCCGACTTCCTCGACCACGGGACGGTGGCCCGCACCATCGACACCGGGATCGACGCAGCCCACCAGCTGATCGACCGCCTGGCCACGGCCGGCATCGACATGGCCGACGTCTCCGCCGTCCTCGAGTCCGAGGGTGTGGCGTCCTTCGCCAAGTCCTTCGACGAGCTCATGCAGTCACTCAGCGACAAGGCCAACGCCCTGGCCGGCGGGTCGTAGGCGGTCCCCCGGTTGGGAACGGCGGCGGCCACCACGAGCATCCGCCTCCTCGACGCGCCCAGGCTCGGCCCCCGTACCCATCGTTCCCCACCCCGGAGCGGAATCTTCCCGCAGCCACCCCCCACCCCGAAGAGCACAAGGAGAACACCATGAAGATTGCCATGATCGGCCTGGGCAAGATGGGCGCCAACATGACCCAACGCCTCATCGAGCACGGGCACCAGGTGGTTGCCTTCGATCTCTCGGACCAGGCCCGCACGGCCGCCGCCGCCTTCGGGGCCGAGCCGGCCGCCACCCTCGAGGAGGTGGCGGCCAAGCTGTCGGCCCCCCGGGTGGCCTGGGTCATGGTGCCGGCCGGGGAGGCCACCAACTCCACCATCACCACGCTGGCCGGACTCTTCGAATCCGGGGATGTGATCATCGATGGAGGCAACTCGAACTACAAGGAGACCGCTCCCCTGGTCGAGCAGTTGGCCGCCCAGGGCATCGCCCTGGTGGACGCCGGCACCTCCGGGGGCATCTGGGGACTGAAGGAGGGGTACTGCCTCATGGTCGGCGGCACCAAGGAGGCGGTGGCCATCGCTGAGCCGGTCTTCATGGACCTGGCCCCCGAGGGTGGGTACGCCCACGTAGGGCCGGCAGGGGCCGGCCACTTCGTCAAGATGGTCCACAACGGGATCGAGTACGGGATGATGCAGGCCTACGCCGAGGGCTTCGAGATCATGTCCGAGGCTCCCGAGTTCGATCTCGACCTGCACGAGATCGCCGCCATCTGGCGGTACGGATCGGTGGTGCGCAGTTGGCTGCTGGAGCTGGCCGAGCGGGCCCTCCGGCCCGAGTCGGGCTTCGACAAGATCGAGGGGGTGGTGGCCGACTCCGGTGAAGGGCGCTGGACGGTGGAGGAGGCCATCAACCGCGGGGTATCAGCGCCCGTCATCTCCTCGGCCCTGTTCGCCCGCTTCGCCTCGCAGAAGAAGGACGCCTTCGGCATGCGGCTGGTCTCGGCTCTGCGGAACCAGTTCGGCGGCCACGCCTTCACCACCGCCGACGGTTCCCAGGGCGGCGAGACCTTCACGCCCAAATGAGCGACGCCTCCAGCCCCACGCCCAGCCACGCGGCGGGAAAACGACGCTCACTTCCTCCGGTCCTGTCCAAGGCGCCGCCGGTAGCCATGGTCATCTTCGGCGCCTCGGGCGACCTCACGGCCCGCAAGATCCTGCCCGCACTGGCCCGGCTGGCCGACCGGGGGGTGCTCGACGACGGATTCACCGTCATCGGGGTGGCCCGCACCGAGTGGAGCGACGACGAGTTCCGGTCCCATGTGGCCGAGGCCACACCGGAGGGCGGCCCCAAGTGGAAGGCCCTGTGCGCGCGATTCAAGTACATCACCGGCGAGTACGACCACCCGGACACGTTCGACCAACTCCGGTCCCACCTGGATGAGGCCGACGAGCTGGACGGCACCGACGGGAACCGCCTCTACTACCTGGCCACCATCCCGAGTGTGTTCGGCCTGGTGGCCGGGGCGCTGGCCAAGCACGCCTGCGTGGCCCCCGACACGGCGGACCGGTTCATGCGGGTGGTAGTGGAGAAGCCCTACGGGCGGGACCTCGACAGCGCCATCGCCCTCGACGAACAGATGCACTCCGCCTTCGACGAGAGTCAGATCTTCCGGATCGACCACTACATGGGCAAGGAGACGGTGCAGAACGTCCTCGCCCTGCGCTTCGCCAACGCCATCTTCGAGCCCATCTGGAACCGGCGCTACGTCGAACAGATCCAGGTGACGGTGGCCGAGTCCCTGGGCGTCGAGCACCGCGGCGGCTTCTACGAGACGGCCGGGGCCCTCCGGGACATCGTGCAGAACCACGTCATGCAGGTCCTGGCCCTCACCCTCATGGAGTCCCCCACCAGCACCGACGCCGACCGCATCCGGGACGAGAAGGTCAAGCTGCTCCAAGCCATCGACATCCCCTCCCCCGACGAGGCGGTGGACAAGTCGGTGCGGGCTCAGTACGGGCCGGGTGAGATCGACGGTGAGAAGGTCATCGGCTACCGCCAGGAGCAGGACGTGGCCCCGGACAGTCAGACCGAGACCTACCTGGCCCTCCGGTTGCGGGTGGAGAACTGGCGATGGTCCGGGGTGCCGGTCTACGTTCGCACCGGCAAACGACTCCCGGCCCGGGTGACCGAGGTCGCCCTCACCTTCCGCCAGGTGCCGTTCCTCCTCTTCGACCACCGCACCAGCCGGGACCTCCGGCCCAACACGCTGATCCTGCGCATCCAGCCCGACGAAGGCATCAGCCTCGAGTTCGGGGCCAAGGTTCCCGGCGAGAAGTTCCACATTCGCTCGGTGGCCATGGACTTCAACTACGACGAGGCCTTCGCCGGCGAGGAAGCCGCCGACGGCTACGAGCGCCTCATCCACGACGCCATGGTCGGGGACGCCACCCTGTTCATCCGGTCCGACGAGGTCCAGCAGGCCTGGCGGATCGTCGCCCCGTACCTCGAGGCGTGGTCGGAGCCGGGTGGGGCCATGCAGACCTACCCGGCCGGGACGTGGGGGCCGCACCTGGCCGACCTCCTGGTGGAGCGCTCGGGCGACGAGTGGCGTAACCCGGTCATCGATCTCGAACTCAGCGGAGGCCGCCTCACCGAGCTGCCCCAATGAGATGGCACCGTCTCGTGAACGGCCGCGTCTCGTGAACGGCCGCGTCTCGTGAACGGCGCCGTGCACCTGGTGCCTTCGGTACCCGACGCCTTTGCCCAGCTGGTGATCGACGCCGTGGCCGAGCCTCGGTCTGACCGGTTCTCCCTCTTTCTGTCGGGAGGGTCCACGGCGAAGGAGTGCTACCGGCGCCTGGCCGAGGTGGGCGGTCCCGGCCGAGGCGTGGAGTGGGGCGAGGTCGATGTCTACTTGGGCGACGAGCGATGCGTCCCGCCCGACCACGCCGACTCCAACCACCGCATGGTGACCGAGACCCTGCTCGACGTGGTCGGACCGGTGGGCTCGGACCACCCCATGTACCGCACGGGGGCCTCGTCGGCGGCGGCGGCCGACTACCAGGCGGTCATTGCTCCCCTCCCGGCGTTCGACCTGGTCCACCTGGGCCTGGGGCCGGACGGCCACACCGCGTCCCTCTTCCCCAGGTCGGCGGCCCTGGACATCGTCGATCCCGGTGTGCTGGTGGTGGCCAACCAGGACCCGAACGCGCGCAACCCCCACGACCGGATCACCCTGACCTATCCGGCCATCGCCCGGGCCCGGTTGGCCGTCTTCACCGTTTCGGGCTCCTCCAAGCGGGAAGCCTTCGCCGGCGTGGTGGGCGGAGCCGACCTCCCCGCCACCCACGTGGTCGCCGACCGGATCGTCTGGCTGGTCGACCAGGACGCCGTCGGGGACACCGCCCTCCCCGCCTGACCCCGCACCGCCTGGGCACCGGTCGCCCCGCCAGACTCCTCCGATAAGGTGTCGCCGATGCCTGCCGACCCCGGCTCCCTGCCTGCGCACCCGTCGGCGCCCTCGACACCCGCACCCTGGTCTCCCACCGTGCCCAGCGTGGGAGACGAGCTGCTCGACCTCCCCTTGGACACCCTGCAGCAGCGGGCCGGACGGGTCCGCCGGGAGGCCCATGGCAACCGGACGACGTTCTCGCCCAAGGTGTTCATCCCCCTGACCATGCTGTGCCGTGACCGCTGCGGGTACTGCACCTTCGCCAAGGCCCCGGCCCGGGTGGAGTCCGCCTACCTCCCGCTCGACCAGGTACTCGAGATCGCCCGTGCCGGACGGGCCGCCCGCTGCCACGAGGCCCTGTTCACCCTGGGCGAGGGACCCGAGGACCGCTACCCGGCGGCCCGGCAGTGGCTCGACGACCACGGCTACACCTCCACCGTCGACTACCTGGTGGCCGCGTGCCGGGCCGTGCTCGAAGAGACCGGACTGCTCCCCCACGCCAACGCCGGGGCCCTCGACCTCGCCGACCTACTCCGGCTCCGCGAGGTCTCCGCCAGCCAGGGCATGATGATCGAGTCGGTCAATCCCGACCTCGACGCCCACCGCTCGGCGCCGGACAAGACGCCGGCCCGGCGGCTGGCCACGCTGGAGGCGGCGGGTCAAGCCGCCATCCCGTTCACCACCGGCCTGCTGGTGGGCATCGGCGAGTCCCGGGCCGACCGGCTGGCCACGCTGGAGGCCATCGCCGCCAGCCACCTCCGGCACGGCCACGTGCAGGAGGTGATCGTCCAGAACTTCCTGCCCAAGGCGGACACCTCCATGCACCAGTGGCCCCCCTGCCCGACCGACGAGTTCCTGTGGACCATCGCCCTGGCCCGACTGGTGCTACCCACCGACATCCACCTGCAGGCCCCGCCCAACCTCTCCGACGACCTGGCTCCCCTCATGGCCTCGGGGATCGATGACTGGGGTGGCGTCTCGCCGGTGACCGCCGACCACGTGAACCCCGAGCGGGCCTGGCCTGCCCTCAGCATCCTGCGCGGGGCCACCGAGGCGGCCGGCTTCACCCTGGCGCCCCGGCTGACCCTCTATCCGGAGTTCGCGCTCGCCCCTGACCGCTGGCTGGACCCGGCCATGCGCTTCCCCGTGCTCGATGCCTCCGACGCCGAGGGCCTCGGTCGGGACCACCCGTGGTCCTCGGGAGGCGAGGCTTCTCCACCATCCCTGCTCGGAGCGGAGATCCCCCTCCGCCGGACGGTCCCCGTCTCACCCTCTCCCTCACCGGCGTCGGCCCCTGCGTCGCCACCGGTGGCCACCCTGGCCTCGACCGGCAGCGCTGTGGGTGAGGTGCTGAGCGGCGTGCTGAGCGGCCAGACCGTGGACGAGGACCAGATCGTCACCCTGTTCGCCGCCCGGGGCCCCGAGGTGCGGGCCGTGGCCGCCGTGGCCGACCAGCTCCGGTCGGAGACGGTGGGCGACGAGGTGACCTACGTCAACAACCGCAACATCAACTACACCAACGTGTGCACGTTCAAGTGCAAGTTCTGCGCCTTCTCCAAGGGGCCGCTCTCCCTCAACCTGCGGGGCAGCCCCTACCTGCTCGAGCTCAGCGAGATCTCCGACCGGGTGGCCGAGGCTGAGGCCCTCGGGGCCACCGAGGTCTGCCTGCAGGGCGGCATCCACCCCAACTTCGACGGCGACTACTACCTGGACGTCATCAAGGCGGTCCGGGAGGCCTCGGCCACCATCCACATCCACGGGTTCACCGCCCTGGAGGTCACCGAAGGGGCTCGGCGCTCCGAGATGCCCCTGGCCGACTACCTGGTCCTGTTGCGGGACGCCGGACTGAAGACGCTGCCCGGGACCGCCGCCGAGATCCTCGACGACCCGGTACGGGCCATCCTCTGCCCCGACAAGATCAACACCGAGGAGTGGCTGTTCGCCCACCGCACGGCCCACCAGGTGGGCCTGCGCTCCAACGTCACCATCATGTTCGGTGCCATCGAGCAGCCCCGATCGTGGGCTCGGCACCTGGTCCGGACCCGCGAGCTCCAACGGGAGACCGGCGGGTTCACCGAGTTCGTCCCGCTCCCCTTCGTGCACATGGCCACCCCCATCTACCTGCAGAAGCGGTCGCGCCGGGGGCCCACCTTCCGTGAGACGCTCCTGATGCACGCTGTGGGTCGGATCGCTTACCACGGCACCATCGACAACATCCAGATCAGCTGGGTCAAGATGGGGGCCGCGGGGGTCCGCCAGATCCTGCGGGCCGGGGTCAACGACCTGGGCGGCACGCTGATGGACGAGAACATCTCGCGGGCCGCGGGGGCCAGTCACGGTCAGATGATGGACGCCGAGCGGTTCGCCGCCATCGTGGAGCCGCTCGGCCGCACCCTGGCCCAGCGCACCACCCTGTACGGCCGGGTCGACGGGCCCCGCACCGAAGTGCTGGCCACCGCCAACTGATGGCGGATCCAGGCCGGCCCGGCGGGGATCCGGTGGCGGGGCCCGAACCGGAGCCGGGTGGTTCCATCGATCGGCTGGTGGGCGAACTGATCCCCCGCCACGCATCGAGCGCCCAGCGCCGGCTGTTCCGCTCCATGCTGGCCACCGTGGCCGGCCTGGCCGCCGAGGGGACCGAGGTCATCGATCTGAAGGTGGCCGACTCGGCCCTGGCCGAGATGGCCGATGCCTTCCGGGTGTTCCGGCCGTTCCGTCACGAGCGCAAGGTCACCATCTTCGGTTCGGCCCGCACCGAGCCGGATCATCCCGCCTACCGCTGCACGCGGGACCTGGCCGCCTCCATGGCCGGGGCCGACTGGATGGTGGTGACCGGGGCCGGTCCCGGAATCATGGCCGCCGGCATGGAGGGCGCCGGACGGGACAAGTCCATCGGCGTCAACATCCGCCTGCCCTTCGAGCAGGGGGCCAACTCCTTCATCGCCCAGGATCCCAAGCTGGTAGAGATGCGCTACTTCTTCACCCGCAAGCTGATGCTGATCAAGGAGTCCGACGGCTATGTGGTCATGCCCGGTGGCTTCGGCACCCTTGACGAGGGGTTCGAGCTCCTGACCCTCCTGCAGACAGGAAAGGCCGAGCCGGCACCGGTGGTCATGCTGGACGTGCCTGGCGGCACCTACTGGTCAGGGTGGAATGAGTTTCTAGCCACTGCCGTGGAGCCCCGGGGCCTGGTGTCCCCCGACGACCGGTCCCTCTTCATGATCACCGACGACGTGAAGGTGGCCACGGAGGAGATCCTGGGGTTCTACCGCAATTACCAGTCGTGTCGGTGGGTCGGGGACCTCCTGGTCATGCGGATGCTCCGAGCCCCGGGCCCGGCCGACCTGGCCCGCCTCAACGCCGAGTTCGACGACATCGTGGCTGGCGGCGCCATGCGGCTCTCCAAACCCCTGCCACCCGAACGGTCCGACGGGGACCACCTGGGACTCGACCGCCTGGTCTTCCGTTTCGACAAGGTCCACTACGGGCGACTGCGACAGCTCATCGACGCGCTCAACGGGCTGGGTGATCGCTGATCACCGTCCGGCCATCACCCTGGTCGGCCACGCCTCGGGCGGTCGAAGACGTCGGGCATGCCTGACCGCTCGAGGCGGTCCGTCGGCCTGGCTGTCCTCATCCTGGGGTGGAGCATCGTGGCGGTCGGCGTCGGGCTCCTCGTGGTCGGGCTGACCTCCTCGGGCCCGGGTCGGGACGAGCGGGCCGGCGGCGGACTGGCCCTGGTGATGACGGGAATGCTGGTCGTCCTGGCCGGCAACTACGGGCACCACGGGGGTGGAGTGTCGGGGCCCGACCGACCGGGCCCACCCTGATCCCGGACCACTGCCACCCCTGAGGGCGGCATCCCTGAGGGCACCGGGAGCCCGGTCAGGGGCCTTCCTCGATGCCAGCCGATCCCGGCCCGTCGAGCAGCTGCACTGCCTTGTCCACGGACCGGCGGGCCCGGGTGATGCGCTTCTCCTCGGCGGTGAGGGCCGGATCGGGCTGCCCACCGGCCCGGACGGCGGCGGTGGCCTCCCGCAGGCGGTCGATGGCCAGGTCGGCCAGCTCCTCGCTGATACCGGCCAGGCGGTGGGCCACGTCGGACGGATCGGTGGGCACGGGGTCAGCCCGACGCCTGGATCTCGACCTCGACCACGTCGAGCTCCCCGTCGGCGTACCGGGCCCGGAGCACCTTCTTGTCGAACTTGCCCACACTGGTCTTCGGCACCTCATCGATGAAGGCCCACCGCTCCGGCAGCCACCACTTGCTGACCCGTCCGCCGAGGAAGGCCACCAACTCGTCGGCCGAAGGGTCGGCGTCGTCCTCCAGCACCACCGCCACCAGTGGTCGCTCGCTCCACCGCTCATCGGGGACGGCGATGACGGCCGCCTCCACCACGCCGGGGTGGGCCATGACCTCGTTCTCCAGCTCCACCGAGGAGATCCACTCGCCCCCGGACTTGATGACGTCCTTGGTCCGGTCACTGATCTGCATGTAGCCACGGCGGTCGAGGGAGCCGATGTCGCCGGTGCGCAGCCACCCGTCGTGGAACCGGTCCGGGGTGGGCTCCCCGTAGTAGGAGCCGGTGATCCAGGGCCCCCTGACCTCGAACTCCCCCACCGATACCCCGTCGTTGGGCATGATCGACCCGTCCTCGGCCACCACCCGGACCTCCACACCGATGACCAGTCGCCCGGTCTTGGCCCGCCACTCCATCTCCTCCTCCTGCGGGACGCCCCGGGGGGCCAGGGCCAGGGAGCAGATGGGGCTGGTCTCGGTCATACCCCACCCCTGGACCAGCTCGACCCCGAGCTCGTCACGGAACTGCTCGATGAGCTGCCGGGGCACGGCGGCCCCCCCGGCGGTGATCATGCGGAGGGACGACATGTCCACCGGATTGGCCCGGGAGTGGCGCAACAGGTCGTTCCAGATGGTGGGTACCCCGGCCGACAGGGTGGGGCGGTGTCGGGCGATGATGGCGGCCAGCGGGGCGGCCTGGAGGTACATCTGGGGCATGATCAGGTCGGCCCCGGTCATGAAAGCGGCGTACGGCGTCCCCCAGGCGTTGGCATGGAACATGGGGACGATGGAGAGCACGCTGTCCTGCTCGTTGATGCCGAGGGTGGAGCCCGAGGTCACGGCGAAGGAGTGCAGGTACGTGGACCGGTGGCTGTACACCACTCCCTTGGGATTGCCGGTGGTGCCCGAGGTGTAACACATGGCCGCGGCCTGTCGCTCGTCGAGTTGCGGCCAGTCGTAGCCGGGCTCCTCGGCCGCCAGCAGGTCCTCGTAGTCCAGGGTCTCCCCGAGGGCGGTGGTGTCTGTCTCCCCGGCCACCACGATGTGCTTGACCGTGGTCAACTGTTCACGCACCCGGGCCAGCAGCGGCACCAGCGAGGCATCGACCAGGATGACCTGGTCCTCGGCGTGGTTGATCACGTAGGAGAGCTGCTCGGGGAAGAGTCGCAGGTTGAGGGTGTGGAGGACCGCACCCATCCCCGGAATGGCCAGGTACGCCTCCTGGTGGGTCTGGTTGTTCCAGAGGAACGTTCCGACCCGGTCGCTGTCCCCGACGCCGAGGTGGCTCAGGGCCTTGGCCAGACGTTCGGCCCGTTCGGCCACCTCGACGAAGGTGGCGGTGGTCGCCTCCCCTTCAGGTCCGGTGATGGTGATCACCCGGCTGTCCCCGTACACCTGCTGGCCGTGGCGGAGAATGCCGCTCACCAACAGTGGTGCGTCCTGCATGGTGCTGAGCACGATGGTTCCTCCCCTGTCCGACACCGGAGATCCGGTGGTCCGAGCATACCGACCCCAGGTCGGAGGGCGCTGAGGGCCGGAGCGTTCGGGGGGTCGTCGGAGGTCCGGCGTTGACAGCGGTCCGGAAGGGGTTGCCACCGAGGCCGGCCGGTGGTGGAATGGTCCCGGCCCCGGTGCCTGACCCCGGAACCTCTGAGTGGCGCCGCTCACCCTGACCGCCATGACGGTACGGAGGAACAGCCGTGGGCAAACTCGTCGCACTCATCGCCATCGCCATGTCCGTCGTGGTGGGCCTGGTCCTCCTCGTGGCTGTAGCCGCCGGATCCGCCCCGGGTGGCTCGGCCTCGGCACCCGAGGGGACGGAGTCCCTCGGTGGCCCCGGCACGGGCGGTAGCCAGCCGGGCCAGTCCATACCCGCCCCGTGGCTCTCGCTCTACCAGCAGGCCGCGGCCACCTGCCCCGGACTGTCGTGGTCCATCGTGGCGGCGGTGGGAACGGTGGAGTCCGGGAGTGGTCGGTCCTCGGCCCCGGGGGTGTGGTCCGGAGCCAACAGCGCCGGGGCCGAGGGGCCCATGCAGTTCGAGCCGGCCACCTTCGCGGCCTACGCCACGGTGGGGCCTGGCGGCGTCCAGCCGCCCTCACCCTACGATCCGGTGGACGCCGTCTACTCGGCCTCGACCATGCTCTGTGCCGACGGGGCCGGGTCCGAATCCACGCTTCGTGTGGCCATCGAGGACTACAACCACTCCGACATCTACGTGGACACGGTGTTGACCCTCTCGCTGGCCATCGCCGAGAACCCCTCCGTGTCAGGAACCGTGGTGGCCGCCATCTCCTTCGCCGCCCAGCATCTGGGCACCCCCTATGTGTGGGGTGGCACCGGACAAGGTGGCTTCGACTGCTCAGGCCTGGCCCAGGCCGCCTACCGGAGCGCCGGGATCGCCCTGCCCCGGGTGGCCCAGAGCCAGTTCGATGCCGGACCTGAGGTGGCCGGGGACTCGACGGTGCAACCGGGCGACCTCCTCTTCTTCGGCGACGGGCCGTCCGGTGTCGACCATGTCGGCCTCTACGTAGGGTCCGGCGCCATGATCGACGCACCCCATACCGGGGCCACCGTCCGGTTCGAGGATGCCCACTGGTCGGGGTTGGTGGGGGCCACGCGGCCGGGGTGAGGTCCACCACTCACCGACTCCCTGTGCAGGCGGCCCGACTCGTGCGCCGGGTCTGGCCAAACTTCTGTCAGTCACTATGCTAGAACTTTTTCGAGCCCCTGCACCGGAAGGACACCCGCCCGTGGACACCGCTCCCGCTCAACGACTGATCTCCGACATGCGCGGAGTCCGCTACGGCGAGGTCATCGCCGTCTTCCGACGTGACGCCGGGTTCGAGGCCGAGGTCTACGGCACCCAGATGCTCAACGACTGCCCCCAGGACGTGTGGGAGACCCTCGACGCCGACACCATCGCCTCGGACCTGGGAGCCGTCGCCGTCAAGCTGAACGGTCCCCGCCACTGGATGCTCGACGGCCTGGGCCAGAAGGTGGCGCCGGTCGACCCCATCTTCCGCGACTTCCAGGGCCTGACCACCCGCCGGATCGCCCTCATCGACATGGGGAACACGCCGTCGACCACCCCCTACTCCGAGATCCACGTCAACCGCGGGGCCGTGTTCTTCTTCGACGCCGGCTCCCCCGTCCACGAGCTCGTCAACCCCGACGGCCTGGCCTACGTGATGCAGGCCTACTGCATCGGAGTCGACCCCACCACTACCCAGCAGAGCCTCGAGACCCTGGGCGACCGGCTGGACCCCCCACCGGGCTGGACCTTCCGTTCCCGCATCCTGGACAAGGAGTTGGTGATCGACACCACCCACACCATCGCCACCGTGCTGCAGGACGAGTTCGAACACTCCTACACCCTCCCCGAGTAGGCAGGGGCCACCGCCCCTGGCCCGGGTCAGACCTCGGGGATCAGCGTGGTGATGCAGAAGGGATGGCCGGCCGGGTCGAACAGCACCCGCCAGGCCTCCGGGCGGGGCTGGGCCCGGGCCTTGCTGGCCCCGATGGCCAGCGCCTTCGACTCGGCTTCTTCGAGATCGTCCACGGCCAACTCCAGGTGGAGCTGCTTGGGGACCTCCCCGGTGGGCCAGCTCGGGGAACGGTAGTCCTCGACCCTCTGCATGGTCACGAGGATCCCGGCCCCCTTCAGGGCCACAAAGTCCTCGGACTCGAAGAACACCTCGAGACCGAGTAGCTCCCGGTAGAAGCCGGACAGGCCGACTGGATCGGAGGTGTCGAGGGATACGGCGGCCAGGCGGGCGATGGCGCTCATGCCCTCCTTCCTACTCCATCTTCCTACTCCCTCTCCATCGTCCTACTCCCTGGCCCGGCCGGAGGGTTGGGCCAGTCCGTGCGATAGCGTCCAGGCCACCAGGTCCGGCCCGAAGGAGACGGTGACCATGCCCTACCGGGTGATCGTGGTGGGCTTCGACCGATCGGAACGGGGTGCCATCGCCGTCACCGAGGCCCTCCACCTGGCCCGGGACACCGGGGCCACCCTGCATGCCGTCCACGTCGTGCACCCGGCGGTGGCCTCGGGCACGGTCAGCTCCTCGGCGTTCCAGACCGTCGTCGACCAGGAACGCCGTGAGGTGGAGGCCGGGCGGGCCCAGCTGCTGGCCGATGCCGAACCCCATGGCGTCACCGTCGAGTTCCACACCTCGGGTTTGGGCGACATCCCCGGGGCCATCCTGTCCATCGCCGAGTCGGTCGGTGCCGACCTGGTGGTGGTGGGCAACCGAGGCATGACCGGGAAGGCCCGCTTCGTGCTGGGGAGTGTCCCCAACAAGGTGGCCCACCGCAGCCCCTGCAGCGTGCTCATCGTCAACACTGACCTGCCCTGAGGGCGCCATTCGCTCCACCCGATCCGACCGCGTCTCTCCGTCCCACCCAGTTGGGTCTAGCCAAGGGCTCGACAAAGGAGTACAAGTGAAGAAGTAGATCGGTTCGGCCAGTCCGCCGCACTCGGGTGACGATCCGGGACGGCCAGGACGGAACCGGTCGGTGCATGCATCCAAAGGTCCCCCGGCTCAGTCCGGGGGACCTTCGCGTCCACCCTCCGGTGATGCCGGTCAGCGCAGGGCCAGCTGCCCCGGGACGATGGGGGCCGGCAGGGCCGTCGTCCCCATCAGGTACCGATCCACCGACGCCGCCGCCGAGCGGCCCTCAGCGATGGCCCAGACGATCAGGCTCTGGCCCCGGGTCATGTCGCCGCACACGAACACCCCGTCCACAGTGGTGGCCCATGAGGCGTCGGCCGCCACGCTGCCCCGCCCGTTGACCTCGATGCCCAACTCGGCCACCATCCCCTGGCGTTCGGTCCCGAGGAAGCCCATGGCCAACAGGACCAGCTCGCAGGGCAGCTCGAACTCCGAACCCTCCACGGTAACGAACTCCGGTCGCCCGTCGTCGCCGTAGGCCACCTCCACCTCGGAGCCGCGGAGAGCCCGCACGTGCCCGGATCCGTCGTCCACGAACTCCGCCGTGGTCACCGAAAAGAGCCGCTCACCGCCCTCCTCGAGGGCCGACGAGGTCCGGAGGATCAGCGGCCAGGTTGGCCAGGGGTTGTCGCCGGCGCGGCTCACCGGAGGCTCCGGCATGATCTCCAGCTGGTGGACGCTGAGCGCCCGCTGGCGGTGCACGGTGCCCAGGCAGTCCGCCCCGGTGTCCCCGCCGCCGATGATCACCACGTGCTTGCCCTCGGCCGAGAGGGGGGACTCGGCCAGCAGGCCCTCCTGCACCAGGTTGGACGGCTTGAGAAAGTCCATGGCCCGGTGGATCCCGGCCAGCTCCCGACCGGGGACGGGCAGGTCCCGGGGCAGGGTGGCCCCACCCGCCAGCAGCAGGGCGTCGAAGTCGTCGGTCAGGGACCGGGCGCTGATCACGGTGACATCGGGCGCCGCCGCCCCCTCGACCTCGGGGGCGGGCTCCCCCACCGACACCCGGCACCGGAACTCGACGCCCTCGGCCTCCATCTGCTCGAGGCGGCGATCCAGTACCGCCTTCTCCATCTTGAACTCGGGGATCCCGAACCGGAGCAGGCCACCGGGCTTCTCGGCCCGCTCGAACACCACCACGTCGTGACCGGCCCGGGCCAGCTGCTGGGCCGAGGCGAGGCCGGCCGGGCCCGAGCCCACCACCGCCACCCGCTTGCCGCTCCGGACCGACGGGAGCACCGGCGCCACCCATCCCTCGGCGAAGGCCCGCTCGACGATCTCGTACTCGATCCGCTCGATGGTCACCGGGTCGTCGTTGATCCCGAGGACGCACGACCCCTCGCACGGGGCCGGGCACAGCCGGCCCGTGAACTCGGGGAAGTTGTTGGTGGCGTGGAGCCGCTCGATGGCGTCGGGCCAGTCGTCCCGGTAGACCAGGTCGTTCCACTCAGGGATCAGATTTCCGAGGGGGCAGCCCTCATGGCAGAAAGGGATCCCACAGTCCATGCAGCGGGCCCCCTGCTGCTGGGCCGACTCGACCGGAAAGGGCTCGTAGACCTCCTTCCAGTCCCGCAGACGGACCGGGACGGGACGGCGGGCCGGTAGCTCTCGGCCATGCTTCAGAAAGCCGTTGACATCACCCATGGGAGGCCTCCATGACGGCCCGCTCCACCGACCGGCCCTCGGCCACCGCCTGTTCGGTGGCCTCGAGCACCCGCCGGTAGTCCTGGGGCATCACGGTCACGAACTGCCCGGAGGCGGCGATCCAGTCGGCGAGGATGGCCCGGGCCACCTCCGACCCGGTCTCGTCCCGGTGCATGGTGATCCGGTCCTTCAACCACACCCGGTCGTCGGCCGACAGTGGCTCCAGATCCACCAGGTCGCGGTTGTA
The DNA here is from genome assembly GCA_038210245.1 of Acidimicrobiales bacterium. GTDB lineage: Bacteria > Actinomycetota > Acidimicrobiia > Acidimicrobiales > RAAP-2 > Bog-756. The sequence continues at coordinate 35,984 of JBBQWW010000014.1, forward strand.
GGAGCCCACCAGAAGGCCATGGGGGTCGTAGACGAACGCCATCCCCCCGGACATGCCGGCGGCGAAGTTCCGTCCGGTGGGACCCAGTACCACCACCCGACCCCCGGTCATGTACTCGCACCCGTGGTCGCCCACACCCTCCACCACGGCGATGGCTCCCGAGTTCCGCACGCAGAACCGCTCGCCGACCTGGCCCCGGAGGAAGACCTCGCCGGCGGTGGCCCCGTAGAGGATGACGTTTCCGGCCACGATGTTGTCCTCGGAGGCGAAGGTGGACTCGTCCGGCGGGCGGACGATGATCCGGCCCCCGGACAGCCCCTTGCCCAGGTAATCATTGGTGTCCCCGAGCAGGCGCATGGTCACGCCCTTGGGCAGGAACGCGCCGAAGCTCTGGCCGGCCGACCCCCGGAAGGTCAGGTCGATGGTTCCCTCGGGCAGCCCGGCCCCCCCGTGGCGGCGAGTGATCTCGTACCCCAGGAGCGTGCCCACCGTGCGGTTGACGTTGGTCACCACCACCTCGGCCCGCACCGGCGTACCGTCCTCGATGGCCGGACGGCACTGCTCGAGGAAGGCGTGGTCGAGGGCCCGGTCGAGTCCGTGGTCCTGCTCGTGGATCCGGTACCGGACAGCCCCCTCGGGCAGCTCGGGCTGGACCAGGATGGGCGAGAGGTCGAGGCCCCGGGCCTTCCAGTGGTCGACGGCGTCGGTGGTGTCGATCAGCTCCACCCGGCCGATGGCCTCCTCGAGGGTGCGGAAGCCGAGCGCGGCCAGGTGCTCTCGCACCTCCTCGGCGATGTACTCGAAGAAGGTCTCCACGAACTCGGGCTTGCCCGAATACTTGGCCCGCAGCACAGGGTTCTGGGTGGCGATGCCCACCGGACAGGTGTCGAGGTGGCAGACCCGCATCATGATGCACCCTGACACCACCAACGGGGCGGTGGCGAAGCCGAACTCCTCGGCCCCGAGCAGGGCGCCGATGACCACGTCACGACCGGTCTTCATCTGTCCGTCCACCTGCACCACGATGCGGTCCCGCAGGCCGTTGGCCAGCAGGGTCTGCTGGGTCTCGGCCAGCCCCAGCTCCCAGGGGATGCCGGCGTGCTTCTGGGAGGTGAGCGGGGTGGCACCGGTGCCTCCGTCGTGGCCCGAGATGAGCACGACGTCGGAGTGGGCCTTGGCCACGCCGGCCGCCACCGTCCCCACACCCACCTCGGCCACCAGCTTGACGTGGACCCGCGCCTCGGGGTTGGCCGACTTGAGGTCGTGGATGAGCTGGGCGATGTCTTCGATGGAGTAGATGTCGTGGTGGGGAGGCGGGGAGATGAGGCCCACCCCGGGCGTGGAGTAGCGGGTCTTGGCGATGGAGGGGGACACCTTGTGGCCCGGGAGCTGGCCGCCCTCCCCGGGCTTGGCCCCCTGGGCGATCTTGATCTGGATGTCGTCGGCGTTGACCAGGTACTCCGAGGTGACCCCGAAGCGTCCGGAGGCCACCTGCTTGATGGCGCTGCGCCGGAGGTCGCCGTTGGCGTCTGGGGTGAAGCGGTCGGGGTCCTCGCCTCCCTCGCCGGTGTTGGACTTCCCGCCGATCCGGTTCATGGCGATGGCCAGCGTCTCGTGGGCCTCGGCCGAGATCGACCCGTAGGACATGGCCCCGGTGGAGAACCGGGCCACGATGGACGCCACCGGCTCCACCTCGTCGATGGGCACCGGAGGACGGTCCCCGGTGCGCAGATGCATCATCCCCCGCAACGTGGCCAGCTGGGCGGACTGATCGTCCACGGCCCGGGTGTACTCCTTGAAGACCTCGTACCGCTTGGACCGGGTGGCATGCTGCAGTTTGAACACGGTCTTGGGGTTGAACAGGTGGATCTCGCCCTCCCGCCGCCACTGGTACTCGCCGCCCACCTCCCGCTCCCGATGGGCCAGCTCGGTGGGGCGGTCGAGATGGGAGAGGTGGTGGCGGCGGGCCACCTCGTCGGCCAGCACGTCGAGACCCACGCCCCCGATCCGGGACACCGTGCCGGTGAAGTACTCGTCGATCACGTCGGAGGCCAGGCCGACGGCCTCGAACACCTGGGCGCCGGTGTACGAGGCCACCGTCGAGATGCCCATCTTGGACATCACCTTGATGATGCCATTCGACGCTGCCTTGATGTAGTTCTTCTGGGCCTGGCGCGGCGTCACTCCGGTGAGGACGCCCGAGGCGATCATGTCGTCGATGGTCTCGAAGGCCAGGTAGGGGTTGATGGCGGCAGCCCCGAACCCCTTGAGCAGGGCCATGTGGTGGACCTCCCGGGCATCGCCGGACTCGACGACCAGGCCCACGCGTGTGCGCGTCTTCTCCCGCACCAGATGGTGATGAACGGCCGACACCAGCAGCAGGGACGGGATCGGGGCCAGCCGGCCCGTGGAGTTGCGGTCGGACAGGACGATGACGTCGGCGCCTTCGGCGATGGCCGCGCTGACTTGGGCCCGAACTTCGTCGATGGCCGATCGGAGGGCCTCTCCGCCCCCGGCCACCTCGAACAGGCCGTCGATGGCGAACGCCCGGTACCCCGGAGTGCTGCCGTCCTCGTTGACGTAGAGCAGTTTGGCCAGGTCGTCGTTGTCGATGACGGGCATGGGCAGGACGATCTGGTGGCACGACTCCGCCGTGGGGTCGAGCAGGTTGGACTCCGGGCCCAGGGTCGAGAGCAGCGAGGTGACCAGCTCCTCTCGGATGGCGTCCAAGGGAGGGTTGGTGACCTGGGCGAACAGCTGGGTGAAGTAGTCGTAGAGCAGGCGGGGTCGCTCGGACAGCACGGCGATGGCGGTGTCGGTGCCCATCGATCCGATGGGCTCGGTCCCGGCCTTGGCCATGGGCGCCAGGATGAGCCGTAGCTCCTCGTTGGTGTACCCGAACAGGCGTTGGCGGCCCACCACCGAGGCGTGCTGGGGGGTGAGCATGGTCCGGGGCGGCAGCTCCTCGAGCTCGATCTGGCCGGCGTCGAGCCATTCGGCGTAGGGCTGCTCAGCGGCCAGCGCGTCCTTGATCTCGTCGTCGTCCACGATCCGTCCGGCCCCGGTGTCCACCAGGAACATCCGGCCGGGCTGCAGGCGGCCCTTCTTCACCACCTTCTCGGGCGGCACGTCGATCACCCCGACCTCGCTGGCCAGCACCACCATGCCGTCGTCGGTCACCCAGTAGCGGGCCGGTCGGAGCCCGTTGCGGTCGAGCACCGCCCCGATCACGGTGCCGTCGGTGAAGGCCACGGCCGCCGGTCCGTCCCACGGCTCCATGAGGGAGGCGTGGTAGCGGTAGAAGGCCCGACGGGCCGGATCCATGGTCCGGTGGTTCTCCCAGGCCTCGGGGATCATCATCAGCACGGCGTGGTGCAGCGGCCGGCCGCCCAGGTGGAGCAGCTCCAGCACCTCGTCGAAGGAGGCCGAGTCGCTGGCCCCGGGGGTCACGATGGGGAAGGCCCGCTCGAGCCCGGGGATGAGGTCGGAGGCGCACAGAGCCTCACGGGCCCGCATCCAGTTGCGGTTGCCCGCCGCCGTGTTGATCTCCCCGTTGTGGGCCAGGTATCGGTAGGGGTGGGCCAAGGGCCAGGAGGGGAAGGTGTTGGTGGAGAACCGGGAGTGGACGAGGGCCAGCCCGCTGATGACCCGCTCGTCAGAGAGGTCGGGGTAGAACTCGGCCAGCTGGTGGGAGGTCAGCATGCCCTTGTAGGTGATGGTCCGGGCCGAGAGCGAGGCCACGTAGCACTCGTCGATCTCGTGCTCGGCCCGCTTGCGGAGCACGAAGGCCAACCGATCGATGGCCAACGCCGGCTCGTCCCCGAGGAGGGGGGCCTCAGCGGCCGGCGCCACGAACAGCTGGTGGATGGAGGGCATGGCCGCCTCGGCGATGGATCCGAGCGTGGCGTCGTGGATGGGCACGGCCCGCCATCCGATGACCACCAGGCCCTCCTCTCCGGCCAGCTTGTCGATGGACGCCCTCGCCGCGGCGGCCTCGGCGTCGTTCCTCGACAGGAAGGCCAGACCGGTGGCGTAGGCGCCCCGGGCCGGGAGATCGAAGTCGACGACGTCGGCGTAAAAGTCGTGGGGGATCTGGATGAGGATGCCGGCGCCGTCGCCGCTGTCCTCCTCGCTGCCCGTGGCCCCCCGGTGGGCCAGATGTTCGAGGGCGGAGATGGCCTGGCGCACCAGAGTGTGGGTGGCCCGTCCCTGCAGGTCCGCCACCAGGGCCACCCCACAGGCGTCGTGCTCGAAGCGGCCGTCGTAGAGTCCACCCTTTGGGGCCTGCGGGTGCCGGGTCGCCGGTGCCGGTACAGGCGTCATGACGACAGGCCCCGGGGCACCAACGTGGTCAGAGTGGGTCGTCATCGGGTCGCTCCAACGAGAGAAGTGGATCCACCCGCGCGGGACGACGTTGGCCCTTGCGTGGTCGAAAGATTGTACACGTCCCCGGGCGGGATCCGTCATGTCCGGCCCCTCCGGCCGACACCCCCTGCAGGTGTGCGCCTGCGGTGGGCGACGGCCCGGGCCGCCAGAACGGGCTGGGCCCCCCGTGGCATGGGCCCATCCCTCGTAGCATGGGCCCATGACGACGGGGACGCCAGCGGACCTGGTAGTGGCCGGCGGCGGGGTGATCGGCCTGAGCATCGCCTGGCGGGCGGCCTCGGCCGGCATGGCCGTCACCGTGGTGGACCCCACGCCGGGGCAGGGGGCCAGCTGGGCGGCGGCCGGCATGCTGGGCCCGGTGGGTGAGGCCCACTTCGGCGAGGACGCCCTCACCCGGCTCAACGTGGCGGCCGCCCGGGCCTGGCCCCGATTCGCCAACGACCTCGAACGGGCATCGGGTCGACCGGTCCACTTTCGGACCGGTGGGACGCTCCTGGTGGCGGCGGACGCCTCCGACCGGGCCGCCGTCGACGACGTCCTCCGCTACCAGGTGGCCCTGGGCCTCAATGCCCATCGGCTGACGTCCCCCCAGTGCCGGGCGGCCGAGCCCCTCCTGGCCCCCGGCATCCGAGCCGGAGTGGAGTTGGCCGACGACCACCAGGTGGACAACCGTCTGGTGGTCCAGGCCCTGCTCGACGCCTGCCGGGCCGTCGGGGTCTCCTTCGTGGAGGACGCCGTGGCCGACGTCACCACCGGGCCGATCGGGGCCACCGGTGTGACCCTCCGGTGGGGCGGACGACTGCACTCCGGTGCGGTGGTGTTGGCCGCCGGCTGTCACTCGGGGCACGTCGGCGGGGTGCCCGACTCGGTCCGGCCACCGGTACGGCCGGTCAAGGGCCTGACCATCCGGCTGCGGGCCATCGACGGCGCCCCGAGGCTCCAGCGGACGCTCCGGGGCCTGGTGCGGGGTAGGAGCTGCTACCTGGTGCCGAGATCGGACGGGACCGTGGTGGTGGGAGCCACGGTCGAGGAGAAGGGGTTCGACCTGACCGTGCAGGCCGGTTCCGTGGTCGACCTGCTGGACGATGCCCGGCACCTGGTGCCCGTCGTGGACGAGTACGAGCTGAGCGAGACCACCACGGGTCTGCGGCCGGGATCACCCGACAACGCCCCCATCGTGGGGGCCACCGGGATCCCCGGACTGGTCGTGGCCACCGGCCACTACCGGAACGGCATCCTCTTGGCCCCGGTCACGGCCGATGAGGTCGTCGGTCTGCTCGGCGGTAGTGCCGGAACGCTGTTCGACTCCTTCGGGCCGCAACGGTTCGGACCGGGCACCGAACCGGACCGGAGCGAGACCGCCCTCCGACCCCCTCTGGTCCCGGCAGCCGACCGGTGAGGCCTATCGAGGTCAACGGAGCCCCGTGGGAGGGGCCGCCGGGGACCACCGTGGCCGAGTTGGTCTCGGTCTGGTGTACCTCCCCCAAGGGCATCGCCGTGGCCCGCAACGGCGAGGTGGTACCGAAGAGCGCCTGGGAGGCCACGGTGGTGGCCCGGGGCGATCGGATCGAGATCGTCACGGCGGCCGCCGGCGGGTAGCCCCGCGCCGGGCGCCGAGGAGGGAGCGGTACCGTGGACAGGATGGTCGACCAGTCCACCGACGCCCGGGCCGCCACGGCCCCGCCCTCCCGCCCCCACCGACATCCTGGCGGTATCGACCCGACGACGTCGGTGGTCCTTCCCACCCCGGAGGCCCCGGCACCGGACCCGGACGTCTTCACCATCGCCGGCCGCGTCGTTGCGTCCCGGCTGATCCTGGGCACCGGCGGCATGGCCAGTCCCGAGTCCCTCCGGTCGGCCCTGGTGGCCTCGGGCACCACGCTGGCCACCGTGGCTGTTCGCCGGGTCGACCCCACCACCCGGCACTCGCTGGTTGATCTCCTGGACGCCCTGGACATCCAGGTACTGCCCAACACCGCCGGCTGCTTCACGGCCGCGGAGGCCGTGCTCACCGCCCGGTTGGCCCGTGAGGCCTTCGGGACCGACTGGATCAAGCTCGAGGTCATCGGTGACGACCGGACCCTGCTGCCCGATGCGGTGGAGCTGGTGGCCGCGGCCGAGGAGTTGGTGGACGACGGGTTCGTGGTCCTCCCCTACTGCAACGACGACCCGGTGACGGCCCGGCGCCTCGAGCAGATCGGGTGTGCCGCCGTCATGCCCCTCGGTGCCCCCATCGGCAGTGGGCTCGGCGTCCGCAATCCCCACAACATCGCCCTCATCGTCGAACAGGCCGCCGTACCCGTGGTGCTGGACGCCGGGATCGGCACGGCCTCCGATGCCTGCCTGGCCATGGAGCTGGGGTGCGATGCCGTGCTGGTGGCCTCGGCGGTGACCCGGGCCCGCGACCCCAGGCTGATGGCCGAAGCCATGCGAGAGGCGGTGACGTCGGGGCGGTCCGCCCGTCGGGCCGGTCGAATCACCCGCCGGTTCCACGCCTTGGCCTCGAGCGACGTCGAAGGAATGGTCGGGGGATGAGGGGCGTGGGCGATCCCCCGGTAGCCATGACCGTGGCCGGATCCGACTCGGGGGCCGGGGCCGGGATCCAGGCCGACATCAAGACCATGGGGGCCCTGGGCGTGTTCGGCACCACCGTCATCACCGCGGTGACGGCCCAGAGCACCGTCACCGTCCGCGAGGTCCACCACCTCCCCCCGGCCCTGGTCGAGTCCCAGATGAGCACGGTCCTCGACGACCTTCCGGTGCGAGCGGTCAAGACGGGACTGCTCGGGGATCCGGCCATCATCGAGGTGGTGGGACGCCGGGCGGCTGCCGGCGACCTTCCCCACCTGGTGGTGGACCCGGTGATGGTGGCCTCCACCGGTCGAATCTTCCTGGTCGAGGAGGGTATCGACGCCTACCGGCGCCACCTGCTGCCCCAAGCCCTGATCACCACCCCCAACCTGTGGGAGGCCGCCCTGCTGGCGGACCGGGCCCCGACGGGGGTGGAGGATGTCGAGGCCATGGTGGACATGGCCCGTCGGATCCATGACCTGGGACCCACCTGGGTGCTGGTCAAAGGGGGTCATCTCCCCGGCGTCGAGTCGGGCTCGGGGAGCACGCCGCCCGACCAGGTGGCCGACGTGCTCTTCGACGGCACCACCGTCACCGTCCTGACGGGTGGCCGGGTGGACACCCTCAACAACCACGGGACCGGGTGCTCCCTGTCGGCGGCCATCGCCGCCTCCCTGGCCCGAGGAACCGACGTGCCCACTGCGGTGGCCGTGGGCAAGGAGTTCGTGTTGGGCGCCTTGCGGGGTGGGTCCGATTGGCACCTCGGCCGGGGCCACGGACCGCTCGACCACCTGGGCTGGACCGGGCGGCCGCCCCCCGGTGTCACCACCCCGGTCTGAGCGTCGGGGCACCCTCCGGGCCCCGGACAAGAAAGTGGCCGGGCCTCTCGGCCCGACCACTCCCCCCCTCTTCACAGGATCGCTCCGCCCCTTCTGGTCCAGGCACCCCTCCTCGGGATGAGCCGCGCCGCTCATCCGTGCTCTGGCATTGTGAAGGAGCGTCGGGCAAAAGTAAACATCAGGTGAACAGCATGTTTCACAGGGTGTAGTGAGAAGACTACCGTGGGTGAGTAACGGAGTAGTGACGATGGTCACCGGTCCGACGTGGTCGTGGCACGACCCGGCGAAGGGCGCCTCCCTTCCCTTCCCCTCCCTCTAGTTTGGCACCATGGATCCCTCTGCCTCCCGCCCGTTGGCCCAGCTCGTCGCGTGGGGGCGGGTGGGGATAGGGATCAGCGCCGTCCTGGCCCCCACGCTCATGGCCCGGCCGTGGATCGGAGCCGAGGCCGGCGACTCCGGCAGTCGGCTCCTGGCCCGGACCATGGGCGGCCGCGACCTGGCCCTCGGCTTCGGCGCCCTCCGGGCGTTGCGCCGGTCCGACGCCGAAGCCCGGCCGTGGGTGGCGCTCGGGGGCATGGCCGACGCCGTGGACGCCCTGGCCACCGTGCTGGCCTTCGGCTCCCTGCCCCGCCGCAGCCGGTGGGGGATCCTGGCGGTGACCGTGGGGGCGGCTGTCGTCTCCACCCGGGTGGCCGAGGCGATGGACAGCGCCACCGTGGAAACGATCACCGGGGACCGTGCCATGCCGGACGCTGCGGTGCCGACCCCGGGCTGACGCCCACAGCGAAGGCCCCGTCCCCGGGTCCGGCCCGACCCGGGGACACCCACGGTACGCCGGTAGCATGGATCTGCCGTGTCCAACCCTCCCCCGACATCTGAGCCGTTCGATCCGACTGAGCCGTCTGGTGCGCCCGGGACGGATCCGCTGGTGGACGACGGCGCCGTGGACCCTGAACACCGCCTGTTCGAGCCCATGTCCCTTCGGGGGCCGGCCCTGGTCGTGCTGGGCCTGGCCGTGTGCATCGTGGTGGTGGGTGGGGTGGCGTCGGCCCTGGCCTCAGGGAGCGACACCTCCCTGTCCATCCACAAGATCACCATCCCTGACGGGACCACCGTCCCACTCACCCCGGCAGCCACGGCCATGAAGTCCATCGTGAGCTCGGGAGAACCGCCGGCCGACATCCTCGGCAACCTGGCGGTGCCAACCGGAAGCGCCATCACCCGGACGGACAACTCCGACCAGGGGGCCCGCCAGTTCGACCGCACGGTGACCTTCCGGACCGGACTCTCGGCCGATCAGGTGGCTGATCTCTACCGCACGCTCCTCCCCCGCCTGGGCTGGAAGGTGACCGATCAGGGCAGCCCCTCCACCGGGTCGTCACCGGGGACGGTGATCCTGTTCAAGAAGGGCAGCGGCGACAGCTTCTATTGGGAGGTGGGGGCCACGGTGTCCCCGACCACCTCCACCGGCACCACCACCTTCTCGCTCGAGCTGTTCGAGCTCCCCGACGACAGCTGATCCACGTCCTCGGACGACGCCGACGGATCATCGGCCTGGCGGAGCATCCAGGCCCAGACGAACAGGTTGATCGGGTACAGCAGGTAGCCGACCCGGGTGGCCGGGGCCAGCAGGATGGCGATGAGCATCACCCAGCCGGACAGGCTGGCCACCTCGGCGGCGTTGCCGGGCGGCCGCCGCCACAACCTCCACATGAGTGCCGCGCCCCCGAGGAGAACCGCCGTCACCACATAGACCCGATGGGCACCGGGGAACGCTGACACCAAGACGTGCCCGGGCAGGGCGCTGGCCGCCGGAGACGACACACCGGCCAGACCGAGGGGGAACCGGATCACATTGTCCACGAACGCCGACGGATTGCGCAGGGCCACCGGCAGCACCACCGGACCGACCACCACCAGCACCCCGAGCGCGTACCGGCCCATGGCCCGGCGTCGCCGGGCATCGGACGCCGCCCACAGGGCCAACAGGGCCAAGGGCCACGCCGTGAACTTGAGCGACGACGCCGCCCCGAGGGCCAGACCGGCCAGCACCGGTCTTCGGCGCTTGAGGGCCACCAGACCGAGCAGCATCAGCGCCACCACCGGCATGTCGTCGCCCCCGGTGGCCAGGGGGAGGGCGGCGGTGGGCAGGACGGTCAGCACCTCGAGAGCCCGCACCCGGGCGTCGGTGGGCGGTCGCAGTCGACTGAGGGCGAACAGGGCGATCACGCCGGTGAACAGCAGGAACTGGATGCGGGCATCGGTGAGTCGGGCCTCGACCTTGCTGCCAGTGGAGAATCCGAACACCACCATCCCGGGCAGGTAGGGGTAGTAGAGCTCGTAGATAGGCTCGGAGTGCTCGTGGATGACGATGTGCCCGTCCTTGTCCACCACCCGGTACGGGTCCTGGCCGTGGGCGGCCCGGTCCCCGGCGTGCTCCACCACCAGCACTTCGGGCTGGACGTGGAGGGCGGCGTTGCCCTCGGCCCGCCACACCACCTCCAGGCCCAGCGGGACGATGGTGGCCCCGAACAGGACGATCAGGAAGGCCACCACCCGCACCACCCGCCACCGCCGGTGGCCGGTGATCGGTCGTCGGGCCGGGGGGACCTCGGAGACGGTGGGGTCGGCGGAGGCCGTCGGCCCGTCGTCGTGGGCCCCGACGCGTATCCGCAGGGCCACCACGATCATGATCGTGGCGGCCACGGCGTACGGTCCCACCGCCATCTGCCCCCACTGGCGGTAGAGGGGGATCCCCACCGCGAAGGCGGTGACCCCGGCGAACACGGCCGAACAGCCGTACAGCAAGGCGTCCCGTCCCTCTGGGGACAGTGACTGCAGGGCCGCCAACGACCGTCGGACCGGCGCCGGGTAGCCCGCCCACCGTGCTCCCACGGCCGACGACGCGGCCCTGGGGTGCATCCGCAGGCGGTCGGTCAGCACGGTCGAGGGTACCACCGGGGACTCCCGGCCAGCGGTGAAGCCCCGTGAACACGCCGCCCCGGCCGGGTACCCACCGGTGGGCTCAGGTCGAAGGGTTGGTGGCGCCCGGACCGGTCCTGTCGCCGAACAGGGAGCGGTAGAAGTCCAACTCGGTGAGGAGGCTGGCCTCGATGGTCGAGGCCCGGCGGAAGCCGTGGGACTCTCCCTCGAACACCACCAGGCGGCAGGGCACCCCCCGCTGGTCCAACGCCGCGGCGAAGCGCTCGGACTGGTCGGCCGGCACCACCGGATCGTCCGCCCCCTGCAGGAGTAGAACCGAGCCCGTCACCTGCTCCACGCCGTGGATCGGGGACCGGGCCCGGTAGGTGGGCCGGGCCTCGGGCCAGGGACCCACCAGTGAGTCCACGTAGCGGGATTCGAAGTCGTGGGTATCGGCGGCCAGGGCCTCGAGGTCGGTGACCCCGTACCAGGCGGCGGCCCCGGCGAAGCGGTCGGCCCGGATCAGCGCCCCGAGAGCGGTCAGTCCGCCGGCGCTGCTCCCCCGGATGGCCATGCGGCGGCCGTCCACCCACCCGGCGCGCTCGAGGGCTGCGGCGTACTGCACACAGTCGTCCACATCGGCCTGACCCCAGAGCCCATCGAGCTGCTTCCGGAAGGCCCGGCCGAAACCACTGCTACCCCGGTAGTTGACGGCGGCCACCGCCAGCCCCCGGCTGGCGAAGAACTGGACCATCGGGTCCAGCCCCCCCTCCGCCGCTGAGGTGGGGCCACCGTGACAGAAGACCACCAGGGGGGGTGGATCGGTGGGGGCACCGTCGGGCGCCCCCACCGGGGGGTAGAACAGACCGGGGACGGGGCCGGTCGGCGTCGATGCCGTGAACGGACGGGCCACCGACACCCCGGCAGCGGACGGCGACTCCGGTCCGGTCGAGATCCGCCGGCTCGGTTCCGACGACGACCAGGGAATCTCGAAGACCGCCTGGGCCTCGGTGGGCGTGGAGCCCAGCACGTAGAGCCGTTCGGCGGGACCACCGGTGACCACCAGTCCGGAGATGGCCACGCACGCCTGGTCGATGACCTCCATCGTCCACGACGGCTGTCCCCCACCGGATCCGGGATCGCCATCGGGACCACCGTTCGGCCGGAGGTGGACGACTTCGTCGCGACCGCCTCGGTGCATCCGGCAGACCAGGGATCCGTCGGACCGCTCGGCCATGGTGGCCTGCCCGAGTACCCAGTCGGGCGCATGGAACTCTGCCTCCAACGCCACCACGGCCTCCGCCTCCGGACCACCGTCGGCCAGGCCCCCTAGGGCCACCCGATACGGCAGCCACCATCCCGTCCGGTCGTCCACGAACAGCAGGCTCCCGTCCCGGGCCCATCGGGGCTGGCCCACCGACGACTCCCCACCTCCGGCCACCCGTCGCGACCGGTGGAGCCGGAGCCCGTCCGCCGACTCCTCCAGGCGGGCCAGCCACAGCTCGGAGCGGTCCCAGGGCATGAACGGGTGGTCCCAGGTGACCCAGGCCACCCACCGACCGTCCGGTGAGGGACGGGGGCTGGCCACGAAGTCCCGATCTTCGGCCAAGGTCACGACGGGCCCGGCAGCGGCGGCATCGGCGGCCAGAGGTACCCCCACCAGCCGGTGGTCGGTGCTCGTCCCGGCGTGGCGCTCCTCCACCGACAGCAGCCAGGCTCCCGACGGCAACACCTGGCCGTCGGCGTACCGGGAGCTCCAGGGCCCGGGGCCATCGGGGGGAACCGGACCGGTCAGCACCACCGCCGCCTCCCGAGCCGCCGGGGACCGGGCCAGGGCGACCCGGTACCACTGCTGATCGGACTGGTCGACGTAGAACAGCACGCCGTCCCGGACGGTGGCGCTAGCCCCTCCGTACTCGTGCACCCGGCTCCGGACACTCACGCCCGTCGGCGACACGTCCTCGGGGGGTGTGCCGTCCACCCAACGGACCACCACCTGTCCCCCACCTTCACCGGGCCGGCTCTCGCACCAGTAGACCGCCTGGCCATCGGCCTGCAGGCCACCGCGACTCACCTTGCCGGCCGCCGTGCGCTCCGCCGACCACGGGGATGGCCACCAGCCGAAGGCCCCCGGCCCGGTTGGCCCCGTGTCCTCCGTCGCGTCCGCACCACCCATGGAGTCAGTACGGTACCCGCAATGGCCACCACTCCCCCGCCCGACCGAACCGATCCCGAGGCAGGCGAACGGCCGACGCTCCCCGCCTCGTTCGCCGCCTTCGTGGTGGAGCGCACCGGTGCCCACGGCGAGGGTGTCACCGCCGGGGTCCGTACGCTCACGCCCGACCATCTGTCCGACGGGTCGGTGGTCCTCGCCGTGGACTGGTCGGCTATCAACTACAAGGACGGCATGGTCACCCGGCCCGGCAACCGGGTGGCCCGGATCAGTCCCCTGGTGCCAGGTGTCGACCTGGTGGGCACGGTGCTGACCTCGGCCGAACCCTCGATCTCCCCCGGTCAACAGGTCATCGTCCACGGGTACGACCTCGGCGTGGCCCACCACGGCGGCTTCTCGCAGCTGGCCCGGGTCCCGGCGGCCTGGGTGGTTCCGCTTCCGGCCGGCCTCGACGCCCGCCAGGCCGCCACCATCGGCACGGCCGGCTTCACCGCCGCCCTCTCCCTGCACCGGCTCGAGCAACGGGGACTGCGGGCCGGCGACGGCCCGGTGCTGGTCACCGGGGCTTCCGGTGGCGTGGGCAGCATGGCCGTGGCCCTCCTGGCCTCGCGGGGCTACGAGGTGGTAGCCAGCACCGGCAAGTCAGCGGAGGCGCCCTACCTCACCGGGCTGGGCGCCGCCGAGGTCATCGGCCGCGACGACCTCCTCGAACCGTCCGGGCGCACCTTGGGGCCCGAGCGGTGGGCCGGGGCCGTGGACTGCGTGGGCGGGCCCACCCTGGCCGCCATCCTGCGCACGCTCCGGTATGGCGCCGCCGTGGCCGCCAGCGGCCTTACCGGCGGGAACGCTCTCGAGACGTCGATCTATCCCTTCATCGTGCGCGACACCGCACTGATCGGGGTGGACACGGTCCTCACCCCGATCGCTGAACGGCGACGGGTGTGGGACGAGATGGCCACGGCCTTCCCCTCAGGCCTGCTGGCGGAGATGGGTAGCGAAGAAGTGGACCTCGCCGGGTTGGCGCCGGCTCTCGAGAGGATCCAGGCCGGAGGGGCCAGGGGCCGGACCCTGGTACGACCCGGCCCGTATCCCCCAGCCTGACCCCGGGATTCGGGCTGACCGGGCCCGTTCGCCTGGGATGGCGGACCTCGGTGGCCGGGACGGTCGTCAGTTGGAGGGTGGTGCCGTCGTCTGGCTATTGGCTCCGGTGGACGCGAACACGGGGGACACCACCAACGTGCCGGTTCCACAGGGGGCCAGGGCTGCCACCACGACCAGGTGATCGGAGGCGTTGGGCGGGGTGACCTGCACCGATGCCGATGTGGGGCAGGTGGTCTCGTTGCCCACCGGCACGTCGGAGTACCCGATGTTGAAGTAGACGGACTGGCCCGGGGCCAGGGTCACACTGGTCGGAGTCATGTCCGTGAAGCTGTAGCTCCCCTTGCGCACCACCGTGGTGGGGAGCGGGGCGCCGGACGACGCCAGCATCTGCATGCCCGGATATCCCCCCAGCGTGCACGGGGTGGTGGCGGTGCTCTTCAGGGCCATGGTGGTCTCGATGGTTCCGGCGGCACCACTGCTTCCGACCACCGAACCGGTCAGGGCCCCGGTGGCACAGCGGGCCGGGCCGGTCGCCGTAGTGGTCGTGGAGCCACCGGCCGGGGACGTGGTGGTGGACGATCCGCTGGTCGTGGTCGATCCCGCCGTCGATGGCGTGGACCTCGTGGTGGTCGGTGACGACGAGTTGGACGAGCAGGCACCGAGCAGGGCCCCGGCGACCAGCACGGCCGCCACCGCAGCGTGGGCCGTCAGGGTGGGCCTCTCCGACCGGGACATCCTCATCGACCGTCCTCCCCTGTCCCCGAGCTCACCGACTCCCGGCCCCACTGGCCCGGGTCGGCCGGAATCACCGCCAGTATGGTCCGGTCGGTCCCAGTACCTCGGGATCCTCAGGTGGTCCTCATCGGCCCCCGATCGCCACCGCTCCGAACCCCACCGCGCCCGGGGACGGGTGGCCGACCGCTTGCTCAGGAGGAGAAGTCCTCGGGACGGATCGAGTCGAGGAACGTGCGGAACTCACCGACCAGTTCGTCGGGATTGGCGCCGTCCTCGTCGTCCTCGGAGGCATCGTCATCCTCCTCGTCCACAGCCAGCATGATCCCCTCGCTGTCCATGAGGTCGTCGGCCACGAACAAGGGAGCCCCCGTGCGCACGGCCACCGCCACCGCGTCGGACGGACGGGACGAGACGGGGAGCTCCTGCTCCCCGTGACGCAGGACGATCTCGGCGAAGTAGGTAGCCGTCTTGAGCTCGGTGATCACCACCCGCACGACATCGGCGCCGAGGGCGTCGAGTAGGTCACGGATGAGGTCGTGGGTCATCGGTCGAGGCGTGTCCATGCCCTGCAGTGCGAAGGCGATGGCGGTGGCCTCCGGGGCTCCGATGAAGATGGGCAGGGTCCGGCCCAGGCCCTCGGACTCTTGCAGGAGCAGTACGGGCGTGTTCGACTGCAGGTCCACACGCACCGCCCGAAGCCGGACTTCGACCATGGCGCCAAACTTACTCGCCACTGACCAGATGTGCGATCAGGGCAGGCCCGAGGGGGTGGCGGTCGGGGTCGGGGGCGGTGATCAGCCGTTCAGCAGGTTGCCGAGCGCCGTGCGCAGCAACGAGCCCCGCAGCTGTTGGCCCAACTGGGTCAACTCTTCGGCCGTCTCGTGGGCCCGCGCCCGGGCTTCGGGGTTCCGCTGACGCACCAGGGGGAGCACCACCTGCTCCACAAACCCGGCCTCACGCTCGGCGGCGTTCTTGTACAGGCGGAGGTGGCGCGGCTCGATCCCGAACCGGGTGAATCCGGCGGCGGCGGTGGCCACGGTCAGGGCTTCCTCGTCGAAGTGTTCGACTCCAGCCACGCTGACCGCCACCAGCAGCCCGTACTCCTGCAGCTCCCGCACCACGGTCAGGTTGAGATCGGAGGCGGCGGCCAGCTCTTCAGCGGACAGGCTGATGCCGTCGCCGCCGGGCGGGCGCTTTCCCGGGCCCGGGGGGTCGGGAGGGGTCGGCGGGCGCGGAGGGGTCGGGGTGGGCGGGGTCGCTCGGCCACCGCCCTTGGCACCCCGGGTCGCCTCACCGGACTCCGTTCGCGCCACCGTCGCCGGCTTGGCCCGTCGGGTGGCCGCCGATCCGCTCGTACCCGTCCCCACGACCGCCGAACCCGTGACGGCCGTGCCCGTGCCGGCCGCCACACCATCGCCCGAATGGGGGGTCGGATCGCTCGTGGCCACGGGCGATCCGGGAGCGACAGTGTCGTCCACCAGTTCGAGCAGGGGCGTCCGATCGACCCCGCGTCGGTGCGACGCCGAGGCCGATCGCCCGGGGGGACGGGACGGAGTCGCCGGACCGCTAGGCAAGGGCGCTTCCGCCGCCGCGTCAGAGACCAACTCGTCAGAGGGCCTGATGCCCGGAAGCCCCGAGTTCTCCCCCACCAGGGACAAGGGAGCCTCCCCCGCCGGATGAGCACCCACCGATGGGGACCGCCCCTGGGCCTCGGCCCCCCGCCGTTGTCCGACCAGAACCGGATCCCCGATCCGGCTATGGGCCGTCGGCGCCGACTCATGATGGGCAGCCTCGGTGGACCCGGTGGCCGGGGCGATCGCTCCCGATCCGTCGTCTAGGCGGTCCTTGATGACCTTCAGGGGCAGGAAGTGCTCCCGCTGCTGTCGCAGCACCCATCGCAGGCGTTCCACGTCCTGCTCGTAGAACTTCCGGTAGCCCGAGGGTGTGCGCTCCGGATTGACCAGGCCCTGGCTCTCGAGGAATCGGATCTTGGAGATGGTGATGTCCGGAAACTCCTGACGCAGCAGCGTGAGCACGTCCCCGATGGAGAGGTAGGAGCGGGCGCTCATGGCCGTCCGCCGCCCGGTCGACTGGTGGTCGGCGTCATTCGCCGCTGGCCAGGAGATAGAGCAACTTGAACTTTCCGATCTGGACTTCGTCCCCACTGGACAGCCGGGCCTCCTCGATCCGCGCCCGGTTCACGTAGGTGCCGTTGAGCGAGCCCGCGTCCCGCACCGTGGTCTTCTGGTCCCTGGTCACAAACTCGGCATGGCGACGCGACACCGTGATGTCGTCGAGGAAGATGTCGCTCTCCGGATGGCGCCCGGCCTGGACGATCGGAGCCTCCAGAGGGAACCGAACCGAGTCGTCCGAGCCCCGCTTGACCACCAGCATGCCGACACCCCGGGGCAGCTCGAGATGTCCCACGTGGGCCTCGACGTCGGTAGCCTCGCCCACATCCTCGACCGGTCCGACCGAAACCGAGGTATCGGGGGCCGAGGTCACCAACGACGCCCCACAGGACGAGCAGAAGTTGACGCCGTTCGGATTGCGATGGCCACAACTGGGACAGAACACGCCTTCCACGGTAGTCGCTCTCACCGCTCCGCTCTCTAGGGTTGTCCAGCTGGCGATGACGGTCAACCGGCGGTCAACTGCCGGTAGCCGTCGGCATCGAGCAGTCCGCTCACCGCCGACGCGTCCGAAGGCACGATCTCACAGATCCAACCCTCACCGTAAGGGTCAGCGTTGAGGGTCTCGGGACTGTCGGACAGGGCACCGTTGACACCCACCACGGTGCCGGCCACCGGCGCGTAGATCTCCGACACCGACTTGGTGGATTCCACTTCGCCGAGCAGGCCCCCCGCCTCGACGACAACACCCATGGCCGGAAGGTCCACGAAGACCACGTCACCCAGCGCATCCTGGGCGAAGTCGGTGATCCCGACCCGAATCCGATCGCCGTCGGCTCGGGCCCATTCGTGGTCGGTGGAGTACCGCAGTTCGTCGGGAACGTTCATACGTGCGGACGATACCTGACGTGGCCGACCGCCGCCGAGGCCCTGGGTCGGCACCGGGCGTCCGACCGGACCGCCGCTCAGCGCAGGAGTTGCTCGAGGCGCACGGCGTACTCGTTGGCCCGTGCCTCGGCCTGGGCGTCGCTGCCCGCCTCGGCCCACACGTGGGTGAGCGGCTCCTCCGGATCGGGCAGCACCAGGGCCCACCCGTCGTCCTCGATCACCTTGACCCCGTCCACCAGGACCAGCTCGCGGTCGCCTGAGCGCTCCACCAGGGTCCGCATGACCATGCCCTTCTGGTCCCAGGGGGTGTGCACCTCCTGATGGGCGATGTGGACGGCAGGAAGTCCGGCCACCAGCTCAGAGAGCTTGCGGCCCGAGGCGGTGAGGAGGGCCAGCACGTTGACCAGGGTGGCGGCGGCGTCGTAGGCCGGGAGGAACGCTGGAAAGATGAATCCCCCCGACTGGCTGGCGGCCAGGGTCACCCGCTCGGTCCGAGCCACCTCCATCAGATGGGAGGCCGAGAGCTTGGTCCAGACGATCTCGGCCCCGGCCCTCTGGCAGATCTCCTCGGCCACCACACTGGCCGCCACCGGCAGGGCCACTCGGGCACCGGGATGGGCTTCGGTGACCAGGGTCAACAGGACCAGCAGGGCCTCGTCGTCGGTCAGCGGGTGGCCCAGGTCATCAACGATGGCCACATGCTCGCCACCGGGATCGAGGACCGCCCCCAGGTGGGCCCCG